>JANLRD010000109.1:0-4069 GCA_031368215.1 Acidimicrobiia bacterium | reverse complement strand
CGTCCCTGCTCCACCTGACGAAGGCCAAGTTCGCCTGCTTCGGCACCATCGGCGTGTCGGTCGCGGTGATGGTTGTGCGGGCACTGCGGCGAGGGTCGCTGTGAGCCCGTTCCCGATCGGAGAGTCACGCGCCGACGACCGCCCGGGCCGCCTCGGCGCGCTCGTTCGCGCCGTGAAGGACAACTCGCCGTCCGTCGCGTCGTCGCCGAAGGATCTGGTGCCCCGCTCGCTTCGGGGATTCCCGTTCACGGCGCCCACTCGGCCTCGCGGGGTCGACGTGCCTCCTGCGGCGTCGACGCTCGGCGTGGACTACGACACCGACTGGGCCCGCGAGCCGTTGGCCTCCGTAACACGGCGCGTCATCCAGGAGACGGTCGTCCGCGCCACGATCGCCACGCTCGCCGACCCCAAGGTCCGCGGACTTGATCGCCTCGAAGGCCTCGAAGGCCCGGTCATCTTCGCGGCGAACCATCACAGCCACATCGACACCGGCCTGCTCCTTACGTCGGTACCCGCTCGGCTTCGGCGCAAGACCATCGTCGCCGCCGGCGCCGACTACTTCTTCGACAAGCGTTGGAAGGCAATCGCCAGTTCACTGACGATCAATGCCGTTCCGATCGAACGACTGAAGGTGAGCCGCACGTCGAGCGACCGCCTGCTCTCGTTGCTCGCCGACGACTGGAGCCTGATCATCTTCCCCGAAGGCGGCCGTTCTCCCGACGGCTGGGGCCAGGAGTTCAAGCCCGGCGCGTCGTTTCTTGCCGTTCGGCGTCAGTGCCCGATCGTGCCGGTCCACGTCGAGGGCGCCGACGAGGTGCTACCCAAAGGCGCCAGCCGTCCGAAGCGGCACTCGTGCACGGTGACCTTCGGGCTGCCGATCGTTCCCGGACCTGACGAGGATGCTCGGCGCCTCAACGCGCGTCTCGAGGCCGCAGTGAACGAGCTGGCCGACGAACACCGCACGGACTGGTGGTCGGCCCAGCGTCGTGCCGCCGACGGCACGACACCACCGCTGAGCGGCCCGGCGCAGACCGGCTGGCGGCGCGCGTGGACCCAGGGTGCACGTGTCGCCGCCCGGACAGGCGACGAGGAGCAGGCCAAGCGTCGCTGGCCCAGCTGAGCTGCTGCCGTCAGCGAATCGAGCGGTGGACCGCGACGGCCGGCTTCTTCGGAACTTCTGCGATCCGTCGTGTCGGCGTTGCTCGCGTCGCGATCGTCCGGATGCCAACTTTGCTCAGGGTCGGCAGCGACGCCAACAACGCCGGTCCCGCCGGTGGACGGGCCGTGGAAGGCGTCGTCCTTACGGTCACGAACGAGATGACCTTGGAGCCCGGGGACGGAGGGGTCTCTGCCCTCGGCGTGACCGTCGAGAGCTCGGCGACGGCCGCAAGCGGGCCGATCGGAGCAGGCGGAACGATCGGGAACGGGTCGCTGACGGACGCCGGAAGGCGCTGTTCCACCGGAACAGGCGCGCTTAACCGCAAGGACGTCGCCGGGCCGGGCGGGATCGTCGACACCGCGGTGGTCGGTGCCACTGTCGGCGACGGGGCCAATGTCGTGGGCACGGGCTCAACCAACGCAGGCAAGCGCGCGTCCTGGGCGGCCCCGATCACGACCGTCGTGGTGGTTGTCGCGGATCCCGCGACCGGCGCGGCTGGCCGAGTGGTGACCGGCGCCTCGGCGGCGGGGCCGGCCGGCACGGTGGTCGGCGGCAAATCACTTTGCGGGGCGGCGAGGCGAGTCGCGTTCGGAGCGGGGACCGTTGTCGATGGTGGGGAGGCCTGCGGGGCAGGCTGACGACCGGCACGCGTCGGTGTCTGGGCCGACCACAGCGCGTCGGTCGGAATCACGGTGAACGGGTTGGGCATGTCCTGCTCGGTCAAGAAGACCAGACCACCGTTGCGACTCGCCGCAGTCGAGAGCAGGGCCGAAGCGTGGGTTGGATCCACCGAGTACACGATGTGCCAGAAGCGGTTGGCCGGGTAGCCGGCGGCGTAGGGGGCCGGGGTCCAGCCGCTGTAGCTCGCCTCGGATCCCTCGAAGTTGACGACAACGTCGGCGACGCCTAGGTAGCACTCCTGGGGGTTCATGCCCGGGTTGTGGAAGATGAAACCTCCGGCTTGCGCCCGGACGTAGTTCTCGATGTCCTGGTAGTACGAGATTTGGGTGCATTCGTACGGCGTCTGGTCGAAGAAGAAGGCATTCACGCCGTACCAGGCGCGGTACTTGTCGATGTCGGCCTTGACGGCGGCGAACGAGCGTGCACCGTAGTTGGTGTCGACGTAGCCGACCACGGTGGCGCCCTGGGACCGAACGACGGCGACCCTGGTCACGAAGGTCGGATACGACATCGTGCCCGGACCGCTCTCGGGGTTCATGACGACGTAGCGGAGCTCGGCGGAGCTGACAAGCAGCCGGTCCCACTGTGTCGCGGACCAGAAGTAGGCGGGGACAGCCACGGAAGGGGCGGCGGTAGCGTGGACCGCACGAGGAGCGAGACCGACGACGCCGACCATGCCCAGGGCACCGGCGAGCACCGTCCGGCACCAGGTGGCACGCCGGTTGCGGGATCCGAGAAGTTCACGGAAAGTAGTCACGCCTAGGACTTCGCCACGGCGCGCGTCCATCTGAAGCTACGTGACCACCCTTCGTGGCGAAATGAGTCCTCCGACCCATCGCGCATCGGCGACCCACCGGGCCCCGGCGAACTGCGCGACAGAACACCACTAGGGCAACGCTGCGGACCTCCGTCCGAGCGGGGGGTGCCACGGGGTGGGCGGCCGGAGGGTCCGCAGCTGAGCGGTGACATCGCCGAGATGGGCGACGACCTGCTCGAGCGAGACATCTTCGGCCACGACGCCGAGGCGCTGCTCCATCGCCGCCGCCGCACGCCACTGCTCGTTGCGCAGAAGGTTGACCACGACCCCGGGAAGACCGGCCCGACCGGTGCGCCCCGAACGGTGCACGTAGTCGATCTCGTCGTCACTGCGCTCGAGGTGGACGACCAGCGACACCGCAGCGAGGTCGAGCCCCCGGGAGGCAAGGTCGGTCGCCACCAGCACGGAGGCATCGCCGAGTCGCATGGCGTCGATCGCCCCTCGTCGCGCCGCGGTCGTCATCGCGCCGTGGAGCGCAACGGCCTCACGACCGTCTTCGGTGATCCAGCCGGCCCATCGATCAGCAGCGTGGCGAGTCCGGACGAACACGATCGCCCTCCCGGCGGCGTCGAGAAGCCTCCCGAGGTCGTCGCGGAGCCGTTCGCGGGTGATTGCAAGCCGCCAATGCGGCGTTTCGGCGCTCCCCCGACCGAGCCCTTCCGGGGCTCGCTCCACATCCCCGTCGACGCGGACGGCAATCGGATCCGGGCGGAGCCTCCCGGTGAGCAGACGCACCGGCCCGTCGAGGGTGGCCGAGACCAGCAGCGTCCGCGCCGAACCCGGGACGAATCCGAGGATGTCAACGACGTCGTCGACGAAACCGAGGTCGGCGAGACGGTCGGCCTCGTCGATCACCACCGATGACACCGACGCCAGGTCGACCTGGCCACGGTTGCACATGTCGAGGAGCCGGCCGGGTGTGGCGACCACCACGTCCGCGCCGCGGGCGATGTTGCGCAGCTGCGGATCGAACGCGACGCCACCCTGAAGAAGGGCGGTTCGGCGGTCGAGACTCCGGGCAATCGGCCGGATCACGCGGTCAGCCTGCTGGGCCAGTTCGCGGGTCGGGGTAATCACCACGATGGACGGCGGCCCCAGCGGCGGCGCGGCACGAACGAGGTCGTCGAAGACGACCAGGAGGAACGCCACCGTCTTGCCCGACCCTGTCGGCGCCTCGAGCAGGACATCGCTTCCCGGCCGAAGCCGGGCCAGCTCACGCACGTCGAGCTGGAAGGGATGGAGCGACGTGATGCCCATGTCGGCGATGAGGTCGTCGACGGAGCGCGTCGTCACGGGTTGTGCTCCATCGACCGTGCAGTCTTCCAGCGCAGAGGAACGCCGCAACCACGGGCCTTCGAGCGGCTGCTCAAAGCGCGATGCGGTACTCCCGCCCAAGGTCCCAGTACGGTGGT
>JANLRD010000090.1:0-5014 GCA_031368215.1 Acidimicrobiia bacterium | reverse complement strand
CGCGATGCCGTCGGCGATCGCACCGTAGCGCTGGCCCTCGGCCGATGTGCGGACGAACTCCTGGTTCCACGCGTGCACCCGGGTGAGATCGGCGAACCCGCCCTTGGTGAACGCACGCAACAGGTTGAGGGTCTGCGCGCTCTGCTGGTACGCCTGGATCATCCGCTCCGGGTCCGGGGTGCGCGAATCGGCGTCGAACATGTCGTCGTTGACGATGTGCCCGCGAAAGCTCGGCAGCGACACCCCGTCGATGGTCTCCTCGTTGGCGCTGCGGGGCTTGGCGAACTGTCCGGCGATCCGGCCGACCTTCACGACCGGCAGACCACCGGAATACGTGAGGATGGCCGCCATCTGGAGGATGACCTTGAGCTTCTCCCGGATGGCCGGGGCTCCCATGTCGTGGAAGCTCTCGGCGCAGTCGCCGGCCTGGAGGAGGAACGCCTTGCCTTCGGCCACGCGTCCGAGCGACGCCAGGAGTGTGCGGGCCTCGCCGGCGAAAACCAGCGGCGGAACCATCGACAGCTTTTTGATGGCCGCGTCGTAGGCACCGGAGTCCGGCCACGTTGGCTGCTGCAGCGCTGTGCGCTCGCGCCAACTCGACGGGGTCCAGGTACTCGCTGACATAGATGGCGAGTCTACCGGTCACTCCGTCGCGCACGATGTCGAGTTCCCCGAACCGGGAACGGCCGGCCGGCGTCTCCTGAACTGTGACCGGCGGGACGCCCGGCGTTAGCGTCGACGGCCATGGACATTCGAATGGACGACAAGGTCGCGCTGGTCACCGGAGGATCACGCGGGATCGGCAAGGCCATCGCGTCGCGTTTCGCCGAAGCCGGAGCGAACGTGATGATCACCAGCCGCAAGGCCGAGGTGTTGGAGTCGGCTGCCGACGAACTCAATGCGTTGGGCGGCGGTCATGTGGCGTGGTTCGCCGGCAATGCCGGGGATCCGGTCCAGGCCGAGGCGTGCGTGGCGGCGACGATGGAGCGCTTCGGCCGCATCGACGTTCTTGTGAACAACGCGGCCACCAACCCGTACTTCGGGCCGCTGCTCGGGATCTCGGCCGGGCAGGCCGAGAAGACGGTCGCCGTGAACCAGTTCGGCTATGTCGCCTGGACGTCGGCCGTGTGGAACGCCTGGATGGCCGAACACGGGGGAGCGGTCCTCAACATCGCGTCCGTCGGAGGTCTGAGCGTGGAGAACAACATCGGGTACTACAACGTGACGAAGGCCGCCGTGTTGCATCTGAGCCGTCAGATGGCCGCCGAGATGGCGCCGAAGGTTCGGGTCAACGCCATCGCTCCTGGCCTGGTGAAGACTGACATGGCGAAGGCGCTGTGGGAGCCGAACGAGGCGAGGATCGCCAAGTCGATGCCGCTGCACCGGCTCGGCGAGCCCGACGACATCGGCCGTGCCGCACTGTTCCTGTGCAGCGATGCGGCTTCATGGATCACCGGTGCCCATCTCGTCGTCGATGGTGGGGCACTGACGGGCCCGTCGCTCGGCTGAGGCCGAGCGGGTCCACCAGCACTGTCCCGGAACGTCAGCTCGAGACGTCGAGCGAGGGCAGGACGGAGCGCGTCCCGGGACAGCGATCTCACACGTTGCGGCCGTCTCCTGCAACGGAGGGTCGAACGGTGTTCAGTTGTTGACGGACAGCGACAAGCTCGCGGTCCTGACGGTGGGCGCCAACCCAGTTCTTCACTCGGGTCACCCGGCTGGGGCAGATCTCCCGCTCGGGCATGTGGGAGAGCATCAGGTTCATCTCAGCGAGCGCAATCTCGCGCTCAGCTCGAACGGCATGGGCGTACAGGTGATCGTGCATAGCGGGTCCTTTCGCTGTGGTGGTAAATCCTGTCGTGGCGACCAACCGGTGATTCGATTGGTCGTTGTCACCACCACAGACACTGTCGGCGAAGGATTAATCCCCTTCTGTGATGTGGATCACGTAACGACAAACAACCTCCGGACATGCGTCACACCGGGTACGCGGGCGGTCAGCGGTCGCCGCCCCGTGGGTGCTGTGCGACGTGATCGCCGTCCGGCGGAAGCAAGGTCAATGTCGTTCCGACCCACAACAGATCTGGGTTCGCCGGATCGGGGAGCCGGGCCCGATTGATCTCGATCAGCCGCCGCCAATAGCCGGCGATATCGGCGTCCGTAGCTTCATCGACCCTCGTGAGCACTTCGTCCTCGGCGATCGACCAGAAGGACTCGCCCGCGCGTACGATTCGTGTTGCCCCGGAGTCGCGCAGCGTGGACTGCGGGATGCCCGCCCCGATCGACGAAGGACTCGCGGTGAACCTGGGCTCGAACACAAGGGCAAGGCTTGGTCCCGCCGGCAGCGTTTCCACGGGCTTCACCGCTGACACAGAGGGCGGCGGGGATGTTGCCGATGACGTCGGCCGGGCGAGTCGGGGGAAGATCGTCGGTATACGTACGATCGCCGCGGCGGCCTCGGTCGGTGGTGTCGTGGCCCGTGGGGCGGGGGTGGTGGCGAACGGCTGTTGTGGCAGTTCGGGCCATCGCTGGCCGCCGGTCGCGTCGTCGGCCACGACCGCCGGTCGAGACGCGGCGATGGCGACGCCGCCCGTCGAGCCGGCGAGAGCCAACGCGACGGTACCGACGAGTGCCTGGTGGACGATGCGGTTGAAGGGGAGCCGTGCGAAGCGGGTCGATGCGGCCGCTCGCCGCGGGACACACATCAGGGCGAGTAACCCGAGCCAACTGAGGAACATGACCGATCCGACAAGCAGGACGACACGCAGAACGCGCAACGCTGCGAGCCCGGGCGGGCCGTCGGTCCATGAGGCCACGTGTGACGGAGATCCAGTCAGGCCGAGGGGTGAGCGACCGAGGAGGATCGCGATAACGACAAGGCCGACTGCGGCACTCAGGAGGAGTAGGAGCTCCCGGCGTGCCTCATCCTGCCGTTGCCAAGGGTCGTGCGGTCCCTGCGCCGGAACAGGAGAAGCGGAAGTCACAAGAAGCATGCACCGATCCTCCCGCCACGTGGCTACAGCGGTCGAGCCGTAGACCGGTGAATGTCGCGAGTCATGGGGCCGGCGGCGGATCGACGCGTCTGCACGTCTCGTCGTTTCATGGGGACGAGCGGGGATACGCCCGGGCGGTTGCCCGGATCGTCCAGTCGGGGATCGGAAGCGCGCGTAGGAAGTATGGTTTTACGGTGGCGGAGGCAGCGACTTCGACGCCCGCACTGTCAACGCGTGTGATGTCGATGCGGTCGATCGTGACCTCGTCGCCGATCCGCCCGCGTAGGTTCTGTCCGACGACGACCTGAAGGCGAGCGTCGTCGTCGTAAAGCGCGATGCCTTCGCCTTGGTAGATGCCGTCGGGATCGATGGCAGCGACGGCATCGTTGGCCACCGCATCGACGGTCGCCGAGAGTTCGCGTTGCATGAGAAACGCGTGCGCGGCGTTGATCGTCACCGCAGCAAACATCGCCACGATGATGATTGCCACCGGAAGCAGCAGCATCGCTGAACCACGCTCGCGGTTGGCCGGCAATTCGGACGGCGGGGTCTCGTCAGACGCCACAGTTGACCTCACCGGGCACGCCGCTGCGGAACGGATCGATGCGCGACCGATGGGTCGCGCTCACCGTCTTCGTCCCTCCGAATGACCCGAGAAACGGAACCGCGATCAGCGGGATGTCGACCGTCACACGGATGGCGATCGGCTGGCAGCGCTCGAAGCGCTCGGTTGTGGTCTCGGCGGTCCAGCGGTCGGGAAAGCGAGACGAGAGCAACTCGCTCGCCTCGGCACGCGCGGCCACTTCGGCCGTTGCGGGCGTGTTCTCCTCCACGTAGGCCTGCACGGCGTTGCGGGCGGCACTGCTCACGGCCATCTTGGCGTCGAGGACCGCCCAGAGGTTCGCAAAACACGAACACGAGCCCGACGATCAGAACGACGCAGCCGGCGATGACCTCCGCCCCCGCCTGCCCCCGTTCGTCGGCCGACGCGAGACGGCTGCGCGAGTTCATCCGGCTTCCCGGACTTGCTCCCGGTGAGCGCGAGCCGTCCGTTCGATCGTTCGGAAGGGCTTCAACGAGGCGAGCGGCCCGATGCCCGGCCCGCGGGCAGAAACGGTGACGATCATGTCCGGGCCGTTCTCGTAGGCGCGCATACGGACTCCTGGCCCGAGTCCGGCCGCGGCGATGCGAGCCTCGTTGTCCGGGTCGAGTTTGGCGTTCCGGGCGAGGCGTCGGGCCAGGTCGTCGGCGACACCGGTGACGACCGTGCGCCTGTGCATGGTGACGAGCACCTCGACCGATACGAAGACCGTCGCGAGCACGAGGAAGGTGCCGATGATCGACGTGATGAGCCCGGAGCCGCGTTCGCGGCGCTGCTCGGGCGTTGTCACTTGATCGACGCGACCTTCTCCTTCGCGGTGTCGCCGCTGTCCTTCGCGATGCCGCTGAACACGACAAACATCGCCGCGCCGATCACCGCCATGATGAGCACAGCGATTGCAACGTTTGTTTGAAGATGCCCTACCGGAGTACGCTTCCAGGATGGCGAAAGCGAGCGTCACCAGAGTCGCCCTCTACACGCGGATTAGTAGGGACCGCGTAGACGAGACAGGCATCCGGAAGGCGGAGGGTGTGAAGCGGCAGCTCGCGGACTGCACCGCATACGCGGCCCAACAGCCAGGTTGGGAAATCGTCGGCCATTACGAGGACGACGACAAATCGGCATTCGCCGGCGCAGAACGGCCCGACTACTTGCGGATGATCAGCGACATTCGTGCCAAACGGGTCGACGTGGTGCTCGCGTACGACGTCGACCGTCTCTGGCGTGACGTGGGCGAGGTCTACCAGCTCTGCCAGCTCGCCGAACGTGTCGGCATGACCAAGGTCGAGACACCCCGCAACCGGATCGACCTGTCCGACGCCAACAGCGTCGTCATGTTGTATGTGTCGACGGCGTTCGCTATGAAGTCATCGATCGACACGCGTCGACGCATCATCGACCAGCAACGCCACGCCGCCGA
>JANLRD010000020.1:0-3950 GCA_031368215.1 Acidimicrobiia bacterium | reverse complement strand
GGAACTGGTCGACGAGACCCGTGCCGTTCCGATCTACTCGGGGATGGCGGGCGCGACGGTGGCCAGTGGCGGGGATCTGGTCGAGCTTTCCGGTGGGTCCGCCGCGAACACCGCCGTCGTCGCCGCAATGCTCGGTGCTCGCGCGGGTTTCATCGGCAAGGTCCGCGACGACGCCCTCGGTCACACGTTCGCCCACGACCTCGAACACGTCGGCGTCCGTTTCGCCACCCCCATGGCCGGGGGTGAGTCGCCGGCCACCGGTCGCTGCCTGATCAACGTCACCCCTGATGCCGAACGGACCATGTGCACTTTCCTCGGCGCCGCCCGTGGTCTCCGCGTCCCCGACATGGATGCCGCGGCTCTCTCCGCGGCCAAGGTGACGTACGTCGAGGGGTACCTGTGGGATGAACCGTTTGCCCACGAGGCGTTGCAGTTGGCCATCGAGCGCGTCCACGCCGCCGGGCGGCTGTTCTCCTTCACGCTCAGCGACTCGTTCCTGGTCGATCGCTTCCGCAGGGAGTTCCTCAACCTCTGCGAGGAGGACATCGACATCCTCTTCGCCAACGAGCACGAGATCTGTTCGCTGTTCGAGACCACGAGCCTGGACCGAGCGGCTTCGCGGATTGCCGATCTGTGCGAGATCGCCACGGTCACCCTCGGCGACCGCGGAGCACTCGTCATCAACGGTTCGTCGGTCACCCAGGTCGAGGCGGCCACCGTGCACCGCGTCGTCGACACGACCGGTGCCGGCGACGCCTACGCCGGCGGCTTCCTCTACGGCTTCGTGACCGGACACCCGCTGCGCAAGTGCGCCGCCATCGGCAACGTGGCCGCCGGTGAAGTGATCTCACGGATCGGTGCCCGTCCTTCGGGCGATCTCCGTCAGCTGGTGTCCCACCTCGAGTGAGTTCCGCCCCGACACCTCGCCGACGCCGGGTCTTGTCCACGGTCTCGCCCCCGCAGCCGGGGAAACGTACGGTGGGGGAGTTCACGGAGGGGAAACATGACCGAAACTCGGGGGAACGACCTTCGGCGTAGACAGGGCGCCGTGAACGACGACCGCGCGCCGGGCGAGATCGGGGTTGTGTCGCCGGTGCGCTGGGATGAGTACACCAGCGATGGGTGCTGGGACGAGATGGTCGCCGATGGAAAGTCGCGTCCGGAGTGCGCCGGCGTCGCCGACCACCTTGCGTCGCTCTCGCTGGAGGAACTGGGGCAGCGCCAGAAGGCCGCCGAACTGGCCATCGAGGCCCGCGGCATCACCTTCACCGTGTACTCCGAGGCCGGCAACATCGACCGGGCGTGGCCCTTCGACGTGATACCACGGGTGATCTCGGCATCTGAGTGGAGGACGATCTCCGCGGGACTGGTGCAGCGCCTCACCGCGCTCAACATGTTCATCGACGACCTCTACGGCGACCAGAAGGTCATCCGCGACGGGGTGTTTCCGGCCGACCTGCTGGCCGACTCGGTGAACTTCCGACGGCAGTGCATCGGGATGAAGCCGGCATTCGGAGTGTGGGCGCACATCTGCGGCAGCGACCTCGTACGCGGTGCCGACGGCACGATGTACGTGCTCGAGGACAACCTCCGTGTGCCGTCGGGTGTGAGCTACATGCTCGAGAACCGTGCCGTCACGAAGCGCGTCTTCGCCGACCTGTTCCGCCACCTCGACATCCATCCGGTCGACGGGTACCCGGCCCGGCTGTTCGACCTGCTGGCGTCGCTCTCACCCCGGCCCGGCGAAGTGCCCACGATCGCGTTGCTGACCCCGGGAGTCTTCAACTCGGCGTACTTCGAGCACGCGTATCTCGCCCAGCAGATGGGTGTGCATCTCGTGGAGGGCGCCGATCTGATGGTCGACGACGACGATGTCGTGTCGGTCCATACGATCGCCGGTCCGGCGCGTGTAGACGTGATCTACCGGCGAATCGACGATCTCTTTCTCGACCCCGAGGTGTTCCGACCCGATTCGACCCTCGGTGTGCCCGGTCTGATGCGGGCGTGGCGCGCCGGTAACGTGGCCCTCGCCAATGCGCCGGGCGCAGGCGTTGCCGATGACAAGGTTGTCTACGCCTTCGTCCCCAAACTCATCAAGTACTACCTCGGGGAGGAAGCGAGAATCGAGAACGTGCCGACCTTCCTGTGCCTCGACCCGGTGCAGCGCCAGCACGTTCTGTCCAACCTTCGGGAGTTCGTGGTGAAGCCGGCCAACGAGTCCGGTGGCTACGGCGTGTTCGTCGGATCGAAGGCCACCGACGAGGAGTGCGAGCTCGTCCGGACCCAGGTCGAGGCAGATCCGCGGAACTGGATCGCCCAGCCGATCATCAACCTGTCCACCGCGCCGACTCTCATCGATGGTTCGCTGCGACCGCGGCACCTCGACCTGCGTCCGTTCATCCTCTCGGGGCGCACGTCCTACGTGACCGAGGGCGGGCTCACCCGGGTCGCTCTGCGTGAGGGGTCGCTCGTCGTGAACTCTTCGCAGGGCGGTGGCAGCAAAGACACCTGGATCGTCGATGCGACGGGGAGCGGACAATGACAGGTGTGCGCAAGCTGACCGCTTCGTCGACCGACCCGTCCGTCGATGACCACGATGCAGGTCCCCTCACCGTTCATCCGGACGCCACCGAAACTGAAGACCATCAGCGAAAGGACCACATGATGCTGCTCTCCCGGGTTGCCGAATCCGTCTACTGGTCGTCGCGTTACCTGGAGCGGGCCGAGGCCACGGCGCGACTCATGAGGATCCACACCGAGATGTTCTTGGATCTTCCCCGCCATGTCGGTATCGAGTGGTCCCCGCTTCTCGCGGTGACGGGATCACGCGAGGATTTCGACGCGCATCATGGCGAGGCGACCGAGGACGCCGTCATTCGATTCCTCGCCACCGATCCGGCGAGTTCGGCATCAATCGTCTCCGCCGTCTCCGCTGCCCGGGCGAACTTCCGGGTCACCCGGGCGATCTTCCCGAACTCCTCCTGGGAGGAGCTCAACCGACTGTTCCTGTGGATCGCCGAATCGCGATCCGTCGCCGTCGATCGCCGCACTCGTGCGTCGTGGATGGACCGGGTCATCCGCGACTGCCAGGTGCTCCGCGGGTTGCTGACGAGCACGATGAGCCATGACGCGGCCTACTCGTTCATGGAGATCGGACGCGCCCTCGAGTGCGCTGACATGACGACCCGGGTCCTCGACGTCCAGGCCGGAGTCCTCCTGGCCCAGCCGGTCGCCTCGGAGGGCACGGTCGCCACGTATGCCGACATCACCTGGGCAAGCGTGCTGAAGTCACTGAGCGCTCACCAGATGTTCCGCCGCACCGTCCGATCGGGGATTTCGGGTCCCGAGGCGTTGCGTTTCCTCCTCCGCGATCCGCAGTTCCCGAAGTCGGTGGAGCACTCGCTCACCCGCATCTCGCGGGCATTGCTCGAACTACCGCGCTACGACGCCGCCATGCAACGCTGTGCTGAGGTGCAGCGCCTCCTCGTCGACGCCGAGGTCGGCGAGCTCGCGGGCGAGGGTCTTCACGAGTACGTTGACCAACTGCAGATCGGTATCGCCGATCTGCACAGTGCGCTGACGGAGACCTACTTCGTCCGGGCCGTCGAGTCGATGCAGCGGCAATCGAGTAGTGCACTCGTGGCCACGGCCTGAGGTGCGCGCTTCTGGAGTGAATGAAATGACAGACGAGTCGTGAGTATTCACGTCGGTATCGAGCATCGGACGACCTATCGATTCGATCGGCCGGTGTCGCTTTCTCCCCATGTGGTCCGGCTGCGACCGGCGCCGCACTGCCGAACGCCGATACTCGCGTATTCGCTGACGGTCACGCCGTCCGATCACTTCGTCAACTGGCAGCAGGACCCGTTCGGGAACTACCTCGCCCGGTTCGTGTTCCCCGAGCGCGCCACCGAGCTCGAGATCGTCGTCGACCTGATCGCCGACATGAC
>JANLRD010000016.1:0-10930 GCA_031368215.1 Acidimicrobiia bacterium | reverse complement strand
GCACCGCCCTTCTCTGCGTTCCGTCCGACGATCACCGTCCGTGCGCCGGCTCCGGCGAAGGTCTCGGCGATTCTGCCGCACAGCACTCCGGTCCCGCCGATGACGACGGCGACGCGTCCATCGAGTCGCATGGTCTCAGGCTGCATCTCGTTCCTCCGATCGGCTCATCATCGTTGCCGACCGGCGGGGTTCCAGCGAGCCACCGCCATGTCCACGCGGTGCTTGGGCACCCGCCACGCCACCCCGTCCGCCTCGAGTAGAGGGATCTGCCGATCGGCGACTTCCGGAGCACAGGTCCCGTCGGCTCGAAGGACCCGCCACCACGGCACCGCATCGTCGCCGTACGACGACATGACCCGGGCCACGAGACGGGCCGTGCCCTGGTCGACGTACTCCGCGATGTCGCCGTACGCCATGACGCTGCCACGAGGAATGGCGTCCACGACGTCGAGGACGAGCCGAGCGAACACCGGCAATCCCTGGAAGGCGCTCCGGGCGGGCGCTTCCGGGAGGAACCGTCGTGGTGCGTCCGCCGTCCTCTCGCGCCGAGCGCTCATGCCACGACTCGTCGAACTCGGCGCATCGGTACGTCGCCATCGGCCCGGACCCGGCTGATGCACAGCAGCACCACCAAGGCCAGAGCCGCCTGGAAGGCGAATATGAGCCAGAACGCCGATCGGGTGCTCCATCCGCTTCGGTCGGCGGCATTGCGAATGGCGCCGTTCGTGCCGGCGGCCACCGCAGAGAGCAGCGACGCGGCGAGCTGTGTGGCCGAGGTTGCGGCCCCGATGCGTTCCGTCGGTGCGGTGCGGTACATCGACTCCGTCACCGCGTTGAAGGTCATGCCCATGCCGAGCCCGGCGACGACCCACCCGACAAGGCTGATCGGAATCGGCACCCCGGCCACGATCGTCGCCCCGCAGAAGACAACGCCCAACGTCAACGGGAGCGTCCATGCGGTGCGTGTCCCGACGCGCTTCCACCGCTCACCATGGCGGCTCTGATAGGCCGCTCCGAGGGTCCATGACACGGTGCCGGCCGAAAGGAACAGCCCGCCGACGAACGCACTCGTTCCCCGGAGGTCGTCGAGCACCTTCGGCAGGAACGATTCCACCCCGACGAAGCCGCCGATCAGCAAGCCGTAGGCGCGCACGATGCTCGCCATTCCCGGGCGCGCCAGGAACGTTCCGGCGGGGAACAGCGACCTCGCGACAGACGCGATGAGCGCGACCCCGAGCGCGCTCAACGCAACGCCGCGGATCAGCGTCGGCTGATCAAGACCGGCCACCAGCGCAGCGCCGCCGAGGGTGACCACGAACGCGGCAACGACCCGCTCGGCATTGGTGGCATTCCAGAATCGATCGCGTCCCGAGGCGTTGCCGGCGGATCCATCGAGGAGTTTGGCCTCGGCAATTTCGCTCACGGACTTCTGTTGGAGCATCGGTGCGAGCAGCGCCGCCACGGCGATGACGATCGGGGCGAACACGCCGAACACGAGTCGCCACGACAGATGCTCGGCCACCGGACCGGCGATCGCCGGTCCGACCAGTGCCGGAGCGATCCACGAGCCCTGGGTCGCCGCGAGCATTCTTGTCCTGATGCGCTCGGGGTAGCCCAGGCCGATCACGGCGAAGCACAGCATGAGCGTCGCCCCCGAGCCGACGCCGGCCAGCCCTCGACCGATCACCAGCGTGGTCATGTTCGTCGCCACCGTGCAGACCACGAGTCCCGCTGCGAACGACACGAGCGCGATTGCCATCGGTTGGCGGGGTCCTATCCGATCGGCGGCCGTTCCGGCCAGTACGGTGCCGAGGAGTTGTCCGAGCAGGAACGCAGAGAACGCCCAGCCGTAGAGGTGGTCACCGTTCAGAGACCTGGCGACGATCGGAAGCGCCGTGGCCACGCCGAGGTTCTCGAAGCCGACGATGGAGATGGCCACAAGGACACCGACCGTCAGCCGACGTTTGCCCGGCGCGAAGAGCTCCGCAAATGACGACGACTCGGCCCCTTGGGGAACCGAGTCGTCCTGGCGTGGTGCTGCTGAAAGCGTCACAACGCGTCGGATCTCCGAGCGAAGCTCACGTGCGCGACAGGAGTCGGCGGTTCTTGAATTTCGACTTCACGTAGTCCTTGTTCATCAGCGCGATCCAGTCGATGGAGATCGACTTGGGACACGCCTCCTGGCACTCCCCGTGGTTCGTGCAAGACCCGAAGAACTTCTCCATGGTGTCGACCATGGCCTCGGTGCGCTTGAACCGCTCGGCCTGCCCCTGCGGCAGGAGGTTCATGTGCGCCAGCTTTGCGGCGGTGAAGAGTGACGCTGCGCCATTCGGGCACGCAGCCACGCAGGCGCCGCAACCGATACAGGCTGCTGCATCCATGGCCGCGTCGGCAACCGGCTTGGGGATGGGGATGAGGTTGCCGTCGGGAGCGCCGCCGGCCGCGACGGTGATGTAGCCGCCCGCCTCGACGATCCGGTCGAACGACGATCGATCGACCATGAGGTCCTTGATGACCGGGAACGCCGTGGCCCGCCAGGGCTCGATGGTGATCACTTCACCATCGCGGTACTGGCGCATGTGCAGCTGACAGGTGGCCGTGCCCTTCTGCGGACCATGGGGCGTGCCGTCGATCATCAGTGAGCAGGTGCCGCAGATTCCTTCACGGCAGTCGTGGTCGAAGATGATCGGGATCTTGCCGTCGTTGCTGAGACGCTCGTTGAGCACATCGAGCATCTCCAGGAAGCTCATGTCGGGCGAAACACCCGGCACGACGTGCTCTTCGAATCGACCCTGCGCGTTTGCGCTCTCCTGGCGCCACACGCGAAGCGTGAGCGTGAAGGTGGCGAGATGCCCAGCGACAGCGGTGGTGGGTTCCATGACTGCGGTCACGTGAGATTCCTAAGCGTAGAGATGATCATGGAAGGTGATTACTTGTACGAACGGACGGCAGGTTTGATGAAGTCGAAGACGAGCTCTTCCTTGTGCTTCGTGGCGCTCTGCAGCGTGCCGTTGAACTCCCACGCCGACACATGGGCGAAGTTCTCGTCGTCGCGCTTCGCTTCACCGTCCTCGTACTGGAACTCGGTACGGAAATGGCCACCGCAGCTCTCCTCCCGGTCGAGCGCGTCCTGGCACATCAGCATGCCGAGCCCGAAGAAGTCGTCGACACGCGCCGCCTTCTCCAGGCTCTGGTTCATCGACGCGTCGTCGCCCAGCACCCGGAGGTCGGTCTTGAATTCCTCGTAGAGAGCGGGAATCTCGGCGAGCGCCTTCTCCAGCCCGGTGCGGTCACGCTCCATGCCGCAGTAGTCCCACATGATCTTGCCGAGCTCGCGGTGGAAGTAGTCGGGCGAGCGCCTGCCCTTGACCCCGAGATACTGCTTGTAGCGCCCGCTCGCCTCCGACATCGCCGTGGTGAACGCCTCGTGATCGGTCGGCACCGGCTTGGTGTTGAGCTGCGGGGCGAGGTAGTCGCTGATCGTGTAAGGAAGCACGAAGTAGCCATCGGCGAGGCCCTGCATGAGCGCCGAAGCGCCGAGCCGGTTGGCGCCGTGGTCGGAGAAGTTCGCTTCGCCCATCGCATAGAGACCGGGAAGGTTGGTCATGAGGTTGTAGTCAACCCACAACCCGCCCATCGTGTAGTGGGACGCGGGGTAAATGCGCATCGGCGTTTCGTAGGGAGACTCGCCGGTGATGCGCTCGTACATCTCCATCAGGTTGTCGTATCGCTCGGTGACCTTTTCGGGGCCGAGGCGCTTGAGCGAGTCGCCGAAGTCGAGGTAGACGCCGTTCTTGAGCGGTCCGACACCGCGTCCCGAGTCGACCTGGCGCTTCGCCGCGCGGGACGCGATGTCACGCGGGGCGAGGTTGCCGAAGCTCGGATACATCCGCTCGAGGAAGTAGTCGCGCTCATCTTCGGGGATGTCGGCCGGGAGCCGCTGCTCGTCGAGCTTCTTCGGCACCCAGATGCGTCCGTCGTTGCGCAGCGACTCGGACATGAGCGTGAGCTTTGACTGGAACTCGTCGCTCTGAGGAATGCACGTCGGGTGGATCTGCGTGAAGCAGGGGTTGGCGAACAGCGCCCCCTTGCGGTGCGCACGCCACGCCGCGGTGACGTTGCACTGCATGGCGTTGGTGGAGAGGAAGAAGATGTTGCCGTAGCCACCCGTGGCGAGGACCACGGCGTGCGCGCTGTGCGAGGTGAGCTCCCCGGTGCGCAGGTCACGGGCGACGATGCCGGCGGCCTTGCCATCGACGGTCACGACGTCGACCATCTCGGAGCGGTTGTAGAGCTTCACCGTGCCGAGGTGGATCTGTTGGGCGAGTGACTGGTACGCGCCGAGGAGCAACTGCTGGCCGGTCTGACCCTTGGCGTAGAACGTGCGGCTCACCTGGGCGCCGCCGAAGGAGCGGTTGTCGAGCAGGCCCCCGTACTCGCGGGCGAACGGCACCCCCTGGGCGACGCACTGGTCGATGATGTCGACGCTCACCTGCGCCAGACGGTGCACGTTGGCCTCGCGTGAACGGAAGTCGCCGCCCTTCAGGGTGTCGTAGAACAACCGGTGGACCGAGTCCCCGTCACCGTGATAGTTCTTCGCCGCGTTGATGCCGCCCTGGGCGGCGATCGAGTGCGCCCGCCGGGGCGAGTCGTGGAACGTGAAGACCTTCACGTTGTAGCCCAGACCGCCGAGCGTCGCCGCTGCTGAGGCACCCGCGAGACCGGTGCCGACGACGATGATGTCGAACTTGCGCTTGTTCGCCGGGTTGACCAGCTTCACCGAGAACTTGTGGTTGTCCCACTTCTCGGAGATCGATCCGGCCGGGATCTTGGCGTCGAGTTTGATGGTGCTCACGTCATCTCTCTTAGTGCTGGTTGGGCAAGAAGTGTTTGTTGGGCGTCTGTGACGTTCGTCGGTCGGGACATGACCGGGACGGGGCCACGGGGATCAGACTCCGACGACACCGGTGAGCACCGCGATCGGGAAGCTCACGTTGCCGACGACGACGAGGGTGGCAATGGCGATGGCGAAGCCGCGCCGGGCCTTGTTGAAACGGGGGTTGTTGATGCCGAGCGACTGGAAGAAGCTCCATGCCCCGTGGAAGAGGTGCACGCCGAGGGCGATGTTGGCGACGATGTAGAGCAGCGCAACGGGGATCCGGGAGAGCGACGCGTCGACGTTGTTGTAAACCTCGCCCCGGGCCCAGCCGCCGCCGCTGATCCCCCGCAGACCCCAGGTGAGATCGGCGAGGTGCCACAGCAGGAACAAGATGACGATGATCCCGGTCCAGCGCATGGTGCGTGACGCGAAGTTGGCGGCGAGGTAGTCCCGCTTCGATGCGTAGTTCACGACGCGGGCCTTCTTGTTCATGACCGTGAGCGAGAACGCTGCGTGCATGTGAAGGGCAAATGCGCCGATCAGTGCGAAGCGGATGATCCACAGCAGCACTGTGCGCGGGAAGATCGGCTCGCCGAGGTGACGGAGGAACTCACCGTATTCATCGATGTGGTACGCGTACTTACTGGTGGACGGCATGGTCCCGAGGTACATCTTCAAGTTGCCGACCATGTGGCCGACCACGAAGAGGATCAGGAACACCCCGGTGACCGCCATCGTCCACTTCTTGCCGATGGCGGACCGGTAGAACTCGACGGCGAACGGGACTTTTCGACGGCTGCCGCCGAGCGTTCTGGTGACCTGGGCCATGTAGTGAGTGCTCCTCGGTGTCGCCATGCCTGGCGGCGATGCGTTGTATCGGTCATCGCGATCGACCACCCGGAGGTGTTCGTCGCTGGCGATAACGGTACTGCGGGCGCGCGGCTCACGCGCAATCGCCGGGCGCGAGTTTGGCGGGTCGCGTGGCTCCGTCAGGTGTACCGGGCGTTCAGCCACTCCACGACGGCGCTCAAGGCTTCTCGGCGACTCCCCTCGAGGTAGTGCAAGGCCCCCGTCATCTCGAGGTAGGTCAGATCGGCGGAGCCCGACGCGTCACGGATCTCCAGGGCCTCGCGGACCCGGATCTCGGTGTCGGCGGTCGGGTGGACGATCATCGTCGGCACCGTCACGAAGGGCATCGTGTCGGCCAGTTTGGCGTGGGACGAGAGCGCTGACCAGGTCGACAGCCACCCGCGGGCCGTCATCGTACGGGCCAGCCCGCCGCGCCCGTAGTTCGCCTCGAACGGATCGGGGAAGGCGAAGAGCGATCCGAGCCTGCGTTCGTCGGGCTCGATCGAGAGATCGAGATAGGCCGGATCGGCGAGAGTCCGGTAGATGACGAGGTACTTGGTGAACACACCTCGCCGACGCAGTTCGCGCCACGCCCTCGGGTCGAACTCCTTGTCGAGAGCGAGTCCACGGGTCCTGGCGTCGTCGGCCTCGGCGATCGACGCCCTGGCCATGGCATCGATGCGGGCAATGCGTTCGAGCTGCGCCGTTCGGTAACGGGCAAGCCAGTCGCGGTCGTATTCGACCGGGTTCGGCCACGGCTTCCAGCCGTTGTCGGGGTTGTACATGTCGAGCTCCGGCACGGTCGAGAACGGGTCGCTCTCGTCGGCCACCGACGGGTCGATCACATGACCCATGAACACCCCCTCGCCGGGGTGGGCGGCGATGGCGAGGAACCCGTCGCCGCACCCGTGTTCCTTCTGGGCCAGTGCCATCAGCGACCCGCCTCCCGAGTTGCCGAGCAGGATCACCGATTCGTAGCCGCGCCGGCGCATCTCGTCGGCCGCTGCCTTCACATCGGTGATGCACGACTCGTGGAGGCAATCGGTGTCGTTGTTCTGGTATCGGGTGCCGAAGCCGAACGTCGCGTACCCGGCTGCCGCGAGCAGCGGGCACGCGTAGTGCACGGAGAAGTCGCCGCGCGGGTGGCTGAGGATGACGGCAGTCTTCTTCTCGGGCACGCCTACGGGGGCACGCCAGAGCACGCCACGGACGAGCGCCCGGTCGGGGGTGACGATGCGAATCGACTCACGCGGGATCCCGACGCCCGGGTCGTCCTCCGGCATGGGCCAGTAGCCGAGGCCGAACGGACGATGAGCGCCGAGATGATCGTCAGCAGGAAAGGCGAAGGGCATCACGCGAGTGTCGCAGCGCGGAGCAGCCCGGGGCGAACCGGAGCAGAAAGCGAAACTCCCGTCAAGCGATCGCAGATGCCGTTCCCGGGCATCCCAGATACACCAAGAATCGTCCGCGAACCGTCGGAATCGCGCCACGTGGGATGCGTCGTGGGCGTATCTGGGATGGCCAGCGATGCGTCGTCCGTCTAGACGAACCGGCTCACGTAGCGGTTGGTCGCCGTGTGCTCGGGGTGCTCGAACGTGAGGTCCACGATGAGCTCTCGGGCAGGGTCGAGGCCCGACCGGGCGTGGGCGAGGGCCGAGGGGTGCGCGGGCGACGGTGCGATCAGATCCACTGCGCCGATGCGGGTCACGTTATCGGCGGCGACGTCGCCCTCCCACACCCACACGTGTTCGCCGCCCGGCCAATGGATGCGGGCGCGGACCATGGCGCCGCGGAGCACGTGGCGGACATCGGACACCACGTGCACGTCGAGACGAAACGCATCGCCCACGGCAACGGCGGCCGGTGGACGATCGCAGGTGACGATGACCGGACGACACGCGTCGGTGACCGCTTCGTAGGCGCGCTTGGGAGATCGGTCGTGCCCGAGCATTGCCCACGTGACCGCCGGGTAGTCGAGCGCGTCGGCCAGCGAGAACAGGCAGAAGCCGCCGTTCGGCCGGTACTTGATGCGCCGGAATTCCTCGATGTGGCGGCGCAGCACCTCGGCCTGGTACGTCTGCGTGGCGGTGCGCCACGCGTCGAACGTGGCCGAGGAAGAGGGCGGGACGTGGCGGTCGAAGAACGTCTTCTGCAGGGAGCGGGTCTGGGCGAGCCGCTCCCAATCGAGATCGGGCCACCGCTCCGGCTCGCAGAACGTGGCGTCGTTCGGCACGGCCTGCGCTCCGAACTCGCTCACGAACCGCATCACCCGCGGGATGATCCCGGCGGCTCTCGTGAGGTCGCGCTCGACGCCGTGGTACCAGCCGAAGTACAGGTGTGAATCGGTGCCTCCGGAGAACGGTCCGGGAAGGATCCCGGAGTGCGCATTGACCGGCCGCGATCTGTCGGCCTTGCTCATCGCCCGCGAAAGCGCGGTGTCGAGGATGGTCTTGTTCCACGTCGGCAGCATCTGCAGCGTGAGGTACTTCGTGATCATCTCGGCGGCCTTCTTCGGGCCTCCGAGCGCGTCGGGTTCGATGTCGAGAGCGAGAGGTTCGTTGTGGGCGCACCACGTGATGATCGACGGGTGGTGTCCGAGCACGTCGATCGCGTCGCGTGCCTGCTTGGTCGAGCCCTTGCGGATCGTTCTCGCATACCCCCACTGGAGCGGAAGGTCCTGCCACAGGAGCATGCCGATCTCGTCGGCGGCGTCGTAGATCGCCGGGTGCGAGATGTGGGCGTGCAACCGAACAAGGTCGAGGCCCGCCTCCTTCGCCATCACGAGATCGTGGCGGAGTTCGTCGGCTGTTGCCTCACCGATCGCCATGCGCGTCGGGCCGAGGTTGGCTCCCTTCAGATGGATGCGCTCGTGGTTGATCTCCCAGATCCAGTTCTTCATCCGGACCTGACGGAGGCCGATGCGGAACCGCCGTTCGTCGGATACCTCGCCATCGACAAGGGCCTGCACGTGCGCATCGTTGAGGTTCGGCCCGCCGAGCGACCACGGCCACCACAGCACGGGTCGTTCGACGACGACGTTCCATTCGACCCGGTTGTGCCCGACCGCGAGGGTCTGCACATGCTCGTACTGGGTCTCTCCGACCTGAGCGCGCATGACGACCGGGCCGGCGACCGACGCATCGACGAGCGCCCGGAACGCCACCTCGGCCCGCTCCGACGACGCCGACACGCACACCGAGCGGAGCCGGTTGATGCGGACCGGACCGCTCTCGACGATTCGGACCGGTCGCCAGATGCCGCCGGGATTCCAGTTCGGGTCGATGCAGTCCCAGTGCTGGAAGACGCCGGTCAGGTTGCTCTTCGACGTGCGTGATCGCTGCGGGGCACACGTGACCTCCACCGCCAGCACGTGGTCGCTCCGCATGCGGAGTGCGTCGGTGACTTCGAACTCGTGGGGGGTGAAGTAGCCCTCCGTGTCGCCCACGTAGGCGCCATCGAGCCAAACATCGCTCTGATAGAACACGCCCTCGAACACCAGCCATGCTCGACGGCCTTGTGCCGGCCCGGGGGCCTCGAAACGATGACGGCTCAGCAACGCCCCGTCGTTCTCCGCGAACGCCGGTTCGCTCCGCCAGTGTCCGGGCACCTGCAGAGAATCCCACCCGCCGTCCTCGAATGCCGGCTCGGCGAAGACGCGACGCAGCTCGTCCGTCGCCTGCGTCGTCGGCCATCGTCCTCCAAGATCCACGACGGCCGAGGCTACCGGCGCGTTCCCCGGGCGGGTGGTAGCGCTGGCCTCTTCCCTAGAATTGGCCTATGACCAACCTTGCCGACACTCCGACCAGCAAACTGCCCTGGCACCTCCGCGGCAACTACGCCCCGGTCTTCGAAGAGATCACACTGACCGACCTCGAGGTCCACGGCGCGATCCCTTCGGAGCTGACCGGTCTCTATATCCGCAACGGTGCGAATCCGAAGTCGGGGAAGTCGCCCCACTGGTTCTTCGGCGACGGTATGTTGCACGGCCTTCGCATCGACGGCGGCCAGGCGTCGTGGTACCGCAACCGCTACGTCCGCACTCCGAAGCTGGCCGGTGACGACATTGCGATGATGGACGAGAACTTCGTGTTCGATCGCACGGCGTCGGCCGCCAACACCCACGTGATCCACCACGCCGGACGCATCCTCTGCCTCGAAGAGGCCCACTTCCCCTACGAGGTCGACGGGCTCCTCGATACGGTAGGTGCACATATCTTCGGTGGTCGGCTGAACACGGCGATGACCGCGCACCCGAAGGTATGCCCCGAGACCGGCGAGATGCTGTTCTTCGGCTACGGCCAGCTTCCGCCCTACCTGACCTACCACCGAGTGAATGCCGCCGGTGAGCTCGTGCAGTCGACGGAGATCCCGGTCAAGGGTCCGACGATGATGCACGACTTCGTGACCACGCGGAACTACACGATCTTCATGGATCTGCCCGTCATCTTCGACCTCGACCTGGCAATGACCGGCTCCATGCCGTTCCGGTGGGACGACGACTACGGCGCCAGGATCGGCGTGATGCCCCGCGCTGGTTCGACCGACGACGTGCAGTGGTTCGACATCGACCCGTGCTACGTGTTCCACCCGATGAACGCCTTCGAGCGCGACGGCTCCGTCGTCATCGACGTCGGCCGTTTCCGCACCCTGTGGCGTGAAGGATCGAACGACTTCGACGAGTTCGCCAATCTGTACCAATGGGAGCTCTCGCTCGCCACCGGAACGGTGCGCGAGCGGGCACTCGACGACCGTCCCGCGGAGTTCGCCCGCGTTGCCGATGATCGCGTCGGCCTTCCCTACCGCTATGGATACATGGCAGCCACCAGGCCGGCGGATGGCTCGGGCCTCGCCGACACCCGTCTCCTCAAGTACGACCATGCAACGGGTTCGTGCGAAGAGCACAACTATGGAGCGGGGCGCCGACCGGGCGAGGGTGTCTTCGTGGCCGACCCCTCACGAGAGGCGGGAGGACAGGAGGACGCCGGATGGGTCATGAACTACGTCTACGACGAGTCGACCGACACGAGCGATCTCGTGATCGTCGACGCCACGAACTTCGCGGGCCCTCCGGTCGCCACGGTGAAGCTGCCCGTGCGGATCCCGTTCGGCTTCCACGGAAGTTGGGTGGCCGGCGCCTGACCCGATTCGTGTCGGGTTCCCGACATGCTTCGACCGGCAGCGCCGGGCTTACACGCCAGGTCG
>JANLRD010000008.1:0-94755 GCA_031368215.1 Acidimicrobiia bacterium | reverse complement strand
GATGCACCAGCTCGTCACGGGCGGATTCGAGACGACCACAGGTGGAATGGCCACCGCCATGCATCTGCTTGCCACGCACCAGGATCAACAGGCGCTCCTGCGGTCCCGGCCGGAGTTGCTTGCGAACTTCATCGAGGAAGCCCTGCGCTTCGACAGCCCGGTGCAAGGACTGTGGCGCACATCCACGTGTCCGGCGTCTATCGCCGGGGTGGAAATCCCAGGCGGTTCATCGGTGATGGTCCGCTACGGCGCGGCCAACCGCGATCCCGATGTCTTTGCGGGTCCCGACCGGTTCGACATCACGCGCGAGAACGCCAACCAGCACATCGCGTTCGGTCTCGGGGCGCACTTCTGCCTCGGCGCGGCGTTGGCCCGCCAGGAGATGACAAGTGCCTTCGAGATCCTTCTCGCTCGCACCGAACACATCGAACTCGACGGAGACCTACCCCAGCCGCTTCACGATCCAAGCTTCTTCCTCCGCCCGATGAAGGCCCTGCCGATCCGCTTCATACCGCGCTCGTAGTTGAGCGGCCGTGTGCCAGACTCGGCCGCGACTTGGAGGTTTTGCTGTGGAGACCCATTTCGCCACCATCTGGGAAGCGCTGGCCGACACGATCGGTGACCAGGAGGCCGTCGTTCAACACGGCACCCGGCACACCTGGTCCGAGCACGAGCAGAGGTCGGCGCGTCTCGCCGGGTTCCTTTCCTGCGCAGGGATCGGCAACGGTTCCAAGGTCGCCATGTACCTGTTCAATTCTCCGGCATACCTCGAAACCCACTTCGCCGCGCTGAAGCTTCGGGCCGTGCCGGTCAACGTCAACTACCGCTACCTCGAAAACGAACTCGCGTATCTTCTCGAGAACTCCGACAGCGAAGCGGTTGTGTACCACTCGAGCCTCGGTGCACAGATCGACAAGGTCCGAGGTCGCCTACCACTCGTCAAAGCATGGATCGAGGTTCGAGACGATGATACGTGTACAGATGGCTCGTTTGTCTACGACGAACTTATCGCGCAAGCG
Organism: Acidimicrobiia bacterium; assembly: GCA_031368215.1. GTDB lineage: Bacteria > Actinomycetota > Acidimicrobiia > Acidimicrobiales > JANYDT01 > JANLQX01. The sequence continues at coordinate 93,736 of JANLRD010000008.1, read as the reverse complement.
AGCCCTGCGCCAAGGATCACCCGATCTCCTGACGACCTTGCACTCTTCTACACCGGAGGCACCACCGGTCTTCCCAAAGGCGTGATGGGTGCAGTCGGAGGAGGAGTGCTCGCCGGACTGCGCGGCCTCGCTCCCCTGCTCGGCCTACCCCCGCAGTCGCCGGACGATATCCCGACGACGGCCGCACTCCTTGCCTCGCAAGGTCGTCTGCCGCGTTCGATGGTCCCGTGTCCGCTCATGCACGGCACCGGTATGGGCATCGGCTGCACCCCTACGAAGTTGTACGGCGGCTGCATAGTGTTGACCGGCGGCCGGAAGTTCGACCCGGTCGAGGTCTGGGACACGGTTGAACGGGAATCCGTCACGATGATCACCGTCGTCGGCGACGCCTTCAGCCGCCCGATGGTCAGGGTGCTCGATGACGACCGGGCTGCCGGTCGTCCGAGGAAGCTCGACACGATGAAGGTGATCGCCTCCTCCGGAGCGATGTTCTCCAAAGACATGAAGGACGCTCTCGTCGATCACATCCCCCAGCTGATCATTCTCGACATCATCGCGGCGACTGAAGGGTCGATGGGTCAGTCCATCCACACCAAGGACGCACCTGCCCACACTGCTTCGTTCGCGATCGGCCCGACGACCCAGGTCTTCGACGAGGCCGACCAGCACGTCGTGCGAGGCTCGGGTGTGATCGGAATGGTCGCACTGTCCGAGGGCGTTCCGCTCGGCTACTACAAGGATCCGGAGAAGTCGGAGCGCACCTTTCGGGTCATCGACGGCGTTCGATGGTCGTTCCCCGGTGACTACGCAACCGTCGCAGCCGATGGCAGGATCTCGCTGCTTGGGCGAGGCTCTCAGGTCATCAACACTGCTGGCGAGAAGGTGTTCGCCGAGGAGGTCGAGGAAACGCTGAAGACCCACCCAGCGGTGGATGACTGCCTCGTGTTCGGCTTGCCCGATGAACGCTACGGGCAGTCGATCACCGCACTGGTATCGCTCGTTCCCGGACGCGACGTGGATCCACACGAGCTGAGTTCGCTCCTGGTGTCTCACGCGAAAGCGACCCTTGCTTCGTACAAGGCGCCCCGCCGAGTCATCGTGGTCGACACCGTTCCACGGGCGGCCAACGGCAAGGCCGACTACGCCACCGCACGTTCACTGGCCGAGGACCAATGATGTGGCCACGACCTTCCTGCACCCTCCTCTTGCGGTTGAGGCATCCGGTCAGTTGACCTTGCGGTCGCGTCCTTCCCAGTAGGGCGCGCGGAGGTCCTTCTTCAGGACCTTCATCGCGCCCGACAGCGGAAGCGGCTCGGTGCGGAACTCCACGCTCTTCGGGAGCTTGTAGCCGGCGATCCATTCACGGCAGTGGTTGATGAGCTCCCCTTCGGTCGCCTGCGCGCCGGGTTTCAGCACCACGATTGCGTGCACAGCCTCGCCCCACTTGTCCGACGGGATCCCGATCACCGCGACCTGGGCAACCGACGGATGGTCGCTCAACGCGTTCTCGACCTCGGTCGAGTAAACGTTCTCGCCGCCGGTCACGATCATGTCCTTCACCCGGTCGACCAGATAGAGGTAGCCGTCGGCATCGACGTAGCCGGCATCGCCCGTGTGGTACCAACCGCTTTGGAAAACGTCGGCCGTCGCGTCCGGCTTCTTCCAGTACTCGATCATGAAGTTGCCGCCGCGCGCGCAGACCTCACCCGGCTCACCGTTAGGAAGTTCCTGACCCGCCTCGTTCTCGATTCGGAGTGCAACGCCGGGCAGCGGCAATCCGGCCGAGTGGAGGTAGTTCCCGCCGGCGCGGTGTTCGTCGGGGCCGAGAAGGGTCAGAACGCTCGAGCTCTCGGTCATGCCGTAGCCCTGCCAGATGTTCATGTCCGGGTACAGCGCCAGGACCTTTTCGAGCAGGGCATGGGGCATCGGTGATGCTCCGTAGACCAGATCCTTGAAGCTGCCCAGTCCGCTCGGCCGGAACTCGGGGTGGGCCATGGTGAGGCCGATCATCGTGGGCACCATTGTGGTGATCGAGGGTCGATACGTCTCGACCGCCGTCATTACCGCCTTCGGTTCGAACATCGGCACAATCACGCTGTGGGCTCCGAGGGCCGGTCCGCCGAGCACGCCGAACATCGACGCGGCATGGAACATCGGGGTCTGCATCAGGTTGATCGAATCGCGCTCGAAGCGCAGCGTCATCATCACGTGGTAGCAGTTGAGGATCTCGGCACGCTGGTCGAGAAGCACGCCCTTGGGCAGCCCGGTCGTTCCACCCGTGTACATCAGTACGGCCGGATCGGTCTCCTCCCCCTCGTCGGGAATCACCGGCTTCGCCGTCGCGAGCAGTTCGGCGTAGGTGATGTCGTGAGGGACATCACCCGAGCCGACCAGGACGACCTTCTCCAGCCCGGCGTCGGCGCGCACCGCGTCGATCAGCCCGGCGAAGATCGCGTCGACGAAACAGACCTTCGTCTCGGAATCGCGCAGCACATACGCGAGCTCCTTGGGTGCGAACCTTAGGTTCAGCGGGTTAATGATGCCGCCGCCGAGAAACGCTGCGTGGTACAGCTCGAGATATGCCGGCGAGTTGAGCGTCATCACGGCGAAGCGGTCGCCGCGGCCGACCCCGAGGCTGCGGAGCCCGCCGATCAGACGGCTCGTCCGGTCGAGGTGCTGGGCGAACGTCGTGACCTCGCCGGATGCTGCATTCGTGGCGCAGGGCCGGTCGGCATTGCGGGCGACAGCAGGGAGGAGCAACCGGTGGTAGATCAATTCCTTCATGGCCAGAAACTACGCCATGTGCCCTGATGATCAAGCGGTAGCGCCGCCGTCGACCACCAGCACCAGACCGGTGACGAACGCGGCGAGGTCCGAGCACAAGAACAGGGCGGCACGGGCGATGTGGTCGGGCTGACCGGCGATGCGAAGTGGGTTCGACGCGATGGCCCTGTCGATGTCGAGGCCGCCGGCCTTGAGTGGCTCCAGCTGCGCCTGCACCCCGGGCGTGTCGATGATGCCCGGGGCGATCGCATTCACCCGAATGCCGCGGGGTCCGAGCTCGTTCGCGAAGGCCCGGGTCATACCGACCACGGCGGCTTTGGAGACGGTGTAAGCGCTGATGTTGGCGCCACCGCGGATGGCGGCGATCGAGGCGAGGTTCACGATGCTGCCACCGCGCCTCATGAGCCGGCTGGCGTCGCGGGCAGCGGAGTACTGGGCCCGCACATTGATCTCGAGCATGCGCGCCACGAACTCGTCGGTGACGTCGCCGATCGGTCCCGTGGTCGGAAAGATGCCGGCGTTGTTGACGAGAATGTCGAGTGCGTCGTCGCCGGCAGCGAGCGCCACCGCATCGGACAGCTGCAACGCGTCCGTGATGTCGCACGACACGAAGTCAGCCGACGGGCCCCGGGCAACAAGAGCAGCGGCCGTATCCCGACCGGCCGGATCGAGGTCGGCGATGGTCACGTGCGCTCCCGCCTCAGCCAGACGGCTCGCGATCGCCGCCCCGATGCCTTTCGCCGCCCCGGTGACGAGCGCACGCTTGCCGGTCAGATCGATGAGCTGGTGGTTGCTGGGCAGATCGGTCATGGCTTGCGACATTAATGAAGCGTCATTAACGTCGCAACATGGACGTGTTCGAAGCGATGGAGACATGCCGGGCGATACGGCTGCTCAAACCGGATCTGGTCCCCGCCGAGCTGATCGACAAGTTGTTGTGGGCCGCCACTCGCGCACCCAGCCCGGGAAACAGCCAGGGCTGGGACTTCGTCGTCGTCGACGACCCGGAACCGAAGGCAAAGATCGCCGCGGCGATACTGTCGGCGATGGCCGACCGGGTGGCCGCGATGCCACGTACCGATCGCACCACACGACTGATGCTCGATGGCACCGCCAAGATGATCGACACACTCGATCAGGCGCCGGTGATCATCTTCGTCACCGGCCCGGTCATCTATCCGTTCGGTGCACCCCGAGAACAGTTCACGTGGTCGGCGCTCTACCCGGCGGCGCAGAACATCCTGTTGGCCGCCCGAGCACTCGGCCTCGGCAGCGTCTTCACCACCATGCACATGGCTGCCGACCCGACGATACGCGCGGTCCTCGGCATCCCCGACCACGTCAAGATCGCGGCGATGATCCCGATCGGCTGGCCGGATGCCTCGTTCGGCCCGGTGAACCGTCGTCCGGTGGAGGACTTCGTCCACCGGAACCGCTGGGAAGGCGACAAGCGTGGCCTCGGCAACTGACGAGGTCCAACTCGGCCGTCCGTCCAAGGTGGACGACGCCGGCGTCGCCACCCGCGAACGGCTGCTGGCTGCCGCAGCGGCCTCCTGCGTGGCGAACGGATTCGACGGGGCAACCCTGGGTGACATCGCCCGAAGGGCTGACGTGTCGGCTCCGGCGATCTACAACCACTTCGGTGGCAAGGTCGAGCTGATGGTGGCTGCGGGTCGCGATGCGTTGTCACGGCTGGGCCCGACCGAGCGCGGCTTGCGGCCGACCGCCACGCAGACCGTGCGCGCCTTCATGGCCGACGAGTTCGCCGCCACCCGCCGTCTGCTGGCCGAATTGCATCTGGCCAGCCAGCGCCAACCCGAGTTGGCTGCGCTCCTCGCGGACTGGCACCTTGCGCAGGCCAACGTGTGGCGTCCGAAGTCAGGTCGTGATCGCGACGCAACCGTGAAGATGTTCTTCACCGTGTTGTTGGGCCTGTGCCAGATCGAGTCGCTGCCCGCACTGACCGCCTCCAAGCCCGCCATGACCCGCCAAGCCGAGGCACTGGCTGCTGTGCTGTTCCCCGAGGAAGTGCTCTCATGATCTTCGATCCCCACGCCGTCGTGTTCAACCTGCTTTCCGAGGATTTTCAGGACGACCCTGCTGCCACCTTCGCCGAGCTCCGCGGCACGTGCCCGGTGAACCACACGATGATCCCGGCCGAGCACTGGACCCTGTCACGGGAGGCCGACGTGACGGCCGCGCTGCGCGATGACGAGACCTGGTCATCCAAGTTCGGGCCGGGCCTGGCGTTCGGCGTCATCGGTTCGGGTGTGCTGGTGTCGAGCGACCCGCCGGTGCACACCACCGAGCGCCTCGCCATCTCGCGCGCCTTCAAGCCTTCCGTGCTCGAAGCGATGGAACCCGACATCCGACTGCTCGTCGACGAACTGCTCGATGCGTGCGTCGGGCGTGGTTCGGGCGACATCGTGTACGACCTGGCCATGCCTCTGCCGTTGGTCGTGATGTGTTGGATGCTGGGCATGCCGAAGGAAGACATCTCGATGTTCCGGTCCTGGGTACTCCCTATGGCCGAGGCCGTGGCGCTCGAGGGAGGCCGCAACGCCAACGACGAGGTCAAGAACGCGTACCGCAGCTATTACGCCTACTTCGGACCTCACATCCAACGCCGGGCCGACGCCATCGCAGCAGGCGAGCAGGTGCCCGAAGATCTCCTGACGCGCCTGCTCACGGTGGAACGCGATGGGTAGAAGCTCACCCAGCAACAGGTCATCGGCTTCTGTCAGTTCCTACTGGTGGCAGGTTCGGCCACGACGACACTGCTGATCGGCAACATCGTCAATCGGCTCATGCACCATCCCGACCAGCTGGCGATTCTTCATGCAGACCGCAGCCTCATCCCGAATGCCATCGAGGAGAGCCTTCGTATCGATGCCCCCGTTCACGGACTGTTCCGGACGAACAACTGCCCGGTGACCCTCCACGACGTCGAGATCCCCCAGGATTCGAAGGTGTACATGCCGTTCGGTTCGGCCAACCGGGACCCCGGCGCATGGGACGACCCGGATCACTTCGATGTCACCCGCGACCTCAAGGACCTCAAGCGCCACGCCGCGTTCGGCATCGGTATCCACTACTGCCTCGGAGCGCCGCTGTCGCGCATCGAAGCCGCCGTGGCGCTCGAAGCAGTGCTCGACCGCATGCCCAACATCCGACCTGATGGGACCCCCACCAAGGTGAAAGCCAGCGTGCTCAACGGTTTCGAGACGCTCCCCGTTCGCTGGGACTGAACGCATCATGAACTACGACAACCTCTTCCAGCCTCTGCAGATCGGTAACTGCAAGGTGCCGAATCGCATTGCCCGCACCGCGCACTCCACCGGCACCACCGGCGAGGACCTCATCAGGTATCACGAGGAGCGGGCGAAGGGCGGTATCGGGCTCACCATCATCGAGATTGCCGGCGTGCAGCCGAGCTCAGCCACGTCGATCCCGGTGTTCACCGATCGAGTCCTCCCGTTCTACGAGGAGCTGTCAACACGTATGCATACGTATGAAACCAAGGTGTTCCAGCAGCTGTGGCACGGCGGCGCTGCCTACGGTCGCGCCGGCCAGCCGATCTCGGCTTCTGCCGTGCCGGCGCCGTCCGTGAACATCGTGCCCCGGCCGATGACCAAGACGATGATCGACGACACCGTCGCGGCTTTCGCCGCAGCTGCCGCACGTTGCCGCGAGGGCGGCATGGACGGGGTCGAACTGCACGGCGCGCACGGCTACCTCATCGGTCAGTTCCTTTCGCCGGCCACGAACCTGCGAGACGACGAGTACGGAGGGTCACTGGAGAACCGGACCCGTTTCGTCGTGGAGATCCTCCACGCGATACGGGCTGAGGTCGGCGCAGGCTTCCCCGTCGGCGTGCGTCTGTCGGGCACCGACTTCATCCAAGGAGGGATCGACCCCGCCGAGGCTTCCGCCATCGCCCGGCACATCGAACCACTCGTCGACTTCCTCGACATCTCCATGGGCTCCTACTGGCGGTTCCACAAGTTCCTCTCCACCCTCGACGACCCGCTCGGCTACGAGCTCGAGAGCAGCGAACAGGTCACGCGATCAGTACGCGTGCCTACCATCGTCACCGGCCGCATCATGACGCTCGACCACGCCAGCCACATCGTCGAATCAGGCGCCGCCGACATGGTGTCTTTGGTGCGGGCCATGGTCGCCGACCCCCACCTGGTCAGGAAGGCCCGTGAGGGACGCGAGGCCGAGATCCGCCCGTGCATCGGCACCAGCATGGGCTGCGTCGCGCAGCTCATGACCACAGGTCGGCTCCAGTGCGTCGTCAACATCGCCGCCGGCAAAGAGAGCACCGTCGCATTCGAGGCCCCGGCGCCGGCAGCTGTTCGCAAGAAGGTCCTCATCATTGGCGGAGGTCCCGCCGGTCTCGAAGCCGCCCGCACCGCAGCGTTGCGCGGCCATGACGTCCACCTCTATGAGATGACGGCTCACCTCGGCGGCCAGGTGCGCATGGCTGCATCCGCCCCGCACCGGGCCGACCTGGCGGCACTCACCGGTTTCCTCGCCGACGAGATCAAGCGACTCGGCGTCCACGTCCACCTGCGCACCCCCGTCGACCCCGACCTCGTCATCGCGGAGCGACCCGACGAGGTGATCGTGGCCACCGGCTCAACCCCTCGGCGCAACGGCTTCCAACTGTCGAGCCCGTCAGTGCCCGTCCCCGGCGGTTCCCTGCCGCACGTGTACACCGTCTGGGACGTGCTGGGCTTCGGCGGAAGCGCAACCATCGGACGCACCGCCGTTGTTTACGACGACACCGCCACATTCGAAGCGATCTCGGCGACCGACAAGCTTCTCGCCGGCGGAGCCCATGTCACGATCATCAGCCGACTGGAACAGCTTGGGGCAACCATCCCGTACCCACCCGCCACCGTCGAAGCAAGCCGCGAACGCCTCCTCGCGGCCGGCGTCCACTTCGTGCCGTCGATGGCTCTTCGCGAGATCACCGCAACCGAAGTCATCGCCAGAGGGATCGGCAACGAGCTGGTCCGCACCTTCCCGGCCGACACCGTCGTGATCGCCACGTATCACGAGCCCAACGCCGAGATCACGGACTACCTACGCGCGGCCGGCCTCAATGTGCACCTCGCCGGCAACGTGAACGGCACCGACACCATCCAGGCTGCCGTCCATGGTGCAGCGGCTGTCGCCCGAGCGCTCTAGCGGTGATGACGGGGGAGGTCGTTGACGCCCGACCTTCCCGACGTGATCGAACTCGACGGTGATGAAAAGTCGACATCCGAAAGGTGGCAAGAAACTGGGTTGAAGCTTCCCTTCGCTTAACCCGGACCAAACCATGCTCAAACCCGGCATCCCGCAGGATCGCATCATGAATTCCGAACATTCACTCGAAGTCCCCCGCGCCGCCGCCGTCGTCGCTTTGAGCGGCATCGCGCTGATCCACCTGCTCGAACTGCAAACCAAGCTGCGCGAGGTCCCGTACCTGGGCGTCGGCTACCTCCTCCTGATCATCGGATGCGTCGTGGCCGGCTCGTTGCTCGTACACCGCAACTCCCAGCTGGGGTGGCGTATCGCCGGCCTTTCAAGCTTGGGCGCGCTGGTCGGATACAGCCTGACCCGGACCACCGGCCTCCCACTGTCGCACGACGACATCGGCAACTGGCTCGAGCCGATGGGCCTCGCCTCGCTGTTCGTCGAGGGCGTCGTCGTCATGCTCGCTTCGTACACGCTCGGGTACCAGGCCCGCCCCCGACAGAATTCCTCACGCGGCCAGCTCTCGGTCAACGCCTGAAAGCCGCCTGAATCCCTATTCGTTCAGCCGCGAACTGGAGGACTGGTCTTCAGTCTGAGGGCGGCTCCGTACAACAGGCTTCGGTGGTCCGTACTGCTTCGGTGGTCCGTAGTGGGTGAAGCGTCCGAGTCGTCGCGCAACACGATGATCTCGATGCTCGTGCGGACTGACAGGTTGCCGTTTGGGCCGCCGTGCATCGTTGGCATAGAAGCGGATCTTGGCGAATTCCACAAGCGTCAGATACGTGACCGTCATGGCGATCAGGATCAGGAAGAATTTGGTCGGCAGTGCGGAGAACCCGAGGAAGTGCGCGGCGGGGGTGAATGGCAGGGCCGCACCGACGATGCCGCACACGACGGGAGTGATGATCATCGATCTACTCGGTCGGCTTCGGAAGAACGGGACTCGCCGGGTACGGATCAGGAACACGACGAGTGCTTGCGTGGCGACCGACTCCACGAACCAACCGCTTTGGAACTCGCTGTGGTTCGCCTTGAGCACCTTGATCATCACGAAGAACGTCATGAAGTCGAAGATCGAGCTAATTGGGCCGAAGATGGACATGAACCGTCGAACGAAACCAATGTCCCACGCGGCGGGTCGGGCGAGGATCTCAGCGTCGACGTTGTCGCCGGGAATCGCGAGTTGTCCTGCGTCGTAGAGGAGTCCGTTCAGAAGGATCTGTGACGGAAGCATCGGCAGAAAGTTCAGGAACAAGGAGGCGCCCGCAGCGCTGAACATGTTTCCGAAGTTCGACGACGTCGCCATGAGGACGTACTTCAGCGTATTGGCGAAGATCCGCCGTCCTTCCATGACCCCATCGGCGAGTACGCCCAGGTCCTTGTCGAGCAACACGATGTCGGCGGCGTCCTTAGCGATGTCGGCACCGGACTCCACGGAGATTCCGACATCGGCGGCATGTAGCGCGACAGCGTCATTCACGCCGTCACCGAGATAGGCAACGTCGACACCGGTTCGTCGAGCGACCTTGACAATACGCGCCTTCTGGTCCGGACTGACCCGCGCAAAGACTGTGGTGCGCGGGATCGCTGCCGCAAGTTCGTCGTCGTCGAGGCGTTCGAGATCGACCCCGGCAAGGACTGATTCGACTTCGAGTCCGAGGTCGCGGCAGACCTTCGCCGCCACGACCCCGTTGTCGCCGGTGATGATCTTGACAGCTATTCCAATGCGGTTCAGCTTCGCTATCGATTCGCCGGCGTCGGATTTTGGCCGATCGACGAAGGAGAGGAATCCTCTGAACTGAAGGTCGTGTTCATCCTTCGGGCCGGGCAGCGTGATCCCCGTCGCATCGCGGGTTGCTACCGCAACTACTCGTGCGCCGTCGTCGAACAATCGAGCGAGCGTCACCTCCGCCGATGGTGGGGTATTTGTGCAGCGAGCGAGGATCACTTCCGGCGCGCCCTTCGTCACCAGTATCTGCGAGCCTTCCGGAGTTCGTACGACGACGGAGGCGAGTTGTCGTTCGTGATCGAACGGCGCCAGGCCGAGCCGTTGGAAGCCGGCCACGCCGTTCGGGCCGTCGGCAAGCGGTCCGGACTCCTTGGCTTTCCAGAGCGCAACGTCGAGCGCGTTGCCACCTGTGGGGCCGGTCGCGCTCATCGCCGCCTCGTTGCAAACGAGACCCAGGAGCAGCACCTGAGCGTCTGCCGTGCCGTCCGCGTTCAATGCCGCCGCAAAGGTGATCGCACCTTCGGTAAGCGTGCCGGTCTTGTCGGTAAACAGCACCTCGATGTTGCCCAAGTCCTCGATCGTGACGAGGCGTTTCACGAGGACCCGTTTGCGGGCGAGCGACCGTGACCCACTCGAGAGACCCACGCTCACGATCGCCGGCAAGAGCTGCGGAGTAATCCCGATCGCGATCGCAAGCGAGAACAACAGTGCGTCGAGCAAAGGGCGCTTCAACGCGACGTTGACCACGAAGATGGCGATCGTGAGGACTGCAGCAACGCGGACCAACAACCGCGAGAACTCACGGAGGCCGACCTGGAACGCCGTCTCGGTCTGCTGCTCTCCCAAGCCGACGACAATCTTGCCGAACGCGGTGGCCGAGCCGGTTGCCGCAACAACGGCTCGCCCGGAACCCTGGTGCACGACTGTGCCCATGAACGCGCATGATGGAAGATCCACGGCGGAGTCGGTAGTCGCAGGAGCAGCCGACTTCACCGCCGGCATGGACTCCCCGGTAAGCACCGCCTCGTCACATTCGAGCTGATTCGCTTCAAGGAGGCGCACATCGGCCGGGACAAGATCACCGACGCGGAGTTGCACCACGTCACCGGGGACGAGAGCCGAGACATCGATTCGCTGCAGGGTTCCGTCGCGCCACACAGACGCCTGGTGGTGGATATTGCCGTGCAACGCGGCCACCGCGAGTTCTGATCGGTACTCGTTGACGAAACCGAGCCCGACGCTGAGGGCGACGATCACCGCGATGATTGCGGCGTCGGTCAGTCCCCCTGTCCCGGCCGAGACTCCGGCGGCAATCAGCAACAAGAGCAACAAGGGGTTGTGCACCTGGCGCCAGAGAACATCCCACGCGGTCACATGACGTGTGGCCAGAACGTTCGGACCGAACTGGCCACGACGAACCTCGGCCTCGATCGTTGTCAGACCAACGTCTGTTACGTCGAGGCGTCGCAACGCCTCGATCGTCGAGAGCGAGGCGAATTCGACGAGATCACCACACGTGGCGGCGGACGGGAGCGGTGGACCACCTGAGGCTGTGGGTTTGCGATGGCCCATGGGACAGTCCTTCAAATCTGAATGAGAGGAAGCGCGCGGGAATACTACGGGCGCCCACTCCCTGCGGATTCGACGGCAAGCGACTTCACGAGCATGCGCTGAGGGTCTCCTTGGCACCAGGGTGCAACGTCCCGACTGTCGCATGCCGCACGACTTCATGAACGATGGCTTGGCCCCCAAACGAGGCCTGGGCTGAAACGACGCGAACCAGGGCCGCCCCCCGACCCCCGACAGAATTCCTCACGCGACCAGCTCTCGGCCTACACCTGAAGCGGCGCAGTCGTTGGTCAGGCGGCACCACCGGTATCGGACAGGGCGAGGGCGTAGAGCAACCACGCGGCGTGCGGCATCCATTGCTCGCCCCACCGCCAGTTCTGGAGCGGATCGTCGGCCCACGGATCGGGTGCGAACACGATGTCGTCCTCGTCGTCGAACCCGGCCGTGATGCCGTTGGCGACGCCGCCGGGAGCGTTGTCGAACGGTGGCACGTAGACCGGGCTGTTGCGCCCCCGGCCCTGCAGCATGGACACGTCGAACGGGTTGGCACCGAGGATCCAATCGATCCAACGCCAAGCCGCGTCGTGAATGCCGGAACGCTCATCCGAGTTGGCGACTCCAAATGCGGCTGCGGCCAAGGATGCGAGTCGGGCGTTCTCGCCCTGCCACCAATAGCCAGACGGATTGCGATGCGGGAAGAACCACCTCGCACGCGTCTCGGTGTCGGGGGCCATCACCCAATGAGGCGGGTACCCGAAGGGATTCTCCAAACGGCTCCCAAGCGAGAGTTGCGCATCGACCAGTTGTGCCGCCACCAAACCCGCTGTCTCGGCCATCTCGTGGCCCGGAAGAGCGTCGGCGACACGTGCCAGCGCCACGATCGGCAGGCCGGCGTCGCTGGCATGAAAGAACGACCGTTGCTCAAGAGGATCCGCAACCAGCCACGTCACGTCGCCGGTGCTTCGCACGCGACCGGTCAGCGATGCCACTCGGCGCGCCAACTCCTCCGCCGCTACCGGGTCGGCGTCGACGAGCGTCAACTCGCACGCCGCGAGCACGGCACAGGTGTCGTCGAGCACGTTCTCTTCGGGGTCGTCGGCGGCGCCATGGGTCCGGTACCTGTCACCGTGCTCGACCAGGTGATGAAACCCTGACCGAGCCGCGCTGAGATACCGCTCGCTGTCGAACTCACCGCCGCAATCGACGGTGGAAGCGAGCGCCAAGGCCGCTACCGCCATCCCTCCGCCCTGTCGCCAACCACAGCGGTAGCCGTCATAGAGGTCACCGGCCTGCGTACGGTATGTGCACAGACCACGTTGTAACGGATCTTTCGACCAGCGGTCGAACACGGTCATGTGCCAGTACCCATCAGCGTCTTGCATCCGCACCAACCAATCGGCGCCGTGGGTGGCTTCGTCACGGAGCCGTTCGAGGAAGTACGGGTGGGCCCCGGCCGACCGGTACAACTGCCAACAGCGAAGGAGCGTCCAGACCACCAGCGGTGTCTGCTGCGGGTTCATGCCCGCCGCATACGACAGATGGGACAGGTACTTGCTCGTGTCGCCCGACGCGTCGTACCAACCACCGTGAACGTCGTGACGGGTACCGTCATCGATGCGCGGTGCGTTGGCATCGGCCGAGTCGTAGATGCCCGTGCAACGCTGACCCTTCAGGTAGAAGACGATGTCGGAGACCATCGATCGTTGATCGCGATCGGCCCGAATCGTGATCGTCTCGCTCTGACCGCGCCCACCGTCGGCGGTTTGCCAGCGCACTACAAACCGCCCGGGTCGAACGAGCGCGTCGAGGTCGACCCGCCACCACGGCCCCGGCGACCACCCGTCAACACCACCGACGAACCTCGGCGTGACGACGCCGACGCATGCTCCCGTGACAACCTCGATCAGTTCCACTTCGACCCACACCACGTCGGCACGTGCCTCGACCAAGATCGGCTTGGGACTGTGGGCGGCGTAGCCGACGTGGTTGAAGAGCACCCGAATCGACGCATGCGTCGGCAAGGGCAGATCAGCAGTCACGTCGCTCATTGGAGTCAGTCGGTCGCTTCGTTGTTCGCCAGGTCCGGGAGCTTCTGCCACGCGGGCCGATTGGCGTACACGTCGCGGTAGTACTCGGCCAGTTGGAGCATGCCGGCCGCGGCTTCGTCGACGACGACCGTTGCGTGCGGGTGCAGTTGGAGCGCCGAAGCAGGGAACATCGCCGACAACGCGCCTTCGACGAGGCTGGCGACGGGAGATGCCTTCCCCGCTCCGCACGCGATGAGCACGACGTGGCGGGCGTCGAGGATCGTGCCGATGCCTTGCGTGATGACGTGGTGGGGCACATGGTCGATCGAGTCGAAGAAACGGGCGTTGTCCTCCCGGGTCTGACGGGTCAACGTCTTGACCCTCGTCCGCGAGTTGAGCGACGACGTCGGCTCGTTGAAACCGATATGACCGTCGGACCCGACTCCGAGGATCTGCAGATCGATCGGCGACGCTGCGAGCCGGGCCTCGTACTCGGCACATGCGACCCGAGGGTCGTCGGCATGCACGTTCGGTCCGAAGAGCCGCTCCCAAGGGACGTCGAGGTGATCGAGCAGCTCTGAGTGAAGGAACGCCCGGTAGGACTGGTCATGGCCCTCGGGCAAACCGAGGTATTCGTCGAGCATGTACATCGACGTTTCCGCGAACGACACGCGGTCGGCGCGATATCGGTCGATGAGCGAACGGTAGATCTCCAGCGGCGAGCTGCCGGTCGCGAGACCGATCCCCGCGTTCGGCTTCGACCGGACGAGATACTCGATCTGGTCCGCGACGAGAGCACCCGCGGCGGACGCCTCGGCAACGATGACGACTTCCATAGGTTGATCCTTGTCTCAGCCAGCGGTCCTCAGTCGGACCAGAGTGCACTTACGGGCAACGCCCAGAGGCGATCTCCGAGCGGCACGACCCGATCGCCGAGGTACAGCACGAGGCCGGCCGCGAATCGGTCGCCGAGCTTGTGCTGGAGCAACTGCAGGTGCCGTACATCCGCGCTCGAAACGGTTGCCGACGCCTTCACTTCAATCCCCGCGACAGTCCCGTCGTCGTCCTCGACGACAAGGTCGACCTCGGCGCCATTTCGATCCCGCCAATGCCGAATCGTCGGTTGGCGCGCCGACCACCCGCGCTGTTTCGTAAGCTCCATCGCAACGAACGATTCCAGCATCGGTCCGGTCAGGGCACTTGTCGGCGAACCAAGCCCGTCTGCGTTGCGACCCAGCAGAGCACAAGCCAATCCGGTGTCGGAAATGAGGACCTTTGGGTGCCGTTTCTCACGACTCGTCAAACTCGGCGTCCACGCACGGATACGAACGATGAAGCCGACCAGCTCAAGCAGCGCCAAATACCGGCTGACCGTATCCACGCTCATGCGAGCATCACCTGCGAGCCGCGCAGTCACCAACTCTCCCGAAGTGTTCGCCGCTATCAATCGCAGCAACGTCGGAAGTTCGTCGGCCTGCGTGATCGCTGACGACGTCACCACGTCACGCTCCACCACCGTCCGCACGTAACTCCGGTACCACCGAGACGCCATCGACGGTGCAGCATCGATCAGCTCGGGAAAGCCGCCCCGGATCAGTCGGCCGAACAGCTCCCCTCGATCGACCCCTTCGAAGCGACGACCGACGAGTTCTTCGGGTGCCTCAAGCAGGGTGTCCAGGAAGGTCTCGCGCACCCCGAGCAACTCGCCCTGCGACAGCGGCCAGAGGTCCAAGATCTCGGCGCGTCCGGCCAGCGACTCCGACAGTTGTCGCACCGACAAGAAACGGGTCGAACCGGCAAGCACGAACTGGCCACGTGCGACCCGACGATCGACCACGGACTTCACCGCAAGAACCACTGCATCTCCGCCACGCTGCACCTCATCGAAAGCGACCGGTGACGTACCATGTTCAACGAAACCGTGCGGATCGAGCATCGCCGCGGAACGAACCGACTCGTCGTCGAAACTCCAGTACGTTCCGGATTCCCCGACCAGTTGCTTCACCAGCGTTGTCTTGCCCGACTGGCGCGGGCCATTGATGACGGTCACCCGGAACGAGTGCAAAGACTCCTCGGCCACTCGCAACAGATGACGCTCCAGCACAGCTGAAGACTAGCGGAAAAGATGGCCCGATGTGCGATGAACGCTCCCTTTCGACACGTAAAACGCTGTCCCTGGATGCGTAAAACGCTGTAGCGATGTTGAGCACGAATCAAGGCTCAACGGCCGTCCTTGACGGGCCGGCTCGGTTCCATCACCTTCGCAGTGGCTGCCGGTATTCCCTTGAGTCGCGCCCGAGTTCGCAGCTCACGGCACCAAGGGGCAGCTATCGGCCGAAGCGGCGCAGTCGAAGGCTGTTCGAGACGACGAAGACACTGGAGAAGGCCATCGCTGCGCCGGCGATCAGCGGGTTGAGATAACCCAACGCGGCAAGCGGGATGGCGGCGACGTTGTACGCGAAGGCCCAGAACAGGTTCGCCTTGATCGTGGCGAGCGTGCGTCGTGAGAGCCGGATGGCATCAGCGGCAACCCGAAGGTCACCGCGGACCAAGGTGAGGTCGGCGGCCTCGATGGCGGCGTCACTGCCGGTGCCCATGGCCAGTCCGAGGTCGGCTTGGGCGAGGGCCGCGGCATCGTTGACGCCGTCTCCCACCATAGCCACGATCCGGCCTTGTGCTTGGAGTTCCTTGATCCGCGCCACCTTGTCGGCCGGAAGTACCTCGGCAATCACTTCGTCAATGCCGACCGCGTTGGCCACCGTTCGGGCGACCGTCTCGTTGTCACCCGTGAGCAGGATCGGCCGCAAACCCAACGCCTTCAACTGGGCAACGGCCTCGGCACTTGTCGGCTTCGCCGTGTCGGCCACGGTGAACAGCGCGGCAGCCTTCCCGTCGATTGCCGCCATGATCGCGGTACGTCCGGATTGCTCGGCATCACGCTGTGCCGCGATCAGAACGTCGGGGATGGCGACGGACCAGTCAGCGAGGAGTTGCGGGCGACCGGCCACAATGGCCCGACCGCCGACGACGCCCTGCACGCCGAGACCTTCGTGGTTGGTGAACGACTCGACCGGCTGCAATACACCGAGCCGTTCGGTTGCGGCCAGTGCAATCGCCTTGGCAATCGGGTGCTCCGAGGCGTGCTCTACCGCGCCGACGAGTCCAAGGACCTCCTCAACATCGAATCCGGCAGCGGGAATAACGTCGACGAGCGACATCCGGCCCGTGGTGACGGTGCCGGTCTTGTCCATCACGATGGTGTCGACCCGCCGCGTTGATTCCAGGATCTCCGGTCCCTTGATCACGATGCCCATCTGGGCGCCGCGGCCGGTTCCCACCAACAACGCAGTTGGCGTAGCGAGTCCGAGCGCACAGGGGCAGGCAATAATAAGCACACTTACCGCAGCGGTAAAGGCTGCCTGCCCCCCTTCGCCACGCACCAACCAGTACGCCAACGTCAATGCTGCAAGGCCGATCACGACCGGGACGAACACCGCCGACACCCGGTCCGCCAGTCGCTGCACCGGCGCTTTCCCGGTCTGCGCCTCTTCGACGAGTCGGGCCATCTGGGCGAGAGCGGTGTCCGAGCCGACCCTCGTCGCCCGGACGACCAGGCGTCCGCCCACATTCACCGTGGCACCGGTGACGGGATCGCCGGGCCGGACCTCGATCGGGACGCTCTCCCCCGTCAGGAGTGACGCGTCGACAGCAGACGACCCCGATTCGATCACGCCATCCGTCGCGATCTTCTCGCCGGGCCGAACCACGAACCGCGACCCGACGACCAGCGCGTCGATTGACACGGTCCGCTCGATGCCATTCGCGTCGACGACGGTCGCCTCCTTCGCTCCCAACGTGAGCAGCGCCCGCAATGCCGCACCCGCCTGCCGCTTGGCCTTACTCTCGAAGTAGCGACCGGCGAGCAGGAACACGATCACCGCCGACGCGACCTCGAGATAGAGATGACCCGCCGCACTGTCGCGGCGCAGCGTCAGCTCGAAGCGCATCTTCATTCCGACCATGCCGGCGTTACCGAAGAACAACGCGTAGAGCGACCAGACATAGGCCGAGAGCGTGCCGACGGAAATCAGCGTGTCCATGGTCGTCGCCCGGTGGCGAGCGTTCATCCACGCGGCCCGATGGAACGGCCACCCGCCCCACACCACCACGGGCGACGCCAGGGTGAGAGCAAGCCACTGCCAGTTGTCGAACTGCGCCGCCGGGACCATCGACATCACCGCAACCGGAACCGCCAGCGACGCGGACAACAGCAGCCGCTGACGCAGCTCCTCCACGTGACGTTCCGCGTCGGCGTCCCTGGACGATCCCGCCGAGCCACCGCGTTGCGACCCGTCCGAACTCGATGCGACCGCAACGGCCGGCGTCGTGACGACCGGTGCAGCTTGATAACCGATCGCCTCCACTGCATGCACCAGTTGCTCGGTCGTGACCGAACCTATGGGCACCCTGACGGTGGCTTGCTCCGTCGCGTAGTTGACCGTGGCTTCGACACCGTCGAGCTTGTTTAGCCGCTTCTCGATCCGAGCGGCGCACGACGCGCACGTCATCCCGGTGATGTCGAGACGAACCGTTTCCGTGCTCGATGCAATGCTGTCGTTTCCTGGTGATGCGATGGTCGCCACGGCGACACTCCTTGCGTTTGAACTTCTCCCACGATACCCTAGGGGGGTATCCCACGTCTGTCAAGGAGACAACGCGATGAAACCTGGCTACGCAGCCAACAAGGCCGACCACCTCGCCCGCCTCAGGCGCATCGAGGGCCAGGTACGCGGCCTACAGCGGATGGTCGACGAGGACGCGTACTGCATCGACGTGCTCACCCAAGTGGCCTCGGTCAGCAAAGCGTTGCAGAGCGTGGCGGTGAACCTGCTCGACGAACACCTCCACCACTGCGTCGCCAGCGCCGTCGCCACCGGCGGCCCCGAGGGTACCGTCAAGATCTCGGAGGCAACCAAAGCGATCCAACGTCTGCTGAAGGCCTGAACCTCGCGCCTACGGAGGTCTTGTCTGCCGTTCAACCCACGGCGAGGCTCCACCGCGGCACGGGTTCGGCGAAGCCCTTCAGCTGACGGCGGCCTGCCGGCTCGAAGGCCAGCCCGGCGACACGGGTTGTCACAGCGGAGTTGACCAGAAGTTCCCCCGGGACGGCGATGAGCTTCACCAGCCGACCACCGTGTTCGCTGACCAGATCGACCGCCGCTGCCTCGGATGGCACCACCAGGGCCAACAACTCGGGAGCACTCATGGTTCCGGAACGGGCGGTGAAGCCATTGAGATCGATGAACCCGACGGTGAGCGGCGTTGTGGCGTAGTCCGTTGTTCCATGGCGCGCTCGCCTGGTCGATTGGGTGCCGAACTCGAGATGCGCACGGAACATCGGATCGAAGATGGCAACCGTCTCCTGCACCAACTCGATGGCGACCAGGTTCGCTTTGGCCCGTTCGAGTTCGGTGCCCTTTTCACTCAACCCCGCCTCGACGTCGCGCATGATCATTTCGCTGGCTGCTTCGGCTATCCGCCGTAACGATCCTCCGACCACCCGCACGAAGTGCAACAGCTCCTCGGAGCTGAAGAACGCGCCGGCCATCGTGAACGTTCGGAACATAGCCAGATCGGCCTCGATGTAGACGGGCTCGCCCTCGGACGCGTCAGGGAATCCGCCGGCGCGTCGAATCCGCCTTCACCAATTCGACGCTGAGTCCCGCCGCAACAGCAGTCTCTTCCACGGTACGACGTGGTCCCGGCCTCAGCCGCAGATCACCCCCGAGAGAGACGAGCTGCCCCGCCTCACGCGCCGCGACCATCTGCGACGGAGTCGCGCCCTGCTCCTCGATCCATCGCAAGAGGTCCAGCCGTTCGGCCGCACTGCTCGATGCGGGGTCGTACAGTCCGTGTCCACGCCAGATCGATGTGCGATCGCTGCCGTCCTCCAGCTGGTCCATGGAGGAACGTTAACGGCTCACTCTTCCGTTTCGCACGAGTGGTCCCGATTGTCATGCGCGCATGTCATTCCTTGGAGACGATAACTGCAAGAGGGTTCGCGTCACCGCCCTCGTGTGCGTCACAACGTTGCCGTCGCTAAGGTGCTGCGATGACGATCGATCGTGTTGCCGCCGACAAGCTCCTGACCACCACCCGCTCCGTTCGCAAGCGTCTCGATCTCACCCGCCCGGTTCCCCAAGAACTGATCGCCGAATGCATCGACATCGCCATGCAGGCGCCGACGGGAACCAACGCCCAGAATTGGGCGTTCGTCGTCGTGACCGACCCGGCGAAGCGGGCGGCCATTGCCGGCTACTACCGCAAGGCCGGAGAGCTGATGGCGGGGTCCGGCTACCCGCCGCCACTTGCCGAGGGTGACCCACGCGAGCACGTGATGCCTAAGGTGATGGAGTCGGCGGCCTATCTCGGCACGGTGCTGGAGCAAGTCCCGGTGTTCGTCATCCCGTGCGTGAAAGGCCGCGTCGAGAACGTGCCGATGGTGGTGGCGCAGGCCTCGACGTACGGTTCGATCCTGCCGGCCGCGTGGAGCTTCATGCTCGCCGCTCGGGCTCGAGGACTCGGGACGGTGTGGACCTCTGTCCACCTGTTCTTCGAAAAGGACGTGGCGACGCTGGTCGGCATACCCGACGACTGGACGCAGGCGGCGCTGTTCCCCGTCGCCTATTACACCGGCGACGACTTCAAACCGGCTCACCGACTGCCGTCAGCAGAGATGACCCATTGGGACTCATGGGGAACGCACCGCTGAACCACTGAGCTTCCTCCAACGCACCGTCCACGAAACGGCCGGGCCGTTGTCGCCGTCACGACAGGATGCGCACCACTCCGGCGACCGGGTCGACCTCGACCATGGCGCCGTCGGGGATGTCGAGGGCTCCACGCGCTCCGACGATCGCCGAGATGCCGAGCTCACGGGCGAGGACCGCCGCATGCGAGAGCGGGCCTCCGTCGGCGGTGATCACGGCTCCTGCGATCGAGAGAACCACGTTGAACGCTGGGGACGTGGCCCGCACGATGAGCACGTCGCCGTATTCCATCTCCTCGATGGCCTGCTCGGGCGAATCGCTCCGACGGGCTCGCCCGCGGTAGGTGGCCGTGCCGATGCCGGTCCCACTCATCGGGTCGCGAGCGGCGTCCGGGGCGAGCATGCCCATCTCCGCCATCGCCGTCTGCACCGTCGTCGCGAACTCGGCGAGTGGACCTGGAAGGAGATCGGCGGGCGGGACGGGCTCGATCGGACCGATCACAGGCGGAGGGCTTCTCCGCGAGTCAGCAAACCGTGCCGCGGCTCGCCGGGACAGGTCTGCTCGAGTCGGGCCGCGGCCGTCGAGCAGCAGGGGGACGACTTCGTCGTGCGCCAACTCGATGGCGTGCTCGGCGAGCTCGACGAGCCCGCGTGCAGTGAGCCGCCGACCGACCTCGAGCAACGCCAGACGGAGCAAACCAGCCGGACGCTCGACCACGGTAGGGCCGTTGTCGTCGCGCATGTCCATGACCTCGCGAGCGTCGCGCAGGCGGTCGTCGAAGTCGCGGCGAAAGGGCTCCGAGATCTGCGCTCGCAGTCGTTGTGCAGCCTGTGACGCCGACTCTGACGCAGCATCGCCGTCAACGCGAGCGGGAGCATTCATGATCGAGTCGAACAGAGTCTCGGGCAGCTCCGACAAGGTGAGGCCATACAGGTCGTATCCCGTCACGAGCGTTGCGCCGTGCTCGACGAGGTACTCATCGACGAGCGCCCCGACCGACGCTGACACGGCTCGGAGCTCGGCGAGCGTCGAAGGTCGGGCATCGCCGATCGCCTTGCGGATGGCCGACAGCTGCTCACGCGGTCGCATGGTCGACGGCGATGCACCCGAGAGTGCAGTGACGGCCTCCGACGTGGGAATGCCCTGGCCGATGGTGAACGCGATGTAACGGGCGACCGGGCCGAGGTCGTAACCGTGCAGCCAGAAGTGCAGGTCCGCCATCGAGTGGAGATGGTCCAGCAACGAACGGCAATGGGACGCCAGGTCGGCATCGGAGAGCGTCGGCAGATCGACCGCGGCGAACTCGCGATTGCGACGCGTGATCGACGGCTTCAGTTCTTCGTTCCACCGCCTGACGACCGCCGGTCCCGGAGGGTCGGCGATCGCCTTCGCCGCCAGTCGCGTGCGCCGCCGGAACTCGGGATGGACTCGCGATACAACCTTGAGGGCCCATGCCGGCGGGAGCTTGGTGGCGCTTCGGTTCGCCCCGATCAACGGGACTGTTCGGGTGTACATGAAGCCGTGCACGAATCGGCCCGATATCGCTGCGACCGGGGCGCCGAGCTCACCGAAGACCCGGCGAAAACCCGACTCCATGCCGGTCTCGATGAGCCATTGCGAGATCGGCGTCGTCCCTCCCGGGTAATGCGAGCGGTCAAGGGACCACTGTCCCGGTCCGGGCGGCGACCAGTTCAGCGCTCCAGCGGATTTCGCAACGGGGACTGGATCAATCGTCGCCATGACAAGCCCCTTGGTTGTTGATTGGGCGTAGTCGACCACAGGCCGAGCAAGCGTGCTGCCCCGAAGGGGAATTCCCCCCACGGCGATGGGCTACCTGGTGCCGCCGCCGTTGACGACGAGCGTCTGTCCGGTGATCCACGAGGCGGCAGGCGAGGCCAGGAACACGACGGCGTTGGCGACGTCGTCGGGAGTGCCGAGTCGTCCGAGCGGGATGCCGAGGCGCTCCGTCAGCTTCGGAAGATCCTTCTCGGTCACGCCGACGAACTCCATGAACACCTCGGTCGGCACCGGCCCCGGGGCAACACCGTTGACCCGAACCCGGCGCGGGGCCAACTCGAGCGCAAGCGTGCGGGTGAGGCTGTCGACCCCGGCCTTCGCGACGGAATACGGACCGTTGTTGGGCGAGCCTTTCAGGGCCGCGGTCGACGAGATGTTGATGATCGATCCGCCGTCTTCGATCACCCGGACTGCGGCGCGTGCCCCGGTGAACACCGCACGGAGGTTGACATCGAGTTGATAGTCCCACTGCGCATCCGGCATGTCGGCAAGATGGCGGGGCGTGCGGTCGTCGGCGCCGCCGGCGTTGCTCACCCACAGGGTGACGCCGCCCATCTCGGCTTTCGCTCGTTGCGCCAGACTGTCCACGAACGCACCGTCGGTGATGTCGCCGGCAATCGCCAGTGCCCGTCTCCCGAGCCTTCGGACTGCTTCGGCCACGGCGTTGATCTCGTGTTCGCGTCGGGCCGTGAGCACGACATCGCACCCCGCTTCAGCGAGTGCGAGGGCGATTCCCTCACCGATTCCGCGTCCAGCGCCCGTGACGACCGCGACGCCACCCGCCAACCCGAATCGATCAAGCACTGTTTCCGTCATGAGATGTCCTGTCGTGAGGTGGCAAGTCGAGCGGCCCCGAACGTAACGCACCTCCGCCGACGATCCAAGACGATCCAACCCCGGGGAACCATGAGCTCGCGGCTTGCCCGAAAGGACCTTGTCCGGGCCGTGTCCGATCGGCAAGATTGCACCATGCCTCCTGCTGCACGAGTCGGCGACCCGACGGGCCACGGGCCCCCGCTTCTCGGGACCGGTTGCCCGACCGTGTTGATTGCGAACCAACCCGCATGGAGGGCCATCGGAAACCCCGCGGTCATGGCGTCGGTCAATGCACAGAAGACCACCTGGGATGCAGCGATCAAGACAGCCGAGCTCGCCACTCTCGCCGCTGCCGGTACACCTGGCCTGCCCGCGGCCAAGGCGGCCGAGGAAGCAACCAAAGCTGCCGCAGCCGCAGCAATGTCGGCGGCGATGATGTCCGCGATGGCCGCGGGCGGAGGACCGGGCGGGCCCCCGGATCTTCATACCTGCCCCGTCCCGCTACCAATCCCGCCGCACGGCCCCGGCATGGTGCCTCAGGGTTCGGCAACGGTGAAGATCGGTGGGCTACCGGCCGCGCGACAGGGGGACCAGTTGATCGAGGCGCTCGGTCCCCCGAACTCGATCACCGTTGGGTGTCTCACGGTGCTCATCGGCGGCTGAGTTCACCGTATCGACGGCGGTTGTCGCCCATGGATAGCGTTCAGGAGCGAAGGGAGTACGGCGTTTCGGGCATGGGAGCAACGGGTGGGGGAAGCAGCCCGAGTTCGCCGAGCATGAGTTCATAGCCGTGCTGGACCCGAGCCGCTTCGGCGACACGGCCGGAACGCTCAAGTCCTTTTCGTAGCGAGTTCCACAGCTCATCGTTGTAGGGGTCGCTCGCGAGACCGAGTTCTGCGGCCATCACCGCCCCGGAATTGTTCTTGTCGCGGAGCGCATCGGCCGCGATCGCGGAACATGTTCGAACGACGAGACCGGTGAGCGCAGTGCGCTCGGCCACCAACCAATCCGGCGATCCCTCATCCGGTAGCAGGTCGCCTCGATTGGCGATTGCGCTTCCGATCATCTTCAGTGCACGGTCGAGCGTGCCACCACGCCGAGCGGCATCGGCTTGCTTGATTTCGCCGACGAACCGGTGCAGGTCATGATTGTCCAGTTCATCGAAGCGGTACGCCTCCCCCTCCCGTCGCAATGAGTCACTGTGGCGCCCCAGGGCGCGCCGGACCGCGGTCAGACAGACGTGGAGACTGTTGATCGAACTCGTCGTCAAGGTCTCCGACCAAAGTGCGTCGAGCAATTCGTCACGGTGCACCCACTCGCCGCTCCTGACAGCGAGGATCCGCAGGACCGAGCGGGCCCGAGGCTTGAGACTGTGGCAGTCGATCACCTCGCCATCGAGCACGAGATGGAAGCCACCGAACACGCGAACTTCGCTGGTTCTCCCCGCAGCTGTCGATGCGGGCACTCCCGGAGTCGGGGCCGAGTCCGTCGATACCTGCCTCTGGCTTGGCGCCGATCGCATCCAGTCCGCCAGGCCACCGGACCAGGTGCTCGACTGGGGTGGCGAGGAGGTGAGGTCGGAGATCCGCCAAAGCACCCGGCAGGGAAGCGTGGCACCGACCAGCTCGACCTTGGCCAACACCAGGGCGATCTCAGATCGGTTGGGTGTGTGTCTGTCGAGTGTGCTCGTGGTGGTCGACGTCTCGGCGGACATCGAGGCATCAATCTGCACGGAGAGCTTCACCATTTCGGCCCATGCGCAGAGAACGTTCGCGCCGAGGTCCTCGAAGTCGCGCGCCGCTTCGGTCAGGAGGCCAATCGCATCTTCGTGGGTGAGAACGCTGTCGGTCGCGAGCGCGTAGCCGAGTCCGGCAAAGAGCTTGCCCACCGCGGGACTCCACCGGTCACCGGCGTCGGCTGCCGGTTTGGTGATCTCGGAGAACTGGACGTTGAACGGTTCGTGGCTCGGCTCGGGGAACGCCAGCAAGATCGCGCTGAGCAGCCGGGCCATCCACTGGTTGGATTCGCGGTCTGCCCGGTCTCGAATCCGGACGATCACCTGCGAGGGATCGCGGCCTGTGACCATCCATTGGGTCATGGCTCGACCAACGGAAACCACGTCACCGAGCAGCCCATCGGTCACGGCGCCGGCAAAGGCAGACCTTGCGGCGACGAAGTTGCCATCGAGAAGAGCTATCAGACCGACGGCAACGAGCGATTCCACGCCGGGGATCCGGGCGCACGCCAAGCGGGCGTTGTCGGGATCACGTCGCAATGCGCTTCGAAGTAGGGACAGCCAACTGCCAGGATCGGGAGGCTGCTCGGTGGCGTCGATCCAGCGACGGAGTTCAGCCATCTCCCGCGCGGCGATCTGGCCGGCGTCGGTCGTTCGGGCACGGTCGACCAATGCCTGATACGCATGAAGGCCTTGCTCGGGGTGGCCTTCGGCGACAAGATGACGAGCTCGCACAAGGGCAACCCACGGGTCGTGTTCGACAAGTCCGGCGGGCAGTCGCTCGATCCACCCTGTTTCGCGTCCAACCAATGAGCCCGCTTCGCCCAGGTTCCGAAGGGCCCCGTCGACGTCTCCCGCGCATACGAACGCGCGAATGGCATCTCCGGGCGAGTGGTTCTCCTCGAGCACGTGCGCCGCGGTGGCATACCATCGGCGTAGTTCGTCGGCGCTGAGTTCTTCGGCAAGCAGCGCTTCGAGATGACCTCTCAGCACTTCGTGATAGCGGTAGCCGCTCTCACGACGTTCGGTGAAAAGCTGACGACGATCGAGTTCGTCGAGAATCGCTGCGCTTCGCAAAGATCCCGCTGTCGTCGGATCACCGACATTCATCGCGACTGAGCCACTTCCGAGCAATGCATCACATGTGCGCGGTGTCAACAGTCCGAGCACGCTGGTGCGGATCATGAATGCCCGCGTATCGGGCGAAAGGCTGGACAGGACGTTTCTAGTCAGATAGTCGCGCACCGTATGGCTGCGGCTCGAACACAGTCGCTCGAGTTCGACATTGCGTTCAGCATCGGTTCGATCGACCGTGGCCAGATGAAACAGCTTCAGCCCCGCGGCCCATCCGTCGGTAGCTCGGGCCAAACGGCTCAGCTCCTTCGGCGGAAGCCACGTCGCATACTCCTCGGCGAAGAGCTGTTCCATTTCCCAGGACCGAAATCGCAGATCGTCGGCACCGACTTCCACGATGGCTTCATCGAGACGCAATCGGGTCAGATCGATGCCAGGAACGCACCTCGACCCGATGAGCGTTCGAATGTTCCGGGGCAGCCCGGCCAGGATCTCGCCGAACAGGGCCAGAGCCGGGGTGTCTTCGATGACGTGCAGATCGTCCACGATCAGAACCTGATCGGCGCGCCCAGCGGCAATCGTCAGGGCATCGACGATGTCCTGCGCAAGCGCCTCATCGGTTCCCCCGGCCTCAACACGCCGATCCGCAGGTCCGCAACAGCGGAGCAGCGAGGCCAGGAAGGCTCCGGGCCTGACATCGGCGGGGCTGAGCTGCAGTACGTACGAAGACGACGTGCGCAAGAAGGCGAATTGTCGGATCAGGGTTGACTTCCCCGACCCGGCTGGGGCCACGACGAGACCCACGGTCTTCCGTTCGAGGGAATCGAGTTGACCGATCAGACGCGGTCGTACGAGACCGTTCGACGGTGCCGGTTCCGGGGTTCCCGGATTCAGCCCCAACGCATTTTGGTAGACCATGGACACCGTCCTGCCCTACCGAACCCAGGTTTTCACGTCGCAGCCCGACGTTGACTCTGCCCTGGTGACCGGATCCCGGCGAACCTAGCAAAGGGAACACCGCCCCGCGACCGCCATGGATCCGCCCCGACCGGACACGATCAGCCGACGCGGGACAGTCGCTAGATCAGACCCTGCCGCACTGCGTACGCGACCGCGTGCGACCGGTTGCGGAGGTTGAACCGGGCCGTCATGTCGTGAAGGACGTTCTTGATGGTGCGTTGCGAGTAGCAGAGCGTTGCGGCGATCTCGGCGGTGTCGAGGCCATCGGCGACGAGCCGCAGGATCTCTGCTTCGCGTTCGCTGAGACCCGAAAAGGAAAGACC
Organism: Acidimicrobiia bacterium; assembly: GCA_031368215.1. Classification (GTDB taxonomy): domain Bacteria; phylum Actinomycetota; class Acidimicrobiia; order Acidimicrobiales; family JANYDT01; genus JANLQX01. The sequence continues at coordinate 66,902 of JANLRD010000008.1, read as the reverse complement.
CCGCGGATTGAGAACCTGTTGCTGAAGGTTCGCGACCTGCTTGAGAAGCCCACCGAGGAGATCACCGGGGAGCGTGCCGTCGCCGTTGGCAGCCGCCCGAACAGCCTGGACGAGCGCGTTCGTCGTCGCTTCGCCGCGTCGCAGAAGTCCGCATGCTCCAGCTTCGATGGCGGCGAGAACACCGTTCGAGTCCAGATTCGCCACAACGGCGACCACCCGGGGGACGCCGTTGCGCTGGATAGCCCGGATGACCGTGGTGGTCGCCGTGTCGATCGAGTCGCAAACCACGATCGCCACCCGCGAGTTGTCGGGAAGGCTGTCTTCCACCACATAGACGTCGGGCTGTCCGCGAAGTTGGCTGGTCACGCCGGCTTGGAGCACCGGATCGTGGGCGAACACATACACCGGGATACGGTCGATCATCGCTTCGCTCCTCGAGAAGGACCGGTCGTTCCGTTTCGGCCGGTCGTATCTGGAGCATGCCAGCAGCCGCTTTCCGGGCACTTTTCCAGGGCTTAACGGCTGCCCCAATTGATCCATCGCTTCACGAAGAGGCAATCTGATCTGCCCCGTGGTACGCGCCCGAACCCCAGGCCAGGTGAACGCGCGGGCCTACGCTGATGGGATGTCTGCTAGCGCGTCCCTCTCTGCGACCCGACTTGAGATCGTCCCCGGTGGACGCTGTTCTCTCCTCGTCACGGTACGCAACACCGGCTCCGTCGTCGATGAATTCACCCTCTCGGTTCTTGGCGCGGCGGCCGTGTGGACAACCGTGACACCTCCGGTGATCCCGCTGTTCCCGGGCGCGGAAGGAACGGCCGAGATCACCTTCGCGGTGCCGCTCGATTCGCGGGTGGCGACCGGCGACATCGACGTTGCCGTCAAGGTGACGTCGAAGGAGGACCCCGAAGGATCGACCGTCGAGGAGGCCGTCCTTTCCGTCGGGTCTTTCGATGATGTGTACGCAGAACTCGTGCCGCGCACGTCGCACGGATCGCGCTCCGGCCGCACCGAACTGGCGATCGACAACCGCGGAAACGCTCGGCTCGACGCGTCGCTCTCCGCATCCGACGCCGACGGTCTTCTCACGTTTGAACTCGACCCTCCGGGTCTGGTGGTCGACCCGGGCAAGGCGAACTTCGCCCGAGTCAACATCAAGCCGGTGAAGCGGTTCCTCCGCGGCCCTGAGAAGACCATCCCGTTCAAGGTCCTGGCGAAGACGACGACCGAGGGCGTAGGCACCCTCCAGGCTGACGGCATGTTCATCCAACGGCCGGTGCTTCCGCGTTGGCTGCTACGCCTGCTCATACTTCTCCTCCTGGGCCTTCTCGCCCTGTTCCTGCTCTGGCAGCTCGCCTTCAAGCCCGTCATCCGTTCCACCGCCCGCGAAGCGGCCAAGGCGAACGTCCAACAAGCTGCATCCGACGCCGCGAAGCAGACAGCGGTAGCGCTTGGCGCCGCACCCGGTTCGGCCACCAAGCCAGCGGGCAGCGGCGACGGAGCGGACTCCGGCGGAGCCACCAAGACCACCAAGCCGGCCGGTGCCGGCGCCTCCGACGGAGGTTCCGGTGGCGGCGACGACGGACGCGGTGGAGTGAGCGCAGACAAGCGACTCGAGGTCGAGGCCGCGCCGGGCGCAACGGCCAGCGGAACGTGGGCCCCTGCGCCGGACGAGAAGACGCAGTTCAACCTCACCGACATCGTCCTGCAGAACCCGAAAGGTGATGTCGGCCTTCTCCGCATCAAACGTGGCGACGATGTCCTCCTCGAATCGGCCCTCGAAAACTTCCGTGACCTCGATTTCCACTTCGTCGCTCCATACGTTTTCAAAGGCCAGGAACTGAAGGTCGAGGTGGAGTGCAAGAACGCCGCACCGGCGGGCGCTTGCAAGGCGGCCGCGACATTGGCAGGTTTCGTGAAGAAGGCCTGATTTGGCTTCCCATTCGCCACGACCTTCGCCGGAAACACAGGCACCGCAGGCGAAACTGGAGTCAGCGGGTCAGCGGCGAAGTTCGAGCACGACGTTTCGTGGTGCTCGAAAAGCACGGCCGGCGGCACTGTTCGACACCTCGACGGTCACCGATCTGCAGCGGTCGATCGGGAACCGCGAAGTGACCAACCTTCTGCGCGCCGTCGAAGGCTCTGGCCGTGGACGTGCTGTGGCAACGCTCCAGCGGTCCCCGACGCAGCGAGCGACCGTCCAGCGCGCGACGCCCCAGGAACTGCAGGACGTCGTCGACCTGATGCCGATCACTCCGGCGATCGACAACCTGTGCTCGGTGGTCGAGTCGGAATGCGCGCAGTGGACGTCTTGGCGATCGAAGCTCTCCGGTCCGGTACCCGGTGCCGCGGCATTCGAGGCCATGACGGAGTTCAAGACGAAGATCCGGGCGCAGGGCTTTGACTGGACGGACGCCCGTATTCAACGGGTGCTTCGTCGCAGGATCGCCGGCAACAACAAGCAGCTACTCACCGAAATGTGCAGCTTTGCGATCGGGACCGGAACGTCGTCGAAAGGTGACTCGATCGCGCTGGCCGGTGCGTTCGGTGCCACCGCGAAGCTGCTCAACCACCGCTACACCCTGAAGATCGGCTACTCGATCGGCGTCAAAGGCAAGGTCGGTATCGGCGTCGGCTACACCTATCGGTCGGCCGGCATCTTCTACGAGAACGACTTCGGAATGAAGTACAACAAGCCGCTCAACATGCGCAGCCTCGTGGCCAGTCTCGGTCCGGGAGCCGAAGCCAAGATCAAAGGGGTAAAACTGCCAAGTGTCGGCGCCGTTGGTCTCGATGGCAGTGGTTCGATCTCCACGGTGAGCTACTGGGAGCCATCGGATTGGGAGACCGACTTTACGGTCACCAAGGTCGCCGGCGGCGCGCAGGCCGGGCTGAAGTTCGAGGCGAAACTCCTTGAAGTCGTGAGAGTGACCTCCGACAAACACGGTCCTCAGCTGTTCAACCTCATGGAGGGCCAGACCGTCTCGCCCGAGCTCAGCGGCGAACTGGGTGTCGGTGTCGGCGCGGGCGTTGATCTCGAGAAGGGGAAGATGGTAGGCGGCGATGATGTCGGCAAGGTCACGGTCGAAACACCCGCCATCGAAAAGGCCAAAGAGATCGCCCAGAAGAACGGCCTCGTCGCTCCGGACAAGCCCGGCAAGCAATTCATGGTGATCGGAGCGACCGTGCTCTCGTTCGACACGGGCAATGCGTTCCCGATCGGCAACGACCAGACCGTCGTCCTTCCGAAGTTCGCTGCATTCATCAACCAATGGGCTCAGAAGAACCCGGGCGGCACCTTGAAAGTCGACATCGTCGGATCCTCGAGTCCACGGTGGCGACATCCGAAGAAAGGCCAGATCGCCGACAACCTCAATCAGCAGCTCTCCCAGACGCGCGCTGACGTGGTGAAGGAACTTCTGAACGGTTACCTCGCCGAGCTCAACGGCGTGTCATGCGAAGTCACAACGGTCGGATGTCCCGGGCCGGTCATGAATATGGACGATTCGCAGGCAAAGGGTCGCGGCAGTCTCGACGCGAAGGCCGAAGGCGCGGACCCCGACGCCAATGATGCGAAATACCGAACGGTTTCGCTGACGGCATCCGGAAAAGAGGCCGACGAGGGACCGTGAACTTTGGGCTGCGCCAGACTAGAGGGGTTTCGGACGCTTTCGCTGGAATTGCACTTCGGCGAACGCTACGCCTCCGCCCGTGCCATACACCGATCTCACCTGGAACTGGATCGACGTGACGCCCCGCGCCTTCAGGCTCACGGTCTTGAAGCCCTGTTTGTCGTCGAAGCGCACCTGCTTCGTCGGCTCACATCGTGACGCGCATGCGATGACCAGTTGCACTTCACGTGGACGCGGCGAGACAGCGAAGTCGACACCGTTCCCCGGAGCGATACGGATGCGCTCGAGGTCGACCGGTTCGGCGAAGGTCATGGTGAAGCCCTGATCGACGCCATCCGCCGTCGGGGCCGATACCCAGGCCGTCTCGAGGTTGTCGTCGACGATGAACTTGCCGCCCTCACCGGCCGACGTCGTCGTGAGCGACGGGGCCGGAAGCGTTTCAAAGTCGTCACCGAGCTTGCGCTTCTGGAAGAACTCCATCTCCGTTATCGCCACGCCTTTGCCCTTGCCCTCGGCCGCGGGATAGACGGCCGTGACCACGAACTCGACCGTTGAAACCTGCTTGCCCTTCACGTCAAGGGTCTGGGGCTGGTCGATGTCCTTCACGGCGATGGTCTTCGCGTTTTCCGGATCACCGTTCAGGGTGACTCTGATCTCACTTGGCCGAGGTTGGCTCACGAAGCCGGTTCCCGGTTCGGTGCTGCCCGACACACCGGATGTCATCAGCATCTTTCCGAGATCGAACGGCTTGTTGAACTTCACCGTAACCTTGCTGCCCACTCCTCCAGTGGGGCTCGGCGCGGCCGACCAGAACGTGTTGTTGCCGTTGTCGATCAGCAGTCCGGCGGCGTGATCGGGCGACGACGATGTGGCGCTCGCCGACGACGCCCGGACCGGGTCGTACACCGGATGGGCGAACTCGCGGACCTTGTTGAGGACGGTCTGGCGAACGTTCGGAAGATGCAGTTTCTGACGGATCGGTTCAACGCCGAAACCGAGCATCGCGACCACACCCAGCATCGCCCCAACACGCAAGAGCTTCGCGTTGAGACGAAACCAGGCCACTCGTGTCTTCGTCGCGAGACCTGCGCCCGCTCCCGCGGACCCGGCCTTCGGGCGATGCCCGGCTTCGAACGTCTTCGGTTTGCGGGAGAACTTCCGTCGCAGACGGGCGAAGAACCCGAGCTTGGCGACCACCGCCTCAGCGAGGGTCGTTCCGCAACGTCGGCAGAACTTGCGGCTCGGAGGGTTGCCGGTCCCGCACTGTCCACAGACGAGGTCTCCCGGGTTCAGATCCCTTGCCGCAGACCTCTTCGGTGCAGGGCGGGCCTTCTCGGACCCGGGCAGCTGTGCGCCGGGCTGATCGCCACCCCCCGTCGCGTCGACCTTCGGGGTCTCCGAAGACTTGGCCTTCGGTTTCGCCGCAGAAGGGACAGTCCCACCCACTGCTGTCGATACCGCTGTTGTCTGTGTTGGTTTCGCCACCAGTGCCGACGCTCTGCGCAGCGCTTCTTCTCTCGCTCGCACTGCGGCATCGGCTTCGGCCTGCTGACGTGTCTGCTCAGCTTCGGCACGCGCCCTGGCCGCTGCGGCTTCCGCACGGAGTCGCATCGCCTCGGCCTCCGCCGTCTTCGCCTGCGCGTCTGCATCGGCCTTCGCCCGGATGGCGTTCGCTTCGGCTTCAGCATCCGCCGTTCGGCGCGCTGCCGCGGCATCCGCCTCCGCCCTGCGAGCGGCTTCGGCACGTGCCCGTTCACCGTCGAGATCGGCCTGCGCTTTCGCGCTGGCGATCAGCTGTTCGGCGTTTCGACTCTCGGCTTCGCTCCGCAAACGGGCCGATTCGGCTCGCGCCGCGGCAGCCTCGGCGCGTGCCTTCGCCATTTCCTCCTGAGCAATCGCCGTCGCGGCCTCAGCCTCCCCGCGAACCTTCAACGCATCAGCATCAGCCGCCTCGCGAGCGGCGATCGCAGCAGCGATCGCGTCTTGTTCCTGCGCCGCACGCAAAGCTGCCGCAGCAGCAGCGCTTGCCGCGATCGACAGCCGCTCTTCGGCCCCATGGCGGATGGCCTCGGCCTCGGCCCCCCGCTGCTTCGCTGCCTCGGCCGCCTCGGCCGCCGCACGTGCCTCTTCCTCGGCCTTCGAACGGGCGGCCGCCGCAGTGGCTTCAGCCTGGAGACGGTTCGCCTCGATTTCTTCCAACTGGCGGGCCTGTTCACGCGCGACCGCTTCCTCTGCGGCTTTTTCGCGACGCGCGCGTTCGGCCTGCTCCGCAACTTGTCGCTCACGCTCAGCCTCCGCCGCAGCCAATCGTGCCGCTTCGACCTCGCGCTCAGCCCGCGCCGCCGCCTCCTCTGCCTCACTTCGTTCGAGTTCCGCCTTCTCCACAGCACGCCGGGCTTCTTCTTTGGCCGCCATCGCCCGTTCCGCTTCGAGCGACGCTTGACGCTCAGCGACCACCTGATCGGCAACTGACTGGTCCGAAGCCACCTCGACCGCGATCTCCTCGCGGACGGTCTGGCGATAGTCCTCGATCGACTCTTCGTCGACGCCAAGACCTTTGCGGACTCGCTGGATGAGTGTCGGATCGGCACTCGCTTCGGAATAGGCCGTCGGCGTCGAGACCGTCTCTTCGGGCTTGGCGCCCACCCATTCGAGGAACGAACCACACGACCCGCAGAACTGATCGTCGGTCTCGTTCTCGTGGCCGCAGTCGTTGCAGATGATCATCGTGTCCCTCTGGTCACTTGATGGGCGGTCACCCGATTCCTGACCGTTGCTCGCAAATCATGCGAACACGTCATCGTTGACAGAGACCTGCCGGAAAGTCTGACGCATCCGAACGTCGCGCACCATGATCTTCCCGTGGGAGACCACCGCCCGCCGAGGCCGCGAACGGTGGCCTGCGGTGGTGTTGGGCATTTCGATCCGGGGCGAAAACGTGTCGCTGGTTCACTCGGCACCGACCACCTCAACAACAGCCGGAAGATGAGCGGGTCGACTCGAAGCGACAAGGTGCTCGAGCCGTGCCGTGTCGATCGGGATGGACTCGCTGGCCCGGACACGCACGACGAAGGCACTCGCTTCGGTACCCGGGAGATCAGCATGCGGGGTGAGCGAATACGCCACCGCGCCGCCTTCGATCAGCTCCACGTCAGCTCCGGTATAGAGCGACACGAGGCGTTGCATGCCGTCCGCGGTGCCCCGCTTCGCGTACAGGCCGACGATCTCGTGGACCATCGTCCGACGGCGTTCGATCGGCCATTCACTGTCCAACAGCAACCCGACCCAACCGCCGAGCCAGTGGAGAATGTCCTCGGGCGAGAGATCGGCGTCGAAATAGGCATCTTGGCAGTCGAGCGTCAACTGGATCGGGGCCAGGACCGAATCGAACGCTTGCGTGAAACGCATGGCGAAGTCGTTCTCCTGGTAGATCGACGGCAGAAGGCCTCCCAACGGATGCGGAGTCGCGAGATCGTCGATGGCGCCCCGCATCACGTCACCTGTCCGGGCACGGGAGCGTCGGCCTCAGCAAGCACTTGGTGGTCGTAGCTGAACACCAGCGCGTTGGGCGCGATGTCAATGCGTTGCGTCGCCTGGCCCCGCTGCCCCGTGATGGGATCGGCGCCGAAGAGGCGGGCGTCTTCAACGAGTTCAAGCCCCGGAATCCGTTGAAGCACCGCATACACCTCGCCCAGAAGGAGTGGTCGGCCAAATGGCCATCCGGAGCCGTTGGGACCCCCTTCCAGAGGGCTGAAGTAGCGGTAGAGGGCTGTCGATGCCAGCTCCTGCAGGCGTACGGGACTCTGATCCGCACGACACCTGACCCGGGCGACAACGGTCACGCCCTGGTAGACGGGGGGTTCAACACTGATACGCGTGCCTATCAATCGTCGCCGGTCGAGGGCTTCGGCGATGCGCGCCATGCTTGCCTCCGCTGGAAGGAGTTGCTCGAAGCGGATCCGACCGGCTTCCGTTGGCACGTCGGGCACCACCAGCACCCGCACTGCTCCCGCGGCCAGGCCATCGGTTCCGGCCGGCACGCATTTCACGCGGGCAACTTCGGGGGCAGCCTCCCGAGAAAGCTCCTCGAAGTCCTCCACCGTGACCGCTCGACCGCGCGTGCGCAACATGATCGGACCACGAAGCTTTGCGTGGTCAAGACTTTCCGCGTCACGACCCCCGACCCCCGCATGACGATTCACGACTCGCGCGACCCCGGGAATCGACGACGACAGTATGCAGACGGCGAGCCGGCTCACGTTGCCGGCCTCACCGCCTCCGACGGCAAAGCGTCGAAGGCGGACATTCGAGCCTTTTCCAGGGATTGCGCCATATGCCCGCAGGGTGCCGTTCTCCTGTCGAACCGCAGGACCGAGAATCACCTCGCCCTCAACTCCATCGATCTGATAGTGGCGGTCCGTCGGGGAACTATCGGCGAAGTGGGGTACCTCGGACCAACGGGCCCAGCCGTCTTCCTCAGCAACTTCCAGAAACGTGTCGTCATGGCGCACGATAGGACGGTGCTGCACCGGGAACCGCTGTCCGGGTGAGCCATCGGACGACCCGAGCACCTCCTCGTCGACAACGCGTGCGTGAACGGCGTCGGAGGTACCTCCCATCGTATGCGCGCGGATATCTGTCAGCAACGGACTGTGGCTGTATACGGGCTGGTTCTCGACCGCTTCGACCACCCGCGCCCGAACCCATGCCGCCCGTTGCTTGGCCATGATCGATGGACTGTGGCCACGAGGGAGGTGGAGCACCACTTCCCCGTCACGATTCAGACCACCGGTCGTGTCTCGTTCGAGTTCACAGCGAACCCACTCATCGCCGGTCCAGGCTTCCCAGACCAGCGGAGGGTTGTCTGGGTCAACGCCGACCCCTTCGATCGTGCACTTCACCGTGAGTACCAAGATGTTCCGCGGCGCCGCTTCCGTGAGTCCGATGTACAGCGCGTCGTCTTGCTTCGGCGGGATCGCGAAACACGAGAATCCACTTCGCTTCACCATCTCGTCGTCGTGGCTTCGTGTTCGATCGGGTTCGATCGAGGATCGCACGTTCTGTACCGAAACCGGAATCACTGCAAGGTCCTCGATGGTGGTGAACTCGATCGCCTCTTCCCGTTCGGTGCGGCGTGTCGCCACCTCAGTTCCGATCGGGATGCGACGGATCTCGGTCGGGATCGATGACATCCAGAACGTCACGGGAACCTTGGCCGGCGAGGGCGGTGAACGACGGACGCCGATCAGCTCGAGGAACTTCACATAGTTGCGGTCTGGCACGCGGTTGAGTCGGTAGATGAGTTGGTCGGTCATCTGCGCGACCAGTTCGATGAGCGTGACACCGGGATCGGAGACGTTGTGGTCGGTCCATTCCGGGCAACGCTGCTGCACGAAACGTTTCGCATCATCGACGAGGTCCTGGAACCGTCGATCGTCGAGGTTGGGAGCGGGCAACGACATAGGGACTCCTGGTGCTATTCGGCCGGGATCGTATAGAAGGGGAACACGAGGTTGCGTGGACTGTTCGTGTCATTCACCCGGTACTGAATATCGATGTAGACCACCGATGGATCGTCTTGGTCGTAGGACACATCGACCGCATCCACCGTTATGCGTGACTCCCACCGCTCGAGTGACTCCCTCACCTCGAAGGCCAGCAAACCCGCCGTACCGGCGGTGACCGGAGCAAAGACGTAATCGTGAATCCGGCAACCGAAGTCCGGCCGCATCGCACGTTCACCGTACGAGGTGGCCAAGACGATTCGTATCGACTCTTCAACCTCCCGCTCGTCCGATACGAATGCGATCGCTCCGCGAGAATCCGTGCGCAACGGAAAACCCCACCCGCGCCCAACAAACTCATTGCGCATGGCGCGACCTCGTTCCGGAATGGCTCACCCGCAGGTGACCGTTTCTTACGTTCGGAGGCAGATGGCTCATTGGTTCCTGTCCATCAGTTGAGGGTGATCGTGCCGCCATCGATGTCGACGGTTCCGGAGCCTTCGATCTTCACCAGTGAGCCCTTGATCGTGGCATTCGCGCCGGCCTCCATCGTGATGTCCTGGGTGGCTTTGAACTTGATGTTCGCGTAGGACTCGACGACGATGTCCTTCTTGGACGTGATGTGCACTGTCCCGTCGGACTTCACCTCGATATCCGTCTCCGTCTGGTTCAACTTGAGCTTCAGCTTCCCGTCACCCGTGGTGAGGAGCACCCCCTTCTTGTCGTTACCGTCGAACATCACCATGGAGTGTCCGTCGCGACTACGGAAACCCTTGAGGACTCCGAGCCCAGCGCCGTCATAGAGCTGGTCTCCCCTGCCATCGGCAACCGAATCACGCCCGTTGTAGAGCGTCCCGATGACGTAGGGGCGGCGCACATCGCCCTGTTCGAACGCCACCAGCACTTCGTCATCGACCTCCGGCAGCCACACGAACCCGCGCTGGTCACCTGCAGCCGGAAGGGCCATCCGGGCCCACCAAGACTCGTAGTCGTCGGACAGCCACGGGAACTTCAGCTTCACGCGGTGCATCCCCTCGGGATCTTGGGTGTTCGTGACCAGACCCACGACCACGCCATAGATCGGCGGCCCACCAGCTGACGAAGCACCGCTGGTCGCCCCCATCGACGACAGTCCGAGAAGCGATCGCTCCTGGCGGCCAGCGACGGAGAACGACGTCTTGTAGCCCTGCCCGTCGAAGAAGTGCCGGCTTCCGGTCACCGTCCACGTACCGACGAACGGGGCAGCCACGGCCGAGATACTCAGGGCGGCACCGGCTTTCAGCTTCTGGTTTCCGATGGCGACACCATCGGCTTCACCCAGAGCGGACGAGATCTGACGTGCCATTCCCTTGGACGCCTGGTCGGCTTCGGTCTGCGTCCCAATAACCCGATCGGTAACGACATAGGTCTTCGTCCCCTTCAGCGCACCGCCCAACGCAACAGGTTTTGAGGGGACATCGGGTGCGTTGTTCTCTTCATCAGGAGTCGTGGTTCCGATGACCGCTTCCTTGTCCATGTAGTTCCAGCCGCGCGACTCGACTTTCTTCACCTGAGCGACCGCCGAGATACGAGGGTGGAATTCAAGGAGGTCAGCCCCGAAAACCATCTGGAGCGCATGGGACGAGTCGAGGTTGCCCGTGCCCGGGGCTCCCACATTCACGTTTGCCTGCCTGAAGAAGAACTTCCCGTCGGAAACCCCTGTCTCGAACCCGATTTCTCGGGCTCGGGCCTTGATGAACTCCCAATCCGTGAGGTTGACCTGGGACACGTGATCGTGGACCATGCGTGAATCCTCGATCTCGCCGAGCTCGAGCTGGCATCGCTCGGCAAGGCGTTTCGCAATATCGGAATCGGTGCGGTTCAGATACGCCTCGGTATGACGGCCACGGTGCATCCGGTGCGACGCATCGTAAGCACGCACAACAACGCGCTGACCGAGAGAGTCGTACTCTGCTTCGAGGCCCGTGATCTCTCCCTGGAACAGCGGCGAGGTGCCATCGGCGCCACCCTTCCCCGACGAGACGACAGCGACTTCAATCTTCTTCCCGATGGCGACATGTGCCTTGTCGAGCCCGTTGCGGCCGGGATCGCGAATGACGATTGTCAACTTGTCCGGAAGATGGAGATGGTCATCGATCACCAGGGAGTCGAAGACGTTGCAGACCTCCGGCGGAATCTCCGTGCCCTCGACCTTTACAACCGGCCAACCTTGACGTGTGCTTGGTGGCATTGGCGATGCTCACCCCGAAAGGGTGGCCACGTCCTCGATCGGAGGAAGCAGCAGACGGGTACCGGGGCGAACGCGTAGCGGATCATCGATCCCGTTCGCGATCGCGAGACCGCGCCAGTACGCAGTTTGGTCGTAGTACCTGTGCGCCACAAGAGGCAGCGAATCACCTTCGACGAGCAGGTGACTCTGATGACCGGCGAGTGAGCCCGACGTAGGGTTCTGCTTCGACGGATCCGAAGGAACTTCCTTGAGGCTGACCTTCACCGTTGCCCGGATCGGTGTGCCCTTGTCGTCAAAGAGCGTGAACGTTGCCTTGACCGAAGCGACATAGCACTTGAACCAAGGCTTGCCCCACTGGAGACAAACCAGTGGAGGGCTCGGTTTCTTCGTGGTCCGCGTACTCGATGTCGGACGGGTCCACGAGATGAGTGTGCTTACATCCTTGGGGACGTCTCGCTTCTTTGACCGTGAAGCCCCTGAGAGGTCCCATGCGTCGAGCAGCAAATCGAGGTCCATCGTGCGGGGATCGGGACCCTTGTACTGCGGCACCGATGCCTTCTTGTTTCCGGCCTGCGCCGGCTGCTCCCACTTCGCGCTGGCTCCGACGTCGAGCTTCGTCGGATTGAAGACGAATTCGACTTCGCTCTCGGTCGACTCCCCGTCGGTGTGGGGGTTCTCGACCACCATCAGCTTCCCGTATTCGAGTGTCATGCCGGCTTCCAATCAAACCCGTGGTAGATCAGCTCGAGCGTTTCCTTGGCGACGCCCGAACCGTCAGTTGAGAAGTTCGGGCCGGTCCACTTGAGCGGATGGACCTCTTTGAGCTCCCAGCGACAGATCGCCTTGCCCTTGACGTCGAAGAGGGTGATCGTCGCCTGCCCCCGCTTCTGACCGCCTTTGGCGTACTTGGAGAACCATGCCGCGGTCTTGCCGGAGTCCTTCGTCAGGAGCCGGGAGAGTTTGACGTTCGTGTACTTCACTCGACTGGGAAGTTTGTACACATACGAATTGTTCCCGCCTTCGACAACCTCCTCGACCGTGTACTCCGCGGCAAGTCCTTCGCACCCGGTGAACTGCCCGAGATCAAGGCCATCGACGTGGACCGAAAACTGGGCGAGTGCGTTGGGATGGTCAGGTTTCAGATCAGCCATGGCTCACCGCATCCCATCGAGGGCAAAGCCGGCGCGTTCGCGGTCGTCAAGAAGCTCCCGGCGCACACGCTGACGGATGCGTTCGTAGAGCTTCCCCGCCAATCGATCGAGCTCGGCATCCGCCTGCGCAGAGGTGGGACCACTGGCCCCGGGGGCCCCTCCCGCCGCGGATTCACCACCGACTGCCGTCGACGGGCCGTCCGCTGGGTGCGTGGGGGCCATCTCCGCGTCACCGTTCCCATGGTCGGAGGATGGCGAGGCGTGGTTCGACTGGCCCGATGCCTGCGCCGCGCCGAGCTGGGGCTCGCGTTGAAGCATCATCACAGCTGTCGAGGAAGCCTGAGCGGCGGCCCGGTTCACGTTGACCACGGGCAGGGTGGTTGCCCGACCTGCAGAGGGATCAGGAGTTCGGAGGAGCGGGCCGGCTTCCCGGCCGACAGCAGCACCCGATCCAGCCACAAGAAGACTCGGAACGGGATACGCGTCCTGCCAAGGCCGGAGGGGAGCCGCCGGCTCGTCCTCAGAACGATCGACGGTTCGGAGGTGCGACGATTCCGACGTGCCAGAGCTGTCACCGGAGGATTCGAGGCGAGTGATCGTTGCACTCGCGATGCCGGGACTCGTCGGCGAACCAGCGCCGACAGGAGACTGTTGAGCGGTTCCTGCGGGTGCGAGAGGTGCTGGTGGCGAACCCGGATGTTCCAACGAACGCTGCGGCGAGAGAGCCGACGGAGCGTTACTCGAGCCGACTGAGCCGGTCGAAGTTGAGCGGTTCACGTTCGGGCTCGGAGTCGGCGTCACCATCGGCTCACGACTGTCGGAGCGAGTCCGATTGTCCCGTCCAAAGCCCGAAGGGCTCGACGGGTCCCTCGGCACGTCGACGTTGCGGTTGATCGGCGAACCGGGTCCTACTCCGCCGTTCTCGTGAGTGCCCGCGTTCGGCGACTCGGAACCGGTCCCCCATCGGACTCGAACTGACGTCACACCGCGCTCGGTGCCCGCCACCGAAACCGGTGCCAACGATTCGTCGAGCGAACGGTCGAGCCGCCGGTGCCCGACAAGCGGAGCATGTTCGACAAGGCCGCTCAGCACCAGGGCGGGCACCTCGTGCGACTCGGGATCCGAGGACGTCGACTCATCAACGTCGATGGAGCCTGCGCTTCGGACTGGCGATTCCGGCGATGACGGCGCGCTGGATCCGGGCGACGCACCATCTGCGGACCTCCGAACAGAAGTCGAGTCCGGAGCGCCCGACGCCGACGGCAACCCGGGCGAAAGTCCCCCCTCCGACCAGGACGCCATCCCGCGGGCGCCACCTCCCACAGAGCCTGGTGAGGTTGGTGAACCGGGAGCGAGCGGCATCTCTGGTTCGTTCCAGCCGGCGAACGGATCGGACTCAGGCAGTCGCGAGATCGCCGACGGAGGCAACGCGTTCATAGGCATTCCCAAGCCAACTCGCCGGCCGACCGTCGGACGTATCTCCGGAAGCGGAGACGTGGAAGGCCCGGAGGTGGACTCGAATTCCCCTTCCCCGTCTTCACCCGAAGGTGACCGACGAACGGCCTGGGAGTTGTCCGCAGGCGGCGCGCTCGTTCGATCTGCAGTTCGCGCTACAACCGACGAGGGCGAGGGCGAAGCCGTGGCCGCGAAGGCCGAGAGCGACACCGGCTCGTTGGCCGATCGCACCTCGATGACCCGACGCTGACGAGCGGTGACCGGCATGTCGCTCGGAGAAGCTGACTCGGTCGTGCCGGGATCGCCAGGGCTTCGTGCGATCGACGTGGACGCAGCAGATCCGGCCAGCGATGGAGCGGCAAAGGGCAATGCACTCGTCAGAGAAGTCGCGGGCGTGAAGTCCGAAAGTAGCGGTGACGTGACGCCAAGTGCTCGCAACGCCATCGGCTCGGTTGGAGGTTCGCGTCCCGCTTCGGACGCTGACATCAACGAGGCGGGTGACGGCGTGGTCTCGGAAGACCCTTCCACGGGTGAGTTCGCCGATGGCCTGGGACGCGATGCGGGTGTCGAGTACTCCTCAGTCATGGGGCCTTCGCCGGCTGCCGTCTTCCGTCGCAACACGAGGTCTGTACCCGCGATATGTGTGGCCGGGAGGAGAGCCGACGCCGACGCCGACACCGTGCGCAGCACCGACGCCACTGTGCCAATGGGGCCGTCTGCACGACGCTCGTGGCCGAGAGGACGTGAGGTCGCGGCGAGCTGCGATACCGGGATATGCGCAGCGAGCGAGCGCTGCACCGCCATGTTTGCGGTGACCGGCATCGCGTTGTGCGCGAGCAACTCGGGCGGTGGCAACAGTCGCCAGCCCTGCGGTTCACGGGGTTGACTGACCGCGGCTGTCGACTCCGCATCAGGCACCCGGTGGATCACCGGCGTCGGATTTCCTGCGGGAGCGGTCGCCGCGGACGGACCGCCATCGACGCCACCTGAACCCTCCGGGGACGCGCCTGAGTTCGGGACAGTCACACTGTCGTCACTTCGCCTCCACACCTGCCACCAGGCCATCTCTCACACACCCCCACCCATGTCACTCGCCTTCACCCATGCGCCGATTGATCGACGCGATCTCATCTACGAAACGCCGACGTGTCGGATGGTCGAGGTCCAAGAGCTCGTTCATGGACCAGTGGAAGTGATATGCCACGTACGCGACCTCCTCATAGAGCCGGTCAGCCGCGTACGTCAGGATCCCCCCGACGAACCACCTGCCACGTCCACGGCAAACGTGGAGTTGCATGAGGGACACTGCACGCTCGCACGTGTATGCCCTTCCTGGTTGATGCGTCGGTAGAGGTCCTGGAGGAAGGCCAGGTCCGATGCGAACAGGTTCTCGATGATGTCGCCGTGCACACTCGAAAGCGTTCCGAGTTTCGTGACAACGCGGGCCAGGAGCACGACTGACAGGTAGGCCGGGTTGTCCTTGACACGCATGTCCGAAAGCGGCAGTAACTCGTCGCGAGCGGTGGCGAGACGCATCGTGCCGCTTCGGTGCACGATGCCTTCATCATCGACAAACCCCCTTGGGAGCTCGAAGTCGTAGGTGGTCTGCAAGGATCACTTCACTCGCTGCATACCCTCATGCACGATCGTGACTTCTTCGAGCGCGAGGTTGTTGCTGGTTGCGTTGAGCTCGCCGCCTTTGTACTTCGAGATCCAGGCTTCGACGAACTCGTAGCGAACGACCTCGTTCGAGCCCGAGGGATCCTTGATGACGATCGCCCCGGTGAGACGCTTGAACCCTCCGGGTCGCTTCCCACCGATGTTCTGGGAGCCCAACGATTCGGCGAACTTCTTCCAGAGGCCGGTGTCGGACGTCTGCCCCTTCTTCATCGTGACGGGCGTGTACTTGTTGGCTCCGGGGATCTTGCGAATCACCATCTTGCCGGTGCCGTCGGTTTCCTTCGACTCGATGATCTCCACTTCGACTTCGATACCGGAGCACTCCCGGAACGAGCCGATCTGGACGCCGTCGAGCTCGAGGAAAAAGTTGAGACCTACGACCGGATCTTCACCAGCTGCCATGTTGGGACTTCACTTTCATTCCAGGGTTTGGACTTGTAACGCTTCGATTCGGATTTGCTATCGGCCCGAAGACCGACGATCCGGTCACTCGTTGGGTGTGCCGGAGAACTGAGCGATGCGGAACACAACGAACTCAGCCGGCTTCACAGGAGCAATGCCGATCTCGACGATGAGCTGACCCACGTCTCGCACTTCCGGCGGATTCGTCTCCTCATCGCACTTCACGTAGAAGGCTTGATCGGCGGTTTCGCCGAACAGTGCACCGGAGCGCCAGACGTTGAACAGAAACGCGTTGATGGTTCGTGACACGCGGGCCCACAATGCCTGGTCGTTGGGCTCGAACACGACCCATTGTGTGCCTTCGAAGATCGACTCCTCGACGAAGTTGAAGAGTCGCCGGACGTTCAGGTAGCGCCATTCGGGCTCGCTCGAAAGGGTGCGGGCACCCCAAACACGAATGCCTCGCCCCGGGAACGCCCGAATGCAGTTGACGCCTATCGGGTTGAGAAGATCGTGCTCGCCCTTGGTGATGTTCAGCGCGAGACCGACGGCACCTCGAACGACTTCATTGGCAGGTGCCTTGTGCACCCCGCGTTCGTTGTCGTTGCGACTCCACACACCGGCCATGTGGCCCGACGGCGGGACTGGCGTGTTCTTGCCGGAGATTGGGTCGAACACGCGAATCCACGGCCAGTACAGGGCCGAGTACTTCGAGTCATACCCGGCCTTCCCCTGACGCCATTCGCGAACCTGCTGCGCGTTCATTGCCGGCGGCGCATCGAGAATCGCCACCCGATCGCCCATGAGCTCACAGTGGTTCATCATCGCGGTCTGTACCGCCTGAACACCCTCGAGATCGATCACGCCTCGCTCGTAGAGCGCCATCAAGTCGGGGCAGGCGACCATGGTGACGGGATCGACTGACTCGAGGCCGCCGAAGCCGGTGCGCTTCGCAGAATCGCCGACGTAGTCCGTGGCCTGGACACGAGCCGGAGCGGAAGCCGCGCCACCGGCAAGGGCGTAGGTACCGTTCGCCGGGCGAACGAGTTCACCGCCCTTGACTTCCTCGATCTGCAGAAGCTTCGACTGAGCGTTCACCACGGTGGCGACGTTCGTCTTGCCCTTCTTGATCGACACGTTGTCGAAGGTCTCCTCGGCTTGCGCGCCACGCTTCACGGTCAGCTTGAACGTATCTTCCGTGGCCTCAGTGGCGTCGGAGACCTCAACACTCAGGTTGTTTCCACCGGGACCGTCCGACGCGGCCTGCACACGAACGGCCGGCAACCCGGCCTGCGCCGCCGATGGCAACTCGGCACGCGCCTTCGGCTGACTACCGCCCTCCTGGCCGATACGCACCACGTAGGCCGTACCACCGCCGTTCTGAAAGAAGCCGTACACCGAGTGACTCAGATACGTGCCGTCAACGAAGTCACCGAACACGCTCTGGTACTGGGTCCAGTTCGTCACGAGCGTTGGCTCATTGAACGGGCCCTTCTCCGACAACCCGACGAAGGCCGCGACAGCAGTACCCACCCCCTCGATGGGTTGACTCCCTGACGGGACTTCTTCGACGTAGACGCCGGGTGACAGATACTGCGGCATAAAGGACCTCCGTGCGGGTCGCTCGGACCAGTGGTGATCCCATGGTCTTCGGCAGCGGCAGACACGGGAAGGACCCCATGGTCGGCCGGGAGCGCAGGCGAGGCTGCCCGATGAGGCAGCGACCAGCCGCGTCCGTGGCAGTGATCTGCACAGTCGACGAGAATTGCCGGCGACATACCAACGAGGCCACGATGGGCACTGCGCGGTCGACGCAAAAAGAGCAAGAGCTCCGGGCGCGCGAACCGAAGTCACAAAGCCGGCTCCCGCGAGTCGACCGGCGGAGGGAAGAGTCCTACTTCGCACGACGATCACCCCTTGGGCGAGCTTCACCGAACCGTCGGACGCGGCGACGAACAGTCTGCTCCGCGTCGCCGTCGGAAATGCCAGGAGCTTCATCGGCGACCGTTGGCTCGACGACGCCTGATCGGTCGACAGCCGGCGAGCCACCATCGACGCAACCCCGATGCTCCGTGGCTTGGCTTCTTTGATTGCCTATTCGACTTCCGCGTCCGCGTCGCGTTGCACCGACCGCTGCACGGCAACGTCGGCGACCGCATCGGCCTCGCGTTCGTCGGAGGTGTCCGCAGCCCCGACCGACATACCCCCTTCCCCGCCAGACATCGAGCGCTGCTGGACCACGTGGGTCAGCTCATGGGCCAGCAGGCGCTGCGTCGAGGAGCTTCCCGGCGAATACTGATCCGACCGGACGAAGACGTCGTTGCCGGTCGTGAACGCCTTCGCCGTTATCGCGTGGTTCAGCTGGTCCGACTCCGTTCCGACGTGTACCCGGACACCGTCGAGCGGCGCACCGAGCGTGTCTTCCATGTGTTCCTTCGTGGAGGAGTCGAGCGCGCTGCCGCCACCGCGTTGGGAGTTGATCCGCTCCGACAACCCGCTCGACACCTCGCCGCCGGCTAGTCCGACTTCCGGTGCTCGCTGTGCCACGGCGCCATCGTGCTTCGCCTGCACTTCCTCTCCCTCTTCGGGGGCTGACTTCCGTTGCGCCATGTCGGTCAGGCCGTTTCGTGACGGATCGTGCTTCGCCTGGATCCCTTCCTTTTCCTCCGGCAAGCGTTCTTCATTCTCGGAAGCGACCTCCCGCTGAAGCATCCGAGCGATCGCCGCATTCCCGATTGAGGTGTGAAGCCCTGCCAATGGTGCTCCAGCGTCTGCGACCTGAGATTGTGGACGTCGGGTGCGGACACCCTCGACGGTGAGATGCTCGAAATCGGCCATATCAGGCTCCTTGTTGGGTGGTGATGGGGTTATCCGGTGAGGAGCGCATGCCAGTGGCCGAACTCGCTCGGTGTGAAGAGCCTTCCCAGTTTGCGGTACTCCTGGGCCGTCGCCCGCACAAGATCACCCATCGACAGCGCTCGTTCATCGGAGGCGGCAAGAAATGCCGCCGAGACTGCGATGTTGCGGATGTTGCCGCCCGAAAGGCGAAACCTGGCGGCGAGAAACTCGAGGTCGATGTCGTCGTTGCGGGGTATCCGTCGTCCGATGCAACGATCCCAAAGCACCAGACGGTCCGCTTCCTCGGGCTCGGGAAAATCGACGACCACATCCAGGCGCCGTGTGAAGGCGTCATCGATGTTCGTGCGGAGATTCGTGGCCAGCACCGCGACGCCTTCATACGTTTCCAGCCGCTGAAGAAGGTAAGCGACTTCGACGTTCGCGTATCTGTCCTTCGCATCGCTCACCTCGGACCTCTTGCCGAACAGCGCATCGGCCTCATCGAAGAGAATCACTCCGTTCACCCCTTCGGCTGCAGCGAATATCTTCTCGAGGTTCTTCTCGGTCTCGCCGATGTACTTGTCGACGACAGTCGCCAGGTTCACTTGGTAGAGATCCAGGCCCAGGGACCCGGCGAGCGCCTCAGCCGCCATGGTCTTGCCCACCCCGCTCGGCCCTGCGAACAAGGACACGACACCCAGCCGGCGATTGTTCTTGCCGCCCATCCCCCATTCGCCGTGGACCTGATCACGACGCCGGTACCGGGTCTCGACTTCATACAACAGCGATGTCACGTCCTCCGGGAGCACAAGATCGTCCCATGTCACCATTGGGGAAAGTCTTCGGGCGAGACGCTCCAGTCGCGAGGAGTTCTGCGCTCTCGCCGCGTTGCTCACGTCGTCGAGAGCGACCGAACGCGACGCACCGGTGGCTCGTCGATGAGCGAGTTCCGATGCTCGCACGATCTGATCAGGCCGCAGGCGAAGCTGACGTGTCGCCTCGTTCAACTGCTCCCGGTCGAGTTCCGGGAACTGCGCTCTCCACAGCGACTCCATCGTCTCGGAGTCGGGCCTCGGAACAACTTCTGTCACGATCGGCTTCTGCGACCACGATGGATCCCATGGATGGGACCCCACGATGAACCCCGGCCAGTCCGAGTCGGCCAACACGCGCAGTACTTCACGGTTGGCATCAGCCACTGATTCCGGGACGGAAACCACCAGTCCACGATTCGTCAAACGCGCTTCGCGAATGGCTGCGACAACGACAGACAACGGATCTGCCTCGGACGCGTCCGAGATCTCGAGCGACAGCGCTTCCAATCCGATCGACGCGAGCGCACTGGATCCGAGAGCGAGACCGATGCCCACTCCGGCATCCTGCAGATACACGGGCGTGACCCCAGCTGTCAGACCACGGCCGAGGCGGGCCGCATCGGGCATCGTGAGAACCACCGATGGCAGGCGAGAGCGCTCAACCTGCGCTTCGATGCGATCATCGCCGAGCAGGTGACCGAGGACGCGGTCCGGCACTCGCAGCGGTCGGGTGAGCAGTGGACGCCCCGGCTCGTCGACCGTGAGGAGCCCGTGGCGGATCAGCGGTGCCTCCATCGAGAGCCGACCACGCGCCCACGCGTTCGCTGATCCGTGGCCGGTCAGTTCCAGGGCCAGGCCGACACTCGGTCGCCGACGGGTGATGTCATCGTGCAAGTAACCGAACAGCTTCTCGAAGCGCTGCTCGATGTCAGGTGCTGCCGCGATGATCAGCACATCCAGATCAAACGAGTTGAGCCCGAAGTAGCGCACAAGATCACCCGAACGCGTGCCGCCAGCGGGAAGATCGATTGACGCCATCGGGCGCGTGCGGGGCGACACCGCGTACTCACCGTTCTCGGCAGCGAGTGCGTCGGCTTCTTCGTCCGACACGTACAGGCCGCGATACGGATCGTCAGGAAGCGGGTCGTTCGCCCGCCGCTCGTCGACGAGGCGACGCACGTGCACCGACAGCACACGAAGTCGATCTGCGACTCCTTGATCGAACGCGTCAACCAGGCCCTCGAGGCTGATCGTGTCCGACTCGGAACTGAGCACTGAGGTCACGTCGAACTCCGTGGTTCGTTCCGCTTCGCCTTCGAACCGGTCGCGGCTCCGGCTTTCACGTCGTCGCTGGATGCGGTTCCACCGGAGGTCTCGCTCTTGAGCCGGTCCTCTTCAAGTTCAGCTGCGCTCGGTTCATGCACCGCGAAGCCAAAGCGTCGACCCGGCACGCGCTTGCTTCCTCCGATGCCCTCTTCGCGACCGAGCGCTTCCGCGCGACGATCGAGCAGGGTCGACCGCGGCTTCGGCCCACGGGCGGCGCGGCCAACCGGCCCCGGTTTCGCGCGTCGATGGCCGCCCTCACGATCCTCGGCCGAGGCACCGCCTTCCGGATCACCGACGTGCACGCTCGGCGCCTCGACAACCGGCGGACCAAACGGTTGCGATGCGGTCGACTCGAACGGCACGACGAGGACCAGATCGAGCGATGGTTTCAACTCGCCGCCCAGCGCCGACCAGATATCGGAGATCGAACGCTCCTGCGCAAGTGGCCGACCGATCGTCAAGAACACCTCTCGCTCGCTTTGAGCGAGCGCGCCGGCGAGGACTTCGCGCGGGAGCGCGTGGACCTCGAGAAATCCCATGAGGACACTGCCCAGGAGGCGGTGCTCGTCTTCGGGCCGCTGCGTCCACGCAGTGATCAGGTACGAGCAGTTGTACCAACGGGTAGCAAACGGTCGGCCGGTCACCAAGCCGTCTGCACCGCGAGTGTCTTCGAGGAGCGCCTGTCGTCGGTCGAGGTTTTCCCGGATGTCGTAGAGGAACACGTCGAGGGCCGGGCTGTTACGGCGTGCCGCCCAGTCCCGGGTCGGAGCGTCGAACACAATCTCGACGTCGTTGGTGATTTGCGCGCGGGCGCGAAGAAAGGCGCGTACGGAGTCGTCCACATCCTGCAGCACCCCACCATCTTGCGGGGCCGGAGCGCGCAACGGGCTAACCCCGGTGCGACCGTTCGGGTAACGAGCCCTGCCCGAAGGGGCAGCGCACCCGACCGCCTGGTCGAAGGAGACCACCTCACCGCGTAGTGGGAATGCCGGACACAATTTCCGCGGTGAATGGCGCCGGGTGGACAGAGTTGACATCCTGGGCGGGGCACGTTCGCACCAGTTCGTGAATCCCCGGAAAGCACCTATGACCCACCCCCCTACTCGGGACACCGTCACCCGACACGGTCTGGCTGTCGCCGCCAGATTGGCCGCGTTCATCGAGACAGATGCCCTTCCCGGGACCGGTATCGATGCGGATCGGTTCTGGTCAGGCTTCGCATCGATCGTCACCACGATGAGCCCGAGGAACCGAACGCTGCTCGAACGGCGAGCTGAGCTCCAGGGCCTAATCGACGAGTGGCACCGTGCGCGCGCCGGGCAACCCCACGACCATGCGAGCTATCGGTCATTTCTCACCGACATCGGCTACCTCGTCGTGGAAGGTCCGGCGTTCGAGATCACCACGGCCGACGTCGACGACGAGCTCGCGGTGCTCGCCGGACCTCAGCTCGTGGTGCCGGTAACCAACGCCCGCTACGCGCTCAACGCCGCCAACGCCCGCTGGGGTTCGCTCTACGACGCTTTGTACGGAACCGACGCACTCGGCGACCTCCCGCCGGGGGGACCGTACGACACGGAGCGGGGCGGTCGCGTGATCACCTGGTCGCGCGCACTGCTCGATGACGCGGTGCCGCTCGCCTCCGGTTCCCATGCCGATGTCATCGGCTACCGCGTCGTCGAGGGAGCCCTTGTGGCGACGTTGAGCGATGGCGGGACATCGCCGCTGCGCGACGCGATGGCGTTCACCGCGCATCGGGGCGATCACGAGACGCCGTCGGGAGTGCTGCTCACGAACCACGGCTTGCGTATCGAGATGGTGATCGACCGGTCGCACAGTGTCGGCGCGACGGATCCGGCCGGGATCGCCGATGTGTTGCTCGAGTCGGCCGTGAGCACGATCATCGACTTCGAGGATTCGATCGCCGCCGTCGATGCCGAGGACAAGGTCGGCGCCTACCGGAACTGGCTCGGCCTCATGGACGGAACGCTGACGGAAACGGTCACCAAGGGCACGCAGACCTTCGAGCGGCGACTTGCACCGAACCGCTCGTGGACCGCGGCGAGCGGCTCGCCTCTCGAGGTGCGAGGGCGATCCGTCCTCCTCGCCCGAAACGTCGGCCACCTCATGACCACACCTGCGGTTCGCGACGCCAGCGGTGACGAAGTGTTCGAGGGTCTGCTCGACGCCATGGTCACCGTCGTCATCGCCATGCACGACCGAAACCGCCTCGTGGCGGAGCGGAACTCCGCCCACGGCTCGGTCTACATCGTGAAGCCGAAGATGCACGGGCCCGACGAGGTGGCGTTCGCGTGTGAGGTGTTCACTGCGGTCGAACGTGTCCTCGGTCTGGCCACCGATACCGTGAAGATCGGGATCATGGACGAGGAGCGTCGCACCACGGTCAACCTCCTCGAGTGCGTCCGCGCGGCGAAGTCGCGGGTGGTGTTCGTCAACACCGGGTTCCTCGACCGCACGGGTGACGAGATCCACACATCAATGGAAGCCGGACCGATGATTCCGAAGGCGCAGATGAAGGCGCAGCCGTGGATCACCGCCTACGAGGACCGCAACGTCGACATCGGGCTCCGGTGCGGCTTCCCCGGTCGCGCCCAGATCGGCAAGGGCATGTGGGCCGCCCCCGAACGGATGGCCGACATGCTCACCCAGAAGATCGGCCATCCACGCTCGGGCGCAAGCTGCGCGTGGGTGCCCTCGCCCACCGCGGCCACGCTCCACGCCACGCACTACCACCGCGTCGATGTCAACGCCGTTCGGGAATCATTGCGCTCACGACCGGCCGCTTCACTCGACGACATCCTCACGCTTCCGCTCGGCACTGCGGCGGAATGGAGCGAGCTCCAACGCCAGCGCGAGATCGAGAACAACGCCCAGAGCATCCTCGGCTACGTCGTGCGATGGGTCGACCAGGGTATCGGTTGCTCGAAGGTCCCCGACATCGACGACGTCGCCCTCATGGAGGACCGCGCCACGTGTCGCATCTCGTCCCAGCACGTCGCAAACTGGCTTCGCCACGGCGTCGTGACAACCGCGCAAGTCGACGACGCGCTGCGTCGAATGGCCCTCGTCGTCGACAGTCAGAATGCAGACGACCCTGCATACCGTTCCATGGCACCGGGCTTCGATGGACCGGCGTTCCTCGCCGCACGCGACCTCATCATGTCCGGTTGCGATCAGCCCTCGGGCTACACCGAACCGATACTCCATGCCCGCCGCGCCGAGCGCAAAGCGGTCGACGCGTCGTGATGACCCGCCTTCCCCGCTCAACCCATAGGTGAAAAAATGACTACGAATCCGACGGCCCGAATCGATCTCTCGCTCGACGACGCTCGCACCATCATCGCGACCGCGCGAGCCGAGGGGGCCCGTGCCGGATTCAAGCCGCTCTCGGTCGTCGTGCTCGACCGCGGCGGCCACGTTACGGCCTTCGAACGAGAAGACGGGTCGTCGAACAAGCGCTTCGAGATCGCCCACGGCAAAGCGCACGGCGCGCTCGCGTTCGGTATGGGTTCTCGATCGCTCATGGCACGCGCGGAGTCGCAGGCGTACTTCGTCGCCGCCGCGACGCACGCCATCGGCGGCTCGCTCATCCCGGTCCCCGGCGGGGTGCTCGTCCGCAACGCCGACGGACTCATCGTTGGAGCCGTTGGGGTGAGCGGCGACACGTCGGACAACGATGAGAAGGTCGCCATCGCCGGCATCGGTGCTGCAGGCTTCACCGCCGATCCGGGCTGACCAACCCCGCTTCGGATGCAGTGGAGTCCTGCGGTATCCGGGTTACGTCAGGATCAGCCCGCCGCGTTCCGAATGATCGCGACGGTTCGTTCGAGGTTGCCGATCTGATCCTCGGCGCTCCGGCCGACCGGGCTGAGCCGCAAGGTGGTAATGCCTGCCGCTGCAGTGGCTCGAATGCGTTCGGCCACCATCGCTTCTGTCCCGACGAAGTTGGCCTTGAGCACGAACTCGTCGGCCACCGCGGCAATGGCCGCGGGCTTGTCACCGGCGACCCAGAGCGATTGGACCTTCGCCGCCATGTCACCCCAACCGGCGCGGGTGTAGGCGGCGTTGTAGAAGTTGGTCTTCGCCGAACCCATCGCGCCGAGCGTGAACGCGGCGCCCGGCCGATATTTCTCGATGAGCGCGTCGACATCGTCGCCGACGTCGACCGTGGCTCCGATCTGGAGATCCAGGTCGGAGAGGGATCGTCCCGCACGTTCGGCGCCGGCCCGCAGGTGCGGGATGACCTGGTCGGCGGCTTCGGCCATGAACGACGTGCCGAGCCACCCGTCGGCAACCTCGCCCGTGAGTTCGAGCATCTTCGGGCCGAGCGTGGCGAGATAGATCGGGAGGTCGGGCTTGGGCGGCATCGAGAGCTTGAGAGCCTTGCCTTCACCTCCCGGCCTCGGCAGGGTGTAGTGCTTACCGGCTGTCGTGAGACGCTCGCCGTTGATTCCCTTGCGGACGATCTCGATGTACTCCCGAAGCCTCCCAAGCGGTTTGGCGAACGCCTCGCCGTGCAGACCTTCGACAACCTGCGGACCGCTCACGCCGAGTCCGAGGCAGAACCGATCGTTTGTCAGTCGCGCCATCGTGAGCGCGGTCATCGCCGTCATCGCCGGTGTGCGCGCACTGATCTGCATGATTCCCGTGCCGAGCTTGATCCGCTCGGTGAGCGGCGCAAGGTACGCAAGCGGGGCGATCGTCTCCATGCCCCACGCTTCGGCGCTCCACGCATAGTCGACACCGAGCCGATCAGCGGCCTTCACCAGTTCGACAAGGTCGTTCCAGTTCGAGCCGTCGTAATAGGCGCTGCCAATCGAAAGACCGATTCTCATACTGCGGGAGTTTGCAGCCTTTGTTGCTGCGAGAGCAACAAATGCTGCGAACTCGTCCGTCATTCGAGCGGTTGGCGAAGCCCGGAGTGTTCGTGTGACGCTTTCTCATGGACGTACTCCGCGGGCAGACCGCATTCATCACCGGCGGCGCGTCGGGCATCGGCCTCGCAACCGCGTTCCGACTCGGTGCGGAGGGCATGAACCTCGTCATCGCCGACATCGAAGAGGGCGCTCTCGGGACCGCCGAGGCCGACCTTGCGAACGCCGGCTACCCCGTACTTGGGATGCGCTGCGACGTCCGCGAGATCACTGACATCGAGGCCGCGGCGAAGGCTGCGGTCGACCACTTCGGCGGGGTCCACGTGGTGTTCAACAACGCAGGAGTCGTGACCACCGGACGGGTGGAGGACCTCAGCGAGGCATCGTGGCGATGGGTCCTCGACGTGAACCTCTGGGGCGTGATCAATGGCAGCCGCGTGTTTCTGCCGATCCTCAAGTCCCAGGGCGTGCCGGGTCACATCGTGAACACTGCGTCGATGGCCGGCTTGGTCAGCGGTCCCCTGATGGCTCCGTACTTCGTGTCGAAGTTCGGAGTTGTCGCACTCTCGGAGTCGACGTGGCACGAAGCACGACTCGACGGTGTCCCGATCGGCGTGTCGGTGCTCTGCCCGGGGTTCGTCAAGACCCGAATCCACGAGGCGGACCGCAACCGTCCCGAGGAGCTCGACTCCGCCTGGAAAGGCGACGCCGGCAATCAATTCATCGCCTTTCTCAGCGCCGGGGTTGAATCCGGCCGCGAGGTCGCCGACGTCGCTGCGCTCGTCGTCGAGTCGATCAAGACGGACCGCTTCTGGATCCTCCCCCACGGCGAAGAGTCACATGCGGCGATCCGCCGGAGGACGGACGCCATCATCGACGGCGCAGCCCCTCCTCACAACCGGGCCTGATTCCGTGGCAGCACTTCTGCGGACGGAGCCTCAGGTTCCCTGGGCACGGGAGTTTCGGAGCAGGTCTCGATACGCCACGTCGGCGTCGAGCGCCGGTTCTTTTGGGAGGCCGAGCACACGCTCGCCGAGGGTGTTGCGCTGAATCTCGTCGGTTCCACCTCCGAGCGACATGCCGCGGCAGTTGAGCACGTGGTACTGCCAATAGTCGGCCTCCACGTCTGGCCTCTCCCAACCGATCCCACCGGGGAACTGCAGTGACGCCGCCGTATCCGCGGCGTACCTCCCCTGCTGCGTTCGCCACAGCTTGCCGATTGACGGATGGGCGCGCCGCTGGCCGAGCCAGCCCATGATCCGCTCACCGGTGTACGTCGTCGCCAAGCGCTGACGGATCACCGCATCATCGGAGCGGTCCATCTTCTGCGCGAGCTCGATGAGCTGTTTGGCCGGAAGCGGGTTCCGTCCCGTCTTGCGCTTCTCGTCACGATTCCCGGAGACGGAGCTCGTTCCGGTCAAGACCCGTTCGTGGGCCAGCAACGCCGTCGCCATCCGCCAGCCATCGTTCAGGTCGCCGACGATCCATCCAGATGGCAGTCGCGCTTCGTCGAGGAACACCTCGTTGAACTCCGAGACGCCGGTCATCTGGCGAAGCGGACGAACCGTCACCCCCGTTTGACGCATCGGAAGGACAAACATGGTGATGCCTCGATGCTTGGGCACCGCAGGATCGGTGCGGGCCAACAAGATGGCGAGGTCGGCGTGCTGAGCCCCTGAGGTCCAAACCTTCTGTCCACTTACGATCCACTCATCACCGTCACGTTCGGCCTTCGTGGCCAGCGAAGCGAGATCGGAACCGGCGTTTGGCTCCGAGTAGAGCTGACACCACAGCTCATCGCCCCTCAGCCCTGGACGCAGCAAACGCCGTCGTAACTCATCACTGCCGAAGTCGCGCACCATCGGCAGGGCCATGCTCACGCCGAGCCCGAACAGCGACTCGAGCACGGGCACCCGACCTTGGCTCTCTTCGGCGTACACCGCAGACTCCTCGGGACGGTCCCCGAGCCCGCCGAACGCTTCCGAGAATCCGTATCCGGCGAGCCCGGCGTCGTAGAGCGCGGCACGCCATGCCTTGGCGCGCACGACACCCCGCGGATCGTCCTCCCCACCCGAGCCTTCGGCCGCGGCATCCATCAGCGCCGGCACACCGTCGAGGAACGACCTCACGTGAAGCCTGAACTCCTCGAGGTCGCGAGCCGACGAGGTCATGGCCGAAACCCGGACGCGAGTGATGCAAACCACGCATCGGGATCCACCGGCTCAGACCGAAGGCGGCGCCAAACAGCGTTGATGGCGAAGCGTTCGAGCCCGACCACCACCGGGACCGGACAGTGGTAGAGCGCCTGATGCACACCCACCCACGCGGTGACCGGTTCATTCGCCAGATCCGGACCCGACACCTTGAGGTCCATGCCGGAGCAGAACGACCCACCGGCGCCTCGCAGGACGATGCACCCGACTGCGGGATCGGAACCCACTGCGGCAATGGCATCGCGTAGCTGCACGGCAAGCGACTGCACCACGGCGTTCTTCCGCTCCGGACGATTGAGGATGATCTCGACCCGTGCGCCTTCACGCTCGATCAGGACATGCTCTTCGGTGGTCACGGTGCTCACTCCATACCTCGTGCGGGCAGCTTTCGCGAGCTGCGCCGCGAACCTCGATCGGCCAGATCGAACTATCACACGAGTATGGCGACCGTGCCGCTTCCCACCATCGTGTTCGCGGTCGTACGCGGATGCGCGAGCCGGAGACTACGGCCACCAGAGTCGATACAGTCTCGGAACGCGATCGAAAGAGGGTCCAGATGATCCGCATGCGCTACTCCGCCATCGCCGGCGTGTCGACACTCCTTCTGACCTCCGCTATGGCAGCTTCGGCGCTGGTGTCGGGCCCGACAACCGTGTCGGGCGGTTCGCCGTACACGCAAGGTTGCGAAGGGGTGCCGCAGTCTTCCGACGCCTACCCCGGCGCTGAGGTCGAACCATGGGTTTCGGTCGACCCGACGAACCCGAATCGCCTGATCGGGGTCTGGCAGCAGGACCGTTTCCCGAACGGAGGGTCGCGCGGCCTCGAGACTGCGGTCTCAACCGACCGCGGCGCCACCTGGACCACCGTCCCCGGCCCGGCCTTCAGCCGATGTGCGGGCGGTCTCGGCCGAGGGGGCGACTACCAACGAGCGACCGATCCGTGGGTGAGCTTCGGCCCGACTGGAATCGCGTACCAGATCAGCGATTCGTTCAACGATACCGATCTCACGAACGCGATTCTCGCCAGCCGTTCCACCGACGGAGGCATGACGTGGAGCGACCCGGCCACCATCCTTCGAGAAGACGGCCAGCGGGGCGTCAGCTTCGCCTTCAGCGACAAGGAATCGATCACCGCCGATCCGACAGTGCCCTGCAACGTGTACGCGATCTGGGATCGTCTCGTCGGACCGTCCGGCAAGTCGAACGCCTCGGCCCGCGCGTTCGAGCGCGCCCAGGGCTACCGGGGGCCGACGTGGTTCTCCCGGTCGACGGATTGCGGATTGACGTGGGAGCCGGCCCGTCAGATCTACGACCCCGGTCAGATCAACCAGACGATAGGCAACCAAATCGCCGTTCTTCTCGACGGAACGCTCGTGAACACGTTCGACCTCATCAGCAACAACAAGAACGCGAAGGGTCAACGCGGCGAGAACATCGCCGTGCAGCGATCGACGGATAGGGGGCTCACGTGGGGCGCACCGATCATCGTTGCGAAAGCGCAGTCGGTCGGCGTGACCGCCCCCGACGGCACTGCGCTCCGCACCGGTGACAACATTCCCGACATCGCCGTCGGCATCGACGGGTCCGTCTACCTCGCGTGGCAGGACAGCCGATTCACGGGAGGCATTCGTGACGACATCTCGATGGCCGAATCCCGCGACGGAGGACTCACCTGGAGCACTCCTGTGCGCGTGAACGCGGGCGACGTCGCCGCCTTCAACCCGGCGATCGAGATCACCGCAGGTGGCCGGCTCGGCGTTGGTTACCACGAAATGCGCGGCACCGCCGTTTCCCGTGTGATCGCCACGCGAGCCGCGGGAACGGCCACGTTCGTGCGCTCCACCATCGCCGGCGGCCCGACAACCGAGATCACCTCGGCCCCGATCGCCCGTGGGTATTTCCTCGGTGACTATCAGGGCTTGGCGGCCTCAGGTGAGGGACTCGTCTCGTTCTTCGTCATGCCGAACGCGAGCCCGGTCATCTCAAGCAATCGCACCGACGTCGTCGCGGCAGTCTCGTAGGACCCTCGCTCCGAAGTCCGGAGTTCCGGGCAGCTACCCGGGACTCCAAACCCCACTTCTACGAGAAGCGGTTCGTCCGTACCAGTTCGTCGAGGGAAACCCGCGGCCGCTTCAACGGGCTATCCGGATGGTCGGCGACGGGATAGCCGAGGGTGATGACCATCGGCATCTGCCAATCGTCGGGCAGTCCGACCGCGGCGCGGGTCCGGTCGGCATGGTGCAACGTGACCGGACACGAGCCGACGCCTTCGGCATGAGCGACGATCATCATGTTCTGTGCCTGACGGCCGACGTCGAAGAGACGCATCTGGTCTGCTGGCGCGGCGAATCCGACGATGGCCGCGGAGGATCCGATCCACGACGCGAAGTCACCCGACGCTGCGAGGGCGTCCTTCACCGCTTGGTCGGTGACGACGATGAGACGGTTCGCCTCCATGTTCTTCGCGCTGCCGGCCATTCGACCCGCTTGGAGGATGCGATGCATCACGTCGTCAGGGATCGCAGCATCGGTAGACATGCGGAGGTCGCGTTTGGTGATGATGGCTTCGTACGGGGTCATGGATGCCAGTGTCCCACTTCGCCTGTTGCCGGTCGAGATGGCTCTCGACCCGGCAACCGCCCACGCCCCTCAGACCGCGGTGCGCTCACCAACACGTTTTACGCGTTCTGTGTCGTCCTCATGAAGCGAAGACAACCGCAGGGCGAGGCCGACCAAAGTGATCGTGAAGGTCAACTCGATCAGTGAAGCGATCCGAGCGCCAAGAATCGGCCTTCGGTAGAGGAGCGTGTCGATCTGATGCAACGAAACGATCCGCGCCGCGGCAAACCCTGCCAGTCCGACGACGCACACGAGCGGCGCCAGATACCGCCGCATCCGATCACCCATAGCCCGAGCGACGACAACAATGCAGCCAAGAGTCGCGACGCCGAGCACGATGATCACGGCGGCCTGCACTCTCCGCCTGTCCGACGAGTACCAACCACCCGTGATGGCCTCGCGACGGCCGAGTCCCTGTACGGTCGACCCGCTTCCCGCCAGCCTTCCCACCAACAACAGGCTCAAGATGCCGGCGGCGACGAACCAAAACCCGGGGAGAACGCCGGTGTCCGATGATCCACGTGCCTGGCGCTCGCGGCGCCCTGCCAACGCGCACGCCGTGATTGCTGTTGCGTACGATGCCCTCCGGAGCCATTCCGTGTTGAGCCAGTGAGCCACTCCCGTCATCGTTACTTTCGGAGTCCTGCCGCTCCCCGAAGGCGGCGTTTGTTGACGATGGCCTTGTACGGGGTCATGGATCCCAGTGTCCCACGGGGCACTCCTGCGTGATCGACACGTACCCTCTCGCCAGGCCTGACTTCGGACTTCGACCCGACATCGCGTACCGTCGTTGTGTGCAACCGTTCTCATCACCCGTAACTCGTTCGATCAACGGCCAACCGGTCAACCCCATCGGCCTCGGGTGCATGTCGCTCAGCTGGGCCTACGGGGAACCCCCGGCGGCCGAAGAGGGCGCCAAACTCCTCCATCGGGCGCTCGACATCGGCTACAACCACCTTGACACCGCCCGTATCTATGGCCTGGGGGCCAACGAGCAATTGATCGGTAATACCCTGCGCGATCGCCGCTCGGAGTTCTTCCTCGCCTCGAAGACCGGCATCTTCGTCGAAGGGAAGGGAAGGCGGATCGATTGCCGACCCGAGGTCATTCAGGAGGCGTGCGAGGAGAGTCTGCGCCAGCTGCAGACCGACCACATCGACCTGTACTACCTCCATCGCCGCGACTTCACCGTCCCAATCGAGGAGTCCGTCGAGGCCCTGGCCAAGCTCGTCGCAGCGGGCAAGATCGGCGGCATCGGCCTCTCGGAGATGTCGGCATCCACAATCCGGGCCGCGCACGCAGTGCATCCGATCACCGCAGTCCAGACCGAGTACTCGCTGGCCACGCGCAACCCGGAGATCGGCGTCCTCGACACGTGCCGTGAACTCGACATCACCGTCGTCGCGTTCTCTCCGGTTGCCCGAGGAATGCTGAGCAACGGAGTTCGCGACCCCGAGAAACTTCTCGACAGCGACATCCGCAAGACCATGCCTCGTTTCGTTGGTGAGAACTGGGAGACAAACATCGCCCTCGTCGACGCCTTCAACGCACTCGCCGACACCGCAGGGGTCACCCCGTCGCAGCTGTCGCTGGGTTGGGTGCTCGCCCAGGGCGATCACATCGTCACGATCCCTGGCACGTCGAGCATCGATCACCTCGAGGAAAACATCGCCCGTTCGGATTGGCGACCGTCAAGCGCGTTATGCGAACAACTCGGCGCGCTTATCAACCGGAGGACCGTTTCCGGACCGCGCTACAACCGTGCGGCCCAGCAGACCATCGACACCGAGGAGTTCCCGGACTGACAACCGCGCCGGCGGGCGAGTAACCCGGGCTGATTCCGTTCAACGTCTCTGATAAGTCTCGGTTCGTGCCGTTCCGGACGGATCGGTGAACGTGAACCGACAGGTGCCGGACTGGACCGAGTAGTCGATCCGATAGATCGCCGCAGCAAGCCGGTACTGCAACGAGTACGAGTCAGATCTCGATCTTGTGAATGATGTGATCGATGCCCCGCGGAGCGGCGTCCCCGACGGCCTAGTGGGAGTCGCACTCGGCTGCGGATCGATCTGGCCGTCGCGGACCTGTACCTTCCCTCGCATGCCTCCATTGATATAGGGGTACGTGAGCGTCGAATGGTAGTGGTACGTATCATTCACGTCGGCGTGTCCGTTCAACGAGTCGAGGGGGCGAACGGGAGAGCCGTCGGGCTCGGTGAGCCCGTAGATGGGGAACCCATCGAGCGCGACCGCGATCGGCGTTGCTGCCCCGCCCACGCTCTGGAGATGAAGCGGGGCGGCGTGATAGTGGTAGTCGTCGGCTCGACCACAGTGCCCGCCCCACTGGTCCAGCTTACCGATCAGAAACGAGTCTTCGCCGCGATTGTTCAGCGCGTTGAAGATGGGCACGCCGTTGACCGCCACTGCGATAGCTCCGCGGAACAATGCGGTCTTTGCGGAAATCGGTGTCTCGGCGAGCGCGCCGCGCAACGGGATTCGCCACGCGTTGGCGCGGGAGTATGGCTGTGGAAGGGGCACCTGCTGCTGCCAATTGGTGATGCCGATCATCATCTGATGCTCGGGCATCCCCGTCGATTCGATGACCAGCTCCGTCGCGGTGCGCGTTGCGCGAACGGTGTTCGGGAACAACGTCCACGGATCGACGGCCACTGGGATCGAAGTCGCGGCCGCTCCGCTAGCTGTCCTGCTGTTCGTTGTGGCCCGTTTCCCCGGGCCCTTGACCGTGCGCTTTTTCGAGGTGGCGCCCTCAGCGGCGAGACCCGGCAACAGAGTGGCTCCGAGAAGACCAGCGCCGAGAAGGTAAAGCATCTTCCGCCGCTCGACCCCGACCAGCCCAGCTATCGGTCCGTGATAGTGGCCGTCATCGTGCAAGTGATCGTCGGAAGGAGAACGTGTGTGCATCAGACACCGTTCGGACCGCTGTAGTCGTTGATGACACCGCTGACCCTGTCCGTTCCGAGCATGCCCGTGACGAGCGTGCCGGGACGACGGTTCGCACCGAGTCGGACCGAGTACCGACACGTGCTCGTGACTTCGCCGGTGACAGTGGCGGAGCCGACGGGGATACGGACCGTTCGATTCACGCCAGGTGCGCTGACAGTTGCGGACGAGGTGGTGAACGGCCGATGAGCGACATGACCGAACGCAGAGCTGAGGAGAGCTGACGAGGGCCACCGCTGCCGCCAAGTCACCTCGCCGCGAGGCATAGGTGAAGGGTCGGGTGAAGCGCGGTGCGGTCTCGCCACTCTGACGACGAAGCCGCCGATGGCATCGTCGGTGACGAGGTCGAGGTACGCCGAGAACGTGGTGCCCATTGCCCAATTCTGCAGCCTACGGAGGGGTCGCCCGCCGAGGAAGCTCAGTGACCTCCAACTTTGGTCGGGTTCTCTGGTCGACGAACGCTCGGCTGAGGTCGCTCCGCAAACTTCCCCTCCTCCCTGATGCGCCGGTTCAGCTCGCTCAGGTAGCTCGTCTCGTCCATGGTAGCCAACGTCACTTCCTCGCCCGTCCAGCTCGACAGGTGGATCGCGTTGGCCACTCGCACACCGTGGATCCCATCGGCGCCCGGGGCGATGAGCGGTGTTCCGTGGAGAATGTTGGCGGCGAAGTTGCGAAGGACATCGGAGTGCTGCTTACCCCACGTCGACTCGTAGGTTCGGGTCTCGGCCGACATCCACCGGGCGGTGTTCGCCTTACCCCGGAAGAGGTCAGCGACATCGGAGGAAGTCATCGAGGCGCTGAGCTCGCGTTCGGAGTCGACAAGGCGGGTGATCGTGACGGTCGAGGAGTTCTCCACGACCACCTTGCCGCGGTCGCACAGAACCTCCAGACGGTCGGTGCCGATGACGTCGTTCGTACACGTGATGAACGAACCGGTCGCGCCATCGCCGAAATCGGCGAGGACGTTCACTTCGTCCTCGACGGCGATGTCACGCCGGAACCCGTAGCCGGCCTTGGCGAACACGCGGGTCGGCACTCCGCACAACCACTGCCACAGATCGAGTTGATGCGGAGCCTGGTTCACGAGAACGCCGCCGCCTTCGCCACCCCACGTCGCCCGCCACTCGCTCTGGTCGTAATACGCCTGGGGACGCCACCAGGTGGTGATGATCCAACTCGTATGGCGGAGCGCACCGAGGTCGCCACTCGCCAGCATCGCGTGCAGATCGACATAGAGCGGATTCGTCCGCTGATTGAACATGATCGCGAACGTCAGCTCGGGGTGCGATGCGGCCACGCCGATCAGCTCATCGACTTGCGCGGTGTACACCCCTGCCGGCTTCTCCACGAGGACATGGACGCCGACGCGCAGCGCACTGATAGCGACCTCGGGGTGGAGGTAGTGCGGCAGGGTCGTCACGACCGCATCGACCGCGCCGCTCGCCAGCATCGCCTGGTAATCCTCGAAGAATGGGACACCGTAGGACTCCGCCACGACCATCTTGGACGGGTCGATGTCACAGCATGCGCCGAACACCATGCCCTCCATCCGGCCGCCGGAGATGAGCTTGGCGTACATCCCGCCCTGGGCGCCGAGACCGACGATGCCGAGACGAACGACCTTGGGCATTGGCACTCCTGCGTGGTGAGAGGGACGGGTGTCAGGCGAGGAACGGCAATGCACGCATCGCCCACGCATGCGATCGACGGGAGGATTCGAAACGATCGTCGATGCTCGGCTCGTCGACCTCGATCATGTAGTCGCCGTCGTAGTCGTCGGGCATCGCCGCCAGTACGGCATCGAAGTCGACGACGCCGTCACCCGGCTCCGTCCACAACCGCTTCGTCAACTGGGTTTCGACATAGGACATGCCGACGCGTCTGGCCGGGTCGAGGAAATCCGGGAACGCATCCTTGAGATAGATCGCGCCCATCCGGTCCGCGTGCCTGGCGATCATCACGGCGGGGTCAGCGCCGGCCCACGCGAGGTGGCCGGTGTCGGGCCCGAAGCCGAGAAGCTCCGGCTCGATCGATGCCAACACCCGATCGACCTCATCTGCGGTCTCGAACACGCCGCCGATGTGGTTGTGCAGCACTGCATGAATGCCTTCACCCCGGAAGGCCTCGCAGACGCGCCCGAGGTTGTCGACACAGACTGCAAAACGATCGGCGCGGAAGTCGGCGCCGATCCCGGGCGCTGCCATACGCGCGCGGATCATCATCGACGACACCATGGCGCGATCGAGTCCCAGTGATGCCTGCTGCGCGGCAAACGCCTTCGCCCGCTCGAGCTCGCTCACCATGTCGACGGTCTCGTCGAGCGCTGAACTGAACAGGCTCACCGACGGCGCAAGCCCGTAGGAGCCGATCCAGACAAGGTATTCATCGGGTGTCATGTCGGTGGGCACGTCGGCCTTCACCGCCCGATACCCGAGCTTCTGGAAATCCGCGAACGCCTCCTCGAGCACGCCTCGCGATCGGTCGACCCGGCCGCCGCGCATCCAGTAGGCGATGGGGTTGACGGCCAGGCGGGGTTTGCGTCGGGTGTTCATCGATACGCCACGCCCTCGTCGTCGAGGAGGGACACGAAACCCTGGTGCGCCGTTCGCCAGAGCTCAGGACCGCACTGCCCGCCGAACGCGTCGAAGAGTCCGAGATGGGGTTCGATCGAGAAGAAGCCGGTGAACCCGTCGGCATGGAGCGCGCGTATGACTTCGCGGATCTGGCCATCGCCCTCGCCGGCGACCCGCACGTCGCCGCTCCCCATCACGGCATCCTTCATATGGATGTATTCGAGGTGCGGACGGACCAGCGCGAAGGCTTCATCGAAGGGACGTACACCGCACTGCACGTAGTTCGCCGGGTCGAACACCAGCCGAAGGTTGGGCGAACCGATCGAGTCCACGATGTCGAGACAACGACGCGGGATGTCGCCGTAGATCCCCTTCTCATTCTCGTGGATGAACACCACATCGAACTGCTCGGCAACGGCGACCATCGCTGCCATGCGGCGCAGGACCTCGTCGCGGTGCACATCGGGGTCCTCGCCCCTCGGCATGAAGAACGAGAACATCCGCACGTAGGGCGTGCTGAACGCATGGGCGAGTCGGGCCGCGCGTTCGGCCTTCGCCAGGTGAGCGTCGAAATCATCGGTGAGCCTGATCTTGCCGATCGGCGACGCGATGGAGGACACCGCGATCCCCGCAGCGTCGAACGCCCCTTTGGCTTTCGCGACCTGATCGTCGTCGAAGGCGATGACGTTGGTGCCCCAGGCGCTCCGGAGGTCCAGCCAGCGGAGCCCGAGATCGCCGAACAGGGCGATCTGCTCTCCCAGGTCGGGGCCGGCCTCGTCGGCAAAGCCGGTCAGGGTCCAGGGCATCGCAGGCGCGCCCGGCACGGACACGCCATGCGTTTCGCTCATCGCTGACCCTCTTGCTTCATCCGACCCACGGGTCGAACCTACAAGAGCGCGAGGGTGCTCGGACAGCGGCCACTACTGCGCTGGCGGCATTGCCCCCATGCCCTGCATCTGCGTGAGCGACGCATCGATGGTGCCGGTGAAGCAGCGGATCGAAGACGTCGCATCGGAAGTGTCGAGCAGCACGTAGTGGTACACGCCGCTGGGGAACTCGGGCGTCGGGCTCGAGATGCCGTTGCATGAGTCGAGCTGATCCTTGGTGACCACGGCTCCGTTGGCATCGCGGTCGCCGTAGATCAGGTAACCGTCGAAGGCGACACCAATGATGTGCGACGGGCCCGCCTTCGTGTCGACCTGCGAGGTAACGCATTTCGGAAGCGCGTGGTAGTGATACTGGCCCATCGGAGTCGGGTGACCGTTGCACGAGTCGAGGAAAGCCACGTCTTCGCCCTTTGCGTTCTTCACGGTGAAGTTCGACGCCATCGCGACCGTTGAACCATCGCCCTCGTAGGGATTGAAGAGGGCCGCTCCCGAGATCATCACCCCAATTGTGCCGAGGCTGGCATCGGTGGGCGAAGCGGCTTTCGTCGGAACAGTGGGAATCGAGTAGTCGTAGCTCTGCGCAGTTGTGGGGTCGGCGCCGGCGGTTGCCGTCGACGCGTCGGGAACACGCACTCCGGCATTCGGCAGGGCGTACTCTGCCTGACGCTCGTGGTTCGGCAGCCCATCGGACATGAACCGAAACTTGCCGTCGGCGATCGTGACCTTCACGTTCGCCGCCCACTTCGCACCCTCCAGCCCCGTGGTCATGTCCGTCGCGGCTTCGCCAGTTGAGGCGGCAGCTGGCGTGGAGTCCGCCACAGGGGTGGCGATGGCAGTTCCCTCGGCAATAGCCGTGTCGACAGATATCGAGCTTTGCGCGACGGTGCCACCAGCTGCGGTTGCCGAATCGGTTGACGACGAACTCGAGCATGCGGGTAACGCGATCCCTCCGAACCCGAGAACGACGAGGAGGGAGACACTGCGAGCGAGATGATGCATGCGCACACCGTGGCAGCTTCGGGTAAGAGTCCCGTGAAATCCACCGGGCATGAACGGGAACTCGTAGGAGAGCCGTCCCGATACGCTCACGGTGGTGATGCCCAAGAACCTTCGCGATCTGGCCGACGGGTTGATCGAGACGCCGATCGTCACAAGCTTCACCCGAATCGGATTCAGTGCTCGCAAGCAACTCGAGAACTGGACTTCGCTCGACGACTACGACATGACCGGACGCGTCGTCGTGCTCACCGGGGCCACGTCGGGAATCGGTCGCGCTGCGGCGACCCAACTGGCCCGCTGCGGAGCGACGCTGGTCTTCGTCGGACGCGACTCCGGCCGCAACCAGACCACCGTTCACGAGATCACTGGGGCGACCGGCAATCGCCGCATCACTGAGGTCGCCGCAGACATGGGTGACTACGGCCAGGTTCGTAAACTTGCCGAGCGCGTGCTCGCCGATCACGATCGCCTCGACGTGCTCGTGCACAACGCCGGCACGCTCAGTGGTTCACGTTGCCTGGCGCCCGATGGCACCGAGGCCACGGTCGCCAGCCAGGTGGTCGGGCCGTTCCTCCTCACCGGTCTACTCCTCGAACGACTCGCGTCCGGGGCACCGTCTCGGGTGTTGACGACATCGTCGGGCGGGATGTACGCAGCCGAGCTCAACCCGGCCAAGCTGGAGATGTCAGAACGGGACTACAGCGGTGCCCAGCAATACGCCCGCGCCAAGCGGGCGCAGGTCACCCTCAACGAGATGTGGGCAGAACGCTTCGGCCACCTCGGCATTCACTTCCACGCCATGCACCCGGGATGGGCCGACACTCCCGGCGTGGACGCCTCGCTGCCCACCTTCGCCAAGGTGATGGGACCGCTTCTTCGTACCGCAGAACAGGGCGCCGACACCCTCGTCTGGCTTGCTGCAGATGACGCCGCCGTGGCCACGAACGGCAGGTTCTGGCTCGATCGACGCGCCCGGCCCATCCACAAGCTGCCGAACACCAGACGATTCGATACGCCTGCCCATCGCGAGGATCTCTGGCGCTGGGTAGCCGACACCTGCGGGACGGAGCCGACCATCGCGAGAGACTGACGCGATGGAGACACGCGACTGGACCGACCGAGCGTTCGATCCGAGCACCGGGCCGATACTCGTGCAGGTGGACACGGTTGAACATCTGTTCAACCCCATCGATCCGCAGCCCCTGAATCTTCGAGACCTCGACGTCGAGATCGCCGACTGGATCACGAACTGGGCCGAGGAGCAACACGACGAGAAGTCCCTCACCATCGAGATCGTGGTCGCCGACGACAGCGCCGCCGGACGCGAGGAACACGTGGCAGCCGGGATCCACAACCACTTCGCCTATCGACGTTGGGCCGCCGGCCGGCGCTTGTCACGGCTCTGGCGGGAAGGCCGGATCAGCTTGGTGATCGGCCTGGTGGTCCTCGCGACCTTCACCCTGCTGTCGGAGTTGTTGGACGGCCCCGACAACGGCGCGGTGCTGCGGGTCATCCGTCAGGGGCTGACCGTTGCGCCGTGGGTCGCCATGTGGCGGCCGATGGAGATCTTCCTCTACCTCTGGTGGCCGATACGAGCCGAACGACGCACCTTCGATCGACTTGCGGAGGCAACCGTCTCGTTCACCAAAGGACCCAAGCCGCGGTGAGCATCGGGCCGGTGCCAACTGATCAGCGCAAGGCGTTTGCGCCCCTCACCATCTCCGCAGGGCATGCACCAGCAGCCAGATACCGACCAGCACGGCGATGATCGTGACGAGATGCTCCGAATGGGGTTCCATCCACGCCCGGACGCGCGCCAGATGGTCCATGGAGGACTTCGGTGACCGGACGGCCCACAGCTGCATTGCCGCGATCGTCGACGTGGAAGCAGCAACGAACACCGCCATGGCGACGACTGATTGCGTGACCCCCACATCGGAACGCAGCACATCGACCGCGCCGGCGATGATCAGCGGCCACGGCGGGATCAGCAGACCCACCACTGCAGCGTGGGTTGTGGTCAAGGTCGTTTCCGGCGCTCCGATCCGCGAAGGATGCACCGGGCCAGGGTGGCGCCGAACCCGATAGAGGGCGTAGAGGAGCAGACAGAGCCCGACGACGACTTCGACGATCAACGTTGCTTTGCGGACGCCGCGACGCTGCG
The DNA here is from genome assembly GCA_031368215.1 of Acidimicrobiia bacterium. Classification (GTDB taxonomy): domain Bacteria; phylum Actinomycetota; class Acidimicrobiia; order Acidimicrobiales; family JANYDT01; genus JANLQX01. The sequence goes on along the minus strand of JANLRD010000008.1, from coordinate 26,560 downwards.
TCATGTCGGACGCATACTGCGAGATCCGCGCCGCGGCCACCCAGGTCAGGAATGCAACGGTGAGCAACGACATCAGCCAGCCAGCGAGGAATGCCCAGCCGGACCGGATACCGTGCGTGCTCGAGAGCACGGCGATGAACGTGAGCACCTGCACGGGCTCCAAGGCCGTCGCCAGCCCGATGATCATCAGATGCGACAGCAGATCCAACATCGCGTCACCAGCCTAGGCCCGTGCCCGCTACGTCGTGCACCGGCTCGGGGCAACCTGCGCTGGTCGTCAGTTCAGATGAGCTCGGCCAGCTCCAGGTGATCGATTGCCCGACCGAGCCGGGACGACATCGTCTCGAGCAGGGCACGCTGCCGCGGATCCGACAAGTCCATGCCGCGTGACGCGACGACCGGATACACCAGGCAGAAGAGCGCGGCGAGTCGGTAGTCCTCCCAAAGTCGACCCGTCTCCTCGACCGGCACCCCGGCCGCGTGCAACGCCGATACCCAGCGCTCGAACAGGATCCGTTCCTGATCGGCGGCCACATCGGCCTCAAGGCTCTGCGTCACGAAATACGCCAAGTCGTAGGCCGCCGTGCCGGTGCCGATGATCTGAAAGTCGAGCAGTGCCAACGAGCCGTCGTCGGCGAAGAAGATGTTGTCGGCCCGGTAGTCGCCGTGGAGCATGGCGGTCGGCGCCGTGGCAAGACGCGTGAGCATCCCCGGCAGCGCATCGATCCAGCGGGGACCGACGGCGAGGATGGATTCGGGCAGGTCGAGCTCGGCCGTGAGCTTGGCCCACCCTTCGGCAAAGACGGCCGGCAGCACTGCGTGGTAGATGGGATCGGCGAGGCTCATCGTGATCCCGGCCTCGGCCAGGGCGTCGGCCTTCCCCCACCACGTGGCATGCCACTGCGCGAGCGCGTCGACCGTGCGCTCCGCGTCGGTCACTTGCATACCGGTTACCTGATCGACCGAGCGGAGATCCTTGAAGTCCTCCATCACGAGGATGAACTTGCTGGTCGCTTCGTCGACTGCGCCGAAGTAGAGCTCAGGGACCCGGATCGGCGACTCGGCGGCGAACGTCTTGAAGAACTCGACCTCACGGATGTACATGCGAAGCATCGTGCTCGTGAACACCGCAGCCTCATCCAGCGCTGGAAGCTTCACGATGACCGATGACGGGCAGCCGTTTCCGGTCAGGGTCACGCGGTACAGCGCGCTGGAAACGCCGACACCGACACCGATCTGCTCGACCGCCATCGAATCGATCGACCAACCCGTGGCGTCTGCCAGCCACAGCGGCGTGACGTCGTCGATGGAGTTCGGGATCGAGGTGCTCATGATGCGCTCCGTGTCTTGGTCTTCTTCACCGGTTTGGCCCTCGACTTCTTCGCTGAATCCAAGGACCGCTTCTTGGCTGAGGCCGGCGTCGCTGGGTTTCTCTGCTTCTTCTCCGTTTTGCTCGGAGACGAGCCGACGGCCAGAAGGCCGGTATAGGCGCGTTCCATGCATTCGCGCAAGAATGCAGGCTCAGCCACAGCCACCGGATCGATATGCATTCCGATGTCGAGATGGTCGCCCATGGACAGACAGGTCATGTTGAACGCTGTGCCGGCGACCGGCCCGAGTGTCACGTTGCGTAGCAGGCGCGCACCCGCGATGTACACGTCGAACGGCGCACCTCGCATGTTGCTCGTGGCGAAATCAACGGCGCCGGCCTGCTGACGGGCGAAGCCGGTGACGACCGACGTGGGAAGGAGCTTGGCGATCGTTGCGACGTTGCTCAACAGACCGCCCCCTCCCCCGACATCAGCGCGGCGTTCTCCCATCAACGCGCCGAGCGCTTGCACCTGTTCGGCCGGCGATGCAGCGGCAGTCGGGATTTTCACCACGCTCGGCGTGAACGAGTTCCCGCCGATCGCGGAGTCGTCGCGCGTGCTCACCACGAACGACACGTTGAGGTACTCCGGCCTCTCGCCGTGTACCTGGTGATAGGCGAAAGCACCTTCCACCGCACCGGCCACGAAGAGGTCGTTGATCGACCCTCCGAGCGCCTTCGCCGCTGCCTTCGCATGGGCGAGGGGCATCGAGAGTGCCTCGACGTGGCGGCGACGCGACCGGTTCTTCCACAGCGTCGACCCTGCGCTGCCAGGCGAGCCGAGTTGGTCGCGAAGTGCCTGCACCGTGTGAGCAACCGAGGCCCCGGCCTCCGGACCCCGGGACGGATCGGCCCCCATCAGCAACATCTCCGATGCCACACGTCGGGCGAAGCCGATCGGACCCCGCATCGCGTCGACAACCTGCCCGGCGGCACCGGCCACCGACGAATTCGAGCCCTCGGCGTCGTGATGGGACGCATGGGATGCGGCCTCAGCGATCAGCGCGGCGATATCGACCGGCTCGGCCAAGGGAGCCGCACGAGACAGGTCCATGTAGCTCTCGGTGAGCCTGATCGCCGCCCGCCCGTCCATGATCGAGTGGTGGAACCGCCAGAACAGGGCGCCGCGGCCTTCCGACAGCCCATCGATGACGAAGAACTGCCACAGCGGCCGCGTGCGGTCGTAGGGGTCGGCAAGGAGCAGCGCGGTGAGGTCGAAGAGCTGCCGATCGGTCCCCGGACTGGGCAGCGAAACATGGCGGACGTGCCAGTCGAAGTCGAACTCGGTGTCGGGGGTCCACGTCGGGTTGGTCAGTCGGCCCGTCGTCGACACCACCCGCTCGCGGAGTCGGGGAATCTCGGCAACGGACTGCCTGATCCTCGCCCGGAACGCTTCGACGTCGAGCGGGCGATCGAGGGTCGTCACGACGCCGCCGCTCGGATTCATCCAAGGGTCCTTCTCGACGTTCCACATGAGCGCTTCCGCGTCGGACATCTTCCGCTCGAAGCGCAGTTCCCGCTTGCTCCCGTCGGCCATGACGTCGAACCTACACGCCGAACTACGCTGCGGCCATGACGACATCGAACGCCAAGCCTGGCAAGTCAGCTGCCGCTGTCTTCGATCTCGACCGGACCCTCCTCGCCGGAGGTTCCGGAACGGTGATCCAGCGACATCTGCGCGAACGCGGCCTCGGCCCAGATCGTGACATCCCGCTCGCCGGCCCCATCTTCAAGGCGTTCGAGCTCATCGGCGAGACCCGACTCAGCATGCAGCTCGCCAGGCTCGCGGTTCGGGCATCGAAGGGCTGGAACGTCGATGCCGTCGACGATGCAGCCGAAGACATCGCCGTTGAACTGCTCGGCCACCTCCAACCGTATGCGCGCTCCGTACTCGCCGAGCACCAGGCCAAGGGCGATCTCGTTGTGATCGCTTCCACGACACCCGAGCATTTCGTCCGGCCCCTCGCCCGTCGCCTCGGTATCGACCACGTTGTCGCCAGTCGCTGGCACCACGATGGGGAGTCCTACACGGGCCAACTCGACGGCGAGTTCGTCTGGGGTCGGGGCAAGCTCACCGCGGTTCGCGCCTGGGCCCAGGAACACGGCGTGTCCATGCGACGGTCGGCGGCCTACTCCGACAGCTACTTCGACGGCCCGCTCCTCAACGCCGTCGGCCACCCACATGCCGTCAACCCCGACGTCCGACTCGCTCTGCTCGCCACCTTGAAGGGATGGCCGATCCGCTACCTGGACAAGCCTGAAGGTGTTGTCAAGCTCGGTCCGTGGGAGGTACAGGAGCTGCTCCGCCCGTTCGCTCGGACCGAGCTCCTGCCGAACGCCCGATTCGAGATCGTTGGCTTGGAGAACATCCCGGCAACAGGCGGCGCGCTTCTGTGCGCCAACCACCGGAGCTACTTCGACGCCACGGTGGTCAGTCTTTTGACGGCGAAGGCCGGACGCTCCGCCCGCTTCCTCGGCAAGAAAGAGGTCTTCGACGCGCCCGTCGTCGGACAGCTCGCGAAGGCACTTGGCGGCATTCGGGTCGACCGGGGCACCGGTTCGGACCAGCCGCTCGAGGAGGCAGCGAAGGCGCTCCGCGCCGGCGAGCTCGTGTGCATGATGCCCGAGGGAACCATCCCTCGCGGACCGGCGTTCTTCGAGCCGAAGCTACGGGGCCGCTGGGGCGCGGCTCGGTTGGCGGCGATGTCCGGTGTCCCGGTGATACCCGTCGGGATGTGGGGAACGGAGAAGGTGTGGCCTCGAAGCTCTCGTCTCCCGAAGGTCGACCTCACCAATCCACCGACGATCACGGTGCACATCGGCACCGCGTTCACGGTGTGCGGACCGGATGCCGACGGCGACACCGAGATGATCATGTCCCGGATCGTGGACCTCCTACCGGAGGAAGCACGGCGCAAGCGGACTCCCACCGAGGAGGAACTCCGCCTCACCTACCCGCCCGGCTACAAAGGCGACCCGAACAAGGAAAGCGAGCGCCGACCCGGCCGCGACAGGTGAACCAACAGAACGTTCAGACGGGTAGGTGTATGGTCACGCCATGGCAAGCGAAGGTCCCGACCTTTACCCCGTGGTGAAGGGATTCCTGCGCCCCGCGGTCAGACTCTTCTGGAAGCCGACGGTGGTCGGCATGGAGAATGTGCCGACATCGGGTCCGGCCTTGCTGGCGGCCAATCACATATCGGTCCTCGACTCGGTCTTCATGATTCCGACCCTCCCGCGGCGCGTCACCTATATCGGCAAGGCCGAATACCTCGACAGCTGGAAGACACGGGTCTTCTTCCGTGGCCTCGGAGCAATTCCGGTCGACCGGTCCGGAGGCGATTCGGCCGCGGCCGCTCTCGACGCGGCGGCGAAGGTGTTGGAGCGGGGTGGTCTGTTCGGCATCTTCCCGGAGGGCACGCGCACCCGTGATGGTTTCCTGCACCGAGGGAAGACGGGCGTGGCCCGTTTGGCCATACGCACCGGCGCTCCAGTGGTGCCAATCGGCCTTCGTGGGCTCGACGCCATTCAGCCGCCCGACGCGAAGTTCCCTCGCCCATTCCGGAAGTGGGAGGTTCGCATTGGCGAGCAGATCCATCCCCAGCGCTACGGCACCGATCCGAACAACAACCAAGCACTACGCGCGCTTACTGATGAGATCATGTTCGAGATCTGCGAGCTCTCCGGCCAGACTTACGTCAACACCTACTCGGAGAAGGGCAAAAAGGCCGACGCGACGCTTGCCGCGTGATCTCGGCACGCCGAGGCCGCCGAGCGACAGATCCGGAGCTTGCGCCTCAGTGGAGCAGACGCCGGACGACTTTGCCGGAATCGGTGAGCGGTAGGAAGTCGCGGACCTCAAACCGTGTCGGCACCTTGTAGCGGGCCAGTCGGCGCTTGCAGTGATCGGTCAGCTCCTGCACCGTGGCCGCACCGTTCGTGGACGGACGAACGAATGCCACGATCCGTTCCCCCGAGTGTTCGTCCGGCTCACCGATCACGCCGGCATTTTCGACGCCGGGATGCATCAGCAGCACGTTCTCGACCTCCGACGGTGAAACGTTGAAACCGCCGACGATCACGACATCCTTGATGCGATCGACGATGCTGAGCCGCCCCGCCGAGTCGAACACGCCAACGTCGCCGGTGTGGAGCCAGCCGTCGGTGTCGACCGCCGCTTCGATTCCCTCGGCCGAACGGTAGTGAGTGCACACCGAGGTCCCGCGGAGCCAGATCTCGCCGCTGTCGCCCTCTTCCGGAGCCTCTCCATCGGTATCGACAAGGCGTACTTCGGTGTCGCCGAGAGGTCGACCGACGGTGCCCATCCGCGGGGCTCTCGGATCGTCGAGCGAAATCGTTCCCGACGTCTCGGTCAGGCCGTATCCGCCGGCGAGCTTCACGCCGAAGCGCTCGGCCATGCGCGTCACCGTCGACTCAGGAAGCGGCGCCGCGCTCGCCGTGGCGCGAATCACCTTTGCGAACGAGTCCTCTGGGATATCGGCCGACATGAACGAATGCCACATCTGCGGAACCGCCGAGATCGCGTTCACGCGATGCTCGACCACCAGGGCCGCAGCACGAACGGCGTCGAAACGGTCCATCAGCACCGCGGTCGCGCCGACACGCAAGAGGGCGCCAAGCACGCTGTTCAGTCCGAAGATGTGCGCGAGCGGAAGCGCGACCAGCCCGATCGTGTCGGCGTTCAGTGCCGACCCGTCCATCTCGGCCTGACCGCGCTGGCCCGCCTGGAGATTCTGATGGGTGAGGTGCACCCCACGCGGGGCTCCTGAAACACCGCTGGTGAACAGGACCGCCGCCGAGTCCGACAGCGAATTCGGGGTCGCTTCCGAGCCCTCCTTGTCCAGCTTCGGAAGGTCGTCACTCCGGTCTCCCGCCGCGCGGAACACCCGGACCCCGTCCGGAAGCTCGATTCTGGCGGTCCCACCCACGATCACCAGGCGCGGATCAACGACGCCGAAGCGGGCTTCGAACTCGGGCATGGTGTTGCGGTAGTTCACCATCACCGCGACTGCCCCGGCCGCCTGCACACCGAGGTAGGCGACCACTGCGTCGATCCCGGTCGGACAGGCCACGGCCACAGGAGCCCCGGGGGCGACGCCCTGTGCCCGAAGGCCACCGGCCGTGCGCAGCGCGAGGTCGGCGAGTTCGCCGTAGGTGACGCTTCGAGCCCCTTCGATCAAGGCCACCGAAGTGGGGTTCGAGGCTCGTAAAGCGCGCAAGAGAACCATACAAACTCCATCTTCGCGCCACGACCGGCGATACACCGATTACGGCGGCTATTCGGAATCGAACTCGTGACCCGGTCGGGCCTTCACCAAGCCGGCATAGGAATCCGCGGCGGTGATCGAGCCGGTGACCACACCGTGGATGCTGGCGCAGATGTTCATGCTCACGCCATAGCGCTCGGCGAGCCTCATCACCGTCTCGGCAGTACGCACACCTTCGGCGACCATCGTCATCTCCGCAAGCACGTCGGCGAGCTGACGACCCTTGCCGAGCTGTTCACCCACGTGACGATTGCGGCTCTGCGGGCTCATGCACGTCGCCATCAGGTCACCCATGCCCGCCAACCCGGCGAACGTGGCCGGCAACCCACCCATGGCCACCCCGAGGCGGGTCAGCTCCGAGAGCCCTCGGGTGATCACCGCGGCTCGGGTGTTGTCGCCGACGCCAAGCCCTTCGGCGATGCCGGCGGCAATGGCGATGACGTTCTTCAGTGCACCAGCCACCTCACAGCCGATCACGTCGTGGTTGGAGTAGACCCGGAATCGTGCGGTGTGGAACACGTCCTGGAGCGCCGTGGCCACCGCCATGTCCTCCGTGGCGATGACCGCCGCAGCGGCGCGGCCGGACATGATCTCCTTGGCCAGGTTCGGTCCGGTAAGCGCCGCCGCCGGGTGCCCGGGGAGCACCTGCTTGACGACCTCCGTCATCCGGAGTAGCGATCCCTGCTCGAAGCCCTTCGACAGGGACACCACCGGTATCCACGGCCGGATGTGGGGCTTGACCTGCGTCAGGATGTCGCGGAAGCCGATCGACGGAACGCCGACGACCAGCACGTCGGCGTTCGCCACTGCGTGCCGGAGATCGCTCGTGGCATCGAGCCGCTCCGGTAGCCGAAAACCCGAGAGGTATCGGTCGTTCGTATGGCTCTCACGGACCTCCCGCGCGGTTGCCTCGTTTCGCGCCCACAGGACGGTGTCGTTCGATCGACTGGCGATCGACGCCACGGTTGTACCCCACGAACCTGAACCCAGAACGGTGACCTTCATCGGGTGATTCTTAGTTCACGCGGCGGAGTTCGTCACCGAGCAGGACAACGGCAACTGTCACGTATTGTCGATGGCGCGGAAGCTTGCAGAAGTCCGCATCTGGTCGGCGCGGAAGACCCCTGCTGTGCTACGCATCCGGAATGCGAATAGCGCTCAGCACTGGTGGTGGCGACGCACCGGGCTTGAATGCGGTGATCCGCTCGGCGACGCTGTGTGCGATGCGCCTCGGCTGGGAGGTGGTCGGCATCCGCGACGGATTCAACGGATTGATGTTCCCAGACGAGTATCGCGAAGGAAGCGGCACGTTCGTGTTCGACCGTCAGATGGTCCGCGGCATCGGGCACCTCGGCGGCACGATGCTGGGGAGCACGAACCGCGGCAATCCGATTGCGTTCCCGGTGAAGCAGCCCGACGGGAGCTTCACCTACGAGGACCGAACCGACCACCTGGTGTCGCTCTTCCATCGAGCGGACATCGATGCGCTCATCACCATCGGGGGCGACGGTTCGCTCACGATCGCGCAACGGCTGTTCGAGGGCGGGCTCCGCGTGATCGGCGTTCCGAAGACCATCGACAACGATCTCGACAAGACTTCCGCAACGTTCGGTTTCGACACCGCCGTGCAGATCGCGACGGACTCCATCGACCGGGTGTTCACCACCGCGACCTCGCACAGCCGCGTTTTCGTCGTGGAAGTGATGGGCCGCTACGCCGGGTGGATTGCCCTCAACGCGGGGTTCGCGGCAGGGGCGCACGCCATCCTCATTCCGGAGATCCCGTACTCCCTCGAGCCGGTCGCGGCCATGATCAAGCGCCGCGAGGACCGGGGTGCGAACTTCGCCGTCGTCGTTGTTGCGGAAGGAGCGGTTCCGAGCCTCGGCGAACGCTCGGTGCTGAGCAAGGCCCACGATCAGGCCGAACGCCTGGGAGGTGTCGGCGAACAGGTCGCCGCGCAGCTGACGGCAATGACGGGTCGGGAGACCCGCACGACCGTGCTCGGCCACGTCGTGCGCGGTGGCACCCCGACAGCACAGGACCGGCTCCTCGGTAACCGATTCGGAGCAGCCGCGGTGCGCGCTCTCGACGAGGACCACAACGGCGTCATGGTTGCGCTCAACGAGCCACGCGTGGACTACGTGCCGCTCGTCGAGGCAACCGGGGCGATGCGAACCGTTCCACTGGACTGCGACACCATCATCGCCGCCCGCGACATGGGCATCTCCTTCGGCGACGATCTCTGACTCAGCGACGACCGTCCCGATCGAAGCTCACAAGCTTTCAACGGAACTGTCGCCCGCTCCAACGCGAGGGTCCGGCCCGCGCCGCTGCGCTGATCGCCGCACGACATGATGGAGCCGTGCCGCTCTCAGCCGAAGTCGTTGGAACAACATCGAAACCGTTTCGCCACCACGTCGACCTGCGATGGATCCTGGCCTACAGCGCCGGTATCGACGACACCGCCGAAGCGGTGTTCTCGCCCCGGCCGATAGCGCACCCACTGTTCCCCGTCTGCCTCGAGTGGCCGGTGATCCTCGACGTGCGCGGCCTCGGGCTCACAGCGGAGGAGGCCCGCCGCGGCGTTCATGCCAGCCACGACGTCACGCTGCACCGACCGATCCAGCCCGGCGAGGAACTCGTCACCACCGCAACGGTGGTCGGGGTGGAGAACGGACGTGCCGGCGCGGCAACCTGGATGCGGTTGACGACGACCGATACGAGCGGGGCTGCGGTCGTGACCACTCATCAACGCAGCGTCATGCTCGGCGTGCCTCTGGTCGGAGATGAGCGCTTCATCGACCGGCCCGCACCCTGGTCGCCCGTTGATGAGCAGGCCGAGGTTCGGCAGTCGACCGTGATGATCGGCCCGCAGGATGCGCACCGTTACACGGAGTGCGCCCGCATCTGGAATCCCATCCACACGGAGTGGGATGCGGCGGCGGCTGCCGGCCTTCCGTTCCTCCTCCTCCACGGTACTGCCACGCTGGCCAGGGCGGTGAGTGCCGTCGATGATCTCATCGGCGACGGCGGCCGACGAGTTGCCCGGGTGACCGGACGATTCGCCGCACCGGTTCCTATGCCATGCGCGCTGACAATCAGCGCGCATACCGATGGCCGATTCGAAGTCCGTCTTCCCGATGGACAGGCCGCCATCGCCAATGGCCGCGTCGAGTGGCGAGCGAACGAGTACTTGCCCCTGCCACGCTCCGGGTCAGAGCGGTTGCAGCCCTAGGGTGCCGACGAGCGACGTGAGGTAGGCGGGGCCGGCGATCCGGGACGCTTCGGCCTTCGCCTCTACCAGGCGGTCGGCGAGGCCAAGCACGGCCACGGACACGGCGTTGTCCGGATCGACCACGGCCCGCTCAAGCGTGGCGATGTGCTTCTTCCACTGCTCGCAGTCGCGTCGCTGTTTGGCCCGGAGACGCTCCTCATACCAATCGCTCGCCAGCACGTAGTCGCGGGTGAACATGGCACGGAGCTCCGGGCTGTCGAGTCCCATCCCCTCGAACTCTCCCGTTGCCATGATCATGAGCAGCGCCCGCATTGGCGGGCACGCCATGTCGATGGTGCCGTCGTCAAGGTAGCTCTGGGCCACCCGCTGATGGGTGGCGCACACGTTGTCCATGCCGTCCGCAAACACCTCCATGTCCTGAGTCTCGGGCCGGAGCATCTCGTTGGTGAGGACCGAATGCGGATGGGTGAAGACGCGTCCGAAGAACACCCGGGCGAATTTCGCTGTGATCCGGTAGCCGAGTCGGCTGGCGAGGATCCGACGCCCGTTCCACTCGATGTCGGCGCACTTCTCGAGGTAGCCGTGAGCAACGAGGAACGTCGCTTCGCGTTCGTCAGCGGTCATGCGCGCCCAGACTTCGGGGACGAGCAGGCTGACATCGTGGTCGACTCGTGCGTTGGGTCCGACATGTCCCGCCGCCGACACGAACGACGGCTGGGCGGTGAGCGCGTGACTGAGAAACGACGCGTTCAGGTCGATGATCGCCGGTAACGCGTTGAACGGTCCCTTGGTCAGTGCCCCTTCCGATCCGGCGCCGGTCGTCGACGGCGACTTCCCGGTCATCGAGCTGATGAACTCCATGAACAACTCGGGGAGCTCCATGTAGTGGACGGGGTTGTAGACAGCGAGAGAACGGATCTGCTCGCGGGGCTCGGGTGGGTTGTTGCGGCGACCCGGGACGATCGCGTCGACCGGGGTGAACAGCGGGGCTTCGGCCGGGAGCCGACGGTGCAACCGGGTGGCGATCCGGGCCAGATAGGCGCCGCGGGCGTCGACGATGTCGGGACGGATCTGCAGATAGCGCGGGTTCTTGGAAGGCTTGCCATCGACCATCCGGGGGTGGGCCGACGACACGAAGAACGTAGGTCCGTCTTTGCCGTCGGCTGCTGCCCGGACCAGCTGCTGCATCGGTGCGGTGAAGGCCGAGAAGCCGATGGCTTCATCGGTGAGCTCGAGTGCGTCGGCCTGCACGAGCGGCTGGAAGTTCGAGATGAAGTTGCCCGGTTGCGACAGCTCCAGCTCGGTGAGCTTGTCGTAACCGCGATGGATCGCATCGTCGGGACGCTGGAACAGCTTCTGCTCGCAGTTCTCGACGAACTTCCGTGACGGCGCCCCATCGGCTCCGGGCACGACCACTGACACCGTGATGTCGTCTTCCATCTGGAGCTTGGCGGCGGGATGGAAGTCCTCCCGAAGACCGAACACTCGCCATGCGCCGTCGGTGTCGAACCCCATGCGCAGATAGCTGGCGGCGAGCTTGCGGTTGTCGCACTTGAGTTCGTTGCCCGGGTTGCCGTTGATGATGTCGACGGAGAAATACGACGCCCAGTCGTCGCCCCAGCTCTGGCTGTGATGGCGCTTCACGACGAAGACGATTTCCTTGACGTATTGCGGCACACGACGCAGCCACTCATTGAACTCGTCGGCGTACTCCTCGTCATTCGGGGTCAGGAGCTTGATCACCGATCCGAGCGATCGTTCCGGGCTCAGGATCGACCGATGATCGGCGGGACGCTTGGCGGTCGGCCGATACCTCGTCGAATAGTCGCGGTTGATGAGCTCGGCAACGCGCGCCATGTCCTCGTCGAAGTCGGCGACGAACACCGGGCCAGGAAGGATGGCATCGGAGATGGCCTTGGAGATCTCCGATTTCCCGCCGCCGGAAACGGTGCACGGCTTGTGGCAGAACGTGCCCTCGGCCTGGGTGCCGATCAGATGCCAGGCGGTGTGGGCCGGCGGCTGTTCGATGTGGACCTTGTAGCCCGACGGCCGCACGTAGGTGCGACGGGCCTGCAACGCGAGCGTGTGGGCGGGCCCGAACTCGTCCTCGGGCCACGACACCGTCCGCGCGGTGAGGTCGAACGCGGCGTCCTCCGGCACGTAGAGGATGTCGGGGTAGCGACGGTCGACTGCGTAGCCCTCAGGCTTCAACTCCATGAGCGAACCGTTCCGCTCGACCATCTCGGTGAATGAGTGACCTCGCGACTGCACGTGCACATCGCCGAAGAACTCCTCGCCGAGGTCGTACGAGGGGTACACGATCGCCCCGCCGGCATGCTCTTCCTCAGCCAGACCATAGAGGTTCGCGGAGTAGCCGATCTGCGTCTTCACTTCCTTCTTGCAGTACCCGAAATAGTTGTCGGCGATGACCGTGACGATCACACCCGAGGCATCGCGACTGCACGCCTTGAACGCCGAGCCGCCGTTGTAGCGCTCCTCCGGCGAGGTCCAGCACATGCCGTCACGACGCTGCCTCGCCGTGGCGTCATCGTGATGAGGAAGTCCGAGTTCCTGCTTGGTGCAATAGATCAGGTGAGGAGCGAGGATCACGCATCCCGTATGTCCCGTCCAGGTGGCGGGATCGAGCGCCGCGTCGTTACCGGGCAGGTGGGGGTCGCCGCCGTTGCCGAAGATGTTCTCGACGAAATCGAGGTTCGATACCAGAGAACCGGGGGCGAAGAAGCGAACCTCGAGGCGCTTCTCGCCGATGAACCCGGCCACGGCGGGCACCACGAGCGGACGCATCAGCAACGAGACCATGCACGGCGTCGGGTCGGCGGCGTTCGAGGTGTATGGCAGGCCGGAGATGTCATTGGGCGGACGAAGCGCCCGCTCAAGGAGGCGGAGGAAGGTGATCTGGGAAACGGCGAGTTTGTCATCGGGGATCGCCATGCCGCCTTCGGCGATGTGGAACACACCTTTTGTGGTGCGGCGGTCGTTCACCGGGTTGTGCAGAACTCCGTTTCGCAGCCGATAGCTCTTGACCAGCGGAGAGTCGAAGCTGTCGGCGTCCCTCGGGAGGGACAGCTCCCTGGCCATCCCGGCGATGTCGAGCGCGAAGGTCGCTGCCGGCAGTTGCGGGACGGGGCCGAGATGGGCGTAGGTGCGATCGAGATAGCCCTGTAGACGAGCATCGACCGGGCTCTGGCTCGACTGGAGCGAGACACCAGCGCGCAGCCGTCGGTCGATGGCCTCCCGGATGTCAGGTCCGGCCGCTGGAACTGCAACCCTCGTCATTGTCGACTCCCTTTTCGCCCGATTCAGGGTGCCACAAGCTTCGAGAGCCGCCGCGCGGGTGTTTACGCGCACGGAGAGGGCCAACGAAGCGGGCAGAGCCAGCGTGACAGACGCGACCCAACAGGCCGAACGGCCGAAGGGCCCGGCGAGGGCGGGTCTTTAGCCGACCTGCCAGGTGCCGTTGGAGCGAAGCAACTCGGCGAGATCGCCAGGGCCCTTCCGCTGCGCCGCCTGGAGCAGCTGGGCCGATACACCCGCTCCGTAATCGGGCCTCTCAACAGACCGGAAGACTCCCATGGGGGTTGGCGAATGCACGTCGGACGAGAGCCGGGCAAGGGCGAAGGCGAGCGACGGATCGTCTCGACGTTCGTCGTGCACGAGCAACGCGTCTTCCCCGACATCGGCAACCTCGACGATGCGAAGCTGTCCGTCCGATCCCATGACGACCCCGCGCTGACGATCGGCACCGAAGCGGATCGGCTCTCCATGGTGAAGGTCGATGATCATCTCCGAACGCTTTTCGCGTCCGGTGATGTCCTCGAACGCGCCGTCGTTGAAGACGTTGCAGTTCTGGAGGATCTCGACGAACGACGCCCCGCGGTGAGCGTGCGCAGCGCGGAACACTTCGGTCATGTGCTTGCGATCGAGATCGTGGGTACGGGCAACGAAGCTGGCCTCCGCGCCCAACGCAACGGAAAGGGGATTGAACGGATGATCGATCGACCCGAAAGGTGTCGACTTCGTGACCTTGCCGAGTTCGGAAGTGGGTGAATACTGGCCTTTCGTCAGCCCGTAGATCTGGTTGTTGAACATCAGGATCGTCAGGTTCACGTTGCGACGCAGGGCGTGGATCAGGTGGTTTCCCCCGATGGAGAGCCCATCGCCGTCCCCGGTGATGACCCAGACATCGAGATCGGGCCGGGCGACCGCTATCCCGGTCGCCACCGCCGGCGCTCGGCCGTGGATCGAGTGGATTCCGTAGGTGTTCATGTAGTAGGGGAAGCGACTCGAGCACCCGATGCCGGACACGAAGACCACGTTCTCCGCAGCCACACCCAGTTCGGGCATGAGCATCTGCACCGCCGTGAGGATGCCGTAGTCACCACATCCCGGACACCACCGGACTTCCTGGTCGCTGGTCCAGTCTTTTTTTGTGGTGAGGGTGACGGCTTCGCTCATGACAGTTCCTTCTCGATGGCGGTCCGCAATTCGGCGGAGGTGAACGGCATGCCCTGGACCTTGCTGATGGATTTCGCCGGCACAAGGAACTCCGAGCGGACGACCTTGCACAATTGCCCGAGGTTCATCTCGGGGACGATGATCTTCGGGTATCGCCGCAGGAGTTCGCCGAGATTCGACGGGAACGGGTTGAGGTGCACGACGTGCACCCATGCGACTTTCTTTCCTGTCGCGCGAACCTCGGCCACCGCGGATTTGATGGCGCCCCAGGTGGAGCCCCATCCGAGCACGAGAAGCTCGGCGTCGGCGTCGCCGACCACTTCAGCCAACGGAATGTCCTTGGCGATGCCGGCAATTTTGTCAGCGCGCAGATGAACCATCTTCTCGTGGTTCTCGGCCGTGTAGCTGATGTTGCCGGAGCCGTCCTCCTTCTCGATGCCGCCGACGCGATGCATCAGATGAGGAGTACCGGGAATCGCCCAAGGACGAGCCAGCGTTTCTGGATCCCGCAGGTATGGCCAGTACTCCATCTCGCCATCGGGCCGCTCGTGGTTCAGTTCGGTCGCGAACGGAACCGAGATGTCCGGAAGATCGGCAACATCGGGAAGCTTCCACGGATGGGCTCCGTTGGCCAGGTAGCCGTCGGACAGCAGGATGACCGGCGTCCGATACTTGAGCGCAATCCGAGCGGCTTCGATCGCCGCGGTGAAGCAATGCGGGGGGTTGTACGCGGCGACCACCGGAAGCGGCGCCTCACCGTGGCGCCCGTAGAGCGCCATGAGTAGGTCGGCGGCTTCGGTCTTCGTCGGCAGTCCGGTCGACGGACCGCCGCGCTGGATGTCGACAATCAGCAACGGCAGCTCGAGACTCACCGCGAGGCTGATGGTCTCCCCCTTGAGCGCGACACCCGGTCCACTCGTCGTGGTGACCCCGAGGTGCCCGGAGAACGCTGCGCCGAGCGCGCTCCCGATGGCGGCGATCTCGTCTTCGGCCTGGAACGTTCGGACGCCGAAGTTCTTGTGCTTGGAGAGCTCATGCAGGATGTCCGACGCCGGGGTGATCGGATACGAGCCGAGAAACACGGGAAGGCGTGCACACTGCCCGGCGGCGACCAGTCCCCACGCGAGAGCGGTGTTGCCCGTGATGTTCGTGTACTCACCTGCGGGAAGCCGGGCAGGGTCGACCTGATAGGGATGGTCGAACAGCTCGGTGGTCTCACCGAAGTTGAATCCGGCAGTGAACGCGGCCTTGTTGGCTGCCCGGACCATGTCGTTCTTGGCGAACTTCTCGTCGATCCACTCATGGGTGGCTTCGATGGGCCGCGAGTAGCACCACGAGATGAGACCGAGTGCGAAGAAGTTCTTCGAGCGCTCGGCGTCACGCGCCTTCACACCCAGCGGGCTCACCGCCGTCATCGTGAGCGACGTCATCGGTACTTCGACGACCCGGTAGCGCTCGAGGCTGTCGTCGGTCAGCGGATTGGCGGCGTAACCGGCTTTGGCGAGGTTTCGCTCGTCGAAGCTGTCGGTGTTGACGATGACGATCCCGCCGGGCACGAGGTACCGGAGATCAGCCTTCAGTGCGGCGGGGTTCATCGCCACGAGAACGGTCGGCGAATCACCCGGGGTCGAGATCTCATGATCGGAGATACGGACCTGAAAAGAAGAAACCCCCGCCAACGTTCCGGCGGGGGCCCTGATCTCGGCAGGAAACTCGGGAAACGTGGAGAGGTCGTTCCCGAAGAGTGCGCTGGCCGAGGTGAATCGGTCTCCGGTGAGCTGCATGCCATCCCCGGAGTCACCGGCGAACCGAATGACGAGATCGCGAAGATGCTCGGGCTGTGGGCGAACTTCGATGTCGGTCAACGTTCCTCCAAGGAACAAACCTGCCTGTTGAGCGCAACCTACCGTGCCCCCATTCCACTGTCGAACCAGGTCCAGTGCAAGCATCCCCCGCCACGCCCCTCCGAGTCTCAGGTGCGCGCCGAGCCATCGGGATGGCCCATAGCAGCGTCGCCGTCCGTTGAGGCGCACGAGATGACGATGCTGCCGACGTGGGTCTTCGCAACGAAGAACGCCTGAGCGGAGCGAATCTGGTCCAGCGGAAAGACCCGGGCGAGCACCGGCCGCATCACCCCCCGCTCGACCAAGCCGACGAGGTCGGCGAAGAGCCGTGATTCGAACGTCGTCACCCCGTGAAGCTCGAGGTCGTTGAGGTACAGCGTCCGGAGATCGAGGGGCACGATCGGCCCGGCAATCGCTCCCGCGGTGACGTAGCGCCCTCGGCGACGGATCACGGAGAGCAGCGCTGGGAACTGCTCGGCTCCGCCGACGACGTCGGCGACGACATCAACCGGTCCGCCGGCCACCGTTCGAACCGCCTGGACCAGATCGCCTTCCTCTCGGGCGATGACGACATCGGCGCCCAGGGCGAGGAGCTGTTCCCGCTTCGACGCCGCTCCGATCGCGATGATCCGGGCGCCGAGAGCGCGAGCGATCTGCACGGCGAGCGAACCGACGCCTCCGGACGCGCCGGTGATCAGCACGGTCTCGCCCGGAGCGACGCGAGCCCGACGGAGCATGTTCAGGGCAGTCGCCCCGGAGCACGGGAAGGTCGCCAGTTCGACGTCGGAGAGGGCCGACTTGATGGGGTGGACATTCGCCGCGGGTACGCAGGTGAACTCCGCGAATCCACCGTTGCACTCGCTTCCGACATAGCCGGTGGCAGTGGTGTCGAGAGGGTCGTCCGTGAGGCGGATCCACGGATCGACGATCACGCGGCGTCCGAGCAGCGACGCGTCCGAGTCCGGGCCGACGCCAACAACGGTGCCGCAGATGTCGGCACCCTGGATCAGTGGGAAGCGCAAGGCACCGTTCCAACCGACGTCATCGACCGCGATGCCGTCCTCCACTTCGCTGGTCGCGCCATCCGTGGAAGCGCCGTACCACCCGACCCGGGCGTTGATGTCGGTGTTGTTCACGCCGCACGCCGAGACGGCGATCAGGACCTGGCGGGGTCCGGGCTCTGGAACGGCGACGTCGTCACGGACGACCAACCGCTCCGTCCCTCCATGACCCCTGAGGAGCACAGCGCGCACGTGCCTACGCCACCGCGTTCGGGCCGAGATCTCCGGCGGATGCACCCGTCACCTCACCATTGTCTCCCATCATCCTCATCTGCCGGGGCCGGCCGGTCCCGATGCGATGTTCGATTCCCGCCGACGGTCGTTGACGACCTAGGTTCCGGCCACCGCATCGACCCGACCGGAGAGCACTCGTGACCCGCCGAACATCATCATCGCCGCCTTCCTCTGGACCGACCGTCGTCAGTGAAGGAACCCATCGTGACTGACTGGGCCGATCTCACCCGCCGGGCCGCACTCGCCTCGCACCGGCTCATCGGCTGGATCTACTGGGATCCCCGGGCCATTGCGAACTACGCCGCGCTCGGTGTGCCGGACGGCATGGGCTACTACATCGCCAGCCGCGCCGCGAGCCTCGCGCCTGCCGGCAACAGTGCCGTCGGCGCCGCGTTCGGATCGATTCACCCGGCATTTGTGAAGATGACGCTCGATCTCTGTCGGACGCACACGACCTTCGAGGCAACCATGCACGCCCGCGACGAGGCGGTCGTCGAAGGTCTGCGCGCATACACCCCGCAGATCTGCGATGGTTTGGCATCGCTCGCCGAACCGCTCTGGCAGGCCGCTGACGGGCTGCCCATCAGCGGGCGCGTGCTCTTCGGATCGTTGCGTGACCGACCTCGACCGACGGACAAATTGCTCTCGGCGTGGCTTGCCGTGAACTGCATCCGTGAATGGCGCGGGGACACACACTGGGCGATGCAGGTCGCCGAGGACCTGAGCGGGGTGATGGCGGCCATCCTCGATGGAGCCTGGCGGAACTACGCGACCGATTGGCTGCCCCGCAGCCGCGGGGCCGATGACGCGATGCTCGACGAGGCACTGGCCCGTCTCGCCGAACGGGGCTTCGTCACGGACGGCCAAGTGGACGCTACCGGCCTGGCCTATCGCCAGGAACACGAGGATCGCCTCGATCGCCTCTGCTCGAGCGCATGGACCCTCCTGGGTGAGGAGAACACTCGCACCTTCCTCGACCTCGTCGAACCCGTCGGTCACGTCTACGTTGAGCGCATCGACGCCACTGCCGGACCGAACTGGATGCCGGCGGCGCGTGACCGTGAACCGCGGCCCTGAACGCGGCCGGATCCGTGACGCAAACGGGAGTAACGGCCCGCCGTTCGCCTCCACCAGGCAGGTAGGACGTCCCTTGCCGGCCGTCTGACACCGGAGGATGATGCAGGAGCACCACCCGCCCGAGTTGGATGGCGGGCACCGGCAGGACGACAACGAGGAGACCCGAAATGGACTATCCCGCAACGATCGCGGTACGCACGCCACCGCGGCTCGCCAACTGGCGACCGCTGGTCCAGTGGATCCTCGCGATCCCCCACCTCATCATCGCCGGCGCCCTCAGCTATGCCGCCGGCGCGGTCGCGGTCATCAGTTGGTTCGTGATCCTGTTCACCGGGAAGCTCCCTGTCGGGCTCGCCAACTTCCAGATCATGACGATGCGGTACACACTGCGCACCCAGCTCTACGCAGGGTATCTGCACGACAGCTATCCGCCGTTCGACTTCACGATGTCAGCATCCGAACCGGGCGGCACGCCGGTCGACTTCGCGATCACCCCGGCACTCGAGAACCGCAACCGCCTGACCGTCGGACTCCGGTTCCTGTGGGTGATTCCGGCCCTGCTGTTCTCGTTCGTGATCTCCATCGTCGGCGCGATCTGTTGGTTTCTCGGCTTCTTCGCCGTGCTGTTCACCGGATCGTGGCCGACGGGTCTTCGCGATTGGGTGATGAACATGCAGCGGGTGTCGATCCGCACCAACGCCTACGCCTACATGCTCACCGATGAATACCCCCCGTTCGTCACGGCGTGAAACCGCTCGGGCTCCGGTCGGCAGAGCTGATCACGAACGAAGGGTGTCGAAAAGCTCCACTCCGGTGACGAGCGCGAGTTCCATTGCATTGCGCTCGAGGCCAGCGGTCACGGTCTCGTAGTGCAGGTCGGCGTCAACCTCGTCGAAGTGCCAGGGCATCGGAAGGTAGCGATGGTGGGCGTTCGCCAGCCCGATGACGAATGACAAAGGAGACCTGGTCCGCGCGGTCCATTCGTCACCGACCTCCACCAGTACTTCGCCAGGGAGTGCGAGCAGTTCCAGATCGTTCATGCGAAGGACCTGGACAGGCACGGACACGTCGGCTAACGACGTGCCGTGCGCCACCCTGGCGCGGAGGCCGAGGTATTCGCACACCGCGATCATCAATCGACGCATCTCGTCCTCGGGGCAGTCGGTGGCCACGACGTGGCGCGACGCGAGCGCCCACACGTAGCCCTGGGCGCGCTCCGCGAAGTCTGCGCCCAGCACGGCCTCGAGCACCGCTGTCGCCCGTGCCAAGCGCGCCTGTAACGACCCCAGGTCAAACGCGGCGTTCTTCGGTGCCACCGAGAGATCACGACGCGCCGAACCGAGCGACATGCCAGCGGACGAGGTGATCGTCGAGACAACCCGCACGACTTCGTCGGCAATGGCGGTGCCGATGCGTTCGGTGTCTGCGTACGTGCCGCCGACGTATCCCCGGGGATCGAGGGAGTTCCGGTTCGGGCTCGTGACCGGGATCACGTTGCCCTCGGTCGAGTTGAAGAACAGTGCATTGTCGACGCCCAGCGCCGACTCGACAGCTCGTTGGGCAACGCCGGGAAAGTCGCCGCTGACCGCCATGTTGTCCCAGCCGAGCGTCACCGGGTGACAACCCACACCGAACAGCACCGCCGTGACCCGGTCGTCATCGGCGTCATGAACGGCGAGCACGGCGACCCGTGGATCGACGTGATTGGGAGCACCCCGGGTGCGTCGGTTGAAGAACACGTCCACCGTCCCGACACCGGTCCCGATTCTGCTGGGCGTAGCGCTCTCCCGGGCCGACAGGCCAACCTGCACGAGGGCATCGCGGAGGAAGGCGGAATACTCCGCTACACCTACGGCGCCACCACTGTCGTAGGGCACCGGACCAGAGTGCGTGTGTGAGGCGCAGATGCATATCTGGCGCGCTTCAAGGCCGGTCATCGCACGGAGTGCCTCGGAAACCGGCTGGGCGATCTGGCTCGGCATGGCGATCAGGTCGGCGGTGATGAACAGCAGTTCCTCACTACCCAAACGCAGGGAGAGGGCTTTCGCGAACACTCGGTCGAGCACGCCAATGTGGGGACCGGTCCGCTGCCCGAACCCTCCCTGCATCACCGGCCACGACGGGGTGATGTCCACCTTCGCCGTACCGGCAAACATCGCGCTGCTCGGAATGCCCATGCTCGATTGTCGCCCGACGAGCACGGGTTGTGCGACTCCTCAGATGGTCGCTGTCCCTGCCAACGACTGCTCCATCCGAACGACCATCGGGAAGAGCAGATTGTTCTCCTTGTGGATGTGGAGATGGGTGTCGGACTCGAGTTGGGCAAGTCCGTCGAAACACGCTGCGTAGGACGCACACCCGTCATCCGGAACGCGGTAGCCGTTGGTGAGGCGATTGAGCTCCGCCAGAAGGTCCCCGACCGCATCGTGTTCGAGCAACATCATTGCGATCGGGTTGCGCAGCGTCCCGCAGTGGAACGCGGGAACGATCGACGCTCCGGCAAGTTCGACGATCATCGGGAAGAGCACCCGCTCTTCCTTGAGCAGATGCGGTTCAAGGTCGGCTCGCACTGATTCGTAGCACGCGGCGACGCCGACAAGCTCAGGATGGGATTCGCCGTGTACCGCCACGATCTTTTCCAGCAATGCCGACAACCGAGGAAGCTCGCTCCAGAGGTACGCGTGGTGTGTGGCGACGAGGTGCTCGACGAGCGCAACGGCGTCCATCGATGCCCACTCGGCTGCCGGTGCAGTTCGCGATGCGGCTTGCGAAAGCTCGGCCGCGGTGGAGGCGGGATCGAGACCCTGCGCCGCGCACGACTCGAGGAGCGTCCGCTGTCCCCCGCAGCAGTAGTCCAGGCCGCGCCGCTCCAACTCACCGGCAAGGTCCGGGTGCTCGTTCACCAACGAGGCAAGGGTGATCGCTGGGCTGATCGTGTTCATGAAGCGCTCCTTCGTGAAGTAGTGCGGGGGATGTTGCGACTGCTCGGGCGTTTGCTCGTGCTCCGGCCACGGGGGCTCGACTTGCCTGGCGATTCGTGGGTCGAGGCGACGAGTTCGGTGAGCGACGTCGCCTCGAGAGATGAGAGCAGGTGTCGACGGGCGACGGTCCACGGCTCGTGAAGCGCGCAGGGCTCTGCCGCCACACACGGCCGGTTCTGGAGCACGCAGTGCGTTACGTCAGTCGAGCCTTCAACCGCTTCGATGACCTGGAGAACGCTGATCTTGGAGAGTTCGACGGCCACCGCATAGCCGCCGGTGGGGCCCGGTTCCGAACGCACCCAACCCCGGTCCACCAAAGGTGTCATCGCCTGAGAGAGGAATCCCGGAGTCGTGCCGACCAGGGCGGCTAGGTGTGCCGCCTTCGTCTTGCGGCCTTCGAACTCGGTGGAAGCAAGCGCGATCAACGAACGTGTTGCCAGATCCGACCGCCGGGTGATCTCTAATCTCATAGTTCCACACTATACAACTACGAATTACCCGGTCGGCCGGGACCTTCGTCCCTTCTCGACCTCCGATCGGCACGCGCACGCTGACCCCACACGAGATCCAGGAGGGTCAACGACATGTCAGCTCCCGAACAACAACTCCACGCCGCGGGGTCACGATCGAGGTGGTCGGAGCTCTCCGGCGGCGCATTCCTCGCCATGGCGCTCGGCCTCATTGCGTTGTGCGTCGCCGTCGTCGGGCTCTACCTTCCCGGGAACAACGGCGGCTCGAATCGCACTACCTCGGCGCCGGTGGCAGCATCGCCCGCCGCGGCGCCCGCGCAGGGCGCCTTCGGCGCGAAGCCGACGACGGTGCTCGTGTTGCTGGGCGACCTGTTCGTGAAGCCGAACAAGCTCTCCGCGGATGCCGGAGAGCACGTCGTCCTGAACGTCCGCAACACGGGCAAGCTCGATCACGACCTCAAACTCTCGAACGGGGCAATGACGAAGATGCTCAAGGCCGGGGATTCCGAGACACTCGACCTCGGAGTCGTCACCACATCGCTTACCGGGTTCTGCACCGTCGCCGGCCACAGGGACGCGGGAATGACGTTCGCCCTCGACGTCATCGGCGGAACACCGGCGGTCGCCGCCCCGGTGAAGCCGGCGCCAGACGCGGCGACGGCGATGCCCATGGATGCGTCAGCCGCGAGCGTCGAGGCACCCAACGCGACGATCGACTTCAACGCTGCCCCGCCCGCCGGTTGGAAGCCACGTGACCCGGTGCTCGCTCCTGCCCTGACCGGCATCGTGCACGAGGTCACCTTCCATGCGACCGAGAAGGTCATCGAGGTCGCGCCTGGCGTGACCCAGGAGATGTGGACCTTCAACGACACCGTCCCGGGCCCAGTTCTGCACGGCCGGCTCGGCGACACGTTCAAGGTCACCCTCGTCAACGAGGGCAAAGTCGGACACTCGATCGATTTCCACGCCAGCCGAGTCGCGTGGAACGACAAGATGCGGACGCTCCAGCCGGGCGAGTCTCTCGTCTACGAGTTCACCGCGAACTACGCCGGCGCGTTCATGTACCACTGCGGGACGGCGCCGGCTCTTCACCACATCGGCAACGGTATGTACGGGGCGATCATCATCGACCCGCCGGAACTCGCGCCGGTCGCCCATGAATACCTGATCGTCCAGTCCGAGCTGTACCTCGGGCCGCAGGGCCAGCCGGGAAGCCTGGCGAAGATGGCGGCGGAGAACTTCGATGCCGTGGTCTTCAACGGCTACGTGAAGGGCTACTTCCACGCACCGATCCGGGTCGAGCCCAACGAGCGGGTCCGCGTGTGGGTCGTCGATGACGGACCGTCGGAGAACTCGGCCTTCCACATCGTCGGCACCATCTTCGACACGGTCTGGAAGGAAGGGACGTACCTACTGCGACCTGATGCCCGACGAGGCGGTTCTCAGGTCCTCGACCTCCAGCCCGCGCAGGGAGGCTTCGTGGAATTCAGCTTCGCCGAGAAAGGTCTCTACCCAATCGTGACCCACAAGTTCTCGAACGTCGGCAAAGGCGCACTCGGCCTGTTCCAGGCGGGCGACGTCGCCCCGACCGGCGGAAGCCACTAGCCACTTCGGTTCTTCGAACCGGCACCCGCCCGGACCTCGGGAGCGCAACCACACGGCTGCGCTCTCCAGCGTTCGGGCGCTTGTCGTTCAAACGTCGGCCTTGTCGGCTGCACCGCAGGCGCCGACGCGTGTGATCAACGCATGGCGAGGCCGGACCACACCGCGGTGTACGTCGCCACCACCACAAGGAGCGCGACGAACCAGCGCTGCAGCGATGTCGAATCGCGGGTGTTCGCCAATCGGCTGCCGACCACGACACCGATCAGGCTGGCCGCAGTGAAGGGGATCACCGCGGCCCACTCGATGGACCCCGATTGGAGCCGCGTGGTGAGGGCCACGACGGAGTTGATGGTGATCACCATCAACGACGTGCCGACGGCCTCGGGCATCGAGAAGCGCAGCGCCAGAACAAGCGCCGGGACGATCACGAAACCGCCACCGACACCAAAGAATCAGGTGAGCAGACCGACAAACGTACCGGCCAGGGCGACTCGGAGGATCGTGGCCAGATCAAGATGCACCAGGCCAGGAGCCGCTACTCCGGGAGCCGGATTCGCGGCCGCTCCAAGTGAACGCGACTCGCGCTTGGGTGGCGCGGTGACCCTTCGCCACATGGCCGCCGCCGCGACCAGCATGAGTCCGGCGAAGGCGAGCAGAAGGACGTTGGCGTCGACCGACGCGTTCCAGTGCGACCCCAGGAGTGATCCGCCGATTCCCGCTAGGCCGAAGGTCAGCCCAGGGCCGAAGCGCACTCGGCCGGCACGCCAGTGGGCGACGATGCCGATCATCGCGGTGATGGCCACCAGCACGAGCGACGTTGTTGTCGCGTGCTTTGGAGTTTGACCGGCGGCATAGACGAGCGCAGGGACGGCGAGGATCGAACCGCCGCCGCCGAGTGCTCCGAGGGATGCGCCGATCAGGAATCCGAGCGGCGATGCGAGTAGCGAACGAAGGTCCACGGCTCAGATGACCGTTCCTTCGCGGCCGTCGAACCTCACGACCGGATGGCCGAAGCTCGACCAGACGTTCATACCGCCGACGAGGTTCACGGCGTCGAATCCCTGGCGCAGCAGCCACTCGGTCGCCTTTGCCGATCGGTTGCCGGACCGACACACGCAGATGACGCGTCGATTCCGATCGAGCGTGTCAACACGCGAAGGGAGCGTGCTCAACGGGACGTTCACCGAGCCGGGGGCATGCCCGAATCGCCACTCCTCCTGCTCTCGGACATCGAGCAACAGCAACCCGTGGTCACCGGTCCCGAGCTGGGAGACAAGGGTCTCGACGTCGATCGTCGGCGTACCGACGGACGGCATCACCGCGCACCCCCTGCAGCCGACGCGAGCCCTTCCGAGCGAAGCGCCCATGCGGTATAGCCGCCGAGGAGATCGGAAACGTCGGAGAAGCCGTGGGAGCGGAGCAGGCTCGACGCGATCGCCGAACGGTAGCCGCCGGCACAGAACACGACCGTCGGCGCCGACGGGTCGAGCTCGCCGATCCGGGTGAACAGCGATGGAAGGCTGATCGGACGCGCGCCGGGCACCGTTCCCAGCGCGACCTCCCCGGGGTTGCGGACGTCGACCAACACCAGCCCCGGAACGGAGTCGATCCTCGCCGCAAGCGCTTCGGCGGAAAGGCGCGACAGCGCCACGACGTGCTCGGGGTGGGCGACAAAGGCGGCGAGCGGATCGCCGAGCGCTCCGAGAACCCGGTCGAAGCCGATACGGGCGAGACGAACCTTGGCCTCGGCTTCGTGTCCAGGGTCGGCGACCAGGACAATCGGTGTGCCAGGAGACATGACCTCGCCGGCATACTCGGCGAACCGGCCTCCCAGCCCGACGTTCACCGACCCCCGGAGGTGACCGACGGCGAAGGACGTTTCATCGCGGCAGTCGAGCACGACCGCTCCGTCGCGTTGGTGGGCGCGGACTTCGGCGAACGGCAGAGCAGGAACCGCGGCCTCCTCCACCAGCAAGTCACGGAGCTCACGATTGCGGTTTGCGGCAAAGGCGAAGTACAGCGGAGCGACCGACTGCCCCTGCGTCACCGCCTCGACGAACGCATCCTCGCTCATCGGCGCGAGCGCATAGTTCGTGCGGCGCTGCTCGCCGATGGTCGACACGGTCTCAGTGGAGAGGTTCTTGCCGCACGCCGATCCGGCGCCATGGGCAGGAAAGACCCTCGTCGCGTCGGGCAGAACCAGCAGTTGCTCGTGCAGCGAGTGGTACAGCTGCCTGGCCAGCTCATCAGCGGTGACACCGACGGAGGCCAGCAGATCGGGCCGGCCCACATCGCCGATGAACAGCGTGTCACCGGTGAGAACACCGTACGGGGCCGACGACGCGCCGTAATCGAACACGACGATGCTGATCGACTCCGGTGTGTGCCCGGGCGTCTCGCGAATCTCGAGCACGACCTCTCCGAGCACGATGCGATGGCCATCGTCGTACGTTTCGATGGGGAACTCCGCCCGGCCCGCGGCGGCGCGCCCGAAACCGATCGACGCCCCGGTCCGGGCCGCGAGCTCCAGGTGACCGGAGAGGAAGTCGGCATGGAAGTGCGTCTCCACGACCTTTTCGATGTGCAGGCCATTCGACTCGGCGTCTCGCAGGTACTCCGCGATGTCGCGCTGCGGATCGACGACCACGGCCCGACCGGTTGTCTTGTCACCGATCAGGTAGCTCGCGTGAGAAAGGCACCCGAGGTAGTACTGGTGGAAGAACATGGAGCCTCCAACTGCGCTCGAATGAGCTTTAGAGACCCAGCTTATACCCCAAGGGGTATCTCTACAAGGACGGAGCGAGCGTGTCGTCGATCCCGAAGTTCTCGGCCAGCACGGCTGACCATGTCTCGGGCGTGACGGGGAAGCCATCGAAGTCGTTCCCGCGGAGGCGACTGCGGAGAACGTCGGTCCGCAGGG
>JANLRD010000270.1:0-91546 GCA_031368215.1 Acidimicrobiia bacterium | reverse complement strand
CGGGGGTGTTGAAGTCAGTTTGTAATCTACCGAAGCCACCATGAAATGTACGAGGGGCATGGTTCTCCTGCCGCTCGAGATCCCTGCGGCGACGTGTGTCGGCCATGAGGCCGGATCGGAGGCAGTCATGACAGGTGCATTGATTCCCAGGGCGATGTCGAAGGGTCGCGATGGCCGGCCACGCGGCGTCGGTCCATGGTTGATCTTCGGGTTGGCAGCGGTGTTATCTACTTCCGCTGCTGCCGGTGTTCCCGCGTCCGGGGCCACAAAGACAAAGAAGGTCACCGGGACGACGAAGGTAACGAGATCCAGAAGCACGGCGGCGACGACAAAGGCGCCAAAAGCCTTGCTACCTGCACCGGCAACTGCGGCCCCGCAAACGACAGTGCCACCGCCGCCGTCCACGGCGACGACTCCGGGGGTCAACTACGTGAAGATCCTGTCTGCGGCAGGGTCAACCGAATCCGACTTCGGACCGGGCTATCGGTTCCTCGGCGACCCGACCGACGCGGTCTTCGCCTCCCAGTACCGAAAGGTGACCGAGAGCGTCGCCGCCTGCAACGGATTCCCCGATGATCTGCCGTTCATGACCGCCAAAGCGAAGGATGTCAAGGGGTGGATCTACAACAACTCGAGCACCGGCAAGGGGGTTCCGCACTCAGTGGTGATCATGGCCGATGAGCAAACGGCACGAACCGTCATGGAATCGATCCGGAACTTCCCGGGGACACCGGCGTGCGCCGCTGGTTTCAACGATGGGATGGGGCAAGTGAACGGGGCGCGGGACAACCCGTCGTTAGTAGGTAAGGACTTCAAGTTCTCAAGCACGGCCCGCTTCGGCCCGGAGCTACCGGCGCTGGGCGGCGATCAGATAGCGGTCCAAATCGATCAGACGCTCGTCGTTGATGGGGTGAGCCAGGGCACGATAAAATATGTGCGCTATCACGTACGGGTGGGCCCGGCGATCATGTTGATCGCCGACGAGGTCTCGGCCGCCGATCGGGTGGCACCGATTCTTGTGGCGAAGCTCCAGGCCGCGCTCAAGCAGTAGAGGTTCGAACGACGATGCGCGAGGAAGGTGTGCGGCTGCGGGTCCTGGGCGAGGTCCAAGTAGTTGGGCCTTCGGGACCCGTTCCGCTCGGCGGGCGCCGCCAGCGCCTCTTGCTCGCTGAGCTTCTCGCAAACGTCGGCCAGGTGGTCGGGCTTGGCACCCTGATCGAAGCGGTGTGGCCCGGTGAGGACGTTCCGGCTGAGCCCGAGAGGACCGTGCGGGTGTACGTGACCCGATTGCGGAAGGTCTTCGCGCTGGCCGGGTTGGAACAGTCGACCCTGGTCACCAGCGACGGCGGCTACCTCCTCCAGGCGGGTGCCACCGTTTACGACGCCGAGGCCTTTGTCGCCCTCACCAACGAGGCGCGTCGGATAGACCAGCCGCTCGAGAAGTCGGTCGAGCTTCTCGAGCGGGCGCTGGCGCTGTGGAACGGTCCTGCATTCGGCGAACTCGCCGGTGAACACTCGCTCCTGAGCCAGGCGCAACACCTGGAGGAGCTGAGGCTCGAGACGTACGAACAGCGAGCCACCGTTCGCCTTGCGCTCGGAGACAGCGCCCTTGTCGTCGCCGAGTTGGAGCAGCTCGTCGCACGCCATCCGCTGCGCGAACGCCTGCGCCGTCTCTTAATGGAAGCACTCGCACGCGGCGGTCGGACGGCTGAGGCCCTGCGGGTCCTCGCCGACTACCGCCGACTCTTGCGCACGGAGCTCGGCCTCGAACCATCGGCTGAGCTCTGCGCCGTAGAGGCGGCGCTCCTCGCACCCGAGTCACCGGTGGAGGACGCCGCGCCCCATCGGTTCGTGCGTGGGTACCGACTCTTCGAACGGATCGGAGAGGGCGCGTTCTCTGTTGTCTACCGGGCCCGCCAGGCGTCCGTGGGTCGCGACGTCGCAGTGAAGATCATCCGCGCCGAGCTGGCTGACCTTCCGGACTTCATCCGGCGATTCGAGGCCGAGGCGCAGCTCGTTGCACGCCTTGAACACCCGAACATCGTTCCGCTGTACGACTTCTGGCGCGAGCCGGCGCGCGCCTATCTGGTGATGCGATGGCTCCGCGCCGGATCCCTCGAGGCGCAACTCGATCGTGGTCCGTGGCCACTCGATCGCACAACTCGTATGGTGGTCGACGTCGGCGCAGCGTTGTCCAGCGCGCACCGGGTCGGGGTCATTCACCGCGATGTACGCCCGGCGAACATCTTGCTCGACGACGAAGGCAATGCCTATCTCAGTGACTTCGGGATCGCGTTGACTCCGAACGACGCCGCCGCGGCCTACCCTGCGCTCTCTCCCGGCTCACCCGCGTACGCAGCGCCTGAACAACTCACGGGTCACGTCGTCGGGCCACCGGGTGACGTGTACGGGCTGGCAATGACGGTCTTCGAGTCGTTGGCGGGACGACCAGCCCACGCTGAGGCAAACGACGCTGCGGATCTCCGGCGTCGGCAGCTGACGCAGCAGATTCCGAGGCTTCACGCCTTCTGCCCCGACGCGCCCGATGCCGTGGACGACGTGCTCGCCATGGCGACTGCCAAGTCCCCAGAGGATCGCTACCAATCCGTCGACGAGTTCGTCTTCGCATTCTGCACAGCGGTTGCACCGATGGTCGGCGTCGCCACCACGAACCGAGAGCAACACCGCAACCCCTATCGCGGACTGCTCCCGTTTCACGAGGCCGACGCCACGATGTTCTTCGGACGAGATGAGCTGATCAGTGATCTCGTGGCACACCTCCGTCACCATGGCGTCGGACGATGTCTTGCTGTCATCGGCGCCTCTGGTTCCGGGAAGTCTTCGGTCATACGAGCCGGCCTCATTCCCGCGTTGCGGCGCGGTCGGGTCACCGGATCTGATCGTTGGTTCGTGGCCGAGTGCAAACCCGGAACGGATCCATACGCCAATCTCGCCGAATCGCTGCTCCGCCTGACCACGACGCAGCACGTCGATGTCTTGCAACGGCTCACGGCAGACGCCTCCGGGATAGTGTCGACGACAAACGCCATGCTGCCCGCAGGAAGCAGCGAGCTCGTTCTGGTTATCGACCAGTTCGAGGAACTTTTCACGTCGGCCGACCCGGCCAGTTGCGATTGTTTCCTCGACTCCTTGGCGTACGCAGTCACTCAGCCGGACTCGCGGGTACGGGTCGTGATCACGCTTCGCAGCGACTACCTCGATCGAGTGATGCTGCATCAGGGTTTCGGCCAGGTTCTCCGAAACAGCGTGCGCATGATTCCTCCGCTTGCACCGAGCGAAATCGAGCAAGCGATCGTCAACCCAGCTCGGAAGGCGGGCGTGAGGATCCAGGACGGCCTGGTCGCCGAAATGGTCGCCGAGGTCACGAATCGCCCGGCAGTTCTGCCTCTGCTGCAATTCGCCCTTCATCAGTTGTACGAGCGTCAGCAGGACGGAGTGCTGACCATTCGGGCTTATCGCGAACTCGGTGGAGTGACCGGCGCCCTTGCCGAACGAGCTGAAGACCTCGTGCATGGCGACGCCAGAAGAATCGAGCTGGCGCGAAGGCTGTTTCGTCGTCTCGTCGGGGTGGGAGCGGACAGCGAAGAAGCCCGGCGGCGTGCATTGCGTAGTGAGTTGGCGCCTGATGGAGGCCCGACCGGAGCACTGATCGACGCGTTCGGCGACGCCCGGCTGCTCTCCTTCGACCGGGACCCGGCAACGCGTGCTCCGACAGTCGAAATCGCTCACGAGGCACTCCTGTCGCAATGGCCTCGCCTGGCCGCCTGGATTTCTGAAGACCGCGACGGCGTCCGTGTCCTTCGTCAGATAGCGGAAGCCGCTGTGGCGTGGGACGACCGCAACCGTGACCCCGTTGAGCTGTACCGGGGAGGGCGCTTGGATGATGCTCTGCACTGGCGATCGGCTCACGACCTCGACCTGAACAACCTGGAGCACGCGTTCCTCGCCGCTGGCGAAGCGCAGCGTGACCGCGCAAGAGCAGCCGAGCTCAAAAGCATCGAGCTCAGCGAGCGAACCAACCGACGCCTGGGGAGGCTCCTCGCGACAGTCGCAACGGTCGCCGCGCTCGCCGTCTTGGCAGGAACGGTAGCCGCTCAGCAGCGCTCGCACGCGGTGCGCAGCACCCGGCTCGCCACGTCTCGAGCCGCCGAAGCGATGCTCGTCGGCTCCCGTTCCGAGACACGTCGCCTGGGAGTGGAAGCAGCAACCAGAGCCCGCAACAACCCGCAGCTCGCGCTTCTCCTCGCAACGGAGGCCTACCGCCGCGACCCGGGCGCCGAAAGCCTTGGAGCACTCCAGAGAGCGCTGACCGGGACCGGCAACTTCCTCGGGGTCGAGTCTGCCGGCCGCCGGACCAACAAGGTCGATTGGCTCGATGATCACCGGATCGCGGTCGCCGGGGCCGATGGGGTGTACGTGCAAGATCTCCTGACGAATCGGATCACGACTGACTACCCAACCCTGTCGGTTGCCAGCCTGCCGATTGTGGGCGACGGGACCCGTGCGGTCATCCCACTTGCGGCATTCTCGGCCGATCGTGCGGCCGTGACGCCGACCGGATCCCCGAAGGAGGTTCGAATCGTCCGACTCGATCACGTCGACACCAGGGTCGTGCGGCTCTCCAACGTCGATGCGGTTCAAGGGATTGCGTTCTCGCCTGACGGCACGGCGATCGCCACGATCGACGTGGGCGGACAAGTTTCGCTCTTCGATGTCATGACCGGGCGACTGCGATGGAGGGTGGCGGCTCATCCGGAGTTTGTGAACAGCCAACTGACACTCCCCCCGGGCCTTGCTGCGAGTCCGGAGCGCGAATGCGATTGCATCAGTTCGATGCTTCACCTCGTCGGCTTCGCCAGCGACGGATCGATCTTCTCGATGAACGGCCCGGTGCTGCGAACGTGGAAGGCGGACTCTGGACGCCGCGCCGGGCCCGAGCACATCCTCGCCGACGCAACGCCCCGGGGGCGCTTCGAATGGTCGGACAGCTTTCACGTGGCGATGGACCGCGGCCGCCTCGTCGTGGCCGGTCGCGCCCGAATCGGCATGTTCGCGCTCGCAACGGGCCAACAGTTCGGCACCGCCGCCTCCGTCGCGCCTGCCGATGTCCACGGCGGACCTTGGATCGCCGACCTGGCGACGGCACCCGATTCGACGATCGTCGTCCTCACGACCGGCGGTCAGATTGTCCGCTTCGATCAATCAAACCTGCGACAAGTCGGAACCGCGCTCGACGTCCACCTCCGAGACGCAGTTGATTTTGCAGTGTCACCGCGAGGTGACCGGGTGGCTGTCGCGACCGGCGAGGGTGTCGGCTTGTGGTCACTCCGGGGTGACCGCCTTCTCGCCCGCGCCGCCCCGCGCAGTGACACGACGGTCGCCACTCTCAGCCCGGACGGAAACTCCCTGACGGCCTTTCAAGGCGATGAACTGCTGTCCGCCCCTCGACCCGTGATCCACGTGGATCTGTCCGGTCCTGACCCCCGAGAGCGAGCCCTGCCGGAGAACAGCGCCACGTACCGCTACCTCGACCAGTCTCCCCTGCTCTACAACTCCACGCCCACCGGGAAGGTGACGTCATGGAATCCGTTCACGCTCCGGCAGGTCGCGTCGTACGACATCGGCCCTTGGTGGACATCGGAGGCGGTGAGCGCCGACGGTGAGTGGATTGTCTTCGGTTTCCCCGGACTCCGGACCTTTAACACCAAGACGGGCGCACCAGTCGCTCTGTTCACCTCCGTGGGCGGGTTTTCGCGCTCCTTGAGCTTCTCACCCGACAAGAAGCGACTCGCCGTCGCCGACGCCGACGATTCCCAAGCCAGAGTGTTCGACGTCGCCACGCAACAGCTCGTCGACGAAATCGATCCCAACGGGCCGCACATCGTTGCCGTGCGCTACAGCACCGACGGCACGACCCTTGCGACGATCGACGACACGGGTCGCATCAGCCTCCGCGATCCTGACAACTTCGCGATCAGGAGGTCTCTTGCGGGCAATTACGAAGGAGCAGTCAGCGATTCACCACTGTGGTTCAGCGACGACGGTCGATTGCTGTTGTCCGGATCAGCTCGTCAGGCCCAGCTCTGGGATCTCGAGTCAGGGATCCAGATTGGTGATCCGTTTCCGAACGACGCCGATTTCAAACTCGACGGCAACGACGGTCCTCATCTCGTGACGGCTGTCGAGGATCACCTTCTCGTCTGGAACCTCCACGTCGATCAATGGCCATCGATCGCCTGCCGGGCCGCAGGGCGAAACCTCACGGCCGCGGAATGGACCCTCTACGGCCCCTCCGATACCGCGTACCATGCGACGTGTCCCGACTGGCCCAGCCTCAAGTGAAGCAATTTCGGCAAATCGGTATGATCGCCGCAACGAACTGCGCAGCGCAGCCACGGTGTGGAAAAGCCAACTCCGACACCTCGGCGACTCCTCACACCCCGAGTGCGTCACCAGTGACGCCTGTCGCCAGAATCGCCTCGGCACGCTCTGGTGCGCGCGCCGCCGCAGCGAACACGACCAGGTACGACTCGTAGCCCGCAAGCACAGCCTGCGCTTCCGCCGACAACTTCGGGGTGGTCGTGGTCGATCGCGTGGTCGGCGCCACAGTTGTCGCAGTCCGTTTGACCACCGTCGTCGGTCGAGTAGGCGTCTTGCGCTTCACTGTCGTCTTCGACTTCACAGTGACCTTCGTCGTCTTGGTCGTTGCGGAAGCCTCGCTACATCCCGAAGCGAATACCGCAATACCAAGGCGAACGGCGGTTCTTGGCCACAGGAAGACAGTCGAGCGCAAAGCAGCACCTGTGACATACTCCCGAGGCATGGGACGACTCCGGTGGATCCGACCGGCGATCGCGATCGCCGCCGCGATCGCCGCGGTCTTCGTAGGCTCGGCAGTGGTCGCCGAGGGTGCCGGTGGCGTCTTCGACTACGACAAGAACACGCCGCTCGAGGCGACCGCAACCAAGGCGCAGGCGACAGATCTCGCGCTCGTCCAGAAGGTCACGTTCAAGGCCGCCGACGGTACGACGGTACCCGCCCTGCTGTCGGTGCCGAAGACCGCCAAGGGCCGCTCGGCCTGCATCATCTCCGGACACCCGTTCACCGGCACCAAGGAGGAGGTGTTCGGGGAGTTCTCGGACGCGTACGCCGCGCGCGGCGTCGTCCTGATGGCCATCGACGCCCGTTACCACGGGGAGCGCCAGGGAATCGGCCCGCTGAAGGCCGCCGCCGAGCTCGACACCATGTACAAGCTGTTCCAGTTGACCGTGATCGACATGCGTCGCGCGCTCGACTACCTCGACTCGCGCGGCATCTGCGATCCCGCACGGGTCGGCTTCGAAGGCCGCTCTCTCGGGGGCTTCATGGGCGCGATGCTGATCGGCGCCGACCCGCGCATCAAGGCCGCCGTGCTCTACGTCAGCGGTGCAGACTGGCGCACGTTCCTTCTGATCCAGCCGGTCTGGCTCGGGGGCTACGTGACCGGCGCGAAGCTCGACGCCGCGGTGCGCAAGCTGGGACCGATCGACCCGAAGGTTTGGATCGCTCGCGCCGCCGGCCGCCCGGTCTTCATGGCCAACGGCCGCCTGGACGACGCCGTGCCGCTCGCCGCAGCGAAGGCTCTGCATGCCGCAGCCGGCAAGCCAAAAGAAATCGTGATCTACGACGGCGGCCACGACACCGAGGAACCGTTCCACACCAGCGTGTACGCGGCCTCCGCAGCGTTCTTCAAGAAGTACCTCGGTATCCCCACCAATTGACGTTCCGAATCGGGTACCGGACGCGCCGCCTCAGATTCTTCAGCCTCACGGTTTCGGACCGGCCTATCCCGGGTAGGAGCCTGTCGTGGCCAGCCTCAAACGACCTCCTTCCGCGGTCGGTCGGACGAGGAGTTCTCGTTATCGTCGTGACCGTGCGCCCGGTCCGTCGGCTCAGCGAAGCGTGCAGCGACGAGGGTTGCCCTCGATGAGTGAACGCTGTGATCTCCGCTCCTCACGTTTCCGTGTGAGGCTTTGTGCTGCAGAGCCCGTCTGGGCTCGCGCAAACCGACCGGCACGGCACAATGGATCAACACCACAGGACTCCGATGTTGCACCTCGCTTCGCGTGCGGGAGAGCCGCGACGCGGCAGCAACCGACGGCTGCGATCCATCGTTGCGACCTCGCTCCTCACAGGACTGGTTGCGTCGAATGGAGTGCTCGGCTCGTCGGCGGGTGCCGCCGTCAGCGCAGTGAAACTCGCGCCGAGTGTCAAGGGTTCGGCTTCGGTCAAGAGTGCTGCGCTCAAGGGCACAGCGTCGATGCAGCGACTCGCCCTCCCTGCCACGCCGGCCGCGCAGGCGCCCGACAGCGCGGCACGCGTGCAGACGGTCATCGACGCGGCGATGTCGCAGATCGGCCGCACAACGCTCTACGACCCGACGTATGTTGCGCTCGCCTATCCGGGTGGCGATGTGCCGATGGTCCGCGGGGTGTGCACCGATGTGATCATCCGCGCCTATCGCGCCATCGGCGTCGACCTACAGGTTGCGGTGTATCAGGACATGCGCCGGGCGTTCTCGGCCTACCCGTCGTCGGGACGATCGGTTCCCGATCCGAACATCGATCATCGGCGCGTCAAGAACCTGCTGGTGTTCTTCTCCCGTGCCGGAGCCGCCGCGCCGAAATCGCTCGATGCCGCGGACTACCTCCCGGGAGACATCGTGATGTGGGATGTCAGCGGACTCGCCCACACCGGCCTGGTTGTCACCGCGACAGCGCCGGGATCCGACCGGCACATGATGGTGCACAACATCGGCGATGGCGCGCAGCTCGAAGACATTCTCTTCGAGTTCCCGATCACCGGTCACTTCCGGTACCTGCCGGCAACGCCGACGACCGCCTGACAATCGGAGCGGTGCTGTGGCGCCGCTGATCCGATGCGCAACGATCGCGTGCGCGTTGGCGTGTGGGAGCGCGGCGTTGCTCGGCGCCCCGGCCCAGGCGCAGACGTCGACGACGATTGCGACGACCCCGACAACGACTTCAGCGGCGCCGACGACGTCGACCAGCACAGTTGCGACAACATCAACCGGGAGGACAACGACGACAATCGTCGGCGCAACCGGGAGAACAACGACGACAATCGTCGGCGCGACCGAGACAACGACTCCGCCGTCGCAGCTCGAGGGTACGAAACCCGGCTACGTCGATCAGCCGAAAGGGGCCCGGCAACTCGCAGCTGCGTACGCATACCGTTGGGCCTACGAGACCAGCCCGGCATTCGCGCTCAAGTCCGGCGCCTTCATCACCGTGCCTTACGACAACCCCGAGCAACCTGGACGCGCAGTCGAAGCAATCTCCAACGTCGAGCTGGACTGCACCAACTACATGTCGCAGGCGCTACGTGCCGGAGGGTTCCAGAACACCAAGCAGTGGTGGTTCGACGCGAAGCGACGCTCGGCATCCACGGCATGGGTTCGAGCGAGCGGACCACAGGGCTTAAGCGCGACGTTTGTGAAGCTCGGCTGGATGCGACCGTTGGGCGGATTCGGTCTCATCAACCGGGACCCGCCGCCGACGGGAATCCAGATCGGCGACATCGTGGTCTGGGACCTCAACGGCGTGCCCGGCCGCGTCCACATCGATCATCAGCTCATGGTCACCGACGTTGCCGGCAGCGGGGCGACGTGGGCCGACATCCGTGTTTCGTACCACACCTACGACCATCGAAACCGGGCCATGAACGAGTACCAGGACTTCGTCGTCACCGATGCTCCGAACGCACGTCTCGGGGTGTTCCATGTCAACTATCCGTCCTGACCGCGCCCGGCGAGCCCTCGGCGCGGTTGTCGGCGTGCTCGTGCTCAGCGCCGGCCTCAGCGTTGGTCTTGGCGCGCCGGCTGCCCTTGCCGGTGACCCGAAGGTCGGCGGCACACCCCTCGCCGGAACGGCGTTGCGCTACATCGAGTGGCAATGCTCGGCCGCTGCGCTCGGCGCCGGTGGGACGAAAAGCTCGGCGACGGAGGTGCGCGTCCCCGGCGTTGCCTCGGCGGTCGGTGCCCTTTCGAAACCGACGACATCCAGTTGGTACCGCGGTCACACGCCCGGCCGCTTCGTCGCGCTCCTGGACGCGACGCGCGCCGGCCGGCCCGTTCGGATACGTGCGACGGTCGAGCTCCGGGGCAACCCCTGTCGTCTCGTCGCCTGGACCATCATTCCGACCCCGTAACACCGTTCCTCGAACGGGCGAACCGGGGGCGGTCTCGCGTGGGCCGCCAGACATGACGGCCTATGCAGGCGGCGATGCGATCGGCCGTCGGCGCGTCGGCTGGCGCCGGCTTCTCCGCGTCGTGCATTCCGGGCGTTCGGAGGTCCGCGGTGGTGTCGCCGCGAAGGTCGGCGAGCAGCCCTTCGGCCATGTCGGTCGCACTGTCGGTGCTCTGACCGCTGCCCTTCGCGATGTCCCACGCGTGACCAAAGAAGTCTTGCGTGAAGGGTTTGGCGACTTTGGCTCCCCGGTACTCGCCGAACGGCTTCTTCGACGCGTTCTTCAGCGGCGAGGCGATCGAGGTCGCATGCTCCGGACGCTACCCCCTCGACGACCCAGGCGCTTCGGCGATTGAACGCGGCTTTGCTGAGGGGCGCCATCGTGGAATCTCCCGCAAAATGCCATCCAACGGGCATTCAGCGGAGAACCAATAGGCATGAGTGCTCGACGATTTCGACGTTTCGGTTGGCCACGCGGCGCAGCAGCGGTCGTGCTGCTCGCCATCGGTTCGACCGCTTGGGTTGTCAGTCACGGAAGCGACAAGCCGAGCTACGGCGGGCAGCCGTCGAAGAGCCTCGGCTTCACGCTCCCGAGCCGCAGGCCTGAGGCGGCGGAGGCTGCGGATGTCGCCAACGTCCTGACGGGAGCGAGCACAGGTTCGCGCAACGCGCGGAACGCGGCACCACTTCCGACTTCACTTGCCGGTTCGGCACAGGTGTTTCTCGACGCGATCGTCAAACGGGACGCGTCCACGGCGTTTCGTCTGCTGGCCAAGAAGGACCGGAACTTCTTCGGATCGCCGGAGCAGTTCGGGGCCGAACTGTCTCGCGCGGCGCCTTGGTTGGCTGCCCGATTCACCACAACAGGGTCGACGCTCGTAGCGACCGTGCATCGAGCACCAGAGCTCGATGATGCGCTTGGCCTCATCACTGCGGACTCCACCGTCACGCTGTCAGCGGTCGACGAAGCCGGTGTTTGGCACATCGACTGGAGAAACCGCATCGCTTCTGCCGAGCCGACACTCAGCGACGCTCGTGCGACCGGTGACGTGCTGCGCTGGGCCCGGGCGCGTCAAGCGTGCCGGCCTGTTGCCGGTCTCGAACACGAAACGGGGCTCGCGGGTGTGGCGGGCTTCGCTCCGGCGTTGTGCGGGACCAAGGGCGCGGCGTCGGTCGGCGACGTGGCATCGCTCGAGGAACTCGAGGATCCGGGACCGTTCATCGACGCGTTCGGCGGCGACGTGATGCGCTGGGGTCGAGTCGTGACCCTACGCGCACCTATCGATATGCGAGTTGTCGTGGCGCCGGTCGGCGACCGCTGGGTCGTCGTTGGTCTCGATCGTCCGGAAACGCCTGTGGAGGTTCCCTCCTCGTAGGTCACAACCTCGCAAGCGAACCGAAGTCTCATTCTCCCGTCCTTCACGGGCGAGTCGGAACGTGATGTGTCGCGCTCCGACAACACCAGGCGATGAACCCATTCCTCATCGCTGTCCCCCCAAACATGCATTGAGAGGAAACCCAATGAAAACGAATCGACGCAGAACCGCGTTGCTTACCGCAGGGCTGGCGGCCGTCATGGCCGTCGCATCGACAGGCCCGATCATGGCTTCGAGCCATCGCGAAGCTCCAGGCATCACCGAAGATCCGGTTGCGGACATCACGGATGTGTACGCATTCGTGAGCCCGGACCGGCCCGACACGACAACGCTCATCATGAACGTGAACCCGTTCGAACTCCCGGGCGGCGGACCGAACTTCCACAAGTTCGGTGACGATGTGCTCTACGAACTGAAGGTCGACAACAACGGCGACGCGGTTGAAGACGTCACGTATCAGTTGCGGTTCAAGACGACGAACACGAATCCGAACTCGTTCCTCTACAACACCGGTCAGGTCACATCGCTCGACGATGCCGATCTGAACGTGCGTCAGACCTACACGCTGCGCGAGATTCGCAACGGTCGGCGAACGATGCTCGCATCCGACGTTCCGGTGGCACCGGCGAACGTCGGTCCGCGCTCGATGCCGAACTACGAGACTCTTTCGCGTGACGCGGTCCGCCCAGCATCCAATGGGATCACGACCTTCGCCGGCCCCCGTGACGACGCGTTCTTCGCCGACCTCGGATCGATCTTCGATCTCGGCGGTCTCCGCCCGCTCAACCAAGCGCACCTCATCAAATTGCCGACGGCGACAGGCAAGGACTACCTCGCCGGTTTCAACGTCCACACCATCGCCCTGCAGATTCCGACCAGTCGACTCACCGCAGGCGATCCCGTCATCGGCGTGTGGGCCACCACTTCCCGTCGGAGCGAGAACGAGCGGGGCAGAGGTGACGACGGCAAATGGCAACAGATCGCGCGTCTCGGACAGCCGCTCGTGAACGAAGCGATCATTCCGATCGGACAGAAGGATCTGTTCAACAGCTCACCCCCGAGCAAGGATGCCCAGTTCGCCAAGAGCGTCCTCGAGCCGGAGCTCGGAAAGCTGATTCCTTTGCTGTATCCGGGCGTGAACGTACCGACGACGGTTTCGACCGGGCTCGGCCTGGGTGGTCGAGAAGATCTTGCAACCATCTTCTTGACCGGTATTCCGGGCGTGAACAAGCCGGCCAACGTGAAGCCGGCCGAGATGCTGCGCCTCAACACGACAACGAAGAGCGGATTCCCGAATGGGCGCTTGCTCACCGATGACGTGATCGACGTGGCGTTCCAGGTCATCGCCGGAGCCACGGCCTTCTCGCCGAGCTTCAACA
This sequence comes from Acidimicrobiia bacterium, assembly GCA_031368215.1. Classification (GTDB taxonomy): domain Bacteria; phylum Actinomycetota; class Acidimicrobiia; order Acidimicrobiales; family JANYDT01; genus JANLQX01. Next base: position 78,523 of record JANLRD010000270.1, on the reverse strand, counting down.
TCTTCCCGAACAATGCACTCGGCGACGGTGTGAATGCGAACGACAAGCCACTCGCAACGGTGTTCCCGTACCTGGCCGAACCGTTCTCCGGTTACGGCTCGTAACGCTTGATGACCTCGACGATGGTCCCCGCGCTGCCTCCGCGACCGGGCCATCGTCGAGGTCGTGGTGTTTCGAGGGGTCGGACGAGCCGACCACGAGGTCAGCTTGGGTGCGGAAACGACCAATTCACCGCAAAGGTCGCGTTGGAAAGCACGGCTGCGCGGCCCCGGTTTCAGTTGGAGGTTTCGAGTAGCCGCTTGAGCGCCTGAAGATCCTTTCGGTTCGCTCGCCTCATCGCCCTCGACATGAACGGCGCTGCCAGTTTCGAGAATCCCGCCGGCTCACCGTAGTTACGCAACGTCATGTTGGTGGCACCGTCGCCGACCGCCGTCCACGTATAGGTCGTCGTCATCGGAAAGGGACCCTGGGCGGTCGTCATGGTGAGCCGCTCGCCCGGAACGTAGTCTGCGATCTCGTAGGTGTACTCGAGCCGTTTGCCCATGAACTGGGCGACGAACGCTACGAGCGAACCTACCCTGAGGGGTGCCGGCGATTTCCACTCGACCGCCTTGATGTTCACGTACCAATGCGGCGCGTTCGATGGGTCGGCGGCGTACTCGGAAACGACGGTGATCGGGCGACTGATGACGATCTCGGTCGTGACGTCAACGCTCATCGCTTCGTCGCCAACGGCTGATGCGATGCGTTCGCGACCGCGGCGCCGAGTCGCTCGCCCACGAACAATGCCCAGCCCTTCGCGTGCTCCTCGGCCTGCGTGGAGGGAAGTTCGCTGTGCGACAACCACAGGTCGGTGTCACCGTCGACGGGTGTGAGTGTCACCTCCACCCGGGTAGCGCCAGGGGAAAGCGCCTCGCCCATCGGGTTGCCCTCCCAACCGAAGGTGAAGACCAGCCGACTGAAGGGCTCGAGAGTGACGTAGGTGCCCGACATCACAGGCCCGTCATCGCCCATCACGACCCGGAACATTCCTCCCGGCTGAGGTTCGACCTCAGCGTGAATGCCCCACCACTCACAGAGTCTTGACGCATCGATCCAGAAGTTCCACACGGTCTGCGGTGATGCCGCGATCCTGACGCGTTGGTCAATGGTTCGGCGCGCGCTTTGCTGGTCGGTCATGGCTTCTCCTCAGAAGACTTGCGCGTCGCACGTTTGCGCGAGGTTGACGTGGCTCGGCTGTCGGTCGAGTCGAGTCGGCGATGTTGACGGTCGGACCATTCTTCGCGCTCGGCGACGATCTTGAGCCGGGCCAGGCGATCGGTCCACATCTCGTCGAGGTACTGCCACATGTCAGCAAGCCCTTCCGTCCTGGCCCGGAACATCCGCCGGTTCCCTTCGGCGCGGACGGTCACGAGGCCTGCTTCCTGCAGTATGCGGAGGTGTTGCGAAACCGCCGGGCGGCTCATTGTCCGAAACTGCTCGGCCACGTCGCCGGCCGAACGCTCATCGTCGCGGACCAGACGCAGGATGGACCGTCGTGTGCCGTCGGCTAGGGCCCGGGCAACTTGGTCGATCGACTCCTCTTGCGCCGGCGAAATCATGTAAGTAGTATCTTACATAGATCGTCGCTTCGCAAGACGTGCGGTGCGGATGTCGGAGGATCCATGGAACTGCGAGCCGCTTTGACACAAACCTTCGATCACACCCACGGTGTGATCGCCGGTGTTCGCGCCGACCAGATGGGCAACGCCACTCCATGCACGGAGTGGGACGTCAAGGCGCTGATCACCCATGCGCTCGGCGTTATTGCCGGCATCGGTAGTGCGGTCCGCAGCGAGGCGCCCAAGGAGAGAGCCGCGTTCGCCCTCGACGGCGACCCGGCCGCCCAGTTCCGCGCGCTCGCTGACGGAACCCTCGCCGCGTGGAAGAACGTCGATCTCAACAGCGAGATCAACATCGGCGCCGGCCCGATGCCGGGAAGCGCCGCGCTGAGCATCAACCTTCTCGACACCGCAACCCATTCGTGGGACATCGCGCGTGCGACAGGCCAGTCCGAGGCTCTACCAGAGGAACTCGCCGCGCTCATCTTCGGGATCTGCCAGGGTTTCGTGACCGACGAGATACGCAGTTTCGCCGGCTTCCGTCCAGCCGTGCCCGTGTCCGCTGATGCAAACTCGACCCTGAAGTTGGTGTCCTTTCTGGGCCGCAAGCCGTGAGCACCCTGGTCGCCGTTTCGACCGCACCGCTTGAGAAGTTGCACGCCTAACGCGCCCGCATGGGTTGGTCGTTCCCGTGGGTCTCCTCGGCCGGTTCCACGTTCAACCGTGACTACGGCGTGTCGCAGGCGAAGACGTACAACTACCGGCCCGTCGAACAGCCGATGGAGGAATCGCCGGGCCTCAGCGTGTTCGCCCGCCATGACGGACGCGTGTTTCATACCTACAGCTGCTGCTCCCGTGGCCTTGATGCCTTCAACACGGCATACGCGTTGCTCGACGTGACATCGAAAGGGCGCGACGAGGACGACCTGCCGTGGACGATGGCCTGGCTCCGACGCCACGACCAGTATTGAGGTCGTCATGGCAATGAACGTCCCCAAACCGACTGACGTTGCGCCGCTCCCGGCCAAGCCGGCGAAGCCGAAGAAGGCACCGGCCAAAGAGCGGTGACGTAGCCGTTGAAAGACGGGCCGCGAAGTTACTCCTCCGTTTCGAATTCGCGCCGGGAACACCCGCGACGCCATCAACGTCAAGCCTGGTTCAACGACCTCGGTCCCCGCTCTCGATCAGCGTCACGTCGGCGTCGGCCAGGCCCCTCGCGAGAACCTGCACGCCTCGATCGAACGTGGCCAACGAGCCCTGGTTCTGCCGGCTGATGCACAGAAGGTGCGCGTCGGTGACCTGCCGGTGGCCGATAAGCCGTTCACGCGCAAAGAGCGGCGAGGTGCTCGGCTCCTCCACGTCGTTCCAGAATCGGTGGGCCCCGACGCCGCGCAACTCGAGGAGGAGGGCGGCTGATTCACTCGGCCTCACGGGCGTCTGCACCACGTTCGCATTTGCCGAGATCCGCATGAAACCCGACTCCGTGATCGCGCACGTGGCCCACCCCTCGTTGGCGTGCGCATCGAACCATTCGAGCGCTGTCGCGTGGAGTGTGTGCTCGGGCCACGCGACCGCGATGAGCACGTTGACGTCGGGAAGAACGATCACTCGTCGTCGAGCGCTCGTCGCACGCTCTCCATGGTGATCGGTCGGGCACCCGGCCGAGGGGCGAACGTCGGCACTCGGCCAGTTCGTGCCGAACCGAGCCGAGCCGCCTCAAGCCCACGACGGGACAGATCCGAGATCACGGCACCGATCGACACGCCTTGATGACCGGCGAGCTCCCTCGCTGCGGCGAGCACATCGTCGTCCAGGGACAGCGTCGTTCTCATGGGTTGATGCTAGCGCATCAGATGCTCACACACCACCGCTGCGCCGGCGGGCGGGCGTCCTCAGACGATGCTGCTCCCTCTGCCGGTCCCCAGCGAAAGCGGTGTCGCCGCCTTGGTGAAGCGGAGGTTGAGCTTCAGCGTGCCGAGCATGATCCCCGGTTGGTGCATCCACGTATTGCCGTCGCCGTACTCCAACGACTCGAGCCGATCGAGCAGCACACCCCAGGCGATCTGCTGCTCCACCCGCGACAGGTTGGCGCCGGGACACACACGCGGTCCCGTCGAGAACGTCACGTGGCGGGTCAACCCCTCGCGGTCGAGGTCGAGATCGAACGGACAGGCGAACTCTTCGGCGTCGACGTTGGCCGCCGCGAATCGTAAGTGCAGCAACGAACCGGCCGGGACCTGGACACCTTGGAAAACCTCATCGTGAGCGTTCGTACGGGTGGAGAGCCCATGCGTGGGCGAGCGCATGCGCATGCCCTCCTCGGTGAACGAACGCACCTTGGCGCGATCGTGACGCAACTGCGCGAACACGGCAGGGTTCTCGCACATCAGCTGCGCCTGCTCCTCGAGGGCGTACTGCGTCGTCTCCAGTCCTCCGAGGATCATGGCGTGGACGATCCCGGCGATCTCCAGGTCGGTGAGCTTGCGGTCGAGCGCCTCGTAGTGGACGTCGCACAGGAAGCTCACCATGTCGTCGTGGGGGTCCGCACGCTTGGCCCGCACGTGCTCGTAGATGTAGTCCTGGAAGCCTTCGAGGCGACGGAGCATTTCGGTCGTCTGCTCCGGGGTCATCTCATGCTTCAGCCCGGTGCCGTGGACGAACGGCGTGACGACCGCATCGCCCCACTCGGCGAGCAGCGGGATGTCGGCCACGGGAAAGCCGAGCACGGTGGCCATCACGCGCTGGGGCAGCAGACGGGCGAAGCGGCTGATGAACTCGACCTCGCCGTCGTCGATCCACTCGTCGAGCAGATCATTCGCGTGCTTGGTGATCATCTCCCGGTGACGCAACGCCCCGGTGCCGACCCACGGGTCGGTGAGCTCCTTGCGGTGACGGATGTAGAGCTCCTGCGTCGGACGCAGCGACACCATCGACGCCTGCATCAAGCTGCGATACGTCGTGTAGGCATCCTCGGCGGTCATGCCCTGCTCGGCGTAGCCGCCAACGCGCACCTGCGACAGCGGCGGGAACCGCTCGGGATCCTTCACCACGCGAGACACGTCGGCGTGTTTGGTGAGCACGAACGCATCCGTCCCGGGCTTGTAGCCGCCGCCGGCGATACGGAGCACCGGTGCTTCGCGATGCAGGATCTCGTACGCCTCGTACCAGTGCTCCTGCGCTCCCTCGCCGAACAGGTCGACATCGGCCAGCGCGACCGGACAGGTCATCGGCGAGAGTTCGTGGTTGATGTGCTTCGGATACGACGCCATGCGCGTGCACTCCCCTGTGTCGTGTCTCGGCTCAGGTGTAGCAGAACGGGGGGTTCGGAGCGAAGCCGGACGGGGCCGGCGGCCGTTGAACCAGTCGACTAGGCGAGAGGTCCGATGAGCGGCCGATCGAAGGCCGCCGACGCGCAACCGCTAGCGGTTGTTTCACAGAACGCCTAACGGGTGTTTCACAGAGCGGCAAACGGGTCAGCCGAGCAGGTGCACGTGCTTCGGATGCAGCGCAGCGAGGCCGCGATCGAGCGTGACGACGCGGGCGTCGTTGTGTCGGGCGAGCGCGACGAGGTACGCGTCGGTGACCTGTCGGTGACCGATGACGCCGGCCAGATAAACTCGTTCGAGCGGAAGAGCGTCTGGCCAGAAGACATGCCAATCCTCTGACCGGATTGCTTCGAGCACCGCCATTGCGTTGATCGCCGTCTGCCCGGAACGCATCAGAAAACGGACAAGGGTTCCTTCGGTGATCGGGCAGGTCGCAAGTTTCGGTTGTCCGTTCTCGAACCAGTTGATGGCGAGGTCATGGTGGACATGCTCGACGACCGTCAAGGCGACCAACACGTTGCCGTCAGCGAGGAACGTCGTCACCCTTCATCGTCCAGCGAACGGACGTCTTCGGCGGTGACTGACCGGCCGATCGAAACCTGCGGCACGCCCCGCTTCGTCACGGCGACTTCTTCGGACCCTTGCTTGCCGAGGCCCAGCCGGATGAGGTCGGCGATGACATCGCTCATCGACCGTCTCCGGTCGTGGGCCAACTGACGAGCGAGGTCGTGAAGGTCAGGTGGAAGATCGATCGTCGTTCGCACAATTACACCATAGCATCGTTGCATCATGATGCACTAGGTCCGCCTGCTGCACTCCGTCCGCCCCCAACGCGGTGTCGGAGTCGTCGCGGCGGAGCGGACGATCGAAACCACCGAATCCGCGCCAGCTACCTCCCACGGTGGACGACGGTCATCGCGATGCCGTCCACTGCACTCCATGACCATTCGACCCGGCACTCCGTCCACCTGGGCTCCTCGGCTCACCAAGTCCGACACCAAGCACTTCCTCCGCCTCGTCGAGGGGCGCTTGATCGCCCGACGCCTGGTGTTCACGGGCACCGCTCCCGTGCTCGTCGATCAACTTGGCCGAGAGCTGTTCCTCGGCAACCTCGCCGCCGAGTGCGCCAAGCAGAGCCGGTCGGCGTGGCCCTCGGCGATCACCGCCTTCGTCGACACGATTGCCTGCATGAGCAATGTCGGCGATCCGTCGGCGATGAGTCCCGACGTGGTCCGCCGGAGCTTGCGACTCCGGCTGTACCGGTCGGCGAGTCCCCCAGATACGCGCACCTATGACTCATTACGCGCGCTGACTGATCTCATCGTCCGTCGGCCGGCGATGCCCGACACCGAATGGTGCCTCTACGTCCGCCGTCCGGGCGCCGGGCAGGGCGTGATCGACGAACATCTGGAGCAGTGGGGCGTCGATGCGGACGAGGCGTTTGACCTCGCCCGCGCGAACACCCTCGCCGACGAACGCGGGGTCTTCTGCAAGCGCAACGGTCTGTACTTGGAGTCGGGCGATTCGATGTTCGCCCACGCCGGCGTGCTGGCGATCATCGACGGACTCCCCCGGGCCGACGGCTACGTCGTGGCCGTCCCCAACCGCCACGAGACCCTCGCCGCGCCGGTCCCACCCGACGACTGCGGGCTCAATGCGGTCGTCGGCATGCTGCACGAAAGCCTCACCCGCTATGACAACGCCTCGCCGATCCATCCGTTCGCGTGGTTCGTCCCAGCATGCGGCCTCGGGGCGTTCGGGGAGAACGCCGAGTTGATCCGTCTGGTCAACGACGCGCCCGACGGCGCCGAGCCCGAGGTCGGTTTGCGCTTCGGGCCGTTGCTGCGCCAGTACTTCGCCCACCTCGGGTGAGGCGCGGTTTGGTGCCGCTGGGGGCATTTCGCCGAGTCCCCCGGAGCCGCTCCCGGCCGGTCGGACGACGACGTCTCGGCGGGCTCCCGGCTACCGACCCTGCTGTTGTAGTATCGTTACTACATAAGCATGGGAGGTGCGTCGTGGCGATCACCACGCTGACCAGTCGAGAGTTCAACCAAGATCGTGGCCGGGCCAAACGAGCGGCCGTCGGAGGACCCGTCTTCGTGACCGACCGTGGACGGCCGTCGCTCGTGCTCATCTCCTACGAGGAGTGGCTGAAGCTGTCCGGCCGATCGATGTCGATTGCCGAGGCACTGTCCGGGACGATCGACGCCGCCGAGATCGAGTTCGATCCCACCCCCGATCGCACCCTCGCATCGGGCGCCGAGCTCGACTGATGTACCTGCTCGATACCAACGTCGTCTCCGAGCTCCGCAAGCAGCCGGCCGGTCGAGCCAACGCCGGTGTCGTGACCTGGGCGGCGTCCGTGCCTTCGGCGGCGATGTTCCTCTCGGTCATCTCGGCCCACGAGCTCGAACTCGGCGTCCTTCTGGCGGAACGATCGGACCCCGCGAAGGGCAGGGTTCTTCGAGCGTGGCTCAACGACACCGTGCTGCCAGCGTTCGATGGACGGATCCTGCCGGTCGATCACGCGGTCGCCATCCGATCGGCGACCTTCCACGTACCCGCCCCTGCCCCGTATCGCGATGCCTTCATCGGAGCCACCGCGTTGGTTCACGCCATGACCGTCGTGACCCGCAACGCCACCGACTTCGCGCGCTTCGCGGGCACCTCTGTCCTCAACCCCTGGACGTAGACGCGTCAGCGCGACGGCTGCCGATACGCGCGCATAGCTACTTCGTCGTCGGTTCGAACCGCAAAGAATCGGCGACGATCGCGACGACGGCCATAGCTCGAAAGCCGCCTCTTTCACCGGATCGGTTCGTCCACCCGCACGCCTGTCACAGGCCACCTCGTAGGCTTTCCTCATGGCTCCAAGAACCGTCCGTCGATCACCGGAGATCGAGAACATCGTTCGCCAACAACGGGCGAAAATGACTCCCGAGCAGCTCAACGGCATCCCGATGCCCGCGGACTATTCCGTATCGACCGAGTTGAAAGCCTGGGTCACGGAAGTCACGGCCTCAGGCGAGCTGCGAGAAACCCTCGATGCCATCGGCCGCGAGGACCAGGATCTGGCCACGTGATCGTCGTCGACGATCACCACTTGCTCGACCTTCTCGCCTCCAATCCGCTGCCCAGCGTCCGCGCTCGGATGGACAACGGTGTCGCAACAACGAGCTCGTGGTAGTACCGCTTGACCCGCGCGATCACGAGCGGTGCAACGGGCGGCTCCCTCAGCCGTCGGTTCTCCCAACTCCGGGCGCGCACGCAAGACGAGCTGCAAGCGAAGCTCCACGACCTACCCCCGTGGATCTCACTCGTCGTTACTCGGCCTCTGGTCCCCGTGATGGCCTCGTGCGCGACCAGGTCGCCATCGAACTTCCTCACGATCGAGGCAGTTGCTGCGGCCCTGCTTTTCGACGCAACCGTGATCGTTTCCGTAGCCTCGCCACAGATCGACCGCGTCGCCAGGGAACACGACGTCGATGTCGAGTTGGCCGCTTAGTCCGTGCCGAACCTTCGGGTGGAACACTTCTTGACCATGCAACCTCCACCACCACTGCACGATCCCGACCCCATGTATGAACTGTGGGTTGAGACCCTCGCAACCCACATCCACGACGAGGTCATCGGCCTTTTCACTCACCGCGCCGTCTGGTGGTCCTTGCAGCAGGTGTTCGATGAGAATCTCAGTCTTCCGCCCTCCCTCATCTTCGACTATCTCGCCCAAACGTATTCGGCGTCGATGGCGGTAGCCGTGCGTCGACTGACGGATACAGCGGAAAACAGCAACTCGCTTGTTCGATTGCTGACGAAGATGACACTCCACCACCAACGCCTTTCACGTGGCCGATGGCTTCTTCGAACTTCTTGGGACGACAAGGTGTTCGCTGCTCGTCAGTTCGATGACTTCGCCGGATCGTCCGACGGCACCATGCCCAAGGATCGTGTCAATCGCGACCGCGCTCGCCTCATCGAGAGCGCGTCCAAAATCAAAGACTTCGTCGACACGACTGTGGCACACATGGACTCGACGCGCCCAGCGAGCCTCCCGACGTTCAACGAACTGCACGATGCCGTGACCACCATCGGCGACGTGTTCGGCGACTGGTTTGGTTTCCTTTGCGGGTCGGCCCTGCTCAGCCTCGTTCCCACACCGCAGTTCGACTGGTCGAAGTGCCTCACTGTTCCATGGATCGCGGCACGGCAGCGCCGGCCCACCTTGGGCGAACCACCGGCGGGTCGATCGGCCTGACGGAGTAGGCGGCAACCGATCTCCATCGGCGTCCTCTACCTGCTCGGCAATCTGTCACACCGCCGCCGTAGGCTGGCCACGGTCTGCTTCGTCGGCGGCGGACCGACTGTTGGACTTACGTCTTCGCCGGCCAGTTGGAGACACGAGAAATGGCGGACGAGGAGGTTGCACGATGGCTTGGCCGATTGGCTGGCGCAGTTCCTCGCGTTCGGCTGAACGCACGCACCACCGCTGAGCTCGTCACCAATACGCACTGCTCGGCCCGTCGAGCACTGGACGCTGCTGGCATCGACAAGGCCGCGCTTGCGGCGCGGCTCGGAGTCGACAGCCAGCGTCGGCAGAGCCCATTCGCTATTGGTCGAGGCGAGCAGTTCGAGCGTCGAGTCAAACGAGACGAGTACCTGGAACTCTTGCGCTTGCTGAAGCGGTCCGGTCTCGAAACGAAGACCGTCGAGGTGCTCGATTTCGCCGAAACCGCGAAGTTCTCGCCGAAGGATCCCGATGCGTCGCTCGAGAAGCGGGCAGCCCAGACCCGTGCGGCGATCGTCGACATCGCAACAGTGCTGGAGGAGCTTGCGGGTGTAGGGAGTGACGCCCGGGTACTGGCGGGCCCGCCACAGCTCGACTTCGGCACGGATGTCGTTGATCAGCGAGTTCAGGTCACGGCGCTCGTCGGTGACGTCGAAGTCGAGAGCGGCCTGGACGGCCTTGTTCTTCTTGCCCTTCTTGGTGGGGGCGATCGGGATGAACGACTCACTCGGGCGGCGGCCCATGAGGATTTCGCCGGTGATGCCGCCTTCGTTGGCGATCTCGAAGTGCCGGGTCGGCGCCTCGTAGGGGCCGTTCAGGATCGGGTTCTCGATCGAGCCCTCAGGCACCGATTCCCCCGAGCACAACGCCAATCCGCACGGTGGATTCCGTACGTGATGCCTGGCCGGTCTGCGAGGAACAGTACGGCGCCGGCCCGAACGAGCATGGACTAACAACAGGTGGAGATCGTCGGGCGTTCACTGCTCACCATGCTCCTCTTGGCTGAGAATATCGAGGTCGCCGCGCCCCTTTGAGATTGCGGGGTCGACCTCATCACCTATCTCGATCATGGCCGATTCGTCGCGTGCCCGATTGAACTGAAGGCGTGCTCGGGACACGGATTCTCCATGTATCGAGAGCACGCCCGCGTTCCTTCCTTGCGAATCATCCACCTTTGGAACGTCAACGCAGCCTCGCAGCCCGGAACTGGACTTCAACGCCCAGCTGGACCGATGGCGGCACTTACACGACGACCAGTCCAAGCAAGTCAGGCGCCCTTGCGCTCGGGGTGCGGATGGTCGAACCGGGGATCTGGCGGAGGACTCTGTTCGGGCCGGATTGAGCCCAGCGTTCTGTCACAGGCTTTCTTGCATGATGGGCGCATGTTTTCAGACAACGTCGTTTCCGAAGCAACTCCCGGACCGAACCCGGCAGCCAACGCTGCACCGGATCCCATCCTGCAGGTTCTTCTCAACGTCCTACTCGCCAACCGGAGTTGTTCCTTTGGCGTCACACTCCTCGTCGGTGGGTCATGGCTAAGCGGCACCGCTGTGCACGCACAGGAATGGTTCGAGGAGCTGGGTCGCTTTGTGTGACGATTCGGCGCTAAGCGCTCTCGGTGACGCGATGCGAATGATCGGCCAGATGCACTCCCCGGGCGACGATCTCGACGAGGCGCCCAAGCTCTCGGTCGATACCAGCGATCTCGCTTTCATCCACTTGCGTGATGCATCTGTTGCTCTCGACAGCGGGGTGTTACCTCGGATGGGAGGTCTCGTTCGCTGCCGACTGTCGGAAGTCGCAGCATGGTCGCTGGGCGCATTCGCACACTCGGAGTCGTAGGTCCAGGTCGCCTCGAACAGGCTCGCCCGACCACTTATCCTTGGCTCTGCGCTTCGGGACCGCCGGACTCGAGGCGGGAAACACACAGAATCGGCCGACGAGGTACGCGACGCGAGCCCTTCACGGTATCCACGTTGGTCCGGCTGACGTCGATCGTTCCGTCGTCAACGAGCCGTCCCTGGCACACTCGTCGAGATGAATGCGGTGACCCGGCAGACGCGCTCCGTCACCGCCAAACCTTGCACCCGGGGGCCCTCATGACGCGTGAATCACTGCCCTCCCGGCCGACGTTCGCCCTCCTCCTTACCGCGAAGGTGCTCCTCGTTGCGCTGATGGTCGTCGGCGCTGCGTTCCCTCAGGTTGGCGGGTTCGAGGGCAAGGGCATGGGCTACCGGCTGCCGGTGTACGTGATCCCCGCACTGGTCGTCCCGCTGCTGTGGTGGCGGGGACGACGGTGGGATCCCGGGCTCGACATCGGCCTCACCGTGCCGTTCCTCCTCGACACTCTCGGCAACGCCTTCGGGCTCTTCGACAGCTGGTCGAGCTTCGACAACGTGCTGCACTTCCTCAACTGGTTCGTGTTGGTGTGGGGCATCACGATGTCGCTCAACGGCGACGAGAGCCGCCGACGTCAACAGGGTCTCGTGTGGATCGCCGGCACCGGCATCGGCGCGATCGCGGCCATCGCCTGGGAGATCGCCGAGTACAACATCATGCAGGCCGGCGTCGGCAACTTGCACCTCACCTACGCCGACACGTTGGGCGATCTCGCCGCCGGGACGGTCGGCGGAGCAATCGGCGCATGGCTCGCCGTCACGATCACGGCGCGCTGGTGGCAGGGTGCCGCGGCCGGCGCATGAGGCCCACGGGATTCTTGGTACTTGGGTCGCTCCCGGAGCGACTGAGTGAACAACCAAGTCGGCGTACGGCTCGCCGAACGCATCACTCCACGCGCAGCTCCAGGTCCGTCCCACCTCGTCCTCACGGAGGTGCGCCAACCGCACAACAGTACGAATTTGCTATACTTCTCAAATGCGAGCGAACGATGTGCTGACAACCGCCCGGCGGCGGGCCGGCCTTACGCAGGCTGAACTCGCTGGTCGCGTCGGCACCACCCAGTCGGCGATCGCCCGGTTGGAGCGAGGCGAAAACAGTCCGTCGTGGGACCGCGTCGACGAGATCGTTCGTGCCTGCGGCCTCACCCTCGACGTGTCGATCGTCGAGCCCGATCCGGTCGAGCTGGCGACGATCCGGGGCAGTCTCGATCTCACTGTCGACGACCGCTGGCGGCGCGCCGTTTCATCAGCGCGCTTTGTATTGGCCGGTCGCGATGCGATGGCAGCAACGGGACGCGTCACGGCGAAACGTCGATGACCGAGTTCCGACCGGAGCAGATTCTCGCGGTGCTCGCCGAGCACGGCGTCGACTACGTCCTCATCGGCGGCCTCGCTGCAGCCATTCACGGATCGGACATGGTCACCACCGATCTCGACATCACACCCGCGAGAGGAACGGCGAACCTTTCCCGGCTCTCGGATGCGTTACGCGCCCTCCACGCGGGCATCCGGTCCGACGCGGTGCCTGACGGACTGCCCTTCGCGCACGACGCCACGTCGCTCGCCAAGGCGGACATGTGGAACCTCACGACCGACTTCGGCGATCTCGACATTGCGTTCATCCCCGCTGGGACAAAGGGCTACACCGATCTGCGTCGAAGCGCTGTCGTCATCGACGTGACCGGTACCACGACCACGGTTGCCTCGCTGGCCGACATCATCCGATCGAAGGAGGCAGCCGACCGTCCGAAAGATCGGATCGCCGTGCCCGCCCTTCGTCGTTTGCAGAACGAGATCGATCGCCGACGCAGTTCGTAGCGCTCGTTGCTCGTGTCCGGCGAAGGTCGGCATCAGCTCCCAACCACTGCGTCGCGCAACTCCTCACGACACGCGTCGAACCACTGACGTCGACGGGTGAAGCGCTGCTCGCCGCCGAACGCATCCCACATCGCCACGAAGTTCGGTTCGCCTCGCTCCACCCTCGTCCGCACGAACCGCTCCGCCAACACGATCGACCGGTCGAGGCGATCGATGAACGTCGCACGATCCGTCACCGACGCGTCGTAGGCATCGAGCACCACCCGCAGCCGCCGTCCCACATCGACGGACGCCCACGCCAGCTGCTCCCGACGCACTCCATCGTCGACCGGCACACACATCCGGGCCATCGACGCGAGGTCGTCGAGCGGATTACCTGGCGCAGCGAAGTCGAAGTCGAGCAGGGCCACGGCAACACCGTCGCGGAACACCACGTTCTCCAGGCACACGTCGAGGTGACAGATCACCGTGGCCTCCGCCGACGGGGCTCCGAACGCATCACTCCACACGTCGCCCAGGAACGGCGCCGAGACCCGTGCCGATGCGTCGTGGAAGCGTCGAAGCAACCGTGCCACCGATGCCAACGCATCGTCGGTCTGCGCCCACGCCGGATACGGCGGCAGCGCAACGTCGCCCTCCGCGAACCCCAGTTCCTCCTCCGTATCGGTCAACCCGATCGGCTCAGGCGCCCCGGTGAACCCAACGGTACAAAGCGCGCGTAGGAACGCATGGATCGTCGACGAATGCTCTGTGCGCGGACGAATGACGACATCACCTCGACGCCGCACCGACCCGGCATTCGCGACCCCACCGGCCAACACTTCGTCCATGTCGCACCGTACCTCGAGGGCGCGCCGCACAGTGGGGGAACTTGGTACCTGGGTCGCCTTGTGTTCAAGCGACTGAGTGAACAACCACGCGCTGGCCAACGGCAACGGAGGGGCGTCGAGAACTGCGAGCGGAGTCGTGTCTGGTGATCCTGGCCGCGTCGAACTCCTGGCCCGAGCCGGGTTGTCACACGCTCTTCGCAGCGATCGGCCGATGGCTGCACCCTCCGACTCTCGACCGACCGACTCTCGACCACCCGACGCCGAACGCGTCGTCAGAGCTGTTCAACGCCGCGACGACGAGCCTGCAGGTCCGCCGATCGCAAGCGGCCGATCGACGGTCAGACGATCGGGCGGTCGACCTTGACCTCCGAGGACTTTCGTAATACGATACCTTCACCTGAGATTCACCAATCCGCACGTAAACACAGGATCTCCGACGCCGACATCGCTCATGCCTTTCCACACGCACTCACACGCGTTGACTACAACGACGATGACCACCCACCGCGCTACGCACTCCTGGGTCCCGACCGTTCGGCAACATGATCGAACTCGTCGGCATTGTCGCCGACGGAAACCGACACGTCATCATTCACGCCATGCGAGCGCGGCCCAGATTTCTTGGCCTGCTCGAAGACTACGGAGAGGCCACATGAAGCCCTACACCCACAACGGCAGGATCGTCACTGACGAAGAGATCCAGGCACTCGCCGACGAAGCCGAGGCCGGATACGACGTTTCGAAACTGAGGCGCCGTCCGGGACGGCCTTCGCTCGGCACCGCCGCTGCCGACGTCTTCCCCGTTCGCCTCGACCCCGAACTCCGCGCTGCCCTCGAGGCGCGGGCGCAGCGGGACGGCACGAACGCCAGTGACGTGATGCGCACGGCTCTCCGCGCCTATCTCAGCGTCGCCTGACCACCAGCCAGCGGTGACCGAACTTCATCTCGCCGTTCCACTCGGAACCGGCGCGCACTGCTCGCGGAACAAGCGGCTTCGCCACACCTCGGCGCCGTAGCGGAAGGGTGGATTTCCTTGACCATGGACCTCGGCCAACTCATCGACGTCCGTTCCGGGGTCCGGGGCGGCAAGCCGTGTTTCGTGGGAACCAGAATCACGGTCTACGACGTCCTTGAGTACCTCGCTGGTGGCATGTCCACCGGGGAGATCGTGGCCGATTTCCCGGAGTTGACCGTCGACCACGTTCGTGCCGCGCTGAACTTCGCTGCGCTCCGTGAGCGCCGGCTCGCCGCCACCGCGTGAAACTGCTCTTCGACCAGAATCTCTCTCTCGAAGGCTCGTACCCGAACTCGACGATCTCTTCCCGGGGTCGGTACATGTCACGTCGGTCGGGCTCGATACCACCGAAGACCGCGCGATTTTGGGAGTTCGCCAAGACCAACGAGTTCACCATCGTGTCGAAAGACTCTGACTTTCGTCAGCTGTCCTTCTTGTATGGCCAACCGCCAAAGACCATTTGGCTTCGCATCGGCAACGCCGCGACGGAGCTCGCGGTGCAGACCCTTCGAACTGGTCTCGACGCTGTCGACGAGTTCGCCGGCGACGACGAAGCAGCTCTGCTGATCATCGAGCCAGCAACCAGCTGACCATCCCGATTGCGGGTGCCACGTCAAGGCCCAAGCATCCGGACGAACTGGCCACTAGCGCTGGTCGACTCTGTCCGGGTTCATCGTGGAGTAGGTCCTCGGTCGCTGTCGCGATGCAGGTCAGGCGGACGCGTCACCTCCGGCCGCATCGGCCCGACATCCCCACACAGCCGAGATACTCGGTGCACCGGGTAGCCCCCGGAGCGACTGCGCACACAACAACGCGAGGGCACGCGGTCAGGGCGCGTCGATGGTTGATTTGCGTGAGCCGAGGAGGCGACGGAGCAGGTTCGGGTCGGCGGGCCACGCGTCGAAGAGCACGTCCGACGGGATCTGCCGTGCGGCGTAACGGAACGCCAGCGCGACAACGACGATGTCGTCGAGGGGACCGATGACCGGCAAGAACTCGGGAATGAGGTCGATCGGTGAGATCACCCAGACCCCGGCGAACGCGATCGCCAGCTTGGCCCGTCGAGGAACCCGCGGGTCCTTGCGCAGCGTCTTGATCGTGGTGACGCACGCGGGGAGGAAGCCGGCGAGGTCCTTCAGGATGCCCGGCGGAAGTCTCGCCGCCAGCACGATCATCAGCACCCATGACGCCGCGAGGCATCCGAGCGCGATGAGCAGGACGCGGATCATCGCTTACGCGAGTCCCACGTCGCCGTCTCGTGTGGTGACAAGAGGTCGCAACGGTGTCCGGGCGACCGCCCGCAGCAGCGGCTCGAGCACGAGTGCGGCGAGCCCACTGAGGAGGAGCGTCACCGCGGCACCGAGGAGCAGCCCGGCAGCGACATCGCCGGGATAGTGCGCGCCGACGTAGACCCGGGCGAAGGCCATGGCGACCGCCGCGACGACAGCGATGAGCCCGAGACGCCGGCTCACCAGGAACAGGCCCGCGGCCACCGCACCGGCGATCGTGGCGTGGTCGCTCGGGAACGAGAAGTCGGCGGTCTTGTCGACGAGCAGATGCATCGCCGGGATCACCGCGTACGGACGGGCCCGGTCGATGGCGGAGCCGATCGGTTGGTTGATCGCCAAGGCCAGCAACGCTCCGGCACCGGCCCACACCGCCTTGCCAACGCTCTCGATCGGTGTGTGCGACGTGCGTCCGAGCCACCAGGCGGCGAGCAGCAGCACAGCGAATACCGCGATGCCGTCCTTGGCGTAGAGCCGGACGATGCCGTGCGCCGAGCCGGTCCGATCGGCGAGACGGTTGATTGCCTTGTAGAGGTTCCGGTCGAGTCGGGTCACCGTTGATGTCTACTCCCGAGTCGGCACCACCGCGGTCGCACCGATGCGCACCACCGACGCGGTTCCGGGAACTCGCCTCCTCCCACCAGCGCCGTCGCCCGCTCTTTCCGAGAAGCGAACACGGCAACGCCGAACCGCGGATCGCGGGGACGTCACTGAACAGCGGATCCCACGGGCATCGCGGATCACCTCATCGGATAAGACTGAACACCGCGAACCCACCTCCGAGAGCCACGACCCCGGACCACCAGTGCGCGGACACGATCAGCCATGCCCGGACACGAGCCCGATGCGAGATCTTCCCCGAAGCGAACCAGGCGCCCACCGCGGCAGCGAAGATCGCCACGAACCACCATTCTGCGCTCACGCCGCTCCAGTTCAGCGCCACCACCATCGCCAACAGAACGCCGAAGGCGATGAGGGAACCCTCGGCAAGAACGACCGGCCCGTGTTGCACGACCATCGGCGACGCAGGTTCGTCCTCGGCACGCCGGTCCGACTGGGCGACAAACGATGCTATCGCACGCTCGATCGAGGGTCGTTGGACCTCGTGAACATCCTCGGCGATCCGAGTGTCCATCCACTTCGCCAACGCCGAACCGCGGATCACAGGGACGCCATCGATCTCGTCGACATCGGGTCGCGAATCCCATCCGCCCCACAGGACAACGATCGGCCGCACGTCAACGCGAATCTGATGGGGGACGGCGAACAATCGGAGCCGCAGGTTCTTCGCCGTTTGCCTAGCCTGGGTCGTTGCACGCTGCAGCAGTCCGCGTTCATAGGCGCTGTCCGACACGCTGGGCGCCGTCCACTTCGTCTCGACCACGAACACACCCGCCTGACCAACCACCACGTGATCTGCGTTGCCGCGTGCCGGGAACTGGACATCGTGCGCGACGAACGCTCGTCGGGAGAGACTCGACAACGCCCGAGCAGTTTCCAGTTCGGCCGCGGCCCCTGCCATCCGCGGAGCAGCTCCGATCACCGACACCAATGCCCACAACACCAAGGCAACCATGACGACGACAAAGCCCCCAGTGAGTGCTCCCTTGTACCAAGGCTTGATTGGAGCGACATTCAGCCCGTAAATAATCAGCGCGCAGAACACAGGCATCGGCCACGCCTTCCATCCAACGGCCACAAGGGCATCCCACAACCGCTGCCGCTCCCGGGTTCTCCCCCAGGCGCCGGCCCGCCCTCTCGAGGTGACCTTCCTGCGACGCACCGCGTCGACCAAACGATCTCGAAGAGCCGCCAGGTTCTTCATTCCTCCTCTTCGACGGAATGGGCGGTGTTCTCAAGTGGTCTTGGCGGTCCTGAGCGCGAGATTCGTTCCTCGGAAGAATTTTCCACGCATACGTTTGGGTCTGTCGTACGGGTGTTCTATAGTTGGTTCCATGAGCACCAGCGCCGAGGAACAGATCGGGGTCTTCAAGCGCCTGTCGGTCCCCCGCGTCTCCGCGACTGACTGGAATGCCGGAACCGCCAAGCTCGGGTTGCGTGAGCTCGGACGACTCCGCGGCGAACTCGCCTCCGCCGAAGCCGTCCTCGTCGGCGTCATGAAAACCGAAACCGGGCGCGACACCAAAGCCACCCTCGCCCGAGGATTCGGCATGTCCGCCGCCGAAGCCGCCAAAGCCGAAGCAGTCGCCGACGTCGTCACCCGCATCCCCGGCGCCGACGACGCCCTCGCCGACGGAACCGTCACCGGCGAACACCTCCGCAAACTCGCCCCCATCACCGACCCCACCGAAGCCGCCGAACTCTTCGAACTGGCACCCAGCCAATCACCCGACGACTTCGCCAAAACCGTCGACGGCTACCGCATCAACCGCGACGCCGACGGATGGCGCGCCCGCCAACGCGCCGCCCGGTCCCTCCGGTTCTTCAAAGCCGACGACGGCTGCGTCGGCTTCCGCGGAATCCTTCCGACGTTGGAAGGCGAACGCATCAAAGCCGCCATCAACCACGCCTGCGACACCGCCTGGCGCGCCGCCCACCCCGAACGTGCCGACACCGCCGGCGCACACGACGACGAACCCCGCGAACGACGCCTCGCCGACGCCCTCGTCTCCCTGGTGTTGGGCGACACCACCAACAACACCGGCCCGGCGCGGACTGCCCTCATCGTCACCGTCCAAGCCGAAACACTCCAAGCGCAGATCCTCGGTGACGGGCCACTCCCCACCGACGACGCCATCGACCTCATCAACGACGCCCGCACCGACCTCTACGCCGCCATCCAATCATCAGATGGCGCGGTGATGAAGTTCGGCCGGTCCCGGAGGCTCGCATCCGCGCTCCAGAAACTCGCTCTCGCATTGCGTGAAGGGGGCACCTGCGCCTACCCCGGCTGCACCACACCATGGAACCGCTGCGACGCCGACCACGACCCACCCTGGGACACCCCGAACGGACGCACCGACCTCGACCACATGAAACTCATGTGCACCAACGGACACCACACCCACCGCCACGAAACCGGCAACAACATCACCCGACAACCCAACGGCACCTGGACCGTCGACAACGAAACCCCGGAACCCTGGCCACCACCACCCCCGGAAGACGACGATCACGTCTCGATCGCGCACGCTCGCGAGGCGTGCCTTGGACGACTTCGCCAGATCCGTTGCGGCCGTTCACCTTCGGCCGTGAGGGCGGGTCCGTAGGCTTGCCCCGTGGCAACGACGGCGCGCCTGATTCCGAGAGGACCGATGAACGCTCCCCTTCTGTCCCGAGCACGAGTCGCGACCGTCGTCATCGCCGGCCTGCTCCTTCCGCTCACCACCATATCGACGGCTACCGCATCGACGCCATCAGTCGGACGGAGCTGCAGCCGCAGTGAACTCGGCCGCCAACGGACCACCGCGGGCGTCACGCTCCGCTGCGCGGTGCAGCGAGGCCGCCGTCAGTGGGTCGTGGTCACCGCCACACCTGCGCCGACGTCGAGCCCATCGGCCAGCCCATCGTCGAGCCCGACGACCAAGATCATCCCAGCACCCGCAGCCACGAAGCCATCGACCACGCCCACGACGACCATCGCGATCCCGACACCTACCATCACCAACGGCCCAGCACCGCAGTTCAACGGCGCCGACCGTCGTTTCATCGTCCACCACCCCAACGGGATTTGGCCGCGGGTTCCCGGTCCCCTCGTCGTCGTGCTGCACGGCGGGTTCGGTGGCGCTGAGCAGGCCGAGTCGGCGTACGGATGGGACGCCCTCGCCGACCGCGACGGATTCACCGTGCTCTATCCCGAAGGCCTGCCGATCGCCATCGGCCACGCATGGAACGCCGGCTCGTGCTGCGCCACGCCGGCCGCGCTCGGCGTCGACGACGTCGGCTTCATCAGCGCCGTCATCGACGCGCTCGTGAACGCGAAGGTCGCCGACCCGAAGAACGTGTTCGCCACCGGCATGTCGAACGGCGCCATGCTCACCTACCGTCTCGCCTGCGATCGACCCGGCCGCTTCGCCGCCATCGGTCCGGTTGCCGGCACGATCACCTCGGACTGTCCGACCCCAGCGCCGATCTCGGTCCTGCACATCCATGGTGAGGCCGACGCCAACGTCCCATTCGACGGTTCCCCAACGACCAAGGGCACGGCCGCCGGCACAGTGCGCATGTCGGTCCCCATCGCACTCGAACGGTTCCGCACCGCGGCGAAGTGCCCGGCGCCGTCGACGAGCACCGCCGGTCCGGTTACCCGTCAATCGAGCGCGTGCCCCGGCGGCATCGATGTGAACCTCATCACGATCGCCGGAGCCGGTCATCAATGGCCGGGTTCCCCCGTCCTGCCCACGGCAGCCGCGGCGGCGATCGGCGTCGATCCACCCAGCCAAGCTCTCGACGCCACCGCCCAGCTCTGGGACTTCTTCGCCGCGCATCGACGCTGAGGACCTCAGAGCGGACGCAACTGGCTCCGCCGCTGACACTGCCCGCTCCCGCGCGCTTTCGTTACCAAGAGCCGTCCGGCAGGTCCGGAGCGGACCCCGGGCGTCGGGCCGACCGAACGAGCGAGCCGATGTAGACAAGGGATACGGTCTTCGAATGGACGACCTCGACATCGCGCTCCGCAACACGACCTACGGTCTCTTCGTCGAATTCGGGAAAGCACCAACCGTTGACGAAACGGCAAGGCGCGCCGGCATGGCGTCAGCCCATGTGGCACTCGGCTGGCAGCGCCTGCACGACGCCCATGCGCTCGTCCTTTACCCCGGGACCGATGAGCTGCGGATGGCGAACCCGTTCGCCGCCCGATCGACTCCGTATCGCGTCCATGCCAGCGGACGATCGTCGTACGCCAACTGCGCGTGGGATGCCTTCGGTATCTGCGCCGCACTTCAGAGCGACGGCCGGATCGAGACGGCCTGCGCCGACTGCGGCGACGAGATCACCGTGCACGTCGAGGGTCGCAAGCCGGTTGGTGAGATCGACGTCCTCTTCCACTGTCTCGTCCCCGCGTCGCAGTGGTGGGACGACATCGTCTTCTCGTGAAGCACGATGAACCTCTTCCGGTCGGAAGAGCACATCGTGCGGTGGCTCGATGGACGCAGCCCGGGAACCACGATCAGCGCGTTGGCGTTGTGCGACCTCGCCCATGCGTGGTGGGGCGATCGCCTTTCTCCAAGTTGGCGTCCTCACACTCGGGACCAGAACCAGTCAATCCTGGACAGCCTCGGTCTCACGGGTACGTTCTGGCAGCTTCCGTGATTGCGGGGAGGACCAGCCCGGCGCAGTAACGATCGACCAGCGCCGCAGCGTCAGTCGGTCTTCTTCCAGTGATTGAAGAACGTGATCTCGCGGGCCGGGCGACGCGGCGCCGGCGAGAAATCGTCTCCCGTGTAGTAAGCCACGGGAAGCAGCGCAATCTGGGTGACCGTCGGCGGGATGCCGAGCATCTCGGCGATGAGTTCCTCGTAATGGAGATGGAACGTCGTCCACGCCGAGCCGAGCCCCCGGGCCCGGGCCGCCAGCTGGAAGCTCCACACCCCAGGAGCGACACTGCCGTGATACGCCGCAAGGTCACCGCGTGGGGCATCGTCGGGCAGCCGGTCGAGACGCATGGCAATCACCCACGCGGGCACCTCGGCGATGTGATCTACAAGGAACATGGCCGACTCGACGACCTTGCCCTGGCGGCCCTGGGCACCGGCGCTCGCCGCCAGATACTGGCGGCCGTACTCCTGGTAGTACGGCGCGATCTGGGCCATCAACTCCTTGTCGTCGATGATGAGCCAGCGGTTGCGTTCGAGGTTGCCACCCATCGGCGCATGACTCGCCACATCGATGCAGTCGAGCAACAACTCTCGAGGAACAGGACGGGAAAGGTCGAGACGTTTGCGGACCTGCTTCGTCGTCTTGAGGAGGTAGTCAGAAGCTTCGATGTCGATCGGGGGCATGGCGCCAGGGTAGGGGCCCGTTCAACAACGCACCACCCGCGCAATGCCGTGGCGCGGTCGGCGCGATGACTCCGCGTGCATTGTCGTTGCTCAGAGAGCAACGACATCCACGCGGAGAACGCGCGCAACAAGCACGGGCCGGGCCAGGGTCGGTTCAGGGTTCTCCCTAGTTCCGTTCGCCGACATGCGGGCGCACCATCGAGCCATGACGAACGTACCGCCGAACATGCCGTACTCGCCGTACCCGCCGCACTTACCCGACACCGACCCAAACCGAACGTCCACCCGACGACAACGCCTCGCCCACGTGGCTTTGGCCGGACTGATCGTCGCCATCTCCGTGAGGACGAACGCTGCTGCGCCGTTCCTCGTCGTCGCCCTGTTCGTCCTCGTGGTGCCGTTCGAGAAGCTGTTCCCGCGCCACCGTGGACAGCGTGTACGCCGCCAAGGTCTGGGCACCGACCTCACCTTCGCGCTGGCCACGCCGCTGATCTCCGGCGTGGGTCTCGCCGTTGCCGCAGTCGCCGGCGTGGTGAGCCTGGCGTGGTTGCCGGGACTCGCGCTCCGTCCACTCGTCGCCATGCTCCCCACTCCCGCGCTGCCGATCATCGGCGCGGCGCTGTTCGACCTTGCCGGCTACTGGGTACACCGCTTCGCCCACGAGAAGGCCGCCCTGTGGCGGTTCCACTCGGTCCACCACACCGGTGAGCAACTCGACTGGCTGAGCGGCATACGCGTCCATCCCCTCGATGGGTTTCTGCTCGGACCTCCGGTCCTCCTTCTGATCGCCGCCGGATTCCCGGCGAAGATCACCGGCGGCATCGCCATCCTCCAGATGATCGTCGGCCTGTTCCTCCACGCCAATGTCCGCTGGCGGTTGCGGCCACTTCATCGCATCATCGCCACGCCCGACTTCCACCACTGGCACCACGCCAACGAGCCGGCGTCGATCCACACCAACTACGCCGCCTTCCTTCCCCTCTGGGACCAGCTCTTCGGCACCTACCGTGTACCGAAGGACCGTCAGCCGCAGCGCTACGGGATCGACGAACCCCATCCCACGAGCTTCGTCGGGCTCCTCACAGAGCCGCTCAAGGGGCTCCGCCTACCGAGACGACTACCGAGACGACTCGCCCGACTCGCCCACCCCGTCCGGTACCGTCGCCAGCGCCCGCGAAACCGCGAGCGTCGGCGTCGCCGACCCGATGACTGACGACTGAGCAGCTCGGACCAGACGTAGCGAGCAAGCCTCAGCCGACGCGTCGACGCGACCCTCGTTTACCCACGGTTCGCCTTTCGTTCACCTTTCCTGCGAACATGCAGGGGTGAATCACGCCGACGAGGTCGCCGTCGTCCGACCTCAGAGTGCGGTGAATCACGCCGACGAGGTCTCGGTCGACGTCCCGGTCGACGTTCCGATCGACGTCCCGATCGAACGGCCTCGGAGCGCGCTGTCGATTCCGAACTTCCGGTTCCTGTGGGCCAACAACATCGCGTTCTTCCTCGTCGCCAACGCGGAACGATTCGTCTACGGCTGGCTCGTGCTCGAGGGCCTCAACCGCGGAGAACGCGAGCAGGGCTTCATCGTCTTCACGCTCGGCCTACCGACCGTGCTCATCACCTTGCAGGCCGGTGTGTGGGCCGACCGTCTCGACCGGCGTCGACTCCTCATGACAACCCAGCTCTCCGGCGCGGCGATCATGGCGGTGACCGCGGTGTTCGTCGGCACCGGCCGGGCGACGTTCGGCTGGGTCATTGTGGCCTCGCTCATCGCCGGAACGGCGTCAGCGGTCGGTTCGCCGGTGCGCTCGTCGATGATCTCGGCCATCGTCCCGAAGCAGCAGTTGTTCAGTGCCATCGCCATCAACGCATTGGCCATGACATCGTCGATGATCCTCGGCCCGGTGCTCGCCCGCGCGGTCGGCGGACAGTTCGGATTCGAGGGTGCGTTCTGGTTCCAGGCCGGCCTCATGATCGTCGGTGTCTTCTTCCTTCGGAGGCTCCGCCTTCCCGTCCAACCCGAGCGGGGCCCGAAGCGGTCGGTGCGCACCGAGACGCTCGAAGCCGTTCGTCATGTGTGGCACGACCGTAACCTCCGCACCCTGTTCGGACTGCTGATCGTGGCCAGCGTCACTATCAACCCCGCGGTCATGGTCACCTCGCAGGTGCATGTGAAGGAAGCCCTGGGACGAGACGCTGGCGACTCCGCCCTTCTCCTCGCGTGCATGGGTGTCGGCATCGCCATCACCTCGTTGATCCTCATCCGCAAAGGCGACATGCCGAACAAGGGGAAGTTGTTCCAGCGGGCGGTGATCGGGGGATCGACGATGACGTTCCTCATGGGCCGTTCCAACACGTTCACGATGATGCTGATCGTGTCGCTCCTCATGGGCCTGTGTGGCGGCTTCTACATCAACATGAACCAGGGACTCATCCAGTCGAGCACCCCACAGGCACTCATGGGCCGTGTGATGGGACTCTTCGTTCTCACCCAGGCGGGCTTCATGCCCATCGGCGCCATCGGCCTCTGCTTCGTCGCCTACAACTTCAGCAGCGGCATCGCCATAAGCGGTGCCGGCGCCGTCGCCTGGGTCATCTTCGTGACCGTCTACATCCGCAACGCCGAACTCCGCCGCCTGGCCTAACCCATCCGCAGACCCCTCCCGACGAGCGCGCACCAACCCTCGCCAGCGGCACCTTGCGTTTCACCGCACATCCGGCCACCTCCGCCGCACATCCGGCAAAATCGACTTCCAACCCGCTCAAATCCCCCGATGTGCGGCGGTGAGGCAACGATCTGCGGCGAGCAGGCTCCGATGTGCGGCGCCAGGACGCGCACGATAGGTGCGTCGTCGGGTCAGTAGTGGCTGAGAAGGTGCAGTAGTGCCACAGAACTTGGACTTGTCGCGCTCAGTCGCTCCTGGAGCGACCCAACGCGACAACCCCCGCCTGGCCTACACGTGCTCGACACCGCCGAGGTAGCTGCTCTCCAGAAGGTGCCGGTTCTCACGGAGATGCGCCGCCGTGCCTTCGAGCACGAGATTGCCGTGACTGAGGACGTAGGCCCGGTCGGCGACCTCCAGTGCAAGATGGACGTGCTGCTCCACGAGAAGGATCCCCGTTCCGCTCTTCGCAGCGATGGCCCGCAGCACCGGCAGCAGGCGCTCCACGATGATCGGTGCCAGGCCGAGGCTCATCTCGTCAACCATGAGCAGCCTCGGACGAACCGTAAGTGCGCGTGCAACTGCGAGCATCTGCTGTTCACCACCGGAGAGGAGCCCAGCGCGGCGATCCATCAGGGCTTCGAGCGCCGGGAAGTACTCGAGTGCCTCGTTCAGAGCCGTTGACCCTCGTTTCGCCTTGAGACGCAGGTTCTCGCGGACGGTCAGCTGGAAGAACAGGCTCCGGTCCTCCGGCACGTGCGCCAACCCCTCGCGCGCGACATGGTGCGGGCGTCGGCCCTTGATCGACTTCCCGAGCACCGTGATGTCGCCGGACAGGAACGGAACCAATGCCGACGTTGTGAGCAGCGTGGTGGTCTTGCCGGCGCCATTCGGACCGAGGAGCGCGACCACCTCGCCTTCGTCCACATGAAGGTTGAGGTTGCGGACGACGGGAACACCGTTGTAACCGGTGGACATGTCGCTGATCGTGAGCAGACTCATGACGCGCCGCCCGTGGCATCGCCGACGATGGTGTGGCCTGCAGTGAAGCGCAGCGGAGAAGCGCAGCACCAATAGTGACGACTCATGACGCGCCGCCCGTGGCATCGTCGGCGATGGTGTGGCGAGCAGTGAAGCGCAGCGGAAAAGCGCAGCACCAGTAGTGACAGCTCATGATGGATCGCTCCCCAGCTCGTCGCGGGCTGACTGACCGAGGTAGGCCTCGATCACCCGTGGATTCCGCTTGATCTCTGCCGGGGTGCCTTCGGCGATCTTCATCCCGAACTCGATGACGTAGATGTAGTCGCAGATGGTGAGCACCAGGCCCATGTCGTGGTCAACGAGAAAAACGCTCGTGCCCGAGTTGACGATGTTGCGGAGACTGGCACCGAGTTGCACGCTTTCCTTCGTGTCGAGGCCGGCCGCCGGTTCATCCATGCAGAGAAGCTTGGGACGTGTCGCCAGCGCTCGCGCTGCCGACACGAGCTTGCGCTGACCCTGACTGATCTCGTTGGGCTTCTTCTTGGCAAGATCGGTGATCCCAAGAACGTCCATGGCGACTTCGACGCTCTCTCGGTCTCGACGCCGGCCGGGCACGACGATATCGAGCAGGAAGTTCTTCGCGGTCTGCTTGTCGGCCGCGACGAACAGGTTCTCTTCCACGGTGAGATCGTCGAAGAGTTCCAGCGACTGCCACGTTCGCCCGAGCCCGAGAACGGCACGCTTGTGCACCGGCAGGTGCGTGATGTCGTGACCGTCGAACACGATTTTGCCCGTGGTAGGGACGAAGCCGGTGATGCCGTCGATGAAGGTCGTCTTGCCGGCGCCGTTCGGGCCGATCAACCCGACCAGCGAACCTTCGGTCACCGCGAAGTCGACGTCGTTGACGGCACGCAGGCCGCCGAACGTGACCGACATCTTGTCGGTCTGCAGAAGGCTCACAATGACCCGCCGTCCGTGGTCGACAAACGTGTGTTGCGAGCAGCGAAGCGCGGAGTGCAGAAGCTCACTTGGCGTCCACGGCAAGTCCGCTCGGGCTAGCAAGAGCGGATGCGGTTCGCGCCTTCTTGAGTCTCTTCTCCGCCGCCTGGGCGCGGAACGCCCCGGCGATGCCCTCCGGGTTCTGGATGGCGGTGAAGATCAGCAGCACCCCGCCGATGTAGAACTCCCACTTCCCGAGCGACCCGACCACGCGGGTCATCGTGTAGAACGCTACGCCTGATGACCCGACGATTCCAGCGGCAACGGCACCGCTCACGCTGGTGATCCCACCGAGGTAGGCAACGGCAAGGGCAGCGAGCGATGCAATCGTTCCGTAGGAAACGTCGGAGACCGAGCCGAACCGGTAGCCGATCAGACAACCGCCGATTCCGGCGATGAACGACGACACGGCGAAGACCATCATCTTGCCGTTGGCGACGTTGATGCCGATGGCGTTCGCGGCCCGTTCGTTCGAGCGGATCGCCAGCATTCGCCGACCGGTCGAGCTCTTGCGAATGTTGGTCACAACGACGCACAGAATGAGCACCACGACCACGAGGAAGATCCCGAAGATCGGTCTCGAAGACTTGTTGCCGAGGATCAGACCGAAGTCCCACCCACCGATCCTCGGATTCGGAACCTTGGCTCCCGCGGTCTTGGTGTCGCCGATGAAGTCGGGATTCTTGAACAAGAACTCCGCAACGGTCAAGCCGCCGGCGAGCGTGATGATCGCAAGGTTGGTCCCTCGAACACGCAATGCGGGTAGCCCAACGAGGAGACCGAATCCCGTCGCCACCAACGCGGCAAGCAGGGGTGCGATCGGAAACGGTATCTCCCAGCGGACCGCCAGCTTGGAGAGCGTGAACCCGGCCACGCCGGCAAAGGCCATCTGCGCGAGCGACGTCTGGCCTCCGAATCCGGTGAGAACCACCAACGAAAGCGCTAAGACGATCGCGATAAGCGTTGTCATGATCGCACCACGCCAGAGCGGCCCCAGGAACAGCAAACCGGCGATCGCCAGAGCTGCGGGCATGAGCGCGGAGAACGGCGTCATCCTCGCCGGGGGCACCTCGGGAAGCTTCCAGTTGTCGACCGCGCCGCGGTCAGGCAGGCGTTCGCCGAGCAGCACCATCGAGATGATGATCACGAGGAATGGCAGGCCCTCGCGAGCTCCGTACTTCGGGAACCAGGTGAGGTCGTTCTGAAGCTTCGTGAAGACCGATTGGATCATGCCGATCGCCAAGCCGACGGCGACAGTCGGAAGCGGTTTCTTGAATTCGCCGATCAACGCCGCACCCACGGCAGGAATCAGGTACGCGAAGGTCAGCACCGTGGTGTTGAGGTAGATCATCGGCGCCGCGAGGATGGCCACAAGACCACCGACGACCGAAGCGATGACGAAGCTCGCGCCGGCCATCAGATCCGGTGAGAAGCCGAGCAGAACGGCTCCCTTCTCGTTCTCGGCCGCAGCGCGGGTGATCAAGCCGACGCGGGTGAAGCGAAACGTTGCCCACAACGCAGCGGCCATGACCAGAACGATGAAGGCGAGCCACAAACCATCGCGCGGCACCGTCAGACCAGACGCAATCGTTACGGGTTCCCTGGGAAGGATGCTCGGGACACGAAAAACGGTGGTGTCCCCGAACCGGCCGCGAACGAGATCCATGAGCAGGATCACCAACCCGACGCTCGCCACGACACGGGCGAGCGCCGGAGCTTTTCGGAGTGGTCGAAAGACCAACAGATAGACGATCAGCCCCAGCGCCGCAGCCGTCAGCATGGCGAGGAAGAACGCCCACCGGAACCCGACGTCGCCACCACCGAAGTGGTAACGAGCCGGGAGTCCGGGAATAGGAAACGGGTACGCGCCCGATCGAAGGTCGCCGTAGACGAACGCCGTCCACATCGCCATACCGCCATAGGCGAAGTTCACGATGCCCGAGCCCTGGTAGGTGATGACCAACCCAAGCCCGAACGCCGCGATGATTGCTGCTGCTCCGCTACCGAGCAGCAAATAGAAGACGTAGTCAGTCACGACAGACGAACGTTCGCTAGAGAGTTAGAGCGGGGTCGGTCGGCTACGGAAGGTACGGCTTCACGTCAACCGACTCGAGCCCGGGAATGGTGATGTTGCCGGCCTTGGTGTATTCGGCCACGGGGAACGAGAACGCACAGACGGCCGAATAGGCGGGAACGGCGCCGCATTCCAGTTTTGCGCCGTTCGGCCAAGCGGTCGTTCCGCGCACCGTCTGGAAGTAGGAGAACAGCGACGGTCCGGTGACCTTGATCTTCTTGGCGCTCATCCGGTTGGCATGCTCGGCCAACGTCATGATGCCCTGGACGCCAAGCACTCCGAGGCCGAGAGCACCCGGGTCGATTTCGGCCGGCTTGACCTTGCGCACCGGGGCCGTAATGGCCTGAAGGATGCCGCGCTCCGGGGTGAGCCGGTCCGTTTGCGCGCCGGGGAAGGCCCAGCCGAGCAAGTCGTCGCCAGCGGCAGCGCGTACATCTGCGCCAGCGCAGATGATGGTGGACAGCACCGGAATCTTGATGCCGAGCGACGCCCGTCCGCGGATCGTACCGATACACCCGGCATTTCCGTACAGCGAGATCAACACCTCGGGATTGTCCTTGGACGCTTCACGCATGAGGCCCTGGTAGCCGGCATCGGTCTCGTTGTCGCCGCCTTTCACGGTCTTGAACGTGATCCCAGCTTTCTTGAGCGACCCCTCGAGTGATGCGACGGTGCCGGCGGTGCCGGGATTGTCGGCGGCGAGGATACCGACGCTCTTGGCGTTGTACTTGAGCTTCGCCGCGGCAGCGGTGGCCGCCATCGAGGTGGCATTGCCTCCTCCGAAGAGAACGGCCTTCGCGGTGTAGTCACCAGGAAGGATCGGCAGGACACCGAAGACGGGAATCCCGGCCGCGTCGTAGGTCGCATAACCCGGGAAGATGTCGAGACCGAGGAGGATCGCATCGACCTTCTTGCCGACGAGTTCCTGGGCGCACGCGGCGGACGTTTCCGGCGAGGCCTTGACCACGCACGCCTCGAGCTTGACCTTGCGACCACCCATGCCGCCGTGCTTGTTCAGGTATTCGACTGCGCTTTGGGCGAAGGTGCGGATCTCCGGGTAGTCGAGTCCGCCGGCCGCCCCTTCGGTGTTGGTCATGCCGATCGTGAACACCGGGCCGGTGGCCGGCTTCAGGGTCGGGAAGTTGTTGGACGGCGTCAGCTTCGCCTTCGCCTTCGTCGCCGCGTGCGCGGCAGGCGCCATCGTGGCGGAGAGGGAGAGCGCGGTGAGAACGGCGATCGTTCGCACCGCGTTGCGTGTCGTGGGTGTCATGGCTTTGTTCGCTCCTTGGTTGGTCATGGGAACTACTGGTGTTCGTTGAGACAAAACGTTGCGGAGTGTCAGTTGCGGGGTGCGACGTGCGGAGTGTTACAGGCGGCGACGAATCATGCGAACCCGAGCGCCGTTCCGACGTCGAGGTCGTCGACCGCGGTGAACGTGCGACGGACCAACGCATCGAAGAGCGCAGCTCCGCGCTCATTCGCCGGGTCGATGGTCAGAAGGCTCGCCCCGAAGGACACCGCGTAGAAAAGCAGCCCTTCGAGGTACCCGTACCGGACGCCTTCGAGCGTGACGGCGTCGGCTGGCACGCCGGCCGCGTGCACTCCGTCGACGTAGCGCTTGATCAGCGCGTCTTCGTGTGCGCGGCGCATTTCGACGCTGAGGTTGTTGGCGCAGAAGTACACCAGATCGGTCGAGCCCGGTGCCTTCATGCTCATCTGCCAATCGATGACGGCGACACCGCCATCGTCGAGGAAGAACATGTTGTCGAGTCGGAAGTCGCCGTGGACGATGGTCGAACGATCGTTGTAGTGGCTCTCGATCCACTCCGGAATGGTGACGACGAACTGCTCACACCACCGCAGGACCCGCTCGGGGAGCTCGCCCGTGAAGCGCTCCAGGAACAACGGCCACCCCATGTCGAAGGTGTCGCCGATCGTGAGGATCTGCGGATCGTCGAGGCCGGGCATCCAGGTGAACGACGACAGCTGCGGATGCTCGAACCATGCGGCGTGATGACGAGCGAGCAGATCGATCGCCCGCTCGGCCTGATCCAACGTTGCCCCTGCAACGTGATCACCGGGCACTGCGGGAGCCAGATCCTCCAGCACCAGACACGGTGGCTCGAGAATGTTGACCAGCGCGGCGGGAACCCGGATGTTCAACTGCGGCGCGACGTCACGGTAGAAGCAGTGCTCACGCTCCCACACCCGCATCATCTCTCCGATGAAGCGGCCACCGGGATCGTTGGTGGGCAGCTTCACGATCACCGACGACGGCACCGCGGGGTCGCAAGAGTGCAGGGTGACACGGGCCAACTCGCCCATGAACCCGTGGCCGGCACCGATCGTTTCGACGTCGATGCCGTCGAGCGCGACGCCCAACGCCTCGGCCATCCATTCGACGGTGACATCCGTCAGGGACTGCGGCGTGGCGGTGGGCATCGGGTTCGCTCGTTCTCGACGTTCGATGTTCTCGGTAGTTTCCCGGGGTCAGTCGGCGACGGAGGCGTTGACCCAGCTGCCGTGGAACCCGAATGGCACCCGCGGCAGGTGGACTGATGCGACCGGTTCATCACTCATCGACGACGCGTCGAAGATCACGCACTCGCTGTGCTCGGTGTTCGCGTCGTACACGTAGGTGATGAGGTAGCCGTCGTCCTCGTTCTTCGCTCCGGCTGCGGGCACGAATACCGGCTCACCAGGTTGGCGGCCGAGGCCCACGTTGATCGACGAGCGCACGCCGGTCTCCTGGTCGTACTTGAGCAGCATGCCCGACGAGCTCTTGGCGTTCTCGAAGTTCATGTCGACGTCGAAACCCATCAGGTAGCCGAAGCGGTGCTTGAGGCCGATGCGGCTGTCGGGAACGCGAGGAAAGTCGGCCGGCTGGTCGTCGATCTGACGCTCAGCGACGGTGCCCGTCTTCGTGTCGATGGTCCAGCGGTAGAGCATCGGGCTCGGGAAGTCCATGCCTCCATTGCGCCACACGTGGCTCATGCGTGCCACGTCGATCACGATCTTGTCGCCGTCCTCGTAGGCATTGAGCGGATGGAAGACGTAGCAGGGGTTGATGTCGTACCAGACGACCGAGCTGT
Organism: Acidimicrobiia bacterium; assembly: GCA_031368215.1. Classification (GTDB taxonomy): domain Bacteria; phylum Actinomycetota; class Acidimicrobiia; order Acidimicrobiales; family JANYDT01; genus JANLQX01. Next base: position 46,692 of record JANLRD010000270.1, on the reverse strand, counting down.
CGTTGCCGTTGCGTGGCATCACGCCGAGCCGGGCCGGGTAGTTGTCGTCCCAGTGGATCGGCATCTCGCCGCGCAGCGCCATGTCCATGTCGAACACGGCGGGGAGGTCCATGAAGATGATGTGGTTCTGCGTGACGTTGAAGTCGTGCATCATCGTCGGCCCGCCAACCGTGATCTCCTCACGCTGCACGAGATGGCCGTCGGCCGACACGCGCAGGTAGGTGAGATACGGCGCCATGGCGGAATAGCCGAAGGCCAGCAACTCGCCCGTGACCGGGCAGATCTTCGGATGCGCAGTGAACGATCCGGTCAGCTTGCCGCCGAAGTCCGTAGCACCAACAGTGTTCAGCAGACCGTCGAGCACATAGGGAAAGTGACCTTCCTCCAGCGCCATGATCTTGCCGGAGTGGCCGATCACGTGGGTGTTGGCCTTGGAGGACTTCATGTCGAGCGCCACTTCGAGGTCCAAGATGTTGAGCTGCGGGTTGCTGATGAAGGGCGTCTGCACGTAGCGGTTGCGATACCACTCGGCCTTCCCGTCGCGCAGGCGCACACCGTGGATCATGCCGTCGCCGAAGAAGGGATGGTCGCTCATCCCGGTCAACGGGTTGGCGCCATTGCGAAGGTAGCGGCCGTCGAGCTCGGCGGGGATGGTTCCCGAAACACGAAGGTCGGTCAGGGTCTGCTCCTCCTGCACGGGAGCTCCGTTGCCAAGCAAGTGCGATGGGCGGGAAACGTCTTCGGTGATCGACATGGGAGTCTCCGGTTCGTGTTGGGGGGGTATTCGGTTGTACGTGGTTTGCTCTCGTCAGAAGACCGAGTGCTGCTGGCTCGACTGCGCTCCCGCCTCACTCCTTACGCTGCGGGGAGTGGACCGGTCTCGCGTGGGGCCCTAGTGACCTACGGCATAGCAATTTACCCACCGTAAGTTGTTTGTCAAGTCGAAACAGGGATGCTCGACGGAGGGGTTTCGACGCCACCGCCTTCCGACCGGGCGGGCGCGCACGTCTGCGGATTCGGCCGTTACTTGGCGGGGCGTTCGGGGGTGATGCCGGCGAGCCCGGACCACAACAGGTCCGCCAATTGCTCGGCAACCCGCTGGGCCGGCTCATCGGACTCGGTGATCCACCACAGCGAGACCATGTTCAGCAGACCGACGACTCCGTACGCCCACGTCAGGGCCACGGACGGATCGAGCCCGGCCGCCTTTCGCCACGCGGCGATCTGGTCGGCCATCGGCTTGGCGGACTGTCCGGCGAGAAACAGCGTTCGCGCCGGCATCTCCTCCGACGCCCCTCCCGTGACGAACAGGAAGAGCTCCCGGTGCGCCGCCAGTGTCTCGAGGCTGGATTGGATCATGGCGACGAGCTGCGTGCGTCCGGTGCGGCGCGCGCCGATCGCTACCGCCGACGCTTCCATGAGCCGGTCGGCAAGGCGTTGCGCCAACGCGTCGGAGACCTCGGTGCGCTTTCCGACGCGCGCGTAGACGATCGGCTTCGTCACGCCGGCCTCACGGGCGATCGCTTCGATCGACACGCCCGCCCCGTACTGGGCGATGGCGCGTTCAGCGGCATCGAGCACGCGCTCGCGGTCGACCACGTGCTGACGCCCGGTCGGGCGACCGGGTCGGCGCCGTACGCGATCCATCAGCGATTCACCGCGGCGGACATCGCACTCCATCGATTGGTCATCGTGGTCCCGACTTTCCCTGTTCACGACATGATGCCATAGTACTTACCGCCAGTAAGATATCGCCGACCCGGGAGACCCCGATGCACGACTTGTTCAACCTGTCCGACGACGTCGCCGTGGTCACGGGTGCGGGTCGGGGCATCGGCGAGGGAATCGCCACCACCCTGGCCGATGCCGGTGCGGCCGTCGTCTGCGCCGCCCGTCGTCTCGACGAGATTGAACGGGTGTCCGCCGGGATTCGTGAACGCGGCGGTCGGGCAATCGCGGTCGCCACCGACGTCACCGACAAGAACGCCGTCGAGGCCCTCGCCGCCGCCGCTGTCAACGAGTTCGGCCACCTCGACATCTGGGTCAACAACGCCGGCGGCTCGCCCATCCAAACGCCGCTGACCGAGCTCGATAGCGCTGAGTGGGAAGCGACACTGCGGCTGAACCTCACCGCGGTGTGGGTCTGCACGACCACGGCGGCCCGGCACATGCGAGACGGAGGACGGGTCGTCAACATCTCGTCGCGCGCCGCCGTCATGACGGTGCCCGGCAGCGGTCACTACGCCGCCGCGAAAGCCGGCGTGAACTCGTTGACCGTCACCTTCGCCAAGGAGCTCGGCCCGCGCATCCGGGTCAACTGCATCATGCCGGGCGCCGTACCGACCGAGATCATGATGACGGCGATGAAGCTCGAGGACACCGACCTCCCGAGGCTGGAGAAGATGCTCCGCCTGCCAATGCGACGCCTCGGCACTCCCGAAGACCTCGGCGCCGCAGTTCTCTACTTCGCTTCACCCGCCTCCAGCTGGGTCACCGGCCAGGTTCTATCCGTCGACGGAGGAATGTGATGATAAGCGCGCGTATGAATCGCAAAGTAGTATTGGTCAATCGGCCGAAGGGCACGCCGGCCGATACCGATTTCGAAATCGTCGATGAAGCGGTCGAGGCACCGACCCCCGGGCACGTGCTCGTCCAAGTCGACGTCCTCGGGATCGATGCGTTCATCCGCACGGTGCTCGACGAAGGGGCCTATCACGGCACCGCCAGTCTCGGCAGCGCCGTGGTTGCCCTCGGCGTCGGGCGAGTGATCGAGAGCAACGCGGATGGGCTCGAACCCGGGGATCACGTGTTCGGCCCTCTCGGCGCCCAGACCATCGCCACCCTTCCCGCTGCGGCGCTGCGCAAGCTCGATGTCACGTCGGTGACGCCCACGACGTATCTCGGCGGGCTCGGCCTCACGACGGGCATGACGGCCTACTTCGGCATCTTCGCGGTCGGGGCGGTCAAGGCCGGCGACACCGTTGTCGTGTCCGGCGCCGCCGGGGCGGTCGGCTCCATGGCGGGCCAGCTGGCCCGCCTCGCCGGAGCGACACGGGTGATCGGCATCGCCGGCGGTCCCGAGAAGGTCGCGTACCTCACCGGCAAGCTCGGCTTCGACGCCGGCATCGACTACAAGAACGAGGATGTCAGCGCTCGATTGAAAGAGCTCGCTCCCGACGGGATCCACGTGTTCTACGACAACGTCGGCGGCGACATCCTCGACGCTGTGCTCATGCAGATCGTCGAAGGATCGCGTGTCGTGATCTGTGGAGCCATCTCGCAGTACCAGCACATGGACGATGTGCGCGGACCGCGGAACTACCTCAAGCTGGCCGAGCGCCACGCCCGAATGGAGGGGTTCGCCGTGACCCACTTCCACGCCCAGTTCCCCGAAGCCGAAGCGGCACTCGCCGGTTGGCTCGCATCGGGCGAGCTGGTGATGCCCGAACATTACGAGACGGGTGTCGAGAACTTCCCCGCAACCCTGCGTCTGCTGCTCAGCGGCGGACACCAGGGCAAGCTGCTGCTGCGCGTCAGCGCAACCTGATCGTCTCGTCGAGCCTCGGCCGGCCGAGACCCGACACGCCACCGCAAACCGAACCACCCACCACCAGCGAGGACCCAACATGGACAGCGACCAGATCGACTACGAAGACCTCACCACCATGAAACTCGGCGATGAAGCGCTTCGCGCCCTCGTCGAGCCCGGAGGCGAGTGCATCTTCAACTGGACCACGGCCGAGGGCTACCCGGTGGGTGTCGTTGTTGCCTACGTGTACCGCGACGGCAAGTTCTGGACCACGTGCGCCGCCCGACGCAAGCGCGTGCCGGCGCTGCGCAAGCGCCCACAGTCCGGCATCGTCATCAACCGCAACGGCAAGACCGCGTCATACAAGGGCGACTCGATCGTGCACGCCAACGGCGACGCCGGCTTCGACGAGCTCAAGACCTGGTTCTACGCCACGCTTTCCGGTGTCGCTGCCGCGCCCGAGGATGCCTACCGGCGCGCCTTCGCGAAGTTCCTCGACTCGCCCCACCGCGTGATCATCGAGACCGACGCCCGCCTGGTCGTGGCGTTCGACACCATGAAGTTCGCGGCCTTCACGAACGAAGCGATCGCCGCGGGACACGCCGGCTGAATTGCGTTCGTCGCAACCACTGCGAGTGTGACGCCGAAACGCCGTCGCCTCGCTGACCGACACGTTCACCTCGACCGGCGCGCCGGCGCGATGGTCGACAGACTTGTCGGCGAACGCATCGATTACTACCGCACGAAGGGTCCGAGCACATGACCGAGTCCTACCGATCCGTTGTCCTCGCCCGCCGACCACAGGGATCGCCCCGTCCGGACGACTTCGCCGTCGTCACGAACGCGATGCGGCCAGCGACGAAAGGTGAGGTGGTCATCCAGAACCTCTACGCGTCGCTCGACGCCGGGTTCCGCCACTGGATGGACGAAGGCAGCACCGACCACATTCTTCCGGAGATGCCGATCGGTGCGCCCGTGATGGGACTCACCCTCGGCCGGGTCGTCGAGTCCGGGCACGCAGGGTTCCAGGTCGGGGAGCTCCTGATGGCCCGGCTGGCGTGGGAGGAGTATTCGATCACCGACGCCACCGACTTCTTCGTCCGCGTGCCGACCGATCTCGACTGCCCCTTGAGCTGGCACCTCGGCATCCTGGGCGACACCGGACTGTCGGCGTATTTCGGTCTCTCCGACATCGGCCGGCCGAAGCCCGGCGACACGGTCGTCATCAGTGCCGCCGGCGGGGCCGTCGGGTCCGTCGCCGGGCCGATCGCCAAGGTGTTCGGCGCGCGGACCGTGGGCATAGCCGGTGGCGCCGAGAAGTGCCGTCGGCTCGTCGAGGACCTGGGCTACGACGCTGCTGTTGATCGATACGGCGACGTCGACGCGCAACTCGCCGAGGCGTGTCCAAACGGGATCGATGTGTACTTCGACAACGTGTCCGGCCCTCTGCTCGAGAACGTCCTCGCCCGCATCACGCCCGGGGCGCGGATCGTGCTCTGTGGCGCAGTCGCCACCTACAACGAGACGGCTCCGCTTCCGGGCCCGTCGAACCTGTTCCAGCTCGTGACCAACCATGCGCGCATGGAAGGGTTCATGACCCACTTCAACCATGACCGCTACCCCGAGGCCCGTCGCCAACTCCTCGACTGGATCGCCGAAGGGCGGCTCCACAGCACCGAGTACATGCTCGAAGGGATCGCGAACGTTGGCATCGCGTTCTGTGATCTGTTCGCCGGACGCAACGTCGGCAAGACGATCGTCCGCCTCGCCGACGCCTGATCGCAGCAGGCTTCGTTCGCCCGGTCGCACTCCGAGTGACCGAGCGCCGGAGGCCCGGTTCAGCCAGCCAGCACCTGGGCTCCAACCGCCACGCGGTGGAGGAGCTGGGCGACCTGCGCGCACAGCGGTGAACCGGCGAGGCCATGGTGCACGGCCCGTTCGAGCAGCGACGCCACCGTGGCGTAGTCGTTGCTCCGCGCCGACGTCAACAGTGCCATGTCCATCAGGACGGACCCGAGCCGGCGCTGCTCGTCAGCACCCAACCGGTCGAACGTGACCCGCCACGGAGCGTCGCGTCCGCCGATGATGGCAAGGAGTTCGTCGATGACCGAGCGCGGCACCGCCCAGCCGGTGAACGCGGTCGGCAGCGTCTCCTCGGCCCGGAGGGCGAGCGCACACAGCATGCCCATCACGTAGGCCGTGTGGTACGAGGAGGCCACTGCGTACTTCGTACGTTCGGCGGCGACGAGGTCGATGAACTTCGCCGGCGTACCGTTCTTCGCGGGCAGGAACCCGACACGATCCTCGAGTTCGGCCAGCACCCGGAACCCGAACGCTGCCGTCGGGCTCCACGGCTCGCCGGTGAGCGGCCACGCCATCAGCACCTCGCCGGCGAGGTCGAAGTCGCCGAGCAGCAAGCTCCGGGCGAGCAGGACGCCTGACTCGGCCAGCACATCCGATCGCGCTCGCGGCAGTTCACGTCGTGAATACCCGAAATTCGTAAAATACATGAACGTATGGGTATGGGCATAAGCGTCTTCACGCGTACCCCAGATCAGATCAAGCGGATGATAAAGCACCGACTGTCGCGCGACCACATCAAAATCGGATCCCGGTTCATGTCTGGTCCACAACGACATGATCCACATTCGTTCGAGCATTCGGTGCGGCACGACCTCACGACCATGGGCGCCAGAGCTCTGCATGCTGAGGTCAAGGACCTCGTCGAAGCGGGCGTCGGGGTGACCGAGACGGGTGAGCAGCACATGCGGCATGGCCAGCTGCAGCGCGATCGACGGGTGCACTGCGATCGCGCACGCCGTGCGCGGCGAGCGGGCGCGGCGGGCCAGCGCATCGGTCAGGCCGGCGACACGGTTGGTCAGGTCGGGGAATCCCCGAACGCCCGCCGCGACGTGCAGCAGCATGGCCGTCTCGGCGAAGGGCTTGTCAGGTCCGAAGCTGTCTTCGAGGTCCTCGTCGTCGCGGTAGCCCGTGTCCCCGAGAAACCTCAGAACCCGCTCCGCCACGAGCAGAGCGCGGCACACTCGGTGGGCGAGGTCCCGCCGGTGCCAGGTCGTGGTCGGGTCGGTGCCCACATCAGTTCCTTCGTCGCCGTGGTCGGTCTGTTATGCAAGTCCCACGGTTGGCGCAGCGTCGCTGCGCCAACCGCTCCCGCTTCAATCGGTGTCGGTCAGCCGGCCAGTTCTTTGGCGATGCCGCTCCTGGCGATGTCGCCGATCCCGAAGTCGCGTGGTCCGATGTTGAAGCACGCCAAGATGTTGTAGTGACCGAAGCGGACGCCGTAGTCGCCGCGGCCAGATGACACGATGGACTCGCCGTATTCCGTCACGAACCTGCCGAGTGCCGCGAAGTCGACAGCCTTGGATCCAAGGAACGACTTGACGATCTCTTCATGGCTGAGCGCGCCAGCCACGACTCGATTTTCTCCCATGTGAAGCTCCTCTTGGTTGGTTTACAACGCGGATTTTCAAAGGTGAAGCGCTGTCGATGGTACTGAGGCAAAGTACCTATCGAATGATCAATATTGATCATTTGCGCGCGTCCGCGTGGCAACTTCGTTCGCCGGGTCACTCTCGGAGCGATGGAGAGAACCGAGCCCTCCCCGGAACTCCAGGTCAGTCGAAGACGATGACCTGGCGGCTGACCTCGCCGCGCTTCATCGCCGCGTAGCCGTCATTCACGTCGTCGAGACCCATGCGGGCCGACACCATCTCGTCGAGCTTGAGGCGACCGTCCATGTACATGCTGATGAGCGCCGGGATGTCGGTGCGGAACTGGTTCGAGCCCATCATCGACCCCTGGATCTTCTTCTCGCTGAGCAGGTCGACCCCGCGGACCTCGACCATCGCACTGGGCGGGATCATCCCGATCACGGTCGCCGTGCCGCCGACATCGAGCATCTGGAACGACTGGTCAGCCGTCGCCTTCAAGCCGATCGCCTCGAAGCTGTAGTCGACTCCGCCACCGGTCAACGCCTTCACGGCCTTCACGGCGTTTTCGACCGTTGACGCGTTGACGATGTCGGTCGCGCCGAACTGCTTCGCCACTTCCAGCTTGCTGTCGGAAAGGTCGACCACCACGATCTGTCCGGCACCGGCGATACGAGCGCCCTGAATCGCCGCCAGGCCGACGCCGCCGGCGCCGATCACGCAGACCCGCGAGCCAGGCTCGATCCGGGCGGTGCGAAACACCGCACCGGTTCCCGTCAGCACGCCGCACCCGACCAGCGCGGCTCGGTCGAGGGGCATCTCCCGATCAATGACGACCACCGCGTTCTGGTGCACGAGCATCATCTCGGCGAACCCGCCGAGGCGTATCAGCTGCTCCACCGGCGTGCCGTCGTGCCTGCGCAACCGGGGCGGTGCCCCGGCCGGCCGCGACGCCGCGTCCTTGTTCACGCACAGATGCGGACGTCCGGAAAGACAGAGCCGGCATTGGCCGCAGAACACCGAGAGGCAGGTGACGACGTGATCACCCGGCGTGCAATAGGTCACCTCGCTGCCGACCGCCTCGACGACACCGGCCGACTCATGACCGGCCACGCACGGCACCTTCGTCGGATAGCTGGCCTCCATGAAGTGCAGATCGGAATGGCACAGTCCGGCGCCGACAACCCGGATCAGGACTTCGTTGGGACCGGGGTTGTCGACGAGGAGATCCTCGATCTCGAGTTTCCCGGGCTGTTCGTTCAGGACGGCGGCGCGCATAGGCCGGGACGCTACCGTGACCGGTCGCAGCTGGGCGAATCTCCGACCCCGCCGGTTTGGGCGACCGGCCCGGCATACTGTCAGACTCGAACATCGCCTGTGCGTGCTCGCCGGGCGACGTCGAACGAGGGGACATCGCATGGCCCAGCCAACCCGTCCAGCGGAGCACGACGTGATCATCCGCGGTGCATCCGTCCTCGATGGCACCGGTGCACCGGCCAGATCGGCCGACGTGGCCATCACCGACGGACGCATCGTCGAGGTCGGACGCGTCACCTCCACGGCGCGTCAGGAGATGCACGTCGGCGGCGCGCTGCTCACACCGGGATTCGTCGACATCCACACTCACTACGACGGCCAGGTCACCTGGGACACCTCCCTCATGCCATCGTCGGGCCACGGGGTCACCACGGTGGTGATGAGCAACTGCGGCGTCGGATTCGCTCCCGTGCGGCCCGGCGATCATGACCGCCTGGTGGAACTCATGGAGGGCGTGGAGGACATCCCCGGCGCCGCGCTCCACGAGGGGCTCGCCTGGAACTGGGAGACGTTCCCTGACTTCCTCGACGTCCTCTCGCGGGGCGAGCGCGACATCGACTTCGCCGCCCAGGTCCCCCACGGTCCGCTGCGCCTCTACGTGATGGGCGAGCGTGGCGCGAACCGTGAACCGGCAACTACCGAGGAGATCGCCGAGATGGGCCGTCTCGTCGCCGAAGCCGTCGTTGCCGGAGCGCTGGGGTTCACCACCTCACGCACCGTCAACCATCGCACCAGCCGCGGCGAGCCGACGCCGTCGCTCAACGCCGCCCGGGCCGAGCTCGTCGGTGTGGCCAAGGCCATGGGCGAGACCGGCCGTGGAGTGCTGCAGGTGGTGTCGGACTTCTTCGATCTCGACGACGAGATGTCGACCATCCGCGCCATGCTGACGGCGTCCGGGCGGCCGCTGTCGATCTCGCTCGCCCAGGATCCCCGTCGGCCGGAGATGTACCGCAGCGTGCTCGCCGAACTCGACGCCATCAACGTCGCCGGACATACCATGCGCGCCCAGGTCGCTGCCCGCGGGATCGGCGTCCTCATCGGCCTGCAGGGCACGGTGAACCCGCTCAACCGGTGCCCGTCGTTCCGCGACCTCCGGGCACTGCCGCTGGCCGAGCAGGCGCGGGCCATCTCCGAACCGACGCGTCGTGCGGTGCTTACTGCCGAGTTCAGCAATGGGTCGGCGCAGCGTATGGTCAACCTGGCGAACACCTACGTGCTCGGCACCCCGCCCGACTACGAACCCGACCCGGCGAACACGATCGCCGCATGCGCGGCGCGTCTCGGACGCGAGCCCGCAGACCTGCTCATCGAACTGCTCGCCGCCGACGAGGGAAAGGCGCTGCTGTACACGCCCGTCCTCAACTATGCCGGCGGCAACCTCGATGCCGTGGCCGAGATGATGAGCCACGCCAACTGCGTCCCGGGACTCAGCGACGGCGGCGCGCACGTGGGAACCATCTGCGACGCCAGCTACCCCACCACGATGCTGGCGCACTGGGGAATGCATCGCGCCCGGGGGCCCCGCTTCGAACTGCCGTGGCTCGTCCGCCAGCAGACCCGGGCCACCGCAGAAACCGTCGGGCTCCTCGACCGCGGCCTTATCGCCCCGGGCTACCGGGCCGACATCAACATCATCGACCCCGACACCCTCGGCCTTGACGCACCGCAGATCGCCTACGACCTCCCGGCCAACGGCAAGCGGCTGCTGCAACCGGCCACCGGCTACCTGCACACCTTCGTCAACGGCGTCGAGACGCAGCGCGAAGGACGACCCACCGGTCAGTACCCCGGACGACTCGTCCGCGGCGCCCAGCCCGACCCCACCGATCCGAACAGGACGCTCCCGTGAACCACGCCGTGATCTCCGCCGATTCGCACATCACCGAACCGCCGAACTGCTACATCGACAACATCGATCCGGCATTCCGCGATCGCGCCCCGCACCTCGTCGACGCCGGTGACGATGGTGACGTCTTCATCATCGAAGGCGTCAGCAAGCCGCTCTCGCTCGGCACCATCGCCGCCGCCGGCAAGGCTCCCTCGGAGATCCGCGAGAAGGGCTCACGGTTCTCCGACCTCCACCGAGGCGGATGGGACCCCGACGCGCGAATGGCCGATCAGGAGCGCGACGGCGTCCACGCCGAGGTGATCTACCCGAGCATCGGAATGATGATCTGCAACCTCGCCGACGCCGACTACAAGGAGGCCTGCTTCGACGCCTACAACCGATGGCTCGCCGGGTTCTGTGCGGCGCACCCGACCCGCCTCCTCGGACTTGGCCAGACGGCCATGCGCTCCCCCGACGAAGCGATCGCCGACCTGCACGCGATCAAGGCGCTCGGGCTCCGCGGTGTCACCATGCCCGGCCAGCCGGTCGTCGAGGACTACGACTCCCCCGTCTACGACGAGTTCTGGGCGGCGTGCGTCGAGCTCGACCTCCCGCCCTCGTTCCACATCCTCACCATGCGCTCGGCCCGACACCGCGGTCCGCGCATGGCCAGCTTCCTGACCATCATGCGCGGCTGCCAGGACATCATGGCCCTGCTCGTGCTCGGCGGTGTGTTCGAACGCAACCCTGATCTGAGGGTGATCTGCGCAGAAGCCGACGCCGGATGGGTACCGCACTTCACCTACCGCATGGACCACGCCTACGACCGCCACCGCTACTGGCTGCCGGCGGGCCAGGAGCTCAGCAAGCACCCGAGCGAGTACTTCCTCAACAACATCTACCTCACGTTCCAGGACGACTGGACGGCGTTCAAGCACGCCGACGACATGAACTGGCGCAACCTCATGTGGGCCAACGACTTCCCCCACTCCGACTCCACCTGGCCGTGGAGTCAGGAGCTCCTCGCCGAGCACACCAAGTCGCTGACCCCCGAGCAGACCCGTGCCATCGTGTGCGACAACGCCGCTCAGCTCTACAGCATCGACGTACCGGCGCTCGTGTCGGCCTGAGCCTCACGCGCCCGTGGGGAACGAGCGGGCGGGGCCAGGTCGCCGCCACGGGGGCAGGAGCCGGGCCGGATGGCCCGAGCGGGGGGCACGGATGGCCACCCGCGCCTAGGCGTTCGCCTCTGGACGGGAGTTGCTACGGCGCGCACGCTCTGACCATGACTGCACATCGCCGTGTCCGTGGAGTGCTCGCGGCTGTTCTCTTCTCCCTCTTCGCCGTCGGATCCGCGGCTGCGGTTCCTGCGTCGGCAGCACCGCGGAGCGTGTCGATCATCTTGCAGCCACGCCAGACTGTCGCCCCCGGTGCCACCGCTCGCTATCCGTTCATCATCAAGACGACCGGCAAGGTCGGCTCCATCGGTTTCGCGTTCAGTGGTGCACCGGCCGGCGCCACGACGTCGGTCAGCCAGTCGAGCAGCAGCCAATACGAGTTGTCGATCAGCGTCCCGACGACCACACCGCCGGGTATGTTCGCCGTCACGGCCCGCACCATCTCGCGGGCGCCGGCGAAGAGCCTCACCGTGTACCTCGACGTCGTCGGCTCGGTCTCACCGCCACCCGTGACCACACCACCGCCACCCGTGACCATACCGCCGCCACCCGTGGCCACGCCGTCGTTCGGTATTCGTGCGGACAATCCCGAGGTGGCGGTCGTCACCGGACAGACCGCAGCGTTCGGCTTCACCGTCGACCGATCCGGTGGCTATGCCGGCGACGTGACCTTCAGTGCGACGGGCCTTCCGACGGGGGTCACGTCGAACTTCGCCCCGAATCCGACCAGAGGCGGCACCGTCCTCTATGCGACGCCGTCGGTGTCGACGCCCAACGGTCGCTACACGGTGACGATCAAGGCCACTTCTGATCCACTCAACGCCCGCTTCACCGCCGTGATCCTCAGCGTCACGAGCACCCCTGACTTCGCCCTCGTCGTCCCGGCCTCGGCCAACCTGCAGATCGGCGGCACCGTCTCCTCGCAGATCGGATACCGCCTCGTCGGTCCGACCGCACCGATCGTGACCCTCGGAGTGAACGGCCTACCGCCCGGAGTTTCCGCCACCTTCATCCCCAACCCCACCTTCGGTGACTCAACGTTGATCTTCAACGCCACGACTGCCGTTGCCGCGGGGTCCTACCCGCTCAGCATCGTCGGCGTGGCCGGATCGGTCACCCGCTCGTACCCGATGATTCTCAACGTGTTCGCCCCAACCGGTGGATTCGGATTGAGCGCCACGCCGTCCGGCCTCACGATCGCCCGTGGCGCCTCGTCGTCCTACGGCGTGACGATCACGCCGACCGGCGGCTTCGCCGGCTCGATCACGTTCGTCGTGTCCGGGCTCCCTGCCGGTGTCACGATCTCGGCGAGCGGAAGCGCCCCGAACGTCTCGCTCACCGTGACCGTGCCCCTCGGCGCGACGCCCGGCACCTACCCGTTGACCTTGACGGGTAGCTCGGGCACCCTCGCTGCGAGCATCGCCTTGGGGCTGATCGTCACGTAGGTCCGCACAACACCCTGTGGGCCAGCTGGCTCGCTCGGGCCAGCCAACCCGCGAAAATCCATGGTTTCCCGGCCCATGCGAGTGAGCTGGCCCACGTAGGTGTGCTCCCCGGGGGCGATTGTCTGGCGGCCTAGCGTGGGGGCCGTGACTGCGGAGTGGGCGCCTCGTAAGGACGCTACTCACGCCATGGAGTTCCGCCGCGCGGTCGAGTCGGATCTCGGTGACGTGATCGGGCTACTGAACGACGACCAGTTCGGCCAGGCCCGCAATCCCCAGTCCCCCATAACCCTGTGGGCCGGCTGGCTCGCTCGGGCCAGCTGACCGGCGAAAATCCATGGTTTCGCGGCCCATGCGAGTGAGCTGGCCTACGTAGGCAACGGTGACCGGGCAACTCATCACCCGTTGCACAACGCGAGCCACCCCTCGCGGGCGAGATCGTATTCGACGTCACCTTCGTCGCCGCCTTCGATCGCCTCAGGCCAGTCGTAGTGGAACGTCCGCACGTAGTGAAGGCCGCAGCGTTCCATCACGGCGCGCGACCGCGCGTTCACGGTCATGGTCTGGGCCCAGACCCGCGCAGCGTCACGGGCGGTGAACGCATGATCGACGAGCGCCCTCGTTCCTTCCGTTGCGAGCCCCTGACCCCACATGGCTCGGCTCAACCGGTAGCCGAGCTCGAACTCGGCGGGTGCGCTCGAGCGAAGGGAGAACCATCCGACGAACAGCTCCGAATCGAGCAGCGTCGCTGTCCAACGAGTACCTCGCACCTCGCGAACGATCCTCTCGATCTCCTCGCGTGTGCTCGCCCGGCCGCCGCTGATGTAGCGCATCACCTCGGGATCGGCGTCGAGCTCGACATGGAGATCTACATGCTCCGGTGACGCCGGGCGGAGCGCCAGTCGCGCCGTGATCAGTTCCACCCGAGAGAGTCTCGCGCCACCGAGCGCTGCCCCATCACGCGTGACCTCACCGTAATCCGGCGAGGAAGTCCCCGATGATCCGCGCGCATAGTTGACCCTGCTCCACGTGGACGCTGTGACCGGCATCGTCGACCACCGTGCTCGTCGCCAGCGTGATCGCCGAGTCCCACGCCGCGCGATACGGATCGACTGGCGTGAGGTTGTCGTTGGCACCCCAGACGACATGCGTCGGCGCTGAGATGCGATATGCCCGTGTCGACAGGCGGCGGTTCGGGACGGGGAAGAGCAACTTGCCCATGAACCCCAGCCGACGCGAGTTCCGCACCTGGAAGGCCTCGATCGCTTTCGGATCCTCGAAGTCGAGGCCCTTCGTGAGCAGCTGTGTGCCGAGCCCGATGTCGGAGAACAGCGCGGCCGGGAACTCGAACGGGAGCATGGCGAAGATGTCGGGGATCGGTGCCGACGCCACCCACATGCCGAGCGGGCTGACGAGCCCGAGCCGGTCAACGTCGTGACGAGCGACCGCGGCCATCTCTGACGCGATCATGGCACCGACGTCCTGACCGACAAGATGCACGGGTCCCGCCAGCCCGACCTCAGACTTGATGGCGTCGACGAGGTCCCAACCGTGCAGGGCCACGTCGAGCATGTCGTCGAGCTGCGTCTCACCGGAATCGTCGGACTCGGGCCCGTAGCCGGGCAGAGCGGGGGCGAACACGCGGAACCGCGACCCGGTGCTAAGCGCGCTTAGCATCGGCTCGTCGTCGAAGAGACCGGTGGTGCCGTGGAGGAACACCACGGCCGGTCCGTCCGTCCCGAAGACACGGACCTCCGACGCAATGCCCCGCCCCGTGGTGACGGAAAACGAGCTGGGCAACGCCGAGCTCACGACGGCCTGAGGCCATCGCGTAACCGGTCCTCGAACGAGACCTCCGGCTGCACGCGCCCCTCGAGCGGTTTGATCCACCAGCGGTTGTCGCTGTCGTATTCCGGCCACATGTTGCGAAGCTGGGGCATGACCTTCTCGGCGAACATCTGGGTGTTGTAGCGGGTGAGCCAATCGGGCATCGAGCCCTGGTGGAAGAGACCGAAGACCAAACCGACGCGCAGCGACTTGATCATCTCCTCCATGCGTTCCCGAACCGTGTCCGGCCCGCCGGCGATCACATAGCCGCCCTCCACCAGGTCCTTCCACGTGAGCTGGGTGAAGCTCTTCTGGTTGGAGCGACGGAGCTGGCTCAGTGCACCGGCTTTGATCGTCTTGACGGTGCGGTACCCGGGCGGATCGGCGAAGCCGGGGTAGACGTGAAGGCATCGGTTGTAGAAGTACAAGATGTGCTCGGCATAGAGCTCTTCGGCCTGGGCATCGTTCTCGGCCACACAGATGGTCTGCGCGAACGCGGCCCGGAACGGCGAGTCGTCCTTGCCGAGCGCGGCAACCCGTTCCCAGTAGCCGTCGAGAAGCATCTTGCCGGCCTTGTATCCGGAGTACGACAGGTAGGAGTAGTTGTAGTCGTTCTCGATGCAGAAGTCCCAGGTCTCGATCGAGCCGCCACCGGGGATGTAGATCGGCGGATGGGGCTGCTGGATCGGCTTCGGCCAGCAGTTCACGTAGCGCAGCTGGTTGAACTGCCCATCGAACGCGAACGGCTCCGTCTCCTTCCACGCCCGCATGATCAGCTCGTGGTTCTCGGCGTACTTCTTGCGGGTCAGTGCGGGGATCTGGCCGTAGGAGAAGTTCGTGTCCATCGGCGTACCCACAGGGAAGCCGGCGACGAGTCGACCGCCGCTGATGCAGTCGAGCATGGCGAACTCCTCGGCCACACGGATCGGTGGGTTGTAGAGCGCGATCGAGTTGCCGATGACGCAGATCGCTGCCTTGCTGGTGCGGCGGGCCAGACCGGCCGCGATGATGTTCGGGCTCGGCATGATGCCGTAGGCGTTCTGGTGGTGCTCGTTGACGCCGATGCCGTCAAAGCCCATGGCATCGGCGTACTCGAGCTGGTCCATGTACTGGTGGTACAGCGCGTTGGCGCGAACCGGATCGAAGAGCTTCTGATCGATGTCGACCCACACGGAACGGTGGTTGGCCCGGAAGTCGTCGGGGAGATCCGGCCACGGCATCAGGTTGAACCAGACGAACTTCATCCTCGACCTACCCCTTCGGGAGCGCACTTCGCGTGACGACCACGGTAGGCCCCTCCCGGCCCGGAACGCCATCTCTCACGCAATCAGAGCGAGACTCGGACGATGAAGACATTCCAGAACTTCTCTATCAAGCGCCCGAGCCAGCATCCGCACCCCGCGGTTCGGTCGGGGGACAAGCTCACCCGCGGTGAACGCGCCGCCGACCGTTTGCGCAACGGCATGGGTTCGTGGGGCTTCGTGTTCGCAGCGCTCGTGTTCCTTGCCGGCTGGATGATCGGCAACCGCAACGTCGGCTTCGACAAGTACCCGTTCATCCTGCTCAACCTGATCCTGTCGTGCCTTGCCGCGATGCAGGGCGCCATCTTGCTCATCGCCTCCAAGCGGGAGGACCAGATCAGCAGCGAACTGGCACGGCATGACTACGAGACGAACATCGAGGCCGACCTGATCGTCAAGGAGATCCGCGAGCTCACCCGCGAGATACACGCCCACACGGTGCAGAGCGCTGGCGCTCCACCGACCGGATCGACGGAGGCGCACGCCTGAAGGCGACCGGTGCGGCGCGCCCCATGAGCGCTCAGTGCGAGAAGTGGACCCGGGGCAGACGCCGGTCGAGCCACGACGGGATCCACCAGTTGCGCTCGCCGAGGAGCTTCATCAGCGACGGCACGAGCATCATGCGCACGACCGTTGCGTCGAGGAGCACCGCGAGTGCCAGGGTCACGCCGAGCTCGGTCGGCGGGATCGGCCCGGTCACGCCGAACGCGATGAACACCACGATCATGATGAGCGCAGCGTTGGTGATCGGACGCCCGGTTCGGGCGATGCCGTCTCGGATCGCCAGTTGGGTGTCACCGGTCGCTTCGTACCGTTCCCGAATCGCCGCCAGCAGGAACAGCTGGTAGTCCATCGACAACCCGAAGAGCAGGGCGAAGAAGAACAGCGGCGCCCAGGCGTCGACGAACCCCTGGTGCTGGATGCCGAGCAGACCGGCGCCCCATCCGCGCTGGAACACCAGGGTGGCGAAACCGAACGCCGCACCCACGCTGATGAAGTTCAGCAGGATCGAGGAGATGGCCAGCGCAAGGCTTCGGAACACGGTGAGCAGCAAGAGGAACGCCACGAGAGTGATCGCCGCGATGGCGATCGGGGCGCGACCCGTCAGCACCCCGGTCAGGTCGTAGTTCTGCGCGGCGGGGCCTCCCACCGACGCAGTGGGCGCCGCCGCCACAACGCTCCGCCGAAGGCGACCGACGAGCTGACCCGTCGCCTTGTCATCGACGGCCGAGCCCGGCGTCACCCGTACCACGGTGCGACCGCTTCCGTTGGACGGTTCGGCCACGACGCGGGCATCCACAGCACCGGCGTCGGCCCGAGCAGTGGTGACGACTGCTTGTGCCTGGGCCGCGTCGACCGTGACGAAGAGCGGTGCGGCGGCACCGGGCCCGAAGCCGGACACGAGCATCTCGTAGCCATCGCGACTCGACCGGCCTTCGTCGACGACGCGCGCACCGGGCATCCCCAAGCGCATCCCCAACGCGGGAGCGGCGAGGAGCAGCAGAACGCCGAGGCCCGCCGCCAGGGTGATCCCCGGGTGCTTCATGGCGCGGGCCGTCCAGCGGGTCCAGCGTCCTTCCG
Source organism: Acidimicrobiia bacterium (assembly GCA_031368215.1). Lineage (GTDB taxonomy): Bacteria > Actinomycetota > Acidimicrobiia > Acidimicrobiales > JANYDT01 > JANLQX01. The sequence continues at coordinate 29,240 of JANLRD010000270.1, read as the reverse complement.
CGCTCCGGTCCGGGTCATCATGCCCGCGTGCCACGAGCACGCGATCGCCGAGAGCGACGAGCACCGCTGGGAGCAGCGTGAGCGACGCCGTGGCGACGGCAACGACGGAGAAGATCATCCCCAGCGCCATCGCTCGAAACACCATGACCGGCACCAGGAACACTGCGGCGAGCGAAAGAACCACCGTGAGCGCAGAGAGAAACACGGCCTTGCCCGCGGTGTCGAGCGTCGAGGCCATGGCTTCGGACGCGTCCTTCCCGTCCTCCCGTTCCTCCCGATAGCGCGACACGATGAAGAGCGCGTAGTCGATCCCCACCGCCAAGCCGATCATCATCGAGAAGTTCATCGACCACACCGACAGCGGCGTGATCGACGTCGCCAGGTGGAGCCCGGCGAACCCCACGGCAATGCCCGACACCGCGAGCAGCAGTGGTAGGCCGGCGGCGATCGCCGATCCGAATGCGATGAACAGCAGGATCATCGTCGGTAGACCCGACAGCAGCTCCGCCTTGTGGAGTGCTTCCTCGTTCGACGTATTGAAGTCGCTCCACACCGGCCACTCGCCTGTCACTTCGGCGCGTGCGCCGTCGGGCAGCTCGAGCGATGCGACGCGGGCGATGACCGCTCCCGCTGATTCAGGTAACTGCGCGTCGTTCTTCGCGCTGAGCTGCACCGGGATCAGGGCGGTGAGGCCGTCGCGCGAGATCATCCCGGCGTCGGCGGGCATCGCCAGCGGGTCGGCCACACCCTTGACACCCTTCGAGCCAGTGAGCCCCTTCACGACGGCGTTCACCGCGCCCGGATCGTCGGTGAACGGCGTCTTCTGGCGGACGACCACCACTGCCGCTTCGGCCCCGACGCCCGGGAAGTCGGCTCGGAGCTCGTCTCGAACCTTCTGGGCGATCGAACCCTGGGCCTCCCACCCGGCACCCGAGAGGGCACCGTTGAGGGTGACGGCCAAGGGGGCCGCTCCCAGGACCACGACGAGCCAGACCAGCATCACCGGCTCGCGTCGCCGCGCCGAGAAACGCCCGAGCCGGGCGAACCAGTGGTCCTTCGGCGCGGGATCGTCGAGTGCAGTGCGGCCGGCAGTGGGCATGGCGGAAGCGGACATCGCTCCAACTTATACCCCCAGGGGTATCCGATGCAAGCTTGCCCTTCACGCCCTAGGGGGTATCGGGAAGCTACGTGGGTCACTCGAAGCGAACCAGGGAGAACTACCGTTGGCGATCATGCGGCTGTCACCCGGGGTCCGAAATGCTCTCGGCGCCGCCGTGGTGTTCGGCGCGGCGACGCCCTTCGCTAAGCGGTTGGGCGAGGGCGTCAACTCGCAGGTGCTCGCCGGGTTGCTCTACCTCGGCAGCGGGCTGATCCTCAGCCTGACGTTGCTCGCCCGTCCCTCGGGGACACGGGAGGCCACGCTGCAGCGCTCCGATCTCGGTCCGCTTGCGCTCGCCGTGGTGTTCGGCGGCATGGCCGGCCCGCTGCTGCTCATGATCGGGCTGCGAACGACACCCGCGGCGAGTGCATCGCTGCTCCTCAACCTCGAAGCGGTGTTCACCGCCCTCGGCGCATGGCTGATCGCCAAGGAGCATGCCGATCGGCGCATCGTCATCGCCATGTTCGTGATCGTCGCCGGTTCATCGCTCCTCTCGATCGAGCCGGGCGGCGGGTTCGGTCTCACCGTCGGCGCATTGGCGATCGCCGCCGCGTGTCTGTGCTGGGGGATCGACAACGTCGCCACGCGACCGCTCGCGCTGCGCGATCCCCGCCAGATCGCCGCCGTGAAAGGCGTGGTTGCCGGGTCGGCCAATGTGGCCATCGGTCTCGTGACAGGTGGTCGGCTTCCTTCGGTCCCCCGCATCGGCGCAGCGATGGTCGTCGGGTTCCTCGGCTACGGACTCAGCCTCGTGCTCTACATCCGGGCCATGCGATCGCTCGGCACCGCCCGCACCGGGGCGTACTACGCGGCAGCACCGTTCGTCGGTGCGGCTATCGCCCTGGTGTGGCTGCGCGAGCCCGTTGGCCGCTTCTTCGTCCCGGCGGTCGTGCTGATGGCGATCGGCCTGGCCGTTCACCTGACGGAGCGTCATGACCACGATCACATCCACGTGCCGATCACCCACGCACATCGTCACGGCCACGTGGACGGGCATCACGACCACGGCGCGTCACCCGATGCAGCGGATGAGGCAGACGATCATGCGGCCGAGCACGTTCATGAGGCGATCTCGCACAACCACGGGCACACGCCTGACGAGCACCACCTCCATGATCACGATTAGCAGGGGTTTTCGCCGTATTCTGGCGCCACCTGAACCGGAGGCTCCACCATGTCGATCGTCATCGAGCCAGCGAACGCCCCCTGCGGTGCAACCATCCACGGCGTGAACTTCGCCGAGGAGATCTCACCGGAGACCGTGGCCGAGATCCGAGCGGCGTGGCTCGAACATCTCGTGGTGGCTTTTCCCGACCAGCACCTCTCGCTCGATCGGTACGAAGAGGTCGCGCAACTCTTCGGCGACTTCGGCCAAGACCCCTACTTCAAGGGCCTGTCCGATCATCCGCATATCGCCGAGGTGAAGCGCGAGGCAGACGAGACCACACCGCTGTTCGCCGAAGGCTGGCATTCCGACTGGAGTTTTCTCGACACGCCGCCGTCAGCCACGATGCTCTACGGACGCGAGATTCCACCGCACGGTGGTGACACGTTGTATGCCAACCAGATCGCCGCGTATGACGCCCTCGACGATGCCATGAAGGAGCGCATCGATGGGCTGATGGGTGTGCACTCGGCGCGACGCGGGTATTCGAAGCAGGGCCAATACGGCGAGAAGGACAAGGGGCGCTCCATGGCGATCGTCTACTCCGACGACGCCATGGCCACGCAGTTACACCCACTCGTGCAGGTGCACCCCGAGACCGGACGCAAGGCCCTCTTTCTCAGTCCGGGTTACACCATCGACATCGAGGGCATGGACCCCACCGAGGCACAAGCGCTGCTCATGGAGCTCTACGCCCATCAGGCCAAGAACGAGTTCATCTACCGTCACTCCTGGTCGCAGGACATGCTGACCATGTGGGACAACCGGTCTGTGATCCACGCTGCGACGGGCGGGTATCAGGGGCATCGCCGCCTCCTCCAGCGCATCACGTTGACGACCCGCTCGTAGCGGGCGGCCCCGCAGCGGCCGGACCTCGGGACGTTAGCGGTTCGCCGCGAAGAACTCGCCGATCCAGCCAGCGACGACGTGACGATCGAGCGGCCGGTCGAGCGTCGCCCGGGCTTCGGCAACTCTCTGCGCGCCTATCAATTCGATACGTCCGGCCAAGAGATGATCGGCGAGCGGCGGGACGAACTCGGGGTGCACCTGGATCGTCCACGCCCGCTCGCCGATGGCGAAGCCGCCGTAGGGGCAGTAGTCGGCGCTGAAGAGGAGTTGGGCCCCATCCGGGAGTCGTGTCACCTGGTCCTGGTGGCTGCCAATCAGGGCGATGCTGTGTCTGCCCTCCCCCATCCACGGGCGACGGGCGACGACGTCGAACTCACGCACGCCCACTCCCCATCCGAACGGGGACTTCTCGACCGTGCCACCCAGCGCCTGGGCCAGCAGCTGATGGCCGAAGCAGATCCCGACGAACGGTGCCTCCACGGCGACGATCTCGCGCAGCAGATCCTCGGTATCGGCCAGCCACGGCACCGGATCATATGCAGACAGACGACTTGGCGAGGAGAGCCAGCCATCACATGCGCGCAGATCATCCGGGAAGCGGCCCTCGTCGAGGTCGTAGCGCACGAGCTCGATCCCCTGCCCTTCGAGGAGCGACCCGAACAGCTCCGGATAGTCGCCGGCGATGTGGACGCTCTTCGGGTCGACATGACCCATCATCAGCAGCCCGATCCTGAGAAGACCCCGAGTCATGCCGCAACTCACCTGAACGAGAAAACCGGCGCGGCAGCGCGTTCGAGAGGCGGGAGAAGACCACGTGATCGCAGGATCGGCATCACGCCCTCACCGAACCAGTACGCCTCTTCGAGATGCGGGTACCCCGACAGGATGAACTCGTCGAAACCCAGTGCGTGATACTCGGCGATGCGGTCGGCCACCTCATCGTGGGAGCCCACAAGGGCCGTGCCCACCCCGCCACGCACCATGCCGATCCCGGCCCACACGTTCGGATGGATCTCCATGCGTTCCGTCGCGAGAGCGCCCTGCGCGAGCTCCGCCTGACGCCGCTGTCCGACGGATGCGGTGCGAGCAAAGTCGGCCTGCGCCGCGGCAATCGACTCGGCGTCCATGCCGGCGACGAGGCGGTCGGCCTCGGCCCAAGCCTCGGCACTTGTCGGGCGGCTGATCACGTGGAAGCGGATGCCGAAGCGCAGTGTCCGTCCCGCTGCCCCAGCGAGCGAGCGCATGCGACGCAGTCGCTCACTCACCATGGCCGGAGGCTCCCCCCAGGCCAGGTACACGTCGACACCCTCGGCCGCCACGCGCTCGGCGGCGTCGGACGCACCACCGAAGTAGATCTCGGGGACGGGAGCAGGCACCTCACGGGTCGTCGCGCCGCTGACGTTGTAATGCGCGCCCTCGAACGCGAATGGCTCACCGGTCCATGCGCCGCGCATCACCCGGACGAACTCGGCCGTTCGCTCGTAGCGGGTCTCCTTGCCCTCCCACACCCCGAAGCGGGCGAGCTCGGTCTGCTCGGCGCCCGTCACGATGTTGATCTTCAGACGACCACCGGAGATCCGCTGATAGGTGGACGCCATCTGGGCGGCGAGCGTGGGCGAGAGGAGCGCCGGTCGAAAGGCGACGAGGAACTTCAGCCGCTTCGTCAGCGGCAGGAGTGCCGCCGTGGCCAGCCACGCGTCTTCGCACCCGGTGCCGCACGGTGTGAGCACCGCCCCGAAGCCGAGTTCATCGCAGGCGATCGCGACCTGGGCGAGATAGCCGAAGTCGGGCGCGCGGCGATGGGGCGACGGTCCCGACGGCAGCACGTCGCGCGAGTCGCCGCCCGTCGGAAGGAACCAGTGGACATCCAGCACGGTCGGCGAGCCTACGAGACGACGTGCGAGCCGGACACTTGCTGCGCCCCACCGAGCTGCGCCCGTTTGCCAAGAGCGGACGGTTCTGCGAGGGTCGTGGAAAGCCAGCCGCTCGCCTTCGAGAGAACGGAACGCCGACGTGGCCACCAAGCTCCAGACCCTGAACGTCCTACCGGCAACAGCGGACCATCCCCTCGGTGAAGCCGTGCGTGCCGACGGCCGCGTCCTCACCTGGTCGGAACTCGAAGAGCGCGCCCGCCGCGTCGCCCACGGTCTTCGACACGAGCATCTCCACGAGGGCGATGCCTGGGGGATCCTCGCGCGCAACCGCCTCGAATGGGCCGAAGCGGCTCTGGGAAGCGCACGGGCCGGCTGCCGTTACGTGCCGCTCAACTGGCACCTCATCGCCGGGGAGCTCACCGAGTTGCTCATCGACTCGGGCTCCAAGTTGCTGATCGTCGCACCGGATCTGGAAGCCGTGGGTCGCCAGGCAGCCCGCGCTGCCGGAATCACGCGGGTCATGGTGTTCGGCGAAGAGTACGAACGCTGGCTCGCCGCCCAGACCGCCACACCGCCGGTGGAATGCAACATGGGCGCGCCACTGCAGTACACCGGCGGCACCACCGGTCGATCGAAGGGCGTCGTACGGGCCGGGGCGGCCGTGAGCGCAAGCCACATCGCCGCCGCCGCTTCGCGTTGGGGCACGTTGGTCCACATGCCCGAGCGCGCCCAGATGATGCTGTCCACCCCGATCTACCACGCGCTCGGTGGCGGCGTGCTCATGTCGGCGATGGCACGCGGCAACCCGATGCTCATCGTCGAACGATCGGATCCTGAGCAGACGTTGGCGCTCATCGAGGAACACCGCGTCGTCGGCACCCCGATGGTGCCGACCCAGTTCATCCGCCTGCTCAAGCTCGATCCGGTCATCGGCAACCGCTACGACGTGTCGTCACTGCGGTGGGTGCTGCACACCGCGGCGCCGTGTCCCGAGTGGGCCAAGCGAGCCATGATCGAATGGTTCGGCCCGGTCATCGTCGAGCTCTACGGATCGTCCGAGGGTGTGGGGCCGGTGATCTCCACGTCCGAGGAATGGCTGGCCAAACCCGGCACGGTCGGACACGCCACCGACGTGCTCGAGCTATCTGTGCTCGATGAGGACGGCAACGACCTCCCGCCCGGGCAGATCGGCACGATTTACGCCAAACGGGTCGACGGCACACCGTCCTACTTCGGCGACCCGGCGAAGACCGCAGCGATGGTCCGTCCCGACGGGCGCTTCACCGTGGGCGATCTCGGCTGGCTCGACGAGGACGGCTACCTGTTCTTGGCCGATCGTCGCGTCGACCTGATCATCTCCGGCGGAACCAACATCTACCCGGCCGAAATCGAGGCGGTGCTGAGCCAGCACCCCGACATCGCCGACGTCGCTGTGTTCGGAGTTCCCCACCCCGAGTTCGGCCAGGAGGTGAAGGCGGTCGTTGAAGCGGTCGAGGGCGCAGAACTCGATGTGCACGAGCTCATTGCCTACGCGCGGGCCCAGCTAGCGTCGTTCAAGGTGCCGAAGTCCATCGACGTCATGGACAAGCTGCCGCGCGAGGCGAGCGGCAAGCTCAAGAAACATCAACTCCGCGCCCACTACTTCGATTGACCTTGTCAGCGTTCCAAGGACTGGCCGACCCATTCGTGCCGCCGGTTCCACCCGAACCGGATCAGATCACGTCGAAACGGCAACGACTACCGGGCGCTCTGGCGAGGCGTGCGTCTGCCGTGACCACGGTGGCATCGATGGCCTCGGCGAGCGAGACGTAGCACGCGTCGTAGGCCGTCAGGTTCCCTCGGAGCTCCCAACACCGCTTGAGCAACGGCGCAGTCGGATACACCACGATCGGCAGACTCAGAAGGTCAGCAATTGCGTTCGATGCTTGCCGTGTCGAGAGTTCGCCGGAGTTGAGATGGCGACGGATGACCGAGAGCACCTCGATCCGGAGGAGGTCCGGCGCCGCGAGCACTTCACCGGCGAGCCGTTCCCGGCAAAGGTCACCATCGGGCCCACGGTCCGCGACCGCCGGGGCCACGACGGAGGCATCAACGACGAGCACGCTCGTCCTGGAGTGCGGCGATTGCACTTGCTCGGGTCAGGCGACCTTTCGGGCGACGCTCGATTCGAGCGATCATCTCATCGATCGTCGGGGTTGCGACGATGGCTGCCAATTGGGCGGAAAGGTACTGCTGGAGGGACTGGCCGGCCCGTTCAGCACGGTGAACGAGCGCTTCATGGATCTCGTCGGGGACTTCGCGAATCTGAACGTTTGGCATGCATGCATTATACATGCACTCTCAACCAAAGACCGATGTACTGAGCGACGCCGCTCACGCTTTCAGACAACCGTGCCCTACCCTTTCCCGGGTGGCAGACGTGCGCGCATCCGATCTGTTCCCGCCGGGCTTCTTCGGCCGGTCCGACGAATCCCCGGACGACCGGTTCTATGCCTTCGATCGACTGGTGACCCACATCGGCGACGGTGCGATCGCTGCGGTTGGCGCGCTCTATGACGACCTCGAGTTGACCGGCGAGGTGCTCGACATCTGTTCGTCGTGGGTTTCGCATTTCCGCACCGCTCCGGCCCGCCTCGTGGCGATGGGGATGAACGCCAAGGAACTCGCGGCGAACGAGATGGCGTCGTCGTGGGTGGTCCGGGACCTCAACGTCGAGCCGGTGCTCCCGTTCGAGGACGAATCGTTCGACGCCGTCACGTGCTGCGTCTCCGTCGACTACCTGACCAAACCGCTCGACGTCTTCTCCGAAGTGGCGAGAGTGCTTCGTCCCGGTGGCGTGTTCGTGTGCACGTTCTCGAACCGGTGCTTCCCGACCAAGGCGATACGCGGTTGGCTCTCGACCGACGACGCCGGCCGCTGCCACATCGTGGCCACCTACTTCCGTGTGGTCGGCGGCTACACCGACCCCGTCGTCGAACGGCGCAACCCCGGTGCCCGTACCGATCCCCTCTACGCAGTGTGGGCACGCCGCTCCACCGAGCGCGTCCAGGTCGAGCGCGTCTTGGTCGCTGAATAGCGACGGAGGCGAGCCGTTGTCCGAGCAGGCCCGCTACACGAATCCGAGCGCAGCGGCGTCGTGGCGGAGGCGGTCGCGATGGTCGGGGTGGGCGATACCAATGAGTGCATTGGCGCGCTCGCGGATCGTGCGACCGCGGAGCTCGGCGATGCCGAATTCGGTGGCCACCTTGTCGACGGTGTTCTTCAATGTGGTGACGACCTGCCCTTGGCCGAGTTGGGGCACGATGCGGCTGACGATGCCGTCCTTGACCGTCGAGGTGAGGACGATGAAGCCCTGCCCGCCGTCGGAGTACATCGCACCCCGGGCGAAGTCGGCCTGACCGCCCGACGACGACCAGTACCTGCCGCCGATTGTCTCGGACGCGCACTGACCGAGCAGATCGACCTCGATGGTCGCGTTGATCGACACGAACTTCGGCTCGGTGGCGACGATCGGCGGACTGTTCACGTAGCGCACCGGCCAGAGCTCCACCGCCGGATTGTCGGCGATGAAGTCGTAGAGCCGACGCGTGCCGAGCGCGAAGGCGCCCACTGCTTTGGTCCGGTTGTTGCGCTTGTTCGAGCCCGTGGCAGCGCCGCACTCGATCAGATCGACGAAGCCGTCGGAGATCAACTCGGTGTGGATGCCGAGGTTGTTCCGGTCCTGCAGCAGGGCCAACACCGAGTTGGGGATCGAGCCGATGCCGGCCTGGATCACTGCACCGTCGCCTACCCGCTCGGCGACGTAGGCAGCGATGCTCTGCTCGACGGCATTGGGGACGAGGGGCTGCACCTCGACCAGTGGCGCGTCACGCACGCACCATCCGAGGATCTGGCTGACGTGGAGCTGGTTGCGTCCGAAGGTGCGCGGCATCTGCGGGTTCGCTTCGAGGAAGAAGGGTGATCGACCGATGAAGCTCGACACGTAGTCGGCCGACGTCCCGAGCGAGAAGTACCCGTGCCGATCCGGCATCGACGCTGCAGCGATCACGATCGGATCCTTCGAGCGGAGCTTCATGAGGTCGGGGACCTCACTGAAGTTGTTCGGCACGAGATCGATCTCCCCGGCGAGAAAGCACGGCCGGGTGATGTGCGACAGGAAGTAGGAGATGTGGCGGAGCCTGTCGCCGTAGGCACCGTGCAGGCTCGGACGGTCATGGAGCGCGTGCATCTGATGCACCTTCACGCCGTCGAGGGAATCGGCCGCGGCCTCGATCGCGTCGAGCACGGAGACCGGCTCGCCGTTGGCGATCGGCACGATGAGGTCGGTGCCCTTTCCTATGTACTGGAGGACGGCATCGGGCGAGGTCGGATCGACGGGGTGGGGGGCGGTGGGTGCCATCGCTTCGATTCTCGCTCAGCCACCGCCGGGTCGTCGACGACCGCTTCGCCGTGGGAGAGTTCGGGTCGCCGTCCGTCGGTGATTTCGAGCGAGGAAGAGCGCATGACCTACGAAAGTGCACAGGTGGACGGCGTTCGTGACGAAGTTCCCGGCGCGAAGCTGATCGTCGCACCCCGCCCGAGTGCACTCGCACTCGTCCCGACGGCTGTGCTTTTCGTGGCCGTGGCATCGTTCTGGGCGCTGAACACCGTCGCCATGCGGGTCGCCGGCCGGACCGTTCCACCCATCACGGTTGCTGCGGCGCGCGCGTTGATCGGCGGACTCGTCCTGACCATGCTCGCCCGACGGCGAGGAGCTGCATGGCCCACAACCCGCTCGCAATGGTTTCAGATCGCCGCAATTGCCGTCCCGATGACCGGACTCTCGACGGTCTTTCTGTTCCTCGCCGCCCGGAACATCCCGGCCGGGCTGGTGTCAATCCTGTCGAACACCATGCCGCTGTTCGTGGCGGTGATGGCGACAGTCGTGCTCGGAGAGCGCGTCACATCGCGCATCGCCCTCGGGCTCGGTATCGGAATGCTCGGGGCGGTGATCGTTGCCTGGCGCGCGATCGAAGGCCAGGTTCGCGGAATCGGAATTCTCTACGGCGTGCTCGCTGCAGTCACCTCTGCAATCGGATCAGTCATGTACAAACGATTCCCGCTGCCAGGCGTAGACCGATTGATGGCCGTGGCGATGCAGCTCTTGATCTCGTGTGCTCTGGTCGCTGTTATCGCCATCCCCGACGACCGTTCCACTATGAGCTTTCCGAAGACCTTCATAGTTTCGTTCGTGTACTTATCGTTGTTCGGGCTCGCATTGTCGTTCGTGTGCTTCTCCGAACTCGTCTCGCGCGGGACAGGGATGCAGGCCAGTGCCGTGGCCTATCTGTCCACGGTGCTCGGCGTCTGCTTCGGAGCCCTCCTGCTCCACGAACGACTGTCGTGGAGTGTCCTCGTTGGCGGCATCATCGCCATTTGCGGCGTCGCGCTCGTGCAGTTCGGGAACAACCGCCCATAAAGAAGGCCCGGCCGTGACAGAGTTCGAGGGGCACCGATCGTCGGTGTTTCGAGCGAGGAGATGGCGACATGGGCTACGAAAGCGCACCCGACGGCTGGTGGAAGGAGTTCGTCACTGCGCTTCCGGCGAGGACCGCCAAGCTGGCGATCGTCCGCAAGGACGGCAGTGCTCATGTCGCTCCCGTGTGGGTCGACATCGACGGCGACGACATCATCTTCATGACGTCGGCCGACACGATCAAGGGCAAGGCCATCCTGCGCGACCCGCGGGTGAGCCTGTGCTGGGACGACGAGCGGCCCCCGTTCAGCTTCGTCACCATCGCCGGAACCGCCAGCACGTCGACCGATACGACTGAACTGCTGTACTGGGGGACGCGGATCGGGGGTCGCTACATGGGCGAGGAGAACGCCGAGGCCTACGGGAAGCGCAACGCTGTGCCACCGGAAATGGTCGTGCGCGTCACGCCCACGCGGATCATCGCCAAGGTCGATGTCGCCGGCTGACATACCTGGGTGGCGACGGCGCGCGGCCGATACGATCGCGGGGTGGCACGACGTCCCAACCAGGTCGATGGCGAATGGCGTTGGTCGTTCGCCCGCCGCCAGTTCATCCCCGACCATTCGCACCCGGAGCGCACCTACCTGAAGCGGTGGCGGTTCGACACGCCGCTCGGGTCGATCTTTCTCCACGCCATCCAGCTGCCTGACGGCGACCCCGACCCGCACAACCATCCGTTCTCTCAGTCGGTCAGCCTGATCCTCAAGGGCGGGTACACCGAACGACGGGGCATCCACGGAGAATCGACCCGTGAACTCCGGCCCGGGCGTTTGAACCGTATCGCCGGCGACGACGTTCACCGCATCGAAGCCCTGCGCGACGGACGTCCCGTGTGGACCCTGTTCTGGGCCGGCAAACCCCACGGCCGTGGCTGGGGGTTCTACGTCGACGCCACCTTCGTCGACCACAAGATCTACCTCGCCGACAAACCCAAGGACCTCGCCGCGTGATCTCGCTGCACCCGTCGAACACCGCGTTCCGCTGGACTGACCGTCCTCCAGACGGACTGCGCCGACTGACCGCCGACGAGGTGCAGCAGTTCGACGAGCCAGTCGCGCATCCCACAGTGGCTACTGCGACATCCCAGATGGCCTGAAACCCGCCCTTTCCTGACAAGAAATGGGGCCTGCGGGATGCGGGATTGCGGGGTCTGGGATGCCGACCCCGCGAGTGGATCGACGAGTTACCGCTACTGCCTTCGGTCCGGCCGTCGCCAGCCTCTGACGCTCTCCGAGACAATCGCTCGCACCATCGAGGCGTCGAGCTCGTCCGGGTCGATCGTGCCGCGGACGGCGATGGCTACGAGCTGCGACGGGCCCGACGTCCATAGTCCCTCGTCGGTGACGGTCGTGCGGGTGCCCACGCGATGCACGACCACTCGCGCGTCCGGCTCATCCGAGGCGCGCCTTGCACGGACGATGCCCTTCACCCGCACGATCCCATCCGGCCACGACGCCACGACGTCCCGGAGCGCGTCACCGTCGAGGGCGAGGTCTGACCTGAAGCTCCACGTCTCGAACACGTCATCGGCCATTCCTGCGTCCGCCAACTCAAGGCCCGGCACCCGCGCCTCCGAGGAGCCGGAACCGAGGAGCATGGTAAGGGGCGCCGCGCCGTGTACCGCCTCGATCACGGGACGGTTCCCGGCGATGCCGGTGAGCCAGGATCGCAGTCCGGCCAGCGTGTCATCATCGATCAGGTCGGTCTTGGTGACGAGGATGAGGTCGGCACCGGCGATCTGTCGCAGGACAGTGTCGCCGACGTAACGATCCTTCGTACGCGCACGTATCGTTTCGGCGTCGATCACGGTGACGACGCCATCGAGGCGCAGCCCTCCGTCGTGCGTGTACGCCGCGATGGATGCGGGATCGGCCACCCCGCTGGCCTCGATGACCAGTCGAGCCGGGCGAGGGTGCATGGCCCGTACCCCGTTGAGGGCCACGCCGAGGCCGTCGACGAGACTGCAGCAGATGCACCCGTTGGCGAGGGTGATGGTGTCCTCGTCGGACGAGCTGATCAGCTCGGTATCGATGTTGATCGAACCGAAGTCGTTCACTAGCACCACGATCCGATCCGCCGACGTCCGCAGGATGTGGTTGAGAAGCGTCGTCTTGCCGGCGCCGAGATAGCCGCCGATGACGGTGACCGGGACCTCGGATCGGGAATCGTCGACAGGCATCGCCTTCGAAGTGTGGTCGAACGCCGATCGTTGTGCACGCCTTGCGTTACCGGAGAGACCGAGGCTGCGGACTCGGGTGGCCCGGCCGCTTGTACCGTCGTGTCCCATGAACGTCACCAGGATCTACACCGGCACCGACGGGCAATCGCACTTTGACGACATCGTCGTTCACCTCGACGATCTCGGGCCCATGGGCTTGATCTCCGAGACGATTCCGACCAGCGGCGTCCAGTTCCGCAAGGTCTCGGGCGACTACCACCTCGACTTCCACCGTGCGCCCCGACGCCAGTACGTCGTCAATCTGACCGGTTCCGTCGAGATCGAAGTCGGCGACGGCACCAAGCGGGTCATGGGGCCCGGCACGATACTCCTCGCCGAAGACACCACCGGACAGGGTCACATCAGCCGCAACGTCAACGGTGAGCCGCGGACCTGCGTGTTCATTCATCTCGACGTGGAGCCGACCAAGGGTCAACCTACGTGACAGACCTGCTGTGGTCCGACATCATGACGAAGCGAAACGTCGCGAAAAGGGGAACCGCCATGAAACTCGGGCTGTACGGAAGTATCGGAGAGGGCGCCACTCCACAGGGCGCGATAGCGATCGCTGAGGCGGCGGAGACGGCCGGATTCGAGTCAATCTGGGGTCCCGAACACGTCGTCGTCCCATCGGGGTACCAAACCACGTACCCGTATGCGACGTCGGGGAAGATGGCCGGCGGAGCAGAGGAATTCGACCTACCCGACCCGCTCATTTGGTTGGCCTACGTGGCGGCGAGAACGACGAGGCTGAAGCTCTGCACCGGCATCTTGATCCTTCCGCAACGTAATGCGTTGGTCGCCGCAAAAGAGATCGCAACGTTGGATTCGCTGTCGGGAGGGCGGGTCGTGCTCGGAATCGGTGTTGGCTGGCTCGCTGAAGAGTTTGCGGCGATCGGTGTTCCGTTCGACGACCGTGGCAGCCGCACCGATGACGCTGTCGCGGTGATGCGGAAGCTGTGGACGGGAATACGAGTCAGCCACGACAGTCCGTACGCACAGTTCACGAATTGCATATCGCGGCCGCGTCCAGCGAACGGCACCATTCCGATCGTGGTCGGAGGCCACTCGAACGGCGCGGCGCGGCGCGCCGGTCGCATCGGCGACGGCTTCTTCCCAATGGGCACGCCGTCCGACATCGAGCCGCTGCTCGCAACTATGCGACGGGCCGCCGAAGACTCCGGCCGTGATCCGTCGCTCATCGAGGTCACGGCCATGTGCACGGAACGCGAGGTTGATGCCGTCACGAGAGAAGCCGAAGGTTTCGCGGCCGTCGGCGTCCACCGAGTCATCGTGCCAGCCGGCACGCCGGACTCTCTCCAACTTCAGGGTGAGAAGCTCACATCAAGACTCGGTTGACATCGTGAACGGAACGGCTCACGATGCTTGTGCACGTGGTCGCTCCCGGAGCGACTGAGATACCAATCTCCAGGAGCTGGAAGGCGACAGCGCGACCGGAACCCTGTAGAACACCCTCGTGCACCTACCGATTCGGAACTGGGCAGGAAACCAGGAGTTCTCCTTCGCTTCCGAAATCAACGCAACAACAGCGGACGAGGTTGCGGCCGCGATGGCCGGGTCCGGGCCGGTGAAGGTACTCGGCTCCCGGCATTCGTTCAACACCATCGCCGACTCCAGCGGCACGATGATCACGCTCGACGGATCGCGCCCGCTGATCCACCTCGATCGTGTCCGGCAAACGGTGACCGTCTCGGGTGGCGTGCGCTATGGCGACGTCGGCGCTGCCGCGCAGGCGGAAGGGTTTGCGCTTCCCAATCTTGCGTCGCTCCCCCACATCTCGGTCGCCGGAGCATGCGCCACCGGAACCCACGGCTCGGGGAACGCCAACCCCATCCTCGCCTCGTCGGTGGCGGCGATCGAGATGGTCACCGCCACCGGCGAGGTACGGCAGTTCTCGCGAACCGACGATCCCGACGTGTTCCCGGGTCTCGTCGTGCACCTCGGTGCGCTCGGCGTTGTCACGGCGCTCACGCTCGACCTCGTCCCGGCGTTCGACGTGCGGCAACACGTCTACGAGCGGCTCTCGTTCGACGCCGCGCGCGAGCACTTCGACGAGATCATGTCGAGTGCCTATAGCGTCAGCCTGTTCACCGATTGGCAACGAACCGAGTTCACGACCGCGTGGCGCAAGGTCCGCGTCGGCGACGTCGATCGGCACGACCCGGCGCTTCCGTTCTTCGGTGCACCTCCGGCGAGCGAGCACCTGCATCCGCTCCCTGGGCTCGACCCGCTGCCGTGCACGCCGCAACTCGGTGCACCGGGCCCGGCGTACGAACGGCTCCCCCATTTCCGCATGGCCTTCACCCCGAGCAGTAGCGACGAGCTCCAGAGCGAGTACCTGCTCCCGCGCGTTCACGCCGTCGAAGCGATCGACGCACTGTGGACCCTCCAGCATCGGATCTCCGCACTGGTCCTGGTCGGTGAAGTCCGCACCGTCACCGCCGACGCGTTCTGGATGAGCCCGTGCCACGGTCGCGACAGCGTCGCGCTTCACTTCACGTGGAAGCCGGACTGGCCGAGTGTTCGTGCGCTCCTCCCCGACATCGAGCACGCGCTGGCGCCGTTCGACCCGCGACCCCACTGGGGAAAGTTGTTCACGATCGCCGGGCCCGACGTCCGCCGTTGCTATCCGCAGCTCCCCCGGTTCCTCGACGCGGCCCGACAGCTCGATCCGGCCGGGCGGTTCCGCAATGCGTTCCTCGACGAGTTCGTCTTCGGCTGAACGGGACCAGGCGGAACGTGTGCGGAGAATGCAGCCTGAGTTTCTCTCACAGCTACGCAGGCTGCAGTCTCGGCCTCAAGACCGCTGACTTCAGCCCTCGATGGAGCTCGGGTCCGACGGCACGTCGACGGCGTAGAGCTTCAACACCGCGAGCGGCACGAGGTCGAGCACCTTCTCGTTGGTCGACGCCAGCACCACATGAGCCGCAGCTCCGTCGAGGTGGGCGCGCAGCCAGTTGCGGGCGGTGACGCACCAGCGATCCCCCGGCACCAGGCCCGGGAAGTTGTACTGCCGCATCGGCGTGCTGAGGTCGTTACCGATGCGGCGCTGATGATCGAGGAACTCCGCGGTGACGACGGCACAGATCGTGTGGCTGCCGAGATCGTCGGGACCGGTGTTGCAGCAGCCGTCGCGGAAGAAACCGGTCAGCGGTTCGGTGCTGCACGATTCGAGTTCACCACCGAGGACGTTGCGTTCGGGCACAAGCCCAGTTCATCACTTCGCTGGCGCCTCCGCCGACTCGCGCGGGGCGGGTGTGGCGAGGAGGGCCGTGCCGGAGCGACCGCCACCTACGCTTATCCGTCGTGACGACCTCGTGGAACCCCTCCGGCTACGACGAGGCGTGGACGCAGATGGCTGCGGCCGGCAAGGATCCGCACGGCGAGGTCGCCTTCCTCGGACGCCTTCTTCAGCGACATCCCGACGTCATCGGGGCGATCCTCGATGCCGGGTGCGGAACGGGTCGAGTGGCCATCGAACTCGACAGACGCGGCCATCAGACCGAAGGAACCGACATCGACGCCGACATGCTCGGGCATGCGCGGGCCAAAGCTCCCCACCTTCCATGGCACCTGGGCAACCTCGCAACCATCGACCTCGGCCGACGTTTCGGCGTGGTGATGATGGCCGGCAACGTGATCCTGTTCGTGGAATCCGAAGACCGCCCGGCAGCGATCGCCAACATCGCGCGCCATGTCGAACCCGGAGGTTTGGTCGTGGCCGGGTTCCAGCTCGCAAGGGGCGAGGGACGACGCGTTCCCGTGGCCGACTGGGACGCATGGACCACGTCGGCAGGACTCGACCTCGTCGAGCGTTGGGCCACGTGGGATGACGACCCGTGGGTGTCGACGCCGGACTACGTCGTCAGCGTGCACCGGCGCCGGAGTTGACGCCCGCTTCGAACGGCACACCCCCGACGACGGTTCCCCACACGACGATGTCCTTGAGGGTCACCGGGTCGACGGTGAGCGGATCGTCGTAGAGAACGGCAAAATCAGCGAACTTGCCCGCTTCGATGCTGCCGATCAAGTGATCGACCTTCAACTGGTACGCCGCGCCGATCGTCGCCGCGTGCAGCGCGTCCATCACCGAGATCCGTTCATCCGGACCGAGGACCTGACCCGTCGATGTGAGGCGGTTCACCGCGCACCACATGGTGTGGAGGTGACCCAACGGGGTGACCGGAGCATCGGAGTGGATCGATATCGGCACCCCTTCGGCGAGTGCTGTGGCACACGCGTCCATCTTCGCGGCGCGCTCGGGTCCGATGCTGCGATCACGATGCTGATCGCCCCAGTAGTACATGTGGTTGCTGAAGATGTTTGCGCACATACCAAGCGCGGCCATGCGGCGATACTGCGCCGGGGTGGTCATCTGGCAGTGCTGCACGGTGTGGCGGTGATCCCAACGCGGGTGACGCTCCAACGCAGCTTCCACCGCGTCGATAAAGGCCTCGGTCGCCTGATCGCCGTTGCAGTGGGCGTGCACGATCAGCCCGGCGGCGTGGAAGGTTGTCACCAGGTCGGTGAGCTGATCCGGGGCCATCAGCCACAGGCCGTTCTCGTGGTGCCCCTCAGGCGGACGGTAGTAGTACGGCCATGAAAGTCGGGCCGTGAAGCCCTGGATGGAACCGTCGAGGATCAGTTTCACGATGCCGAAGTGGAGCTTGTCGGCGGACTCGTGACGGAGCCGCTTGGCGAGTTCAGAGATGGCCACCGGATCTGCCGGACGGCCGAAGGGTGGACTCACCGCAACCATCACGCGCACCGGATACCCGGGATCGTCGGTCACTGCCTGCCACGCCTCCAACTGACCCGGCGTGGTGAGCGATCCCGGGCTCAGATCGGTGACGAACGTGTGCCCGGCGTTGCGGGCCTCGTAGGCGTAGTTCCACTTCGCCTCGGGCGAGCTCCACGACGTCATGAGCTTGCGGAAGGCCTCCGAAGCGAGCGACATCGCGGCCTCCTGGAGTTCGCCGTTCGGCTCACCGTCGGTGTCACGGGCAACACCGGGCGTCGTGGACTTCGAGGTGATCTCCGAGGCGCGCAGCATCGCAGTGTTGACCGTCGCCAGGTGCCCGCTCGCATGGAACACGAAGATGCGTCGGGTGGTCGAGATCCGATCGAGGTGTTTCGCCAGAAGGCGCTCACCGGGGAAGTAGATCGGGTCGAGACCCCACGCCACGAGGAGCTCGTCGGGGTCTTCCATGATCGACTCCGCCTCGATCAGCCGATCGATGACCTCGTCGATCGAGCAACAGCTCTTCCACACACGACCCTGCGGGTCACGTCGATCGAAGAAGCCGACGTAGGGGTGCTGCCAGTGGCCTCCCGCCATCACGTGGGAGTGTGCCTCGACGAAGCCGGGGACGAGCACCTTGTCGACGAAGTGGTCATCGACCCGACACGGTCCCCACGACTCCAGTTCGGCCACCGTCCCGACGCCGAGGATTCTTGCGCCACGCACTGCCACCGCCTCGGCAAAGGGGAGCCCGCGGTTCATCGTGATGACGCGTCGGGCGGGATAGACAACGGTCTCGTCCATGACGTGCGACGGTAGCCGCGCGTCGGGCGGGCGACGCACCCGCGTCGCCGGTCCCTGCTACCGGCCGAGGAGGCCGAGGAGCACTTCGGGTCTGCCGGCGATGATGCCGTTCGGCCGTTGAGCCAGCAGCGCTTCGTAGTTGGCCCGGTCGTCGGTGGCGGAGTCCGACGGCCACACCCAGATCGCGATGCCATCGGCAGCCGCTCGGGCTCGGAGCGCGTCCGTGAGGATCGGGAGTCCTTGCAGCTCCGGCGGAATCTGGATCACCGGAGTCTTGGGGAGCGCGGCGCCGGTGAGCACATAGCGGGTGAGCGCTCCGAACCCGGGGGACGCGGCGATCTCCGGAGCGGCGCGGGTAAAGGCATCGATGGACGGGTCGTCGAAGCTGACAACGATGAACCGGTCGGGAGATTGGTCAGCGCGCAGACGTTTCGCCAGCGCTTCGGCGACGGACACTCCCCCGCCGGGCCCGTCGGCCTTGATCTCGATGTCCATGACAGCGTCGGGGTACTTCGCCAGGATCTCGTCGAGGGTGGCGATGCGAAAGTCATCGGCCTTCGCGCCGTCCGGGGGCGGGATCGTTCCCAGCCGGACACCGCGATAGGGGCGCGCTCCTGTCGCCGTTCGGCAGTCCCAGCAACCCGGCTGGAACCAGTGGGCGTTGTCGAGCGCAGCCAGTTGCTTCGCGCTTCGATCGGCGACGAGGCCGGTCTCGTTCGTGGTGCGGTCGACATCGGGGTCATGCTGCACAACGAGGACACCGTCGCCGGAGAGCCGAACATCCATCTCGAGAACATCGACACCGAGCTTGGCGGCGCGATCAAACGCGAACGGCGTGCTGTGCGGTGCTTCGAGGTCGCCGCCGGCATGGGCGATGGCCAAGGTCTTGGTGGTGCCGCGGTCAAGCGCAGCACGGAGCGCCCCGGTCGCGCCGGGCCACCTCGCGGAAGCATCAGCGGGCGCGGCGGCCGATGTCGGGGTACTCGGTGACGCCGCCGGCAATCGCTTCGCGATCCACGCGAGCACATCGGTGAGCGACGACAGGGCGACATCAGCGTGACCTGCGCCGGGGTAGACGATGCGCTCGACGGACGTTCCCCGTTGCACGAGCGACTTCTGCAGCACCTCTGAGGTGGCGACCGGGATGAGCTCGTCGTCGGACCCGTGAATGATCAGCACGGGCGCGTCGATCTTCACCTCGCCCGGCTGGTTGGCATCGAGCGCGGTCAACCATGCACCGGGCACTGGCGAGGCGAGACGGATGGTGTCGCGCGCCGCGGCACGGTTCACCTCCGACGAACACTCCGTGTCGAGCCGTTCGGCGAGCGCGACACCGCGGGGGGTGAACACGTCGGCCAGCCGTAGCGACGGATCGATCGCCCGAAGGCCCTCGGCGACCAAGAGGGCGTAGCCACGGTCCGGCGTCTTCTCGATGGATGTGAGGAGCTCTCGCAACTGTGACGGTGGTGCC
This sequence comes from Acidimicrobiia bacterium, assembly GCA_031368215.1. Lineage (GTDB taxonomy): Bacteria > Actinomycetota > Acidimicrobiia > Acidimicrobiales > JANYDT01 > JANLQX01. Next base: position 9,423 of record JANLRD010000270.1, on the reverse strand, counting down.
CCGGCGACAACGCCGACAATCTTCAGCGAGGGCGCGTACGCCGGCGCCTCTTGGGCGGCGAACAGCGCAGCATGGCCGCCCTGCGAATGACCCCACAGCACGGTGGTGCCGGACAGCGACAGACCATCGATCGACTTCGCCGCACGCGCGATGTCGAGCACGGACCTGCCTTCGCTGATCCCGTCGAGGAACGGATGCGGCCCATCGGTGCCGAGACCGGCGTAATCGGTGGCGACGACAACCATCCCCACCTGCGCAGCGAGAGTGGCAATCGTCGTCTCGAGGATTCCGACATTGTGCGAGGGCGCGCATCGATCGGCGAGGCCCGTCGTCGGGTGAGCGAAGGAAAGCACCGGCCAGCCGCCCGGCGGAGGCGGCCTGTCCGGGGCGAAGACGAGTCCGCTGACCACCGTCGGCCGATCGTCGCGGATCTCCGAGTCGTAGAGCACCCGCCACCCCTTCGTGCCGGGCGGCGACTGGATCGGTACGGACTCACGAAGCACGCCGGGTTCGGCCGGGGACGATGACGGCGGAACGACGTACGGGGTGTTGTCCACCGAGACCGACCCCTCGGGCAAGGCCGTCGTGGTCGCCGAAGCTGGAGCACTCGTGGACGCCGTCGACGGGGCGACGGCCACCGCGTCCCCACCCGGCGCGGTTGCCCGTCCGAGGCCGAAGCCGAACAGCACACCGGTGATGGCGATCGCTCCGCCGATGAGCCGGGCGCGCTTTACCGCAACGACCCGCTTGCTACCGGGTGTTGCGAACGCGGTCGCCTGGCGTCCGTTGAGCGCGGCGAGCATCGGCAGGCGTGCCGCACGTCGACCGGGAACGATCGACGCCAGCAGTCCCGTGACCGCCGCCAGTATGGCGAGCGACCCGACCCCGACCGGTGGCACCGAGAAACGCGAGAGCCCTTCGTCACGGAGTGCCTGGAGCAGGGCCCACGCCGAGCCGATGCCCAGCACCACACCGATGCTCACCGCGAGAAGTGCGATCACTACCGCTTCGCTCCGAAGCATCGAACGCACCTGTACCCGCGCCATGCCAAGCGTACGTAGCAATCCGATTTCCCGAATCCGTTCCACGACGCTGAGCGAAAGGGTGATGGCAATGCCGAGCACCGCGATCGTAACCACGAGGATCAACAAGCCCAGGATCAAACTCAGGAGTTGGTCGAGGGAGTTGGTGATCCGTGCGACGTATTGCTTCGGGTCCTCGACTTTGGCTGTCGGGTACTTCGTCGTGATCCGCTCGATCTCGCTACGAAGCTCCGACAGCTTCACCCCGTCCTTGGCGGCGAGGTACACGACGAAGTCGAACTGGTCGGGCACGGCGCGCTCGTAGTCGGCATGGGAGATGGCGAAGTCGAAGGCAATGCCCTGGCGGAAGATGGCGTTGATGCGGAACGGGGTGGGCTCGCGACCGGGGAACGTGAGCTGGAGCGTGTCGCCGAAGTTCCAGCCGCGATCGTCGAGCTCCCGCTGTGAGATGGCGATGGTGTTTCCACCGAGATCGCCCAGCGACCCTCGTTCATTGCCGAAGTCGAGCAGCCGATCGGCCGATGCCGGATCGAGGGATGCGATCGGCCGTCCGCCGCTCCGCCGAACGGCGGAGACGCGCCGGGCCTTGCGCTTGGGGCCGTCGACCGTGGCGAATCCGTAGCGCAGCCCGGACACGGCCTCGACGGAAGAAAGCGCGCCTATCTCTTTGGCGAGCGACGTCGGAAGTCCCCCGACACCGAACGATCCTGACCGGACGACGAGATCACCGCGAAGGCCTCCGCCAACCGCTGTCTTCAGCGACTGCGACAACGACGCGTTGAGGATCAGCGCGAAGCAGGCGACCGCCGACCCGAGCGACAACGCAAGGGCGGTCGCCGCGGTCCGGCGGGGGTTGCGGGTGGCGTTGCGGACGGCCAATCCCGACGTGGTCCCGAACACGCGGCCGACCGGGTCCACGAGGAATCGGGCGAGCGAGCCGAGGGCCGGAGCGAGGAGCACCGAGGCGACGAAGAGCATGGCCACGCCGAGGCCGGTCTGCGGCAGGCTCGGTGAAAGCGCACCGTCCCTCGTCACGAAGACGGCAACCCCGAGCACGCCGAACCCGAGCAGTGTTCGGCGCAACAACGGCGGGGGCTCGACCTCACTGTCACGCATCGCCGCCACGGGTGAGATGCGAGCCGCGCGCAGCGCTGGCGTGATCGCTGCGCCCACGGTGACCACAATGCCGATGCCGAGACTCCACGCGACGGTTGCGGCTCGCACCACGAGTGGCGCCGGCGGAAGATCGACCCCGGTGGCGCGGAGGACACCCTTCATCAGTTGCGCCAGCCCGATCCCTCCGAACAGGCCGGCCACCGAACCGACGATGCTCATCACCGCCGCTTCGCCGAGCACCATCCGGGCGATCTGGAAGCGCGATCCACCCACGGCCCGAAGCAGCGCAAGCTCGCGGGTGCGCTGGCTGATCGACATGGAGAACGTGTTCGCGATGATGAAGGCCCCGACCACCAGCGAGAGCACGGCGAAGATCAACAGGAACGCCGTGACGAACCGCAAACCCGACGCGACCTGGCTCTCGCGTTCCGCCGTGACCTTCGCGCCCGTGACGGCCTCGATGCCATCGGGAAGCACAGCGGCGATGCTCCGTTCGAGTGTTGCGGCGGAGACTCCGTCCTTCGCCCGGACGATCACCGCATCGACGCGACCGGGCTCGCCGAGAAGTCGCTGGGCATCGGCAGTACCGAAGAGCACGACGGGAACGGCACCGGGGCTGTCGACCGACCCGAACCGCACGATGCCCGACACCCGGCCGGGCACCGAACCATCCTTGGTGACCACGCTCACCGTGTCGCCAACTCCTATGCGCGCTTCCTTTGCTGTGCCACGGTCGATGACAAGGTCGCCGCTGTCCCTCGGCCCGGTGCCGTCGACGAGTATGAACGGATTGAGGGCCTCATCGGCGACCCAGTTCTCCGCGATCGGTGCCCCGGCGGTTTCGCTCGAAACGTTCGGAGGTGCGATGCCGTCGGCGCTCACCACATACGCGTAGCCGGTGATGCGCGGCAGTGCTGCCTCGACGCCGGGGACATCGGCGACGGTAGCGACCAGGCTCCCGTTGATACGACCGCGGAACGTCTCGTTCTGGCGCACGATGTCTGACTGTTCGCGCACCACCACCGACACGTTGCGGTAGGCATCGCTGAAGAGCGACCCGAAGCCGGCCTTGACCGTGTCGGTGATGGTGAGCGTCGCCGCGATGAAGAGCACGCCGATGAAGACCGAGAAGCTCAGGAGGGCGAACCTTCCACGGTTCGAACTGACCCCGGCCAGCGACAGCCGCAGGATGGGCCGTCGCGACGAGCCCTCCGCCGAGCCGCCTTCGATCCTCGCCGCGGTCACGCGCTGACCCAAGGAGCCGCGACCGCCGGCCGAGCACGGCGGAACGCAACGAGCGGCAACGACATGCGATCGAGGGTACCGCCGACTTCGCCCAACATGGTTCACATCGCCGCAGCTCGGCCCACGAACCGCTCGACCTGTTCAACCAGCGAAGAGGGCTCTCGTCGACAGCATCGTGGGCTTCATGAAAGCGACTTGGCCACGGTCGGTCGAACCCGTCACCGAGGTCGGCCGAGAAGGTCGGAGCTGAACGGACAGGCCTTCTCCGCGCCGGCCCCGAAAACGAGCTCGGGAATACACCATTACAGTTGTGTATTGTAACTAGTCGATCGACCATCTCGACTATCGGCGGCTCGTCCAACTGAAAGGCCCACATGCCCGCAACCATCGATACGACTCGGACGCGACGGGTTCTCCTTCTCGCGTCCAACACGACCACATCCGCCCAGACCGGCTGGCCCATCGGCTTCTGGTGGTCCGAGCTCACCCACCCGTATTGGACGTTCACGGAGGCCGGCTACGACGTCGACATCGTCAGCCCCGACGGCGGCCCACTCATGGGCGACTCCTACAGCGACCCGACGGATGCATCGGGGTACTCCGCCCACGATCTGATCAGCCTCGGCTTCATGAACTCGCCAGCCCATCGCGCTTTGGTGGAGACCTCCAAGTCACTGGCTGAGGTGAACCTCCACGACTACGACGCGGTAATGGTCATCGGCGGCCAGGGTCCGATGTACACGTTCTACGAGGACGATCGAGTCCATCGCCTCCTCGCCGAAAGCTACGAGGCGGGGAAGATCACCGCGGCGATCTGCCACGGCACCTGCGCGCTCCTGAAGGCCCGCAAGGCGGACGGGACGCTGGTCGTCGACGGAAAGACGTGGACGGGATTCGCCAATTCCGAGGAGGACTTCGCCGACGATGCCGCGGCTGTCGTCATCCAGCCCTTCCGTATCGAGGTCCTCGCCCGGCAACTCCCCAACACGAACTTCATCGTGCAGGGCCTGTTCAAGCCGCACGCGGTCCGCGACGGCAACCTCGTGACCGGGCAGCAGCAGTACTCCGGAACGGCCACGGCTGAGCTCGTCATCGAGGCCCTCGGTCGCTGATCCGGTCCGACGAAGAGGTCAGGACAGTGCGGCCCGCAGCATCGCCATGGTCTTGCGTTCCCAGTTCCTGGGAACGGCACCCGTGGCGATGTAGTGGGCGTAGAACGTTCCGATCGCCGCTGCCACGGCGGTCGCAACGTCAGCGCCTTCGGGAATCTCGCCCCGGGCAATCCCCTGACGGAACAGCGCCGTGAGCCGTTGACGACGAGGTTCTACGATTCGGCGGCGAAACAGCGCCGCAAGCTCGGGCATACGGCCCTCCTCGAGAAGCACCATGCCGATCATCGACATCCCGTTCGGACGCTCGAGGCTGCGACGGAAGTGCACGAGTTCCGACTCAATCGCCGACCACGTGTCGTCCTTCTCCGGCGCCGGCGCAGGGATCTGCAACGCCGCGATCGCAGCGGTGGCAAGGTCGTCCTTGCTCTTCCAGCGCCGGTAGACCGTCGGACGGGTCACGCCCGCCTCGGCCGCCACTGATTCGATGCTCATCTGGGCGAACCCGACGTCGGCGAGCTGACGCTGCGCCGCTTCGATGATGGCGCGGTCGGCCCCCTCGTCCCGAGGACGGCCGGCGCTCTTCGTCGCAATGGTCACCATATTCACAGACACGAGGATACGCCGCTTCGCTCCCGCGTCTCTCGATGGCAGATCCTTACATTACGATACGCATACGTAACGGAGACACGATGATCGTCAAGCACAACCTGAGCCCCACTCGCGTCCTCGGCTACGTGTGGAGACAGCTGCTCTATTCAGCGACCGTCGCAGCTGGCGCTGTCGCGCTGTTCGAGATCACCGATTGGCGCAGCCTCGCGTTTCCCTTTGCTCCGGTCGGCGTGCTGGGATCTGCGATGGCGATCTTCGTCGCGTTTCGTAACAACGCCAGCTTTGCCCGATGGTGGGACGGCCGGACGTCCTGGCAGGCAATCCACAGTGCAAGTCGCAACTTCGCCCGCCATCTCGTGTCCTTCACCGATGACGCCGTGCGGTCGGGCCGTGTCACCACGGAGCAGGCCGGTTCGTACGCGGCGGAGCTGATCCACCGCCAGATCGCGTTCGCCCACCTGCTGCGCCATCAACTGCGCGGGACCTCGGGCTGGGGCCAGATTTCGGCGCTGGTCGATAGCGAGGAACTCGCTCGGCTGCAAGCATCGCCCAATCCGGCGAACCGGGTCCTCATCACCCAGGGTGTGCGCCTCAAAGACGGCATCCGCGATGGCCTGCTCGGGCAGTTCGACCCCATCTCGATCGAACCCAACTTCGGGCAGTTCACCGTCCAGCAAGGACTCCTCGAACGCATCAAGCACACGCCGACTCCTCGCCAGTACGAGTACTTTACCCGGCTCTTCGTCCTGCTGTTCGCCACGGTTCTCCCTTTCGCGCTGCTCTCGGTGTTCACAACCACGTGGATGGTCATCCCGGCCAGCACGGTGCTCGCGGGAATCTTCATCGTCATGGCCACCGTCGGAACGGCCAACGAGGACCCCTTTGAGAACCGGACCACCGACGTCCCGCTCACCGCGATTTGCGCCTCCATCGAACGCGACCTTCGCGACGCGCTCGGAGAGAAAGACCTTCCCCTTCCGCCAACACCTGTCAACGGCTACCTCTGGTAGCGAAGGAGCAACCGTGAACATCACCATGATCGGCGTAGGCAACGTCGGACGCGCCCTCGGCCCCCGGTGGGCCGAACTCGGCCACACCATCACCTACGCCGTTCGTGACCCCGAAAGCGAGCGGCACGCCGAGTTGCTGGAACAGACGCGGAACGGACGCACGGCTACCGTCGAAACAGCCACGGCCGGTGCCGACGTGGTGTTGATAGCGGTGCCCTGGGACGCCGCCGAAAGCGTCGCTCGCGGGCTCACGCTAGGTCCCGCCACGATCGTGATCGACGCCACGAATCCACTGCTGCCCGCATTCGCCGGCCTCGACCCGAAAGCCGCACCGTCAGGTGGCGAGCGGATCGCGGAGTGGACCGGTTCGGCCCGGGTCGTCAAGTCCTTCAGCACCACCGGTTCGGCCAACATGACCAACCCCGGGTACCCCGGAGCGACCCCGGCGATGCTCTTCGCCGGCGACGATGCGTCCGCCAAAGAGGTCGTGGCCCAACTCGCCTCCGGGGTCGGCTTCGACCCGGTCGACGCCGGTCCGCTCTTCATGTCGCGTGCCCTCGAGGAGATCGCGCTGATCTGGATTCGACTGGCGTACGTCCACGGCAACGGCCCGAACATCGCCTTCGCCCTTCTCCGTCGAACGTAATCGGTGCGGACCGGAGAAACCCCCTCAGCCGAAGGGACAACCTGCCGATAGGGATGTGGTCACCCGGCAGGAAGGGAACTCATGGGGTTGTTTCGCAAGAAGTTGGCTGAGGTCACGCCGGGAATCGACATCACGACGCCGCTGTCTTCAGTGGTCACCACCGTCGAGGTCGTTGCCGAGCAACGGCGGGCGTTGACGGCAGCAGAACTTGCGCCCTTGGTCGTGCGGTCGGCTCGAAAACTAGGTGATGATGCCCGGGTCTACCTGATCATCAGCGACACGGTCCGACCCGACGGCTACTCCGACGATTGGCAATTCCACGTGCTGTTTCCGACCCTTCGGGCCGAGGGCACGTGGAAGCTCGGCCCCTCCGAGGACGGTGCGTCGTCGATCCTGTCGAGCAGGGTTGCACCCTTCCCCGAACCCGGCACGACCGAATACCTGATGGCGCAGATCAGCCCGCAGCTCGAACGTGACCAACAGCAGGCCTGGGATCTCCGCTTGAATCTGATCGCCCCGCTTCCCGATCAGTTCGTCGACAGCCCGTCGGTTGTCGACGCACTGCAGCGCAATGAACCCACGGCATTCGCGTTCGGACCCATCCGACTGAAGGCACGGACCCTGCCTATCGGCGAGGCTGTGTGGGAGTGGGCCGGCAAGGAAGTCCTCCATGTGCCGTTCGCCCTCCCTGACGACGCTGAAGCGCCCGCCGACTCACCGGCGTAACCGGCCGGCCCGACTGCTCGCCCGGGAACACCTCCCGGCTCGCCTCGGCCTCGCCCGCCCGTTCCGGACCCCGCGCACAACACGCGCGCGATCTTGCCGTTCCGGAGGTTTCTCGCTTTTCTTCTCCGAAACCCTTCAGGAGCGCGCCGCACAGTCCGATTGGACGGACAGTAAGCGAATCCGATTTCAGAACTGACGAGCACCCCCCACCGCAGAGGAATCACCGAACACTCACCCCACAACCACCTCGAACCCGAGGGAGGATCCACGATGCTGGAGACTGGTCACGACCTTCTCGTTGAACTGCGCCTCGCCGCGCATTCCGCCACGACGACCACGGAGGAGGTGATGTACCTCGAGCAGTACGTGGAGTTGGTGAAGAAGCATCCGACCATTGCGTCCACTGCCCACGCCCGGGTGTTTGCGATGATCGAAGCTGCGGGGTTCGATAGGGACTCGGTCACCGGCAACGTGCGCGGCTCGTTCTTCGACGGTGAGGTGTTCGGCCTCGATCAACCGCTCTCCGATCTTGTGGAGTACTTCCGCACATCTGCTCGCGGGCATCAGACCCGTCGGCGCATCCTGCTGCTGTGGGGGCCTCCAGGCGGTGCGAAGTCGACGATCGCCACGACCATCAAACGCGGTCTCGAGCGTTGGTCGCGCACTGACGCCGGTGCGGTCTACGCATTGCAGGGCTGTCCCATGCACGAGGAGCCGCTACATCTCGTGCCGGACGGCGGTGAGCCCGGCGGTCCGAGCCTGAGGGCACGGGTGCAGGAGTATGCCGGCGTCGAGGTCGAGGGGCACCTGTGCCCGAAGTGCGCGATGCGCCTGAAGACCGAGTTCGGCGGTGACTTCTCGAAGTTCCCGATCTCCCGCGTTTACCTGTCGGAGTCAAAGCGAATCGGTATCGGTACGTTCGCCCCCAGCGACCCGAAGTCGATGACGACCGAGCAGCTCACCGGCGGCATCAACTTCAAACTGCTCGAGCAGTACGGCTCCGACGACGACCCCCGCGCCCTCGACTGGGCCGGCGAGTTCTCCAAGGCCAACCGGGGCGTCCTCGAATGCATCGAGTTCCTGAAGAACCCGAAGGAGTTCCTCGTGGAGTTCCTCACCCTGTCGCAGGAGCGTCAGTTCAAGGTTCCGAAGTTCGGCTTCATCGATGCTGACCTGGTGATCCTTGCCCACACCAACGAGTCCGAGTTCCGCCAGCGCATGTCGGACCCGACCAACGAAGCGTTGCAGTCACGGCTATACACGATCCCCGTGCCCTACAACGTCCGGGTATCCGACGAGCGCCGCATCTACGAGAAGCTGCTCGCGCAATCCCAGCAGCACTTCCACTGCGACCCCCACGCCATCGAGGCGGCGTCGACGATCGCCGTGCTCACCCGCCTGGCCGACTACCCGAACCTCTCGGCCATCGAGAAGCTGCACCTCTACGACGGCCGCGAGACCGGCGAGTTCAAGCTCACGCAGGTGCCGGAGATCCAGAAGGCGGCCGAGCGCGAAGCCCTCGACGGGATCGACCCGCGCTTCGTGATCGACGCGCTCTCGCGTGCCGTGACCGACGGCGACCCCGGTGCGCACGAGCACACCGATGGCGAGCCGTGCCTCACCACCGTCATGGCCATCCGGGCGCTGCGCAATTCGATCGAGCGGGCCCATCAGCTCTCCGACGACCAGAAGAAGAAGTCGCTCGCGCTGCTCACCGAAGCCCGCAAGGAGATCGACCGCCAACTGAAGGACGAGGTGCGCAAGTCGTTCATCCCGGCCTTCTCCGACAAGGCGCAGGAGATCCTCGAGAACTACCTCAACCACTGCGAGGCGTACTGCGAGAAGGAGAAGCTCCGCGATCCGATCACGAATGAGGAGATCGAACCCGACGAGAAGCTGATGCGCGGCATCGAGGA
>JANLRD010000266.1:0-28151 GCA_031368215.1 Acidimicrobiia bacterium | reverse complement strand
TGTCGGAAGTCCGCGAGATGCTCAGTTCGCCGGTCGCCATGATCGGGCTGTCCGACGCGGGCGCTCACTGCGGAGCGATCTGCGACGCCTCGTTCCCGACGACGGCCCTGGGGCTCTGGACGCATCGCCGCCGCGGCGAAGGTCTTCCGGTCGAGGCGATGGTCCATCACCTCACGCAACGCACCGCGGCCCACGTCGGCTGGAACGACCGCGGGGTTCTCGCCGTGGGCCGTCTCGCCGACGTGAACGTGATCGAACTCGACGCCCTCAGCGCCGCCCCTCCGCGCATCGTGAAGGACCTCCCTGCCGGCGGGCGCCGGCTCAACCAGAGCGCAACGGGCTACCGGTCGACCATCAAGTCCGGCGTCGTGACGTTCGAGGACGGCGTAGCCACAGGCGCCCACCCGGGTCGACTCGTTCGCGGCCCGCAACCCGCTTCGGTGTAAGGCAGAGGCTGGCGTCGGCCAGTTGGTCACGGGTCGTAGCATCACTGAGCTATGGCACTGAACTTCGTCATCATCGGTGGGGGACCCGCCGGAAACCAGGCCGCCACCTACGCCGCCCGGCTTGGCGCCACGGTCACCATGATCGAACGTGATGTCGTCGGCGGAGCCGCCCACCTCTGGGACTGCATTCCCTCCAAGACGATGATCGCCACCGGCGGAGCCATGAGCTTCGCCCGCCGCATCGAGGGCATGGGTCTCGACGTGATGCAGCCCCACATCGATCGCGAAGCGCTCCGGGATCGCGTCGTCGGCATCGAGAACCGGCTCTCGTCGTCGATCACCGATCAGCTCACCAGCCAGGGCGTGCGGCTCATCAAGGGCACCGCGACACTCGACGGTCCGAACACCGTCGTTGTGGTGATGGCGGACGGCGAAACGGTGCACCTACGGGCCGACGCGATACTCGTCGCCACCGGTACCCGGCCGAGGATCCCGGACTGGTGCCAGCCCGATGGCGAGCGCATTCTCACGACCCGCGATTGCTACCCGCCGAAAGCGATCCCCGAGCACCTGATCGTGATCGGATCCGGCGTGACCGGCGTGGAATTCGTGCACATGTTCTCCTCCATCGGTTCCAAGGTCACGCTCGTGGTGAGTCGCCAGCAGGTGCTGCCGCAGAAGGACCCGGAGGTCGCCGCCGTCCTCGAGGACGACTTCCTCCGCCGTGGGGTGGCCCTCCTCAAGGGCGCCCGGGCCACCGCGATCGAACGGACGGGCGATGAGGTCGTGGTTCGCTGTGATGACGGACGCGTGGTGCGGGGAACCCATGCCGTGCTCGCCATCGGCTCTGTCGCCAACACCGACGGGCTGCAGCTCGAAAGCGCCGGGGTCGTCACCGACAAGAACGGCTACATCACGATCGGCCATCACTGCCAATCCAATGTCTCGCATATTTATGCAGCGGGTGACGTCTCCGGTAAGCTTCCCCTTTCGAGCGTCGCCGCCATGCAGGGACGCAAGGTCGCCGAGCACGCCATGGGTCTGCACACCCGTCAGCACCGCCACCTCGACTACGACAAGGCGGCCAGTGCGATCTTCACCGAGCCCGAGATCGCCGACGTGGGGCTCGCCGAAGCCGATGCCTTCGCCATGGGTCGAAAGATGCGGGTCACCAAGGTGCCGTTCTCAGCGTCACCAAAAGCACTCATCAACAACGACGCGCGCGGCTTCGTGAAGATCATCAGTGATCCCCTCACCGGTGTGGTGCTCGGTGGGTCCATCGTCGGCCGTCATGCTGCGGAGCTCATCAGCGTGATCGCACTGGCCGTCACCGCCGGCCTTAAGGTGAGCGACATCGCCGAATCCATGCTCGTGCATCCGGCGCTCTCGGAAGCGTTGGCCGAGGCGGCCGAGTAGCCGAGCAGCGCAAGCTCAGCCCGGCTTTGTCGCCGTTATCGCGACGAACAGCGCCGCCGGCCGGACCAGCACATCGGTGAAGCCGGCCCGCTCGGCGAAGGCCCGCAGTTCCTGGGGCGTCGACGACTTCGAGATGTTGGCCGGCCGGTGCACGGGATCGATCTCGGCCATCTCGAGGAAGAACGACCAGCCTTCTTCGGAGAGCAGGTTGTAGCTGTCGATGTACAGGCGACCACCCGGCTTGAGCACGCGGAACATCTCCCGCACGTAGCGGTAGCGGTCCCATTCATCGAGGTGCATGAACACCACCGTGCAGTAGATCGCGTCGAGGGAGTCGTCGGGAACGGCACGGAGATCGGACCCGGCAAGTTCGACGAACGACACGTTCGGAACTCCCGCGAGCGCCTCAGCGGCGTGGGCCAGCATGTTCTTCGACACGTCGCCGCCGATCCAGTGCTTCACGTGCGGCGCAAGATGGTGGGCGATGCGGCCCGCTCCGCAGCCGATCTCCATCACCGTGTCGTCGGGCCCCAGGCGAAGCTCGCGGCGCAGGAGCTCGGCACTCTCGATACCGGTACGTTCCCACTCCGAGTCGTCGGTGTAGCCGGCAACCGAGATGCGGGCGTCGTCGATCGAACGCGAGACGCCGTCCCACACCGCGCGGTAGTCACCGCGTGCGCGCTCCAACTCCGGCGCACGAACCCACTCGAGTGACGCGTCGCCGAGACACTTCGTCAGGCCGCTCGCCGAACGAACGTCGACCACGAGAGCGAACTCGTCGGCCGTGGTGACGTCGCCGCCGCTGACGAGATCCCGGGTCAGCGTGCGACGGAATCCGGACTGGACGGCTTGCGGAACGCCAAAGGCTTCGGACACATCCTCCCGGACCACGTCCGGAGCGAAGGTGAGGACCGTGCGCCCGTCGAGGGAAACAGTGACCTCCACGTCGCTCGCGTCGGTGGCGAACGTCCAGCCGACCACGTCGACGGTCTCGGCAAATCGGATCCAACCGGTCGGCGCGTCGAGGTGGCCGAGAATCTGGGCGTCAGGCATGTCCATGTCGGCCGGGGACCATACCCGACTCCCGCGGATCTCGCCGATCAGCAGCGTCGCTCACTTGACTCGTGACCGTTGGTGTTCTCGCCGAGGACCGGTCGCTCTACATTTTGTCATCATCATTTGGGCCCCGTGGAGGACCGATGGGCATCGCAACGTCAACCGAGGCGACCGTCGAGCGCACCTTGTTTGGCGCCACGGATCGCTGGAAAGCACGGCGGGTTCTCGGTCGGCTCAGGTTCAGTCTGCTGCTCGGCGCCGTCGTCCTTGCGCTTCAGCTTCTGCTCGCCGCACCGAAAACACACCGAGACGCCGTGCGTTCCTTGGGTATCAACTGGACCAGCTTCGCGAGCGGGCAGATCTGGCGGCTGGTCACGGATGCTCTCATTCAGGACCGACCCGGCCTTCGTTGGTCGATCCTGATCCCTTTCGTTTGGGTCGGCGTGGCCGAATGGCACCTCGGCTGGCGAGTGACGGCCGCCGCCTACTTCGTCACCGACTGGCTCAGTACGGTTCCGACGCTCATCGTGCTGCGCATCGCGTCGGCCAACAGCACGTGGTCCGCCGAACAGATCAGCCGATTCGACTGCGGCTCATCGGCGGCGATCTACGGGACCCTTGGGGCGTTCTGCGCATCCCGGCGAGGACCCAACGCCTGGATCGGGCCGGTGCTCCTCGTCCAGACGATGACGACCATCTGGTTGACCAACCACCGCCTGTTCGACGTCCAACACCTCGTCTCGATCGGCGTCGGCTTGGTGATCGGGCTCGTCGCCTCGGGCCGCCGTCGAAACTGATCGACGCTACGCGACCATGCGGCGCTGCTCACTGGACTCCCAGCCGTGGGCGCTTACGTCGAGGACCAGTCGCTCTAGATTCGTTTACGATCATCCCGGATTCTCTGGAGGAAGCCATGGGCCGCGCACTGTCAACCGAGCCGACCGTCGAGCTGACCGCCAACCAGGTCGAGCACTTCCGTGCTGAGGGCTTTCTTTCGATCCCGTCGATCACCTCGGCCGATGACGTTGCACAACTCCGTGAGATCTACGACCGGCTCTTCGACGAGCGTGCGGGCCGAGAGCTCGGCCTGCAGTTCGACCTTGCCGGCACCGATGCGGACGGTAACGAAGCGCTCCTCCCGCAGATCCTCGAGCCTCAGCGCTTCGCCCCCGAGCTCAATGACTCGCTGCTGCTCGTGAACGCCGCCGCGATCTCCCGGCAGCTGTTCGGACCCGAGGCCACGTGCTCGTTCTTTCACGCCATCAACAAGCCACCTCGGATCGGTCCCGAGACACCTTGGCACCAAGATGCGTCGTACTGGCCACCGCATCTCGACTTCCGCTCGGCCAGCATCTGGGTGCCCCTCCAGGAGGCGACGCTGGAGAATGGCTGCATGCAGTTCGTTCCGGGAAGTCATCTCAGCGAAGAGGTCCTGCCCCACCGCAGCCTCAACGATGACGACCGTATCCATGCCAACGAGCTGCGCCCCGAGATGATGGATCACGTGCGGGGCGCCGTTGCCTGTCCGCTGCCACCCGGAGGAGCCACCTTTCACGGCGGCTTCACCCTGCACTACACCGGCCCCAACCGCTCGGACGCGCCGCGTCGGGCCATCATCCTCTCCGCCTCGGCGCCGCCGACCAGACGAGCGGTTCCGCGCTCCCTGCCCTGGATGGATGCCAAGGTCACCGAACGTGCCAAGCGCGTCGAGGCGGCGAAGGAGCAGGGCGCCAGAACCTCCTGACGCCTCAACAGCTGAAGGACTCCGGGCCGAGCCGGTGAAGGCGCTCAGCGGAGCCAACCGACGGCGTCGGCTGCCAGCGTTGCGGCTCCGGTCACCGGCTCGACGTCGAGTGCCGCTGCGCTCACGCCGCGGACGCCGAGCCGGGCAACGAGCTCGTCGACGAGACGGCCCGCGCGCAACAAGCCCCCGGCGAGGACGATCGGCTCACCGGCCACCGGGTGCAGAGCGAGGACGGATCGTTCAAGCTCAGCAGCAGTATCGCTGACCACGTCGCGTGCCGCATCATCGTCGCCGGACAGCGCGATCCCGGCGAACCCGGCGATATCACTCGGATGCAGGTGCAGGGTCGCTCGGATGATGCGCCAGCGAGGATCGTCCGTGTCCCCGCTCGGTTCGACTTCTGGCTCGTGCGAGTGGGCGCGCGTTGCGATGTGGTCGAGCACCGCTGCGGTCATCGCGGTCGGCGGCCGTCGGCCGTCCAGCGCTTCCAGGACTCGTCGCAGCACCTCGGCCCCGAGCCAGTAACCCGAACCGGCATCGCCGAGTCGCCAGCCGTGGCCGTCGACGGTGGCGACCTCGCGCCGATTGCGGATGCGCGCAGCAATCGCTCCGGTACCGGCGATCACGACGAGACCGGCGGGCGACAGACTCCCGGCGGCAAACGCGATCTCGGCGTCGGTCCGGAGCAGTGGCTCCACGTCGATGCCATGCGATCGCGCCGCCGTCCGAATCGTTCCCTCCAGCTCCGAGCGACGTGATTCGTCGAGCCCCGCCAGGCCGACGACGATGGCGACGACGCTCGGGCGATGCCAGCCGGCGAGGGCAGCGTCAATGGCTGAGCCGACCGCAGCCGCGATCTCATCGGCTCGACGTGTCGAGGGGTTGCCGCCGGCGGATCGGCCGATCGGCCCGGCGACACCGTTTCGGTCGATGGCAACGGCACGCGTCGACGACCCGCCGATGTCGATGCCCATCACCACCTCCCTGCCTTCTCCGGCAGGGTCTCGGCGAAGTTCTCCCGGAACCGGGTCGGTCATGCCCTCTCCTCGTACCCACGTGGTCACATCGACGGACCACCGAACCTACGCTTCGTTGCTGTGATCTCGCCGGACATCTTCGTCTCCACGTCGCTCGAAGCGCTACGCGCCATCGCCGAAGACAACCGGGAGCGGATCGACGAAGCGGCGGCGCTGCTCCACCCGGTGATCGCCTCCGGCGGCATCATCCACGCGTTCGGGACGGGGCACTCACGGGCCGCGGCGATGGAAATGGCCGGGCGGGCCGGCGGCCTCATCCCGACCAACCAGATCTCGCTCGGTGATCTCGTGCTGCGCGGGGGAGAGGGGCCCGAGGCACTCGACGATCCGCTCCTCGAACGACGCAGCGACATGATCCCGCGCCTCCTCGCTCTCGCCGATGTCCGTGATGGCGACGGCTTCGTCATCATCTCGAACTCCGGTGTCAACGCATCGATTGTCGAGATGGCGAGCGCAGTGGCCGCCCGTGGACTGCCCATCATCGCCGTGACCTCCACGGCCCATTCCAACGTCGTGCCGAGTCGCCACCCGTCGGGCAGTCGTCTGCTCGACCTCGCCGACGTCGTGCTCGACAACGGCGCTCCGCTGGGCGACGCGATTCTGGAGGACGGAAATGGTATGCGCGCATGTGGGATCTCCTCGATGAGCTCGGCGCTGCTCATCCAGATGCTGACGGCCGAGATCATTTCGCGCATCACCGACACCGGTACCGAAGCTCCGGTGTACGTCTCGGCGAACATGCCCGGCGGCCACGAGCGCAACCTCGGCATCGAAGCCGAGTACGTCGGTCGGCTCTACCGGATCGCCGGCTGACACAATGGACACCTCCTTCTCCACGCTCCCCGCCGTCCGCCGTGTCGAACGAGCCGGTGGACGCTTCACCATCGACCAGTCGACGTCGCTCGACACCCGAGGGTTCACGCCCATCGAGCAGGCCCGGATCGAGCGACTCCTACGGTTCCTCCCGTTCAACCTCGATCGCACGGCCGAGGCGTCGACCGCCGTATCGGGCAACGGAAACACCATCCGGTTCGCTGTCGATGCAGCGAGCCTGGCGGTCGAGGAGTACCGCATCGACGTCAGCCCCGCGCAGTTCGGCGTGACGGCAGGGAGCATCGACGCGTGTGCTCTTGCGATTGCCACGCTTCGCCAGCTCCTTCCGGTCGACAGCTACCGGCAACACCCACCCCCGAGCACCACATGGGATCTTCCCTGTTGCTCGATGGCCGATGCGCCGACGCTCGCCTGGCGGGGCCTGCTGCTCGACGTCAGCCGGCACTTTCTTCCGAAGCATGGGGTGCTCCGCATACTCGAGCGCATGGCGGACCTACGACTCAATCGACTCCAGCTGCACCTGTCCGATGACCAGGGGTGGCGATTCGAGAGCAAGCGTTTCCCGCTGCTCCACGAACGGGGCTCGCACCGGACCCGTTCCCAGCTGAGCCACTTCAACGAGCCGCCGGTCTTCGACGAGACACCGCACGGTGGCTACTACTCGCAGGACGACCTTCGCGAGATCGTCGCATTTGCTGCGGATCGGGCCATCATCGTGGTGCCGGAGTTCGACCTGCCCGGCCACACCGGTGCGCTCGTTGCCGCCTATCCCGGGCTCGGCATTCCCCGCAGCGAGCACAATGAGGTCGGAGGTGCGTGGGGGATCAGCCACTCGCTCATCTCCCCTGCCCCCGAAGCGATGGCGTTCCTCTCGGAGCTCTTTGACGAGATCACCGATGTGTTCCCGTCGCCCTGGATCCACGTCGGCGGAGACGAGTCACGGCTGAGTGTCTGGGAGGACGACGTGCCAACAATGGCCTACGCGACGACGATCGGCCTCGCATCGGCGCGTGAGCTCTTTGCGAAGTTCCTCACCGACCTCGCCGCCATCACCCGAGATCGCGGCCGAACCATGATCACCTGGGACGACGCGTTCGCATCAACGCCCGAGACGCAAACCAATGCCATCGTCATGGCGTGGCGTGGGCTCGGCATTGCCCAGCGCGCAGCAGCCGCCGGGCGCGACGTCATTCTCGCCCCGGTGCACCCGCTCTACTTCGACTACGCCCAGTCGGACGACGAACGTGAACCCATGGCCATCGGCGGGCCGATCTCGCTCGACGACGTGGCCGGCTTCGATCCGTCGGGTGCTGGATGGCCCTACGACCAACGACGCCGCGTCCTCGGCGCGCAGGCGCAACTGTGGACGGAGTGGGTTACCAGCGAGCGGGAGATCGACTTCGCGCTCTTCCCCAGGCTGTGCGCGTTTGCCGAGATCGCATGGACGGGCGCGCCGGTAGCAACGGGATTCTCCGACCGGTTGGCGACGCACCTCCATCGACTCGATGCCGCCGGCATCGAGTATCGGCCGCTCGCCGGACCGCGACCATGGCAGCAGGGTGGTACCGGTCACCGAGCGCACCGGAGCCCCTGGCCCCTCCACGACATGCTCGCCCGACTCGAGCGCGCCGCGCTCACCGGCACGGTGGCGTTCGGCGGGGACGACTGATGCGGCTGCTTCGCAACGGCATCGTGCATCGTTGGCCCGCTCCGCCGGTTCGGGCCGACGTCCTCATCGACAGTCATGTACAAAGGATTTCCGCGTCGATCACACCGGAACCCGGTTGGGAGGTTGTCGACCTCGATGGTTGCCATCTCGCTCCGGGGTTCATCGACGTGCAGATCAACGGAGGCTTCGGCCACGATCTGACCGCAGGTCCGTCGTCGATCCCGGCGATCGCCGCCCGGTTACCGGCCCACGGGGTCACCGCGTTCCTGCCCACGATCATCACGTCGCCGGCAGACTCCGTGGACGCCGCCCTCGACGTCGTACGCGCACTCCGGCGACGTGCCGCAGGCGGGGCCAGCGTGCTCGGGCTGCACCTGGAAGGCCCCTTCCTTTCGCCCGAGCGCGTGGGTGCCCATGAATCGGCCCACCTCCGGTTGCCCGATCCTTCGCTCACCCGCGGGTGGTCACGGGACAACGGTGTCCGGCTTGTCACGCTGGCCCCGGAGCTTCCCGGTTCGCTTGCCGTGGTCCGTGAACTCGTGGCCCGCGGAGTCGCGGTTTCTGCCGGGCATTCGATGGCGTCCTACTCGCAGATCGGCGATGCGGTCGACGCGGGCGTGCGTGCGGTCACCCACCTGTTCAACGCCATGGGGCCGTTCCACCATCGCGAGCCCGGCATCATCGGTCGCGCCTTCACCGATGATCGACTTGCCGCGTCGATCATCGTCGACGGCCACCACGTACATCCCGCCGCCGTTCGCACGGCGTGGACGATGTTGGGCGCCGGTCGACTCATGCTCGTCACCGATGCCATCGCCGGACTGGGTATGGGCGACGGATCGTTCGAGCTCGCCGGGGCGCCGGTCCAGGTGAGCGCCGGCGTCGCACGCACGGCTGACGGGGTGCTCGCCGGGAGTGTGCTCGCCATGGATCAGGCCGTGCGAAATCTCATCGATATGACCGGCTGCTCCCCGTCCGAAGCATTCGCCAGCGCATCGACCGCACCGGCCCGGCTGCTCGGCGAGGCTGACCGTGGGCTCATCGCCGAAGGTATGCGCGCAGATTTGTGTGTGCTGGACCCCGCCATCTCGGTCATCGCGACGTTGGTCGAAGGGGAGATCTCATTCGCTGCCGACCTGCCCGGCTCGGACAGGCGCTGAGCATCGACTCACCATTGCGGCTTGAGTGTTTTCTCCCGCTACAGAGGATGAATGATCCGCGTGACCTATGTGCAGCCGACGATTGCCGCGCGACGATAGGTATCACGAGGTCGCAGGGAACGCTCCTCAGCAGTAGGGATTGCAGAACGGGTGGAACACGGGGCGCTCACGAGCGCCTCGTGCCGCGTCCGGGCTCGGGTCGAGGTTCCTCGCCGCGCCGGGCGTTAGCGAGCGGCGGTTCCGAGCAGCCGGGATCGATGCGCCGGGTCGGTCGCCAGGTCGACGCACGTGAGCGCCATTGCGAGCGCTCCGTCTCGGACGGCGTGGTCAGCAGATGACTCCGCGCATGCCGCCGTGAATCCCGGTTGATGGTTCGACGAACCGCGGGCGTCGATGCCGAGCATCGGATGGATCGACGGTATCTTCAGGCTCACGTTCGCCATATCGGTGGAAGCGCTGAAGGCGTGCTCGCCGTCGTGGGGTTGCCCTTCGGGGCGCCTCTTCTGAGGCGCCGGGAAACGGCGACCGAGGGACTCGGCGTTGGCCCGGTAGAGCGCCAACGTGTCCTCGTCGTCGAGAAACTCCGAGTACGGCGGGGAGAAGTGGGTGATCTCGTGTGTGCAGCCCGTGGCCAACGCGCCGGCGGCGAACACGTTCTCGATCTTCGGCCTCAGTTCGTCGAGTTCCGCGATCGTACGTGCACGTACGTATGCCTTGTAGATGGTGTGATCCGGAACGATGTTCGGTGCGTCACCGCCCTTCGTGACGATGCCGTGGATCCGGTCGGTCGGCTTGATGTGTTGACGGAGCAAACCGAGACCGACCTGGGCGACGGTGATCGCGTCGGCGGCGTTGATGCCGTCCTGCGGAAACGCACTTGCGTGCGCAGTCTTGCCCCGATAGGTCACGTCGAAGTGGCTCACCGACAGGCAGTGCATGCGGTCGGCCTCTGCCGGAGACGGGTGCACCATCATCGACGCATGCAGACCGTCGAACAACCCGGCTTCGAGCATGCGGATCTTCCCGCCGCCGCCCTCCTCCGCGGGACAGCCGTGGACAAACACCGAGATGCCCAGATCATCGGCGAACTGCGCAAGCGCAAGGCCGGCACCGACCGCAGAGGCCGCGATCACGTTGTGCCCGCACGCATGACCGATACCGGGAAGGGCGTCGTACTCGGCGCAGACGCTCAGATGCAGCGGACCCGATCCGGCCCGGGCCACGAACGCCGTCTCGAGACCGGCGGCGCCGAAGGAAACGGTGAATCGGCTGTCCGACGCCAGGAGGTCGGCAACCATCTCCGACGAACGATGCTCCTCGTAACACGTCTCGGGTGTGGCATGCACCCGGTGCGACAGGTCGATCAGCCGATCAGCGAGCGCATCTACCGCTTCGCTCGTCCGGTCCTTCACGGTGCGTGAGCTCATGCACCGAGGTTAGGACCTGGCGCACCGCAGATGCCCCAACTCAGATCACGAGCTCGCGTTCAGCCCGGGCGATGCCGACCTTCTGGATGATGCCGACCACCGCGAGCGCACCGAGCCCGACAACGATCAGGGCAAGCGAGACGTAGACGCCGAACGGCATGTGCGACCCGGCGACAGCGATGTACAGCTCCGGAGCGATATGCGTCACGGCAAGGAGCGCGCCCCACCGGAATGCACCCTGCGGATCGCGGTCGACGAGCTTCGTGACGACACGGGCCGCACCGAGTGCGTGCGGCCATGCCACGACGATCTCGACGAAGGCAAACACCGTGATGTTGACTCCGTAGCGCTCCACCGTGGCTTTGGCGACGAACACCCTCCCGACGGCCCAGACGACCCCGAGAACGATCCAGAGCCGCTCATAGGCACGACGGCGGGCGATCTGGCGAGCGGACGGGACAAGCACACCTCGAACGCCCGCCACCCTTCCACCATTGCCGACAACGCGCGCTTCCATGTGCAGCACTATCGGCAGGAGTTGCGAACGACTGCGCGCAGGGAGGCCAAATCAGGCCCCGAGACCCACGGGCGAAGGTGCGAACGGCCTTGTGTGCTACTCGATCACGACGACGACGTCTCCGGCGCCCACGGTGTCGCCGGCCTTCACCTTGACCTCTTTCACCTTGCCGGACTTCTCCGCCGCGATGTTGTTCTCCATCTTCATGGCCTCGAGCACGATCACCGCCTGACCGGCCTCGACGGCCTGTCCGACCTCCACGAGCACCTTGACCACGGTGCCCTGCATCGGCACGGTCACTGCGCCCGATCCACCACCGGTCGGACCGGCGGCGGAAGCGGCGCGCTTCGGCTTGGCCGCAGACGCTCCGGAGCTCACTCCAACGACCGACGGGGCGAAATCGGGGACCCACGCCTTGACCGAGAACCGTTTGCCGTTGACCTCGACGTCCATGTCCCGACGAACGCGCGGCGCCTCGCCCTCGGCGACCGGCGCAGCGACTTCGTCACCCTTCGACGACGTGAGCGCGCTCAGGTCAAGGGTGTCCTCGACCCATTTCGTCGAATGCTTCGCATCGCGGAAGTCGGGATGGCGCAGGATCGCCAGATCGGCCGGGATCGTGGTGTGGATGCCGGTGATGCGCGTCTCTTCGAGAGCGCGGATCGTGCGAGCGATGGCCGTGTCGCGATCCTTGCCCCAGACGACGAGCTTGCCGACGAGGTTGTCGTAGTACTGGCTGATGGCGTCACCGGGCTCGTAGCCGGCATCGACGCGCACGCCGAAGCCGTCGGGACGCACGAACGTCGTGATCGGGCCGGGGGAAGGGAGGAACTTGCCGCCCGCGGGGTTCTCGGCATTGAGCCGCACCTCGATGGCGTGGCCGCGACGCGAGGCGTTGACCTGCTCCTGCGTCCACGGAAGCTTCTCTCCGCTCGCCGCGAGGATCATCCACTCCACGAGGTCGATACCGGTGATCATCTCGGTGACCGGATGCTCGACCTGCAGACGGGTGTTCATCTCGAGGAAGAAGAACTGCCCCTCCTGGTAGATGAACTCGACCGTGCCGGCGCTGAAGTAGCCGACGGCCTTGGCCAGCTGGACCGATGCGGCTCCCATCGCTTGGCGGAGTTCCTCGGAGAAGTCGGGAGCCGGGGTCTCCTCGATGAGCTTCTGATGCCGGCGCTGCGCCGAACAGTCACGCTCGCCGATCCACAGCACATTGCCGTGCTGATCGCCGACGATTTGCATCTCGACGTGGCGCGGCCAGGTCAGGTAACGCTCGATGTAGGCCTCGTCCCGGCCGAACGCCGCCTTGGCCTCGCGCTGGGATGCGGACAGCTGCGCCTCGACCTCGGCTTCGGCCCGCACGACCTTCATGCCGCGACCGCCACCGCCGAAGGCCGCCTTGATCACGATGGGGTAGCCGAACTCCTTGCCGAAGGCCTTGATCTCGTCGGGCCCCTTGAGGAACTCCATGGTGCCGGGCACCATCGCCACGCCGGCGGCCTGAGCCGCCTTGCGGGAGGAAACCTTGTCGCCCATGATCTCGATGGCATGGGGCGGCGGTCCGATGAACGCCACACCCCGATCGGTGATGGCCTGAGCGAAGTCGGCGTTCTCGCTGAAGAAGCCGTAGCCCGGGTGGACGCCATCGGCGCCCGACTTCTCGATGGCGTCGAGAATGGCGGTGGTGTTCAGGTAGGACTCGGCGCTCGTGTTTCCACCGAGGGCGTAGGCCTCGTCGGCGAGCCGCACATGGAGGGCGTTTCGATCGGCGTCGGAGTACACCGCCACCGTTTTGATGCCCATCTCACGAGCGGTACGAATGACGCGGACGGCAATTTCGCCACGGTTGGCGATCAGGATCTTCTTCAGCATGAGGCCGACATTCTCGTCGACGCCCGAGCGCACTGCCACACGAGCTAGCGCTTCTTCTTCTCCCTGGTCGTCGGGGCCGCTGTCGAGGAGGCGACGTCGGGCGAAGACGTGGTCGTCGGCAGGACCACAGAACGGGGACAGGTCCTGACGGCATGGCGGGTGACAGCGGTGAGGGCGTCACCGATCTTGGGGATCAGCGCCTCGAGGGCGGCCGACTGCTTGGCGTTGTTCAGTGGCTGGTCGGCCATGGCGAGGGTCGTCGTGAAGTAGTCCGCCATCACCTTGACCTGCGGTCGGAGGTCCTTCGGGGCCAATTCGACGAGCGCCCGGTACCGCTCCGCCTGCAACCGGAGCACGGCAATGCCGGTAAGCCCGGTGCTCCGGACCGCCCGGACCTTGGCCCACCCCTCACAGAACGTCTTCGCGGCCGGTTCGGTTGTTTTCGTTGCCGGCTTGGCCACCTTCGGCTTGGTGGCCGCGTCCACTTTCGGCTTGGTGGCCGCTACCGCCACCGGGACCGCCGAGCCAATCCCCGAAACGGTCACGGTGACGCCGACGATACATATGGCCACGCGCAGGAACCCGGGCCGCACGTACCGACTCGAACTCGGGCGTACGAGCGGCCCGAGTGCGCCGGTCGTCGCGCTCAGGCGCCGAGCTTTATTCCGCAGTTCTTCTGGGCCCACGCCGTGACCTTGTCGCCGGAGACGGAGAACGACTTGTCGTTGGTGACTTTGTCCATGTCCTTCTGCAGTGCCGGCAGCTTCTTCGCGACCTCCGACGCCTTGAGGTTCATCATCTTGGAGCTGACCTCGGTAACGGCGCCGATGCCCTTCGTCATCTTCGACCAGTCGGCTTTGATTGCCGAAGGCGCTTTCCCCTCGATCGACTTCATCGCGTTGGACACGTCCTTGAGGATTTTGACCTGTGCCGCGGGATCGGGCGTCTTCGTGGTGTCCATCTTGTTGATTTTGGCGGCCACATCCTTCAGCGAAGCGCACCATTTGTCCGAGGCCGACGCCGGGGAAGCGCTGAGCATCGGCGCAACAAAGGCGACGAGCATGGTGGAGCTGGCGAGAATCGAGCGAATGCGCACTGGTTGGCCTTCCGAAAAGGGTCTGTCCGAACGATGAAACGCGAGCACCCTCGGGTGGTCCGCCCTTCTCGCCCGAAAACGGGTAGGCCGTGCACGCTAGCCACGATCGGCGGCGAAACGAGGTGAACGGCGTACCTTCTCGCGTCGTCGGCGGTCCGGCGCAGGGAGCTGAGCGCTAACCTCCTCCGCTCATGAAGGGGATCATCCTTGCGGGCGGCAGCGGCACACGGCTGCACCCGATCACGCGTGTCGTCTCCAAGCAGCTCCTGCCCGTGTACGACAAGCCAATGATCTACTACCCGCTGTCGGTGCTCATGCTCGCCGGCATCCGGGAGGTCCTGATCATCTCCACCCCTCATGACCTGCCGAGTTTCGAGCGACTCCTCGGTGACGGGTCGGCGATTGGCATGTCGTTCGTCTACGCAGAGCAGGCCCAACCGAATGGTCTCGCCGAGGCCTTTCGCATCGGCGCCGACTTCGTCGACGGCGGACCCTCGTGCCTCGTTCTGGGCGACAACATCTTCTATGGCGACCGTCTGCCGGAGCTACTCGTCGCCGCCCGGACACAGGTCGAGACGTCGGGCGGCTGTGCGCTGTTCGGCTACCGCGTGACCGACCCCGAACGCTACGGCGTCGCCGAGATCGGCCCCGATTCGCGCATTCTGACCATCGAGGAGAAGCCGACCGCGCCGAAGAGCGACCTCGCGGTCACCGGGCTCTACTTCTACGACGCCGACGTTGTCGCCATCGCCGCCGACCTGCAGCCGTCGTTGCGGGGCGAACTCGAGATCACCGACGTGAACCGCCAGTACGTGCACGCCGGTACAGCCCATCTCCAGAAGCTCGGACGTGGCATGGCGTGGCTGGACACGGGAACCAACGATTCACTGCTCGAGGCGGCCACGTTCGTGTCGGTTCTTGAACGCCGCCAGGGCGTGCAGATCGCCTGCATCGAAGAAATCGCCTTCGAGCAGGGCTGGATCGACCTCGAACAGCTCAACGTGATCGCATCCGAGCACGGGAAATCGAACTACGGCGCGTACCTCCGCAGGATCGCCTCCGAAGCACAGCGATAGGCCGACCGACACGATGAAGATCCTGGTGACGGGGGGCAACGGTCAACTCGGCACGGAACTCGGTTTCGTGCTGGGTGCCGCCGGCGACGACACGCTGATCGCATCGAGTACCGAACTCGACGTGACCGATCGCAACCTCGTCCATCAAGTGCTGGGTGCGGTCCGCCCCGACGTCGTGATCCACGGCGGAGCGTGGACCAACGTCGACGGTTGCGAACTCGATCCTCAGCGAGCGTTCGCCGTGAACGCGCTCGGAAGCCGCCATGTCGCAGAAGCATCCGCACGCATCGGCGCGCATGTGGTCTACCTCTCCTCGGACTACGTCTTCGATGGTCGCGGCACCGGACCCCACGGCGGGGGCGCCTACACCGAGTGGGATCAACCGAATCCGGTCAGCCACTACGGACGGTCCAAGTTGGGCGGCGAGCGGGAGGTGCAGGGCATTCTCGGTGCCGACGCCACCATCGTCCGTGCGAGTTGGGTCGTCGGCCGGTTCGGCAACAACTTCGTCAAGACCATGCTCCGACTTGCCGCCGACCCGGCGAACGAGCGCGTCACGGTGGTCGATGACCAGCGCGGCTGTCCGACCTTCACCGCCGACCTTGCCCCGATGCTGCGACGCCTCGCCGTCGGCCGATTCCCGGGGATCTTCCATGTGAGCAACGCCGGTGCTGTCAGCTGGTTCGAGTTCGCCCAAGCGGTCTTCTCGGCGGCTGGACACGATCCCGGCCGGGTCGTGGCGATCCCCACGGACCGACTCCTCCCGGTCCGTCCGGCTCCCCGCCCCGCCGTTTCGGTCCTCGAGAACGCCGCGCTGCGAGGGTATGGCCTGGCCGTGATGCCGGACTGGCGGCCGTCGCTCCAGGACGCCGTCGACGCGCTCCGGTGATCGCCCACGCCGAAACGGCGATCAGGACCGATGTCGTCGTCGTTACGTACGAATCGGAGGGCTGGATCGAACAGTGCCTCGGATCGTTGGTCGACCAGGCCGGTGTCGGTCGTATCGTCGTCGTCGACAACGCTTCAACGGACGCGACGGCTGACGCAGTTGCGCGTCACGCCGGACGTGACGTGCACTGGCTGGCGTTGGGCGTCAACCGCGGTTTCGGCTCCGCCGCGAACCGGGGGATCGCTTCCACCGAATCGGCGGCGGTGCTCGTCCTCAATCCCGATCTGATCGTCGAGCCCCACGCCGTCGAGCGGCTCCGGAGTCGGCTCGACTCGTCGCTCGACGTCGCGATCGTCGGACCCACGGTGACGGATCTCGACGCCAATCCGTACCCGTCGGCCCGTTCGTTCCCGAACTTCGTCGATGCCGCCGGGCATGGCTTCGTCGGCCTGTTCTGGCGGTCGAACCCGTGGTCTCGTCGCTATCTGCATCCAGACCGGATCGACTGGATCTCCGGCACCGCCATGCTCGTCCGCCGGGACGCGTTCGAGTCGGTCGGGGGGTTCGACGAGTCGTACTTCATGTACGTGGAGGACGTCGATATCTGCTGGAGGCTGGCCCGGGCCGGTTGGTCGGTCGCAGTCGACGAGACCGCTGTGGTGCGCCACGCCGTGGGTGGATCGAGCGGGCGTGCCCCGTACCGGATGATCGCTGCCCACCATCGGTCGCTGTGGCGCTTCGCCCGTCGAAGCGCGTCGCCGACCCAGCGTCTGCTTTTGCCGCTCGTCGGGGTCGGCCTCGTCGCGCGGGCAGGTTTGGTCGCGCTGGCTCACCTGCGCACCGGCCGGGCTCCGGCCGCCCGCTAAAGGGCGTTCGCTCTCCGTCGGCGGCCGGTGCCACTAACCTCTACTCCCCGTGAGCAAGCCGTCGAACATCCAGGCGCCGACCAACAAGAAGATCGCGAAGGCTGCCAAGGCCGGCGGGTCTCGTGCTCGGTCGCGCGTCAACGTCTCCTGGAGCTACTGGGGATCGGTCGCAGCCATCTGCGTCGTCGGTGCCGCGCTCGTCATCGGGTCGGTCATCGGGAAGTCGATCGGTGAATCAGCGCCGTTTGCGGCATCGGTTTCGGACAAGGTCGCCAAGGCGAACAAGGCCGTCCAGCGCCTCCTCGAGCAGAAGAAGCCCGACACCAAGAAGCTCGTCGCAGCCACCAAGAAACGCGACGACCTGCTGGCCGATACCCACTGGCATTCCGCCTACGGCATCTACAAGTGCGACGCCTACCTGGGCAAGACCGTCAACGGGAAATACGTGGCCGAGATCGACGGGACGCTCTTCCCGGACACCGCGGGCATCCACGCGCACGACGACGGGCTCATCCACATCCACCCGTTCATCAAGCGGGCCGCCGGGAAGAAGGCCCAGCTGAGCTTCTTCCTCGACGCTGTCAACGCCAAGATCTCCTCCAAGCGCATCAGCTATCCCGCTGCAGGAGGCAAGACCGTGACGATCGACGTCGACAAGATGAACTGCGGCAAAGGGAACAAGAAGCCCGAAGTCAGCGTCTATCTCTGGCGTGACATCAAAAAGCCGAGTCGCGTCGAGCGCTACACGAGCGACTTCGGACGCATTCCGCTGGTGAAGAACGGCGCGTACGCCTTTGCCATCACGGCCCCGGGATCGAAGTCCCCCCCGGTCCCGCCATCGGAGAAAGCGCTCGAGTCTCCCGCCGACCTTCCCTCGGCGGTCCCGACCACCGTCCCGGCCGGCGGTGCCCCGACCTCGTCGGCGCCCGCTTCGTCAGCAGCGCCGGCTTCCACCGTCGCCCCGGCTTCGACGGCAGCGCCGACAACGACGCTGGGCTGAGCCGATGCGGGCAGTCGTCCTCGTCGGCGGGGAAGGCACCCGCCTGCGACCCCTGACCCTGACTCGACCCAAGCCGATGCTCCCCGTCGGGGGAGTCCCGATGCTGGCCCGCAAGCTTGCCCACCTCGCCGAACACCGCGTCACCGAAGCGGTGCTGTCGCTCGGCTACCGGCCCGATGCCTTCATCGCGGCGTTCCCGAGTGGCGAAGCGGCCGGTGTGCGTCTGCGGTATGCCGTCGAGCCATCCCCGCTCGACACTGCGGGGGCTATTCGCTTCGCCGCCGGCGAGGCGGGTTTTCTCGACGGCAGCGGCGAACCGATCATCGCCGTGAACGGCGACGTGCTGACCACCCTCGACCTCACCGCGCAGGTGGCGTTCCATCGCTCCGTCGGGGCTCGGGCGACGATTGCCCTGACGCGCGTCGACGATCCCAGCGCGTTCGGTGTGGTGCCCTGCGACCCTGATGGACGGGTCATCGCGTTCGTGGAGAAACCCAAGCGCGAAGACGCGCCCACCGACTGGATCAATGCCGGTACCTACGTGCTCGATCCTTCTGTCATCAGGGCCATCCCCGCCGACACCCGGATTTCCATCGAGCGGATCGTCTTTCCCGAGTTGGTCGCCGAGGGGACGCTCTACGCCGTTCACGCCGACGACCCGTGGATCGACGCCGGCATACCCTCGACCTACCTGCAGGCGAACCTCGACGCTATTGCCGGGTCGAACTCGTCGTCGGCCGGCATCGTTCACCCATCCGCACGGGTCTCCGCCGGGGCGATCGTCGAGCGCAGCGTTCTCGGCGCGCGATGTGTGATTGGCCGGGGTGCCGTTGTCCGACGCAGTGTGCTCCTCGACGATGCCGTCGTCGAGGCGGGCGCGATCGTCGAGGACTCCATACTGGGCGAGGGTGCACGAATCGGGGAAGGCGCCGTTCTGCGGGGCTTGAGCGTGGTTGGCGACGGCGCCGTCGTTCTCGCCGGCGACGAACTCATCGGTGCCAGAGTGCCGTCCTGATGTGCGCGTGACGATCAGCAGGCGCTCATGATCGCGGCCATCGCCGGCGGCGTCGGCGCCGCCCGCTTGCTCCGGGGCCTCATCGTGGCGATCGATCCGGCGTCGCTGGCCGTGATCGTCAACACCGGCGACGACACCGTGTTCCACGGGTTACACGTCTCGCCCGACGTCGACACGGTCGTCTACACGACCTCCGGGGCGATCGACCCGGACCGGGGCTGGGGCTTGGCCGGAGAGACGTGGACAGCGATGGGGGCGCTCGCCCGTTACGCACCGTTCGGCGCCGTCGACTGGTTCAATCTCGGTGACCGTGACCTCGCGACACACCTGTGGCGAACGGGCCGGCTGGCCGACGGAGCTTCGCTCACCGACGTCACCGGCGACCTCGCGTCGGCGTGGGGAATCCCGTTCCGGCTTCTCCCGATGAGCGACGATCCCGTTTCGACCGTTGTCGACACGGCCGACGGTCCGTTGGCGTTCCAGGAGTACTTCGTCCGGCACAAGCACTCGGTCCCGGTGACCGGCGTTCGCTTCGTGGGCATCGAGTCCGCCCGTCCCGGTCCATCGGTCCTCGCGACGCTCGAGGAGGCCGAAGCGATCCTGGTCTGCCCGTCGAATCCAATCGTTTCGATCGGCCCGGTCCTCGCCGTCGACGGTGTGCGGTCCGTGCTGGAGCGTCGACGCGACCGCGTTGTCGCGGTCTCACCGATCGTCGCCGGAGCGGCGCTCAAGGGTCCGGCCGACCGGATGCTCACCGAGCTCGGACACGAGGCATCGGTTGTGGGGGTGGCTCGCCTCTACGCCCCGTTCTGCTCGGTCCTGGTGATCGACCGGGCCGACGCGGACCGCGTCGCCGACGTCGAAGCATGTGGAATCCGCGCCGTGGTGACCGACACCATCATGCGTACCCCCGCCGTCGCCGCGGCCCTCTCCCGCACCGCGCTCGCCTCCCTCGGCTGACGGCCGCGCCACAAGGAGAGAGGTTGCCCCAATCGTTGGGGGCAATTCACCTCCCAACGTCGCTCGGAGGTGTTTTGCCCCCACATATGGGGGCAACCTCTCTCCCAGTGTTCTCGTCACGTGGGCTACGAGCGGTGGAGCGAAGACGCTTCCGGGCGCGGGGATGCGGTCCGATTGGGTCACTCATGGCAAGACTGGGGGGGTGACGCCGAGCCGCATCGAACTCCTACCCATCGCCGGAATCCCCGAGGTCCGTCCGGGCGACGTGCTCGCCGAGCAGATCATCGCCGCCGCCGACCCCGAGCCAGGACTGCGAAACGGCGACGTGATCGTTGTCACCCAGAAGGTCGTGTCGAAGGCCGAGGGTCGGCTCGTTCCGGTCGACCCCGACATCGAGAACGACCACAAGCGCTACGTCATGGAAGAGTCCGTCCGCATCCTCCGTCGCCGCATGACGCCTCGCGGCGAGCTGATCATCAGCGAGACCACCCACGGATTCGTGTGCGCCAACGCCGGGATCGACCTTTCCAACATCGACCGGGGCTGGGCCGCCCTCCTCCCGATCGACTCCGACCGTTCGGCCCGGCGCATCCGCGACGGCATCTTGGGTCGGCTCGGCATCGATGTCGCCGTGATCATCTCCGACACGTTCGGCCGGGCCTGGCGCAAAGGCCTGACCGACGTGGCGATCGGCTGCGCCGGCATCGCCGCTGTCGTCGACTTACGCGGGACCGAGGACGCGAAGGGGCGGGAACTGCACGTGACCGAGGTGTGTCTTGTCGACGAGCTCGCCGGCGCCGCGGAACTGGTCATGGGCAAGGCCTCGGGCATCGCCGCGGCGATCGTCCGCGGCGTCGACCCGCAGTGGCTCCGCGAGGGCTCGGTCAAAGACGAAGTTGTGCGGGCGCCGTCGGAGGATCTCTTCCGCTGAGGCCGGGCCAACCCGATGGGAAGGGTCGGCGAAACGGGGGAAACCTGAGGACGGAGGGGCGGCAAGTAGCCTGTTCGCGTGCCGGTCCCGCATCAATCCATCGACACGATCGTCCTCGAGGGTGGTCACGCCATCCGGGGTGAGGTCGCCGTACGCGGGGCGAAGAACTCGATCTCCAAGCAGCTCGTGGCCGCGCTGTTGACGGAGGATCCGTGCACGCTCCACAACGTGCCGGCGATCTCCGACACCTACATCGTCTCGGACATGCTCCGCGCCATGGGGGTGACCGTCGACGCCGCCGACGACGGTGCCGGGTCGGTCACCGTCGAGGCCTCGTCGGTCAACCCCCTGTCGCCGGAACACCTCGGCGAGTTCACCGGTCGTAGCCGCATCCCGATCCTGCTGTGCGGCCCGCTCCTGCACCGGACCGGCGAAGCGTTGATCCCTTCGCTCGGCGGCGACGACATCGGCGGGCGACAGGTCAACTGGCACCTGATGGCGCTCGAACAGCTCGGCGCTGAGGTCGAGCACCGCAACGATGGGTGGCATCTCCGGGCCAAACGGCTCACGGGCTGCGAGATCCGTCTGCCGTTCCCGTCGGTCGGCGCCACGGAGCAGGTGCTGCTCTCGGCTGTTGTGGCCGAGGGAGTGACCACGTTGCACGGCGCCGCCGTCGAGCCCGAGATCTTGGACCTCATCACCGTGCTGCAGAAGATGGGGGCGGCGATCATCTTCGGGTCCGACCGCACCATCTTGATCCACGGCCAGGAGAGCCTCCACGGCTACGAGCACCAGGCCATCCCCGATCGACTCGAGGTGGCGAGCTGGGCGTGCGCGGCGATCGCCACCGGCGGCGAGGTGGTCGTCCGCAATGCCCGGGTGGAGGACATGGTCTCGTTCCTCGGTGCCTACCGACTCCTCGGCGGTCACTTCACCGACTCCGCCGATGGTCTCCACTTCAAGCGGGCCGACGGAGGTCTGCGCTGCGTCGATCTGGAGACGGCGGTGCACCCGGGTCTGATGACGGACTGGCAGGCACCGATCGGCGTGACCCTCACCCAGTGCGGGGGAACATCGACCATCCACGAGACGGTGTACGAGAACCGGTTCGGCTACACCAAGGCCCTGAACGAAATGGGCGCACGCATCACCGTCGGTACGGGGTGCCCGAAGGGCAAAGCGTGCCGCTACGGCGGTCTCGGCCACCCGCACCTCGCCACCTTTGAAGGCGTGACGCCCCTCCACGGAGCCGACATCGAAGTGCCCGACCTTCGCGCCGGTTTCAGCTACGTGATCGCCGCGCTGGTGGCGGAGGGCAACACGACGATCCGCAACCTTCGCATCGTCGACCGGGGCTACGAGGGATTCCTTCCGAAGCTCGAGACCCTCGGCGCCCGCATCCTGTCGGCAACGGCGTCGGCGTGAGGCCATGCCTCCCGCGTTGCGATTCTCGGGTGAGCGTCGCTTCTCACAACACCCGGTCCCGGACACGGTGAGCGGAGTCGCGTGAAGTTCGTCCGCCCCCGACCCCGACGCGTTGCGCTCATCTCGCTGATTGTGGCGGCGGTTCTCGTGGTGTCGAGCGTCGGCTACCTGTACTGGCGCTTCTCCTCGATCCCGCGCATCAGCGGGGTCGGGTCGGCGCAACTCGATCCGAGGCGGACGACCGGACCGGGCGGCACCGTCGTCACGCTCCCGACGCCGGCAGGCGAGACGATCCCCGACACGACGATCGTGACAGGCGCCGACACCGAGGCGTCGGCCGACACGACAGCGGAGAGCTCGCCGATCCCGCCGCCCGGCACCCCGGCCACGATTGCTGGTCTTCCCGGGCCGAACACACCGGCCGAACCGCCGTCGACGGAACCGGCGGCGCCGCTTCCCGGTCTGAGCGTTGACGGCCTCGACGAGACCACTCCGGACACACTGCCTGCGCCGCTCGTCACGATTCCTGAGAACCAGGTGACGAACCGGCCTCTCCTCGACACCAGCGGGGTGAGCGCGGTCGGAGGGAAGGGCAGCTTCAACATCTTGATGATCGGCACGGACGACCGGTCCGATGTCCCGGACAATCAGGCGGTCGGTTTCGGCAAAGGCAAGGTCGCCGGCTCGCGCTCGGACACGATCATGGTGCTTCGGGTCGATCCGGATGCGAAGAAGGCGTGGGTGCTGTCGATCCCGCGTGATCTCTACGTCCGCATGCCGGGCACGAACGAGTTCGACCGGATCAACGCGGCGTCGGCACGAAGTGACGCGCTGCTCGTTCGGACCATCCAGGAGAACCTGGGCATTCCGATCCAACACATGATGAAGGTGAACTTCATCGGTTTCCAGCGTGTGGTCGCTGCAGTCGGCGGGGTGAACATCTGCTTTCCGAAACCGGCGAGGGACCGGGTGACGCAGCTGAACCAGCCGATTGCCGGGTGCTTCCGTCTGAACCCGACGCAAGCGACAGCGTACGTACGCAGCCGGCGATACGAGGAGCAGCAGAAGGACGGCACGTGGCGAGGCGATCCGCGCAGCGACCTCGGCCGCATCGCCCGCCAGCAGACGTTCATTCGCAACGGCATGACAGCGGCGATCAAGCGGGGCATGCGCAATCCGACCACGCTCAACGCGGTGCTCGCCGACCTTCGATCGGCGATTGCCTTCGACAGGTCCCTCGGGTTCACCGAGGTGTTGTCGTTGGCCAACAAGATGCGTTCATTCGAACCGGAGGCACTCGAAACGTTCGTGGTGCCGACGCTCGGCCGGCGGATCGACAACAAGGCTGTGCTTGTCCTCGACATGAGCTCCGCCGCCGACACGATCGGCCAATTCGGTCACCGTTGACGTCGTCCCGGTCAGCGCCGACGGTCGAGATCGCGCCGGATATCGGCCAGGCGATCGCGGATCCACGCCGAGCCTGCCGACCCATCGATAAGCGCGCGTACATCTGATCTCCCGCGCTCGGCGCGACCGCGAACGGCAGCGCTCTCGAGGTGGTCGACGACCTCGCGCAGCACCTCCGCGGCGGCCTCGAGGTCGGGCTCGGCCCAACGGCCGCCCTTCGGGTACGAAACCAGGGAGTCGACCCCGACGACGGCAGAGCGGCACGGAACAAGCCACGAGTTCTCCGGGGTCATGAACGCCAGGTTGCCCGAGTAATCCGAAGCAATCACCGGAAGGCCGCGGTGCATCGCCTCGAGCAGGGTCAAGCCATAGCCTTCGGAACGGTGCAGCGATGCGACGACGTCGAGTTGAGCGACGAGCAGGTCGCGGTCCTTCGACGACAATCGTTCGTCCCGGATGATGATGTCGGGCCGAGCGTCGCACGCGGCGGAAACGACCGAGACGCTCTCGGGTTCGTTTTCCGCGTTGAGCGTCTTGAAGAACAGGACATGCTGTGACGGGTCCGCGACGGGAAACGCCCGCTTCCACGCATCGATGAGGCCGACGGGATTCTTCCGTTCGATACGGCTGGCGTAGTCGAACACGTTGCCGACCACGACCCCGTCGGGAGGAAGCCCGAAGCGGGACCTGCTCGCGGCCGTTGTCGCCGTCGTGGGGCGGAGGTCGGCGCCGAGAGGAAGGACATGGACCGGGAACCCGATCGGAGCGGCGCGCCGAACCGCCTCAGCCGTGAACTCGCTTGTCACCCACACTTCGTCGACGGCGTCGAAGCCGGCGGCCATCGCCGGCGAGAGGTCTTCGAGCTCCCAGAACCACAGCCCGATCACGTAGCGACCGTGCATCGCCGGACCCCCCATGGCGCTGCGCAGCATCGGCGCTTCGGTCCCGTTCGCGGCGATCACCGCGATGTCGAGGGCTTCCCCGGCCCCGGGGGACGGGTGTAT
This sequence comes from Acidimicrobiia bacterium, assembly GCA_031368215.1. GTDB lineage: Bacteria > Actinomycetota > Acidimicrobiia > Acidimicrobiales > JANYDT01 > JANLQX01. Next base: position 3,298 of record JANLRD010000266.1, on the reverse strand, counting down.
CCAGGGAACGCCGAGCGGTGCATCGGAGTAATCGAACGACACCGAACGGGTCACTTCTCCGGCCTGTTCACACAGACGGACCAGGCGCCGACCCGCCTCACCGAGACCGAGGATGGACCGCAGCATTCCGACCACCACGACGCCGGGCTGAAGAGTTGGGAACGGTGCCTGCGACAGATCCGGGGGGTCGAGGCTCGTGACTCCGATGGGTGCTGCGGGAACGAGATCGGGTGGCGCCTGCGTCTCATCGGCGAGGAAGAGGTGCGCCCAGAGAAGGAATCGCTGTTGGGCATCGGGATCGATTGGGACACCGGGGAATGCCTCACGAAGGTCAGCGCGGCTTCGCCACACGGCGAACACGAACTTCGACATCGAGTGGGGGCCCTCGGTGGCCGGCTCATTCACCCAACGATCGAATTCGGTGGTGTCGCTCGGAGCATCCGGCCAACGCCGCAGCCATGCCATGAGTTGATCGGTGGTCGGGGCTCCATCGGTGCTGGGTCGCAAAGGTGGACGCCGCCCGAGTGCTTCGGCCTCACGGGATGTGCGGACGTCCGCCAACTGGTCCGACGACGGCGGGGCGATGCTCGATCCGCCGGGCACGATGGGTGGCTGCCGTTCGCTTCGTCGCCGGGAAAACCATTTGCGCATCGGTTCGAGGGTACCGGGCGCTACCGTCGTCGGACGATGACTGGCCAGGATCACCGCGCAGCGGAGGGGGCGCCCCCTGTTGCGCTCGCCGCGCACCGGGAGATCACCGCCGTCGTCTACGTCGGGACCCATCCCGAGCGATACCTCGTGGCGGTGCGCTCGCTCCTAGGTACAACGGAGGTCGACGTCGTCGTCGGCTGCCTCTACACGCAGTTCCTCTCGACGTTCGCCGGGCTCGGCCCGCGAGTGCAGTCGCGCATGGTCGGTTCTGTGGCTGAGCTCTGCAACGTGGTGTACGGCGAGCGCCGGACGCACCTCGCCGTGGTGAACGAGCCCTGCCTCCTGCCCCCCGATCCGTTCTCCACGGCGGCCGCGTGGCTGGCTGACGACCTGCGCTACGCGTCCGTCTCCTTTCTCTCGAACGCCGCCGATTTCCTGTCGTTTCCCGTCCGCAATCTGCCTCAGGACCGGGCACCGGACGGTCACGACGAGGTCACCATCACCCGTCGGCTCCGGTCCCTCGCTCCGGTTGCGGTTCCGACGCCGGCGACCTTTGCCACGGGTCCGATCGTCGTGCTCGGGGCCCCCGCCCTCGCGGCGGTCGGAGAGATCGTCGCTCCCGCCTCGGCACGATTCGACATCGCGATCGCCGACTTCTGCATACGTGCCCGGGAGAAGGGTTTCGTCGATCTTGTTGATACGTCCACCTATGTTCTTCGCCCGAGCGATCTGGCCGTCGAGCCGATAGGAACGACGCTCACTCCCGACGACCGGGGCTGGCTGCTTCACCGCCATCAGTCGATGGTCGCGTTCCTCGATGCCGAGCGGGTGAGCGGCGATTCCGCGTTCGCGCTGGCCCACCAGGTCGCCCGCGTCAAGGTGCAGGGGCTGCGCATCCTGATCGACGGCTCGTGCTTCGGGCCCAACCAGGTCGGGACGCAGGTCGCTACCGCGCACACCATCCGCGCACTTGCCGAGAACGCCGAAGTCGCTGAGGTGTGCGTCGCCCTTCCGGGTCCGATTCCGTCGTACGCGGCCGACGTTCTTTCCTCGCCCAGGGTCACCGCGCGTCGCGAGGACGACCTTCGTTCGTTTGGTCCTGTCGACATCGGCTTGCGGCCCTACCAACCGGTGCCCGGCTGGGACCTGGCCCGATGGAAGGCGGTCGGCGTGCGGTTCGTGGTCAGCGTGCTCGACACCATCGCGTTCCACAACGGCGGCTACTTCGCATCGACCGGCGAGTGGATGGCGTATCGGTCGTTCCTTGCCGACACGGTGAGCGTCGCCGATGCCGTTGTCACGATCAGCGACGACGTCGTGGAACAAATGGTTCTGCACCAGCTGCCGATCGAACGTACACGTATCACTTCGGTGCCGCTCGGGACCGAGCACCTCCGCGGTGACCAGCGCGGGCATCTGCCCGACGAACTCGCGGCGCGGGGTTTCGTCGGCGGCGCGTTCGCCTTGTGCCTAGGCGTGAACTACAGCCACAAGAACCGGGAGCTCGCCCTCGATGCGCACGCGCTCGTCCGCGACGCAGGCCACGACCTCGCGTTGATCTTCGCCGGCCCATCCGTCCCTTACGGCACCACGCGTGTGCTCGAAGCCCGCCGCGGGCCCCGTGAGCACGTGTTCGTGCTGCCCGAGCTCTCCGAGCCGGAAAGGAACTGGCTGCTTCGCCACGCGGCGTTCGTCTGGTATCCGACCTCGGCGGAGGGATTCGGCCTCGTCCCCTTCGAAGCGGCATCGTTCGGCACGCCGACGGTCGCCGTCGACTTCGGACCGGTTCGCGAACTCGCCCGAGCCGGTCGGATGTCGTCCCACGGAATCGACGTCCCGCTCCTGGCTTCGGAATGGTCGGCAGAAGCACTGTCAGCGGTGGCCTGCCGACTGCTGGACGACCCGGATCTCGCCCGTCGTCACGTAGAGGCGCTTGCGGAAGCCGGCGATCGGTACAGTTGGGCAGCGAGCGGCGACGCCTTGGTGCGTCTTTTCCGACAGGCCCTGGCCCGCCCGAGACGCTAGGAGCGCGAAGAGAATGGACACGACGATGCCCGAGACAACCGACGACGTGGAAGCCTCGAACACCATCGAGCCTTCCGACTCGACTCCGGGCGCAGCCCTTTCGATGGGTGCCGATGAGCTGTCGCGGCGCTTGGATCGGATCAACCTCACCCAAGCTCTGCTCGATTTCGAGATAGCCAATGCTCGCGTCCTCGACCTCACCTCGCGGGTGGTCGAGTCGAACAAGCGGGTTCTCAAGCTCCAAGCTGAGGCTGACGCATCACGTCTTGCTCTCGACGGTGCTCGTGTTGACATCGCCGAACTGCAGCGGCGGATCGCGGAGGTCGAGGCGTCGACGACCTACAGGGCAGCGCAGAAACTGGGCTCCCTGCGCCGTCTGCTCCACTTCCTCCGCAACTGACATGGCGGGTTCGCCCGGAGCGGAGACGCCGCGCCAACGGGTGCTCGTCGCCGTTCTCGTCTACAACGGCCGTGAGTTCGTTCCCCGCACGCTCCGCTCGCTCGCCGCACTGAAGACCGCGACGCGGGTGCACGATGTCGACGTCGTGGTGCTCGACGATGCCTCACCCGAACCCGGTTGGAGCGAGGAGCTCGAATCGCTGTCGCGAGATCTCGGCCTCGG
>JANLRD010000137.1:0-3482 GCA_031368215.1 Acidimicrobiia bacterium | reverse complement strand
GGTGCCGGTGTTGCCGAGCGCGACGCAGACGTTGCGGAGTTCCCCGATGCCTTCCAGGGTGCTGTGGATCACATCGCCGGGCTGAAGGAACAACCGCTTCGCCGCTCCGACCCCGTCCGGCGTCCCCGTGAAGATCACGTCGCCGGGGTACAGCGTCAAGATGCCGGAGAGATAGACGATGAGTTGTGGGACGCTGAAGATGAGGTTCACGGTCGAGTCCTTCTGTCGCTGCTCCCCGTTGATCGAACACGTCATGGCAATGTTGTCCGGGTCAGCGAAAGAGTCGGTCGACACGATGACCGGTCCGATCGGCCCGTAGGTGTCGCGAGACTTTCCGAGGTCGAAGTGGGGAGGTTTGGCGGCGAACTGCAGCGCCCGGTCGGAGATGTCCTGGCCTCCGGTGAGCCCGGCAACGTACGACCATGCATCGGCCTCCGCTACGTTGCGACAGGTCTGGCCGATCACCACGACCAGTTCGACCTCGTAGTCGCCGAAGGCACTGTTCAGGACCACGTCGTCGTTCGGTCCGACGAGGCAACTAGGGAACTTGGTGAACGTAAGCGGAGCGGCCGGGAGTTCCATGTTCGACTCGGCCGCGTGGCTTCGGTAGTTGAGTCCGATGGCGAAGCAGTTCCTCGGCGCAGGAACGGCGGCGTCGAAGTCGGCGTCGGCGAGCGCGCCGCTCGGAGTGTGCGTGGAGAGGTCGATGTGGTGGAGTTCGCCCGAGCGCGTGATCGCCGCCATCACGTCGGCCGTGAAGGCACCGCTGGTTACGGATTCGAGGTCGTACCAATGTGTGGCATCACAGAGGGCCGCGCGGCCGGCGATGTTGGCAAGACGGAAGGGCATGGTTTGGTGTCTTTCTCCGGGGAGCGTTCGTTGATTGGTTGTCGTTCATGGCGTCTGGCATGGAGGGAATACGCAAGGAGATGAGGGAATCATCGTGGGCTCGGATGGAGTCATGGCGGTCCGCAGCGATCGACGGGTCGATGAGGTTCGCTTCTGGCTCGTTGGCCCACAAAAAGCGAAGCGGCGCCGATGAACACGTGATCGACCACGCGCTCGTCGAGGTTCGATCCCCGGCCCGAGTTTCGGACGTAGCGCCATGCTTCCAGAACCCATCGCTTCCAGAACCCATTTGTGGGCCACACGACTGAAGGTATCGACGAGACAGGTCAGACGCGGCGACGGGGCCATGGCCTCGGCCATGTGCCCCTGCTTATCATGTGATGAAGACCCCATGCCCCGGCGGCGCCGGCGAGCAGCTCAGGCTCTGGGACGGCACCGTGGCGGTGGCTCCTTCGGGCAGGGCGATTCGTAGCGCTTGGCCTCGCCCTGTCTCGCTCCGTTCGATCGTCAGACGACCCTGAGTCAATTGGCCCATCCGGGTTCGCAGCCCTTGCATGCTCAGACCGTGTTGCCTAGCGTCTTCCGTCTGAGTAGGTCGACCGTCAGGGGCGGGTATGGAGAGGGCAATTGGTTCGGTCTGGGTGGTGATTCCCACGTACAACGAGATCGGGAACATCGGAGCGTTGCTCGATCAGATTCGTTTGACCATGCCAGTCGCAGAGATCCTGATCGTCGATGACGGTTCGCCGGACGGCACCGCTCGATTTGTTCGTACTCAAGCCTTGTCGGATCCTCGGCTGCACATCCTCGAGCGCCCCGGCAAGCTCGGGCTGGGGACGGCCTACATCGCAGGTTTCAAGATTGCGATCGAGGCTGGGGCCGACGTGATTGTGCAGATGGATGCTGACCTGAGCCACGACCCGGCTGAAATTCCGGTGCTCGTGTCTGCGACCGTGGCCGCCGATCTGGTCATCGGGTCACGCTATGTCCAAGGCGGGCGTATCGAGAACTGGCCGCCCCACCGACGGATGATGTCGCGGGCTGCGAACAAGTACGCCCGAAATGTCCTTGGTCTTCGCATCAGAGACGTCACCACGGGCTATCGCGCGTGGCGAGCACAGAGCCTCGCGACACTGCCGCTCGACGAGGTCCGGAACGAGGGGTACGCGTTTCTCACGGAGATGGCCATGCTTGCTTCCCGGCAGGGCCTTATCCTCACCGAGCATCCGATCACTTTCCGGGATCGAACCGCCGGCGCCTCGAAGATGCGATTGAAGGAGGTCTTCGACGGAGTCCTCATGCTGGCCAAGGTGCGACTTTCGCAACGCGGACGAGCCAGAGTTGATGCGTCCACTTCGGCGCCGGTCGATCTTGCGCCTGCACCGCGGTTGTAAAGCGTCGCAGCGCGAGCGCGTGAGCGCCGCAGTCTCCCGTTCAACGTCCCAGCCCTTCTCGTCATCGACTGAGCCGGGATGGCTGCGCCGAAGTCAGCGCGAACAGGGCGATTGCCGCCGACGTGGACACGTTCAGAGAGTCGACGCCGTCCGACATCGGGATGCGGGCCCGGAACGTCGTTGCCGCCATCGTTTCGTTCTTGAGGCCTGGGCCTTCCGCGCCGAGGACGATCGCGATCCGTGCGTCATCGTCGAGACCGTCAATGACTTGGCTCAGCGAAAGGGCGCCGCCTGATGGCGTGAGCGCGAGCGAGACGAACCCGGCTGCGGCCAGCAGGTCACCGATGGTGCCCTCGGTGTCGGTGGTCCGGCAGTACGGGATGCTAAGTGTCCATCCCATCGACGTACGGATCGTCTTCCGGTACAGCGGATCGCCGCAGTGGCCGTGAAGGATCACGGCATCGACGCCGAAACCGGCGGCGTGGCGGAACATCGATCCGATGTTCTCAGGATCGGCGACATCTTCGAGGAGTAACAACGTCCGAGATCGGGCGAGCAGCTCGGTTGCCGATGGCAGCGCCCGCCGCTCTGCGAGTGTGATGACTCCGCGGTGGAGCGGGTAGCCGACAACAGAGTCGATCACCGTCTGCGGGGCGACGAGGACCTCGAAGGCGTCGGTTCGCTCACCACTCGCGTCGCTCAGTTGTTCGCGCAGCCGAAATGCACGAGCCGGGGTCATTAGGACCGAGCGAATCCGGAACCGCGATTCGAGGAGACGGTCCAGCACGATCTCGCTCTCGGCCACGAACGTGCCGTCGCCCCGGTCACTCCTGCCCTTGACGGAACGGAACGGATCCAGCCGAGGGTCGTCCGGCGACGTGATGTCGATGTGATCCATGAAGGGCGCCCATCGTAGGGCTCGCTCGGGACGCTGCCTCAGTTGAGGTTCTTTGCCAGTCGGAGGGTGGCGAGAGTCTCCGGCGCAGAGAGGCCGGCGATCGCGACGTCGTAGTCGGGCAGCTCATACACGTCACCGTCCTCGGTGATCATGAGGAACCGGTCGAACTTGGCGAGGAAGGTGCGGTCGTGGCTTACCGCGATCACGGTGCCCTCGAAGCCATCGAGGGCCTGTTCGAGCGCTTCGGAGGAGTCGACGTCGAGGTTGTCCGTCGGCTCGTCGAGCAGCAGCACGTTGTGACCCTCCAGCTCCAGGCAGAGGATCTCCAGGCGCGCCTTCTG
>JANLRD010000231.1:0-4096 GCA_031368215.1 Acidimicrobiia bacterium | reverse complement strand
ATGTCGTGGTGCCAGGAAGGTCCCAACTCAATCTCTCTCACGGGCACACACGCACCAAGGTGTACCGAGCACAACCAGCCCGCCGAAACATTCTCATGACGTCGTGGCGCCACGCCAGTGGCATGGAATCTCTCTCCCAACTACAGGTTGACTAACGTCGCGTGATCGGAGAGGGGTTGAGGCGTTGAATCTGCAGGACGTTGCCGCTCGCCTCGGGGTGCACTATCAGACCGTGTACCGGTGGGTCCGCGACGGTTCGCTCGTCGCCACCAAGCACCCCACGAGCGGGTACGAGGTGCTCGAGGACGACCTTGCGAGGTTCGCCGCGGCTCGGACCATCGGGACCGCTCCGCCACGGCTTCACGTCCGCAACTGGGATCACCAAATCGAGCGGCTCCTCAGCGCCTTCGTTGTGGGCGACGAACACAGCGCCTGGACGATCGTCGAACGTCTGACCGAAGGCTCGGTGAGCGTGCTCGAAGTCTGTGAGCACCTCCTTGCACCATGCATGGCCGAGGTTGGCGAGCGGTGGCATCGCGGCTCAGTCAGCATCGCCGTCGAACACCGCGCCACGGCCATCTGCGAGCGGATCCTGGCGCGGATCTCGACCCATCCAAGCGGCCGCCCTCGCGGCACAGCCGTCATCACCACCCCCTCCGGCGATCTCCACGCAATGCCGTCGACCATGGCGGCACTCGTGCTCCGCGAAGATCGCTGGAGAATCCATCACCTCGGTGCCAACGTGCCTCACCCTGACGTGCTCGAGCTCGTGGAGGATGTCGATGCCGACCTCGTGGTGATCAGCGTGACGAACAGCGACGTTGAGGCGAACGTCGACGAACTGATCCAACGACTCACCGACAACGGCCGCCGCGTCCTGGTCGGCCGACCCGGCGACACGCTCTCGTCGTTGGTCGAGCTTGCCCGCGCGTAGCGCTCACTGTCGCTCTGGTCACAACATCGAACAACTCTGCAGCGAAGAAGTCAGGCAGCGCAGTCGAAGCTGATCGCGTCGTAGGTCGCCTCAACCTTCGCACCGGGAACCAGCCGACCTCGGCTCCGGCTGAACGTGAGCGACCGCATGGTCGAGGAATCGAAGCCGGCTAGCTGGTCGCGCAGGCACGCGGGCAAGACGAGCAGATGATCCTGCGTCGAGGTACCGCTGACGAACCGTCGCCGGTTGGGATCCCCGGCGACGAACACGTCCATGATCGGCGGCCGGCTCAGCAGCGACTGCACACGCTGCACGAGTCCGGGTGAGAACGCAGCGCCGCTGAAGCGTCCGACGACGATCTCGTCGTCGTTGCCCAGCGGCGTGAAGATCTCCTCGCCGACACGTCCCTCGACGACATCGATGCGCCGGCGCGCGCCGCACGCGTTGCGTTCCCGACGTTCGAACAGCTGCCACTGCTGGTCACCGGTCACGAACCGGTACCGGCAGAGCATGGCGAGCATGGTCTCCGGTGGCTCCCAGCGGTCGACGCGCGAATCGATGGCGAAGCGTTCGTAGAGGACATAACGCGGGGCGCGGGTGCTGCGAACGAAGTCGGCCGCGAACCGGTCGAGTTTCGGGGTGAAGCCGTGGTAGTGCTGCAGGATCGGGAAAGGCCGGAACTCAGTGGTCGGGTAGATCCACGACACGACGGCGCGAACCGGGCCTACGTGGATCGTCGCGCCCTTGATCCTCTCGACGATGTCGTCGGGGATCGGGTGAGCGGCGGGGAGGAGCGTACGACCCAATTCGCTCACCTTGCGGCGTTCGGCATGCGACGTGACCTGTCCGAAAGCGCGACCCACCGCCCGGACACTTGCCGTTGGGTTGGTGAAGGTGAGACTGCCGGCGATCGCTCCTGCGACGATCACACTCGGCACGACGAGAAACGTTCCGATCAACACGGTGCGACGGACCGCGAGCACCAGCACGGCGAAACCGACGAACGCCCACCATCGAAGGGAGTGGGTGTCGTGGCGGAGGAATGCCTGCTTGGCGAAGACGAACGCGGCAGCGATCAGGGCGATCCAGAGCAACTGGCTGCGCCGTCGGTCCAGTGCGACATCGCGCTGGAGCATCAGCACGACCAGCCCCGCCATCGAGGCGAACGCCAGCTGCAGCTCCCAACCGAAGCCGGGCAGCGCCATTGCGTCGTTGAATCCGAAGAAGAGGTTGAACGAGAGGTCGAGCCAGGTTCCGAGATAGCGGAGTTGCTGGCCGCACGCCAGCCAGAGCAGCACCAGAGCGACCCCGAAGGAGGATGCTGCACAGGCCGCCGAAGTAACGACTCGCCGCCACGGCTGACGGTGCAGCAACCACTCGGCGACCACGACGAAGCCGGTCCACGCCGCGACCGATATGCCGGTATCGAACTTCACCAGGAGCATCAGGGCGGCGAGAGCACCCGAGCCCGCGAACGCAGGTATGGCGACCGGCTTGGATGACGCCCGGGCAAGCCGAGTCATATAGGCGCCGACGACGGCGAACACGACGAGCAGCGGCGCCTCACCGCCGATGAGGAACACCGACCCGATCATCCAGCTGAGCGCAACACAGCCGGCGAGCGCGACAGGAATCGACGTCACGCTGCGCAACCGGCGCCAGATCACAAACGCGACCGCCATCAGAATCGGGAAACGAATGGCGATGGCGACCGCACCGGTGCCCTCGTAGAACGTCGTCGGGCTCGTGAGCCAGCCCAATGGCCCGTAGGTGAACACCACATCGTGGCCGTGCTGGAGGCCTCGATGCTGGGCGATGTGCAGCGCCGCCGCCCATGATTGGTCCAGCTCCCAACCGACGTATGGCGTCAGCGCGGGATAGGTGACGAGGCTGACAACGAACGCCACGACGAGGCCGACGTTGCGCTGAACACGCGACAACCCGACCGATTCTGGCGTTGGAGAGACTGACCCTGCGACCGGCTCACCGTCGGTCTTGTCGGCTGGAGCTCCGACGTCGACGGCGCCGAGTTCATCGAACCCGGCGCCCGACGACACGACCGCCAACCCGCCGATTTAGGCGTTGGACTTGGCCGACGCCCCGATGACCGCCTGGGCCGCGGAGAGGCGGGCGATCGGGATGCGGAACGGCGAGCAGGACACGTAGTCGAGCCCTGCTGCGTAGAAGAACAGGATCGAGTCAGGATCGCCGCCGTGCTCTCCGCACACACCGAGCTTGAGTCCCGGCTTGGTCGCGCGTCCCCGCGCGACGGAATCGAGCACGAGCTGGCCCACACCGGACTGGTCGAGGGTCTCAAACGGATTGCGCTTGAGCAGGCCCTGCTCGAGATACGCGCTCATCATCCGGCCCTCCACGTCGTCGCGGCTGAAGCCGAACGTCATCTGGGTGAGGTCGTTGGTGCCGTAGGAGAAGAAGTCGGACTCCAGGGCGATCTCGTCCGAACGCACCGCGGCGCGGGGTGTCTCGACCATCGTGCCGATAGTGATGTCGAGCTGCGCGGCGGCCTTCGGATCCATCTTCGCCTTGGTCTCGTCGATCGCGCCCTGCACCCAGCTGCGCGCCATCGCCATCTCTTCACGGGTCACGGTGAGCGGGATCATCACTTCGATGACCGGGTTGCCACCCTTCTTGACCCTCGCCGCGGCTGCCTCGAGGAGCGCCCGAACCTGCATCTCGTAGAGACCCGGCTTCACGACCGCAAGGCGAACGCCACGGGTGCCGATCATCGGGTTGAACTCGTGCCACGACTGCGCTGCGGCGAGAAGTTTCTCCTCGACCGCGGTGAGACCGTGGACGGCCTTCTTGATCTTCAATTCCTCCATCGACGGGAGAAACTCGTGCAGCGGAGGGTCGAGCAGGCGGACAGTGACCGGCAGTCCGTCCATCTCGCGCAGGATCTCCTCGAAGTCGGCCTTCTGGGCCTTGCGCAGCTTCTCCAGCGCGGTGGCTTCCGTCTTCGGCGTTTCCGCGAGGATCATCTCGCGAACGATCGGGAGGCGATCCTCGGCGAGGAACATGTGCTCGGTGCGGCACAGGCCGATGCCCTCGGCTCCGAACGCCCGGGCGTTCTTTGCATCGGGGCCGTTGTCGGCGTTGGCGCGGACCTTGAGGCCACGGACACCCCGGCGTCCCTTGCGGACT
>JANLRD010000223.1:0-10832 GCA_031368215.1 Acidimicrobiia bacterium | reverse complement strand
CAGCCGCCACATGCGACGGGAGATGTCGGAGTACGACTCTCGTCCGTGGAAGAGCCGGTAGTTGTCGATCACGACGGCGTGGCCCGGCTCGAGCTTGAAGCGAGGGCAGAACAGGCTGAGGTCGTCAATGAGGGTGTGCCAGGCGGCGATCATCGCCCAGTCCGTCTCCGGATCCGATGCGTCGTGCGTCGGCTGCTGTTCCGGGAAGCGGCGGAACATCGCTCGACCGGAATCGGATATGCCGACCATGGGGCCGGTCGCGTTCCGCTTGCCCGGCTCGGTCTGATCGATCGGCATCCGTTGAAGGCGTTCGACGAACTCCGGTCCCCCGGGTTGTGTCGCGGCCCACTCGAGGAGCGCAGCGCCGTCCATCACGAAGGACTCGCCGCCTTCCGGTGAGTCCTGATCGCAAAGGAGCAGGAAGTAGTCCGGGTAGAGGTTGCCGTAGCTGAAACCATCGGTGTGGAGATTCGAGCGGGTGTGCAGGGTGAGGCCCGCCGGGCGGCGATCCTGTATCCCGCCTTCGCGCACCTCGGCAGCGTCGGGGATGGCGAGGACCGAGTCACCGAAGATCCGGTGGCCCAGCAGACGCGCATCTTCCGCGGTGCGACCGACGCCCGTGACGATCACCGCGCCATCGCGTTTCACCCGTTCGAGCGCCTGTCCGGGGTCGGAGACCGTCGTCGGAAGGACGCCGAGCTGGGGATACGGAGCGCACGCACGGGGGAAAGTCATCTCAGCGCATCGCATTCTTGTTGAAGGGTTCGAGTTCGCCCGGTCCGGGTTCACGACCGCCCATGAACGAACCGCGGAGATGGCGGCGGATACCTCCGGGGGCATCCTCTGTCGCACGCGCCGCCGAATGCCAGAGATCGCTGTGATGGAGAAGTACGTCTCCCCGGTCGCAGTACAGCCCGATCTCGTTCGGAACCTTCTCGAACCCGAGCGGCATTGCGTCCGTCGTCATCTTGTGGCTGCCCGGGAGCACTCGGAGGAATCCGTTCGCCGGGGACGTCGCGTCCAGATGGACGGTCACGGCGATGGCCGGCCAGATGTCCGACGTCGGACGCGACTGATGGTCGGTGTGCCATCCGATCCGGCTGTAGGTCATCCCCTGCCCGGGCCGTGCGTCCTGGAAGACAACCGTTCGATCGTCGGGACGGAAGAGCCAGTGGTCTGGACCGAGAGCGCGTCCGATGATCTCCATCACCAGGGGGTCATAGAAGGCTGCGTGCGCCTCCGGCGATAGTTCCTCCACATTCACGACATAGTGGACGAACGGTGGCATCGGGCCGTCGAAGTCCGAGACGAACTCGTTCCCGGCGAACCACGGATCCAAGTCGCCCGAGGCCACCCGCGCTTGCAGCGCCTCCATCGCAGCGGTGAGATCGTCGAGTTGTTCGTCGGTGAAGAGGTTCTTCACGATGGCCAATCCGTTGCGGTCGAGATCGGCAAGTGCCGCGGAGATCGTTTCGGCATGCGAGTTCATCGACGGCGCATTCATGCCCGACCACCATAGGAGGGCATTGTTTCGCCGCTGTGTCGCGACTCGCAAGGATGTGTTTCGTGGCGGATGCCGTCCGTCGATCACGGCGTTGCCTCCTCCACCGTCGACCAGAATGACGAGCCCGAGTCACACGCCGCCGAGGAGCACCTGCCTTGTCTGTCATCGATGCCCTTCTTGCTGTGGCCGGGTCGGACTGGTCGGCGGGTGCTCGAGCCGCCCATGACGCTGCCGCCGCCGAACCGGACGCGTTGCTCCCCCGAGCGCTGGCGACATTCCTCGACGGGGGTAGCGAGGGGAACATCTACGCCGAGCCGGAAGGCTTCGAGCGGTTCATCCAGGGGGGAGCGAACCCCGCGCTGTATGCCGCGACCATCGACGCGTTGCGCGCCGTCGTGGCACAGCAGCGACCGACGTCACTGCTCGACCTCGGCTGCGGTGACGGTCGGGTCACAGCGGCGGTCGTGTCCGACACGATCGGCCTTGTCACGCTGGTGGAGCCGTCCGAAGCTCTGCTTGCCGAAGCAGTCGCGGCGTTCAGCGGTGCACGGTGCGCGGTGTCGCCTCACCGAACGACTGCTGAAGAGTTCGTCCTCGATACGGCGCTGTCCGACTCCTGGTCGCTGGTCCAGTCGACGTTCGCCTTCCACACCCTCACCGCGTTCCAGAGGCACGAGGTCCTCGGGGCTATCGCTCCGCGGGCGACGTCGATCGGCCTGGTCGAGTTCGACGTACCGGACTTCGAGGACGGTGGGGTCGGGCACGCCCGCTACGCCGCCGAGCGGTACGAGCGCGGGTTGGCGGAGTACCCGAACGACATGGTGGTCGTTCAGCGCTTCCTTATGCCCGTGCTCGTCGGCCAGTTCGACCCGAACCAGAAACGGCTCACCCACGAGCAGTCGGCGACGCGCTGGAGCGACGAACTCCTCAGCGCAGGGTACGGATCTGTTTCCGTGACTCCGGTGTTTGCGTACTGGTGGGCGCCGGCGGTGCTCGTCCGGGGCACCGCGCTCCACTAGCTCGCACGCGGCTACAGCAGTGGCTTCACCGTCTCGATCATCGCCCGAAGCGTCGGCTCGGCGGCAGCGGCATTCGGGAAGGTGAAACCCGGGATGATGATCTCGTCAACACCGAGTGCGGCGTAGGCCCGAATCTGGTCGGCGACTTCCTGGGCGTTCCCGATGATTGCCGGTCGGCCGAGGTCACGTGACCTGAGCTTGTCGGCGAAGGCCTGGTCATCGGTGAGGAACAGGAGCGCTGCGACCGTCTTGTCGATGGTCGCAGGGTCACGGCCGATGTCGGCGCAATGGCTCTCGAGGATCGCCAGCTTCTGCGAGAACAGCTCCGGCGTGGCCCACACGTTCCATTGGTGGGCGTGCTTGGCGACGATCTTCAGCGTTCGCTTCTCCCCGCCGCCGCCCACCATGAGTGGAAGCGGTGACTGCACCGGCTTAGGATCCAGCGGCGCATCGGTGAGCTTCACATGCTCACCGTTGAACGTGGTGCGCGCTTGAGAGAAGAGCAGGTTGAGCGCCTCGCAGGTTTCGTCGAAGCGATCCATGCGCCACTTGAGCGTCCCCATCTCCATGCCGTATGCCGCGTGCTCGTTCTCCTGCCATCCAGCGCCGAGACCGAGCGTGAACCGCCCGCCCGAGATCTGATCGAGGGTCGCCGCCATGTTGGCAAGCAGCGCAGGATGCCGGTAGGTGTTGCCGAGCACGATCGTCCCGAGCCGGATCGTCGGCACACACGAAGCAAGCGCGCTTAGCGTTGTGAGCGCCTCATTGACGACCCCGTCGGCCGGCGCCGGAGCGTTGGGCATGAAGTGATCGGAGTACCAGAGGCAGTCCCACCCCAGTTGCTGGGCGGACTGAGCGGTCGAGAGCGTGTCCGCCCAGGGGTACGACGTGTTGATCCAGTAGCCGAAGCGCATCACTCCACCTTATGGCCAAGGTGCATCCGGAGACACGTTCGCATTTCGTGACCTCCGACTGAGCGGTCGCAGGTTGGTACCTGTACGCTCACGCAACGACGCGGCCGCATCGACACGGCTGCACGATGCAGGAGCCGCCATGATTGCAGCCGGAATCCAAGTCACCCCCTTCTCCTCGGCCCTCGGCGCGGTGATCTCCGGGGTCGACCTCTCGGCGCCGCTCGACGACGACGTGTTCGCGACGATCCGCTCGGCGTTCCTCGACTACGGAGTGATCTTCTTCCGCGATCAGGACATCACCCCAGAGCAGCATCTGGCGTTCGCCCGGCGTTTCGCGCCCATTGACGTGAATCGCTTCTTCAGGCCGGTCGACGGCTATCCGGAGATCGCCGAAGTTCGCAAGGAACCCGAACAGAGGTCGAATATCGGCGGCGGCTGGCACACCGATCACAGCTACGACGTCGTGCCGGCGATGGGTTCGGTCCTCCTCGCCCGAGAAGTACCACCGCGCGGCGGCGACACGCTCTTCGCCAGCATGTCGAACGCATACGACGCGCTCTCGCCAGGACTGAAGAACACGCTTGAAGGTATGCGCGCTGTGCATTCGACCGCCCACGTTTTCGGGCCCGAGGGTGGCTACGCGAAAACTGCTGACACTGCCGACCGCATCGGTAACGCGTCGGCCGCAGTGCAGGACAGTGTGCACCCGGTGGTGATCCGCCACCCCGACACCGGGCGCAAGACGCTCTACGTGAACGCCGCATTCACCATCCGCTTCGACGGCTGGACTGCCGCGGAGAGCGCTCCGCTGCTCACGTACCTCTACCAGCACGCCTCGTTTCCGGAGTTCAGCTGCCGGTTCGATTGGCAGCAGGGCTCGCTGGCCTTCTGGGACAACCGGGCCACGTGGCACTACGCCCTCAACGACTACCACGGCCATCGACGCATCATGCACCGCGTGACCGTGTCCGGCTCCCCCATCGAAGGAAGCGCCGCCGCTGCCTAGCGCGTCGAGGTGTCTCACCCAGGCACGACAAGCGATTCGGCGATGAGCCCGTCGAAGGCCAGAGCCCACGGCGGACGGAGGAAGCCGAGCGCCCGCACATCTTCGAACCAGTGGCCGAACGGCGACCGGCGGCCGAACGTGCCACCGCCCATGACCCGGCAGATGCGCTGTAGGCAGGACTCCGCCAGCTGTGCACTGACGATCTTCGCTCGGAGCGACGCCCCGCGTGCGGGTTGGCCCGACTCCAGCGTGCGCAGCGCTCCCTCGTAGGCCTGTTCCATGGTCCAGGCCTCCAACTCGGCCTGGGCCCACTCCACCTGCTCGAACGGTCGCAGCGTGTCCTGCCTCGCGCTCAATTGAATTCGCGCCTCGCGCACCGCGGTCTCCACGATCCCCAGCACGACGGCGGTGAACAACAGGCCGAAGAACGGCCCGGCTGCGCCGATGACGTCCTGGAGATGGCCGGGCCAGGCGATGCGCTGGGCCGGTACGTTGCTGAAGGAGAGGCCGTGGCTCTGTGTGGCAGTCATGCCGTGCCCGTCCCACGGCGCGGTGAGGGTGATCCCGGACGATCCGTCGAGCGGCACCTGAGCGACAGGGATGAAGAACCAGTCCGGTTCAGCGGAACCCTCCGGCAGCGCAGTGGTGATCATGTACGAGACGATTCCCGACCCGCTGCCGAAGTGCTTCTCGCCGGAGATCCTCCAATCGTTGGCCCCCTCCCCCACGCAGGTCGCGACCGATCGCGTCTTGGCGACATCTCCGCCGCTGCCCGGCTCGGACGTGATCGTGCCCCACCAGCAGCCGGCCTCCACGGTGTCGAACACCTGCGACCGTTGGGCCTGCCACGCCGCGGTGTGCGGCGCCTCCACCTGCTCGGTGCCCAGCCAGTATGCGAGCACCGCGGCGTGCATCGCGCTCACCAACGCCACCGACGAGTCCCCCGAGGCAAGCGCCCGGTAGATCTCACCGATTCCCCTGGTGGACTCCCGTGCGGACGACCAGAGCCCACCGCGTTCCGCGGGCAGACCAACCCGTTGGAGTCCTGCCGCCCGCAACGCATCGAAGTCGGCTGGGTCCAGGGTGGTGCGGGCCTGTCGGGCCCGCCGGTCGGCGGCGAACGCGGCGGCGACCTCGGCCACCTGCCGGCGGACCGCGTGCACGTCATTCATCCCAGCACCTCCTGAACCACGTCCAGCCAGAGTTGCGTGGTGAGCCGAAGTGACTCGACGTCGATGCGCTCGTCGTTGCCGTGGAACCGGCTGGCGTATTCGCCGCTGTCCAGGTCGGGGCTGAACAGC
The DNA here is from genome assembly GCA_031368215.1 of Acidimicrobiia bacterium. Taxonomy (GTDB): domain Bacteria; phylum Actinomycetota; class Acidimicrobiia; order Acidimicrobiales; family JANYDT01; genus JANLQX01. The sequence continues at coordinate 5,088 of JANLRD010000223.1, read as the reverse complement.
CCTGCCCCGTAGGCCACAGACCCCATGGCCCGGTACACGCGTGCGTCGGTGAACCCCACCACGACGCGCGGCGTCAGGCGCGACGTGGGGAACGGGTGGGCCACCGCCCTGGCCAGCGCGTCCCACACGGGCGTGTCGATGCGGCTGATGCTGGCCGGGTCGTTCATCACCAGCTCCACCTCCACGTCCGCGGCGAGGTCGCCCAGCGCAGCGTCGAGGTGGGCCTGCACCTCGGCGGCGGTCTCGCCGGGCATGGTGCGGATGTCGACACCCAGATCGATCAGGTCCGGGATCACGTTCGTCTTCATCCTCCCCTCGATCAGGTTGCAAGAGAACGTAGTGTGCGTGCAGGCGTGGAGGTGCCGGGCGACTCCGAGGGGTAGCTGGGCCAGCGCCTCGTCCACGTGCCCCGGATCCATCAGCTTCTGCTTCATCTCGTCGGGCAGGCCCAACGCGTCCAGCTGCTCGCGCCACAGCTCGTGGAAGCGGGGCCGCGGTTCGTATGCGGCGAGGCGCTGCACGATGGCCGCAGCCTTCACCAAAGCGTTGTCCGTCCGGTACGGAGCTGATCCGTGCCCGGGGGTGCCGCGCACGCGCAGCTTGCGCCAGGCCACACCCTTTTCGCCCACGTTCATCCCGATGAACGGTGCCTCGCGCGGTCCGCTGTGCAGCCCTCCGCTCTCGGTGAGCACGTAGTCGGCACGGATAGCGTCGGGCTCGTGATCGGCCAGCCATTGCGCACCATGCTTGGAACCGGACTCCTCATCGGCCACCGCAAACAAGATGAGGTCGCCCTTCGGACGGAAGCCCCGTCGCGCGAAGTCCTTGAACGCCACCGCCATCGATGCGGTGAGGTTCAACATGTCCACGGCCCCGCGGCCCCACACCTCACCGTCAATCAGTTCGGCACCAAACGGGTCGCGGCTCCACCCGTCGGGGTTGACCGGCACCACGTCCGTGTGGCCCATCAGGCACAGGCTTGCCGCGGATGGATCAGACCCCTCGATGCGCGCCACCAGTGACGTCCGCCCGGGAGAGGGCTCGAAGCGTTCCATAGACACGCCCGTGCCCTCGAGGAACGACTGGAGGGCGTCGGCGCTGCGCACCTCCTGGCCCGATCCAGCGGAACCGTCGTTTACGCACGCGTTGCGGATCATCGTCTGAAGAAGCTCTACGGTCTGGCCGGTCAGCACGTCACCCATGAGATGCAGTATGTCCCGTTCGGGACGACTGCACCCGTTATGCGCGAGGCGCGGGCAAGCTCGGTATGGTTCGGCGTGGGTAGCCCGCGCCGTCAACTGCTGCCAGTAGTGCGTGCGGGGATGGTTGTGTGGACAACGTCGAATCGCGCCCGACTCTCAACACACAATTTTCCAAGTAAGACATTGGTTAGTACCATGACTCCGTGAGGATCTCGTGAGTCATATCCGGAGCTCGACCAACGCGCCGGTCCCATCGCCGTGGCCTACCTTTGCGCTGTGCGCCCTCGGCGCCTACATCACCACCCTCGACCTCTCCGTCGTGAACGTCGCGTTCCCGGAGATCCTGCGTGACTTCGGCGCCACACGTGCCAACGCATCATGGATCGTCACGGCGTACAACATCTGCTTCGCCGGACTGCTCGTCGTGTCCGGTAAAATCGCCGATCAACTCGGACGTCGCCGACTCTTCCTCCTCGGCGTCGTCGTGTTCGGCATCGGGTCGATGCTTTGCGCCGTGGCGCCCGGGCTCGGAGTCCTGGTCACCGGACGGGTGATTCAGGGCATCGGTGGAGCGCTGCTGACCCCGGCATCGCTCGGCCTCCTCCTCGCCGCGTTCCCTCCAGAGAAACGAACCGGAATCGTGGCCATGTTCGGCGGAATCGGCGCCCTTGGTGTTGCCAGCGGACCGAGCCTCGGGGCGGTGCTGATCACTGCGACGAGTTGGCGCGCCGCGTTCTGGGTCAACGTGCCCATCTGCGCCGCCGTTCTGTTCTTCGGTCGCAGTGTCCTCCGAGAGACTGCTCGGGCACTCGACCGACGCTTTCCTGACCTCACCGGCGCCGCCATGATCACCCTCTCGCTCGCCGCGCTTGCTTTGGGGATCTCGCGCTCCGACGTCTGGGGGTGGGCCGACCCGAAGACGCTCGGTTCGCTCGCCGTCAGCGTCGTCGTAGCGCCGTTGTTCTGGCGTCGGCAGGGACGCCACCCCAACCCGATCCTCGACCTCGGGCTCTTCCGGAACCGAGGGTTCAACATCGCCAACCTCTCGGGCATCGCGTTCTACGCCGGTTTCGCCGCGTCCGGACTCAACAACGTCCTCTTCCTCCGGCAGGTCTGGGGCTACACCGTGCTCCACGCCGGCCTTCTGAGCGCGCTCGCCCCTCTCACGGTTGCGCTGCTGGCGCGGAAGTCGGGGCAGCTCGCCGGACGTTTCGGTTTCCGACCATTCGTGATCTTCGGGCCGGCGATCGTCGCCGCGAGCGCGATGGCCTTCCGGCTTCTGATCGACGCAACGCCACGTCCGTGGCTGTTCGTAGCGATTGCCGAATGCACAGCGGTCGGCATCGCAGCGTTCATCCCGGTCAACACCGCTGCCGCCGTGTCGAGCCTCCCTCCGGATCGACTCTCGGTCGGTGGCGCAGTGAACAACACCTGCCGACAGGTCGGTTCGGTAGTAGGTGTCGCCATACTCGTCGCGGTGCTCGGTTCTCCCGGCACGCCGAAGGCGTTACTCGCCGCCCACCACCGCGGGTACGTCTATGTGGCGATCGTGGCTCTCGTCGCCGCGACCGTCAGCTTGTCCCAGCCACGGCGAGCGAGTAGCGGACGCGCCGATTGACGACAAGAGGCAACTGGTCCCCGAACCGTCAGGTTGCCACTACCTGGATCGGAAGCGCGCGTAGCAATGCCTGGGCGTTCGCGACATCACCTTCGATTTCGAGTCCGCGATGTGCGACCGAGAGGTACGCCGGGTCCTTCAACGCGTTGAAGAACTGACGAACGGAACAGCGCAGGCCAAGGACTGCAGGGCCGGGGGCGGGGCCGTAGCGGAGCTTCGCAACATCGCGGGACACGCGCACGCAGAACTCCTCACCGTCGATGGTGAGCTCATAGTCGCCGTGCGCAAGGCCGCCGACGTAATGCCGTGACATGGTCTGCAGTGCCCACCGAGCCCGCACCTTCGCATCCGCGGCGGGAACGGTCGGCAGGAGGGGCATGCCCCAGTCGGCAAGACGACTCGCAATCGCCGACAGTTCTTCGCCGGACGCGGTGAGCGAATACAGCTTCGCCGGAACGGGATGCTTGGTCGATCGGTGCACGATCACGCCCGCCGACTCGAGCTCACGGAGGCGCTCGGCCAAGACGTCGGTGGCGATGCCCGGCAACCCCTCGAAGAGGTCGGTGAACCGGCGGGGGCCGGGCGTGAGGTCGCGAACGATGAGCATCGACCATCGCTGTCCGATCAGGTCCATCGCCGCCGCGAGACCGCAGTGCTGCCCGTATGTTCTCGTGCCCATCGCCCCTCCGATCCGTGCTTGGAAAACCAAGTGTAGTGGCGCAGCGAGCGAAGGCTCGGGGCGCTTCATCGCCAGCGTTCAATGGCGGCCCGAGTGGGGGCTTGCTGCCCAGATCGCTTCGGCGACGGAAAGGTCCTGCCATGCCATGCCGACGCTCTTGAAGACGCTGATGCCGTCGGTCGTCCTCGGATGCGCGAGGACCGAGCGCAGGTCCGTGAGAGACCCCACGGCGAGAGCACCGGCGGAGATCGCCTGGATCACATCGCCCGCCTCCCGCATCGCGGTTTCACGGTCCTCCACCACCACACGAGACGCACGACGGAACACGATGTCGTCGAGTTCTCGGGCATCGGGTTCATGTGACCCGACCGCGACGACGCAGGCGTGCTCAGCGAGGAGGGACCCGTCGAACACGGCGGTCCGTGCGGTCGTTGCGCAGACGACGATGTCAGCACGTGCGACATCGGCGGGCGTGCCCGCCCGCGCATCCAAGGCGGTTGCGTCGAGCTCACCGATCAGGACCGCAACACGTCGGGGATCCCGGGCCACAATGCGAACCGATTGGATCGGCCGCACAGAACACACCGCGGCGATATGCGCACGCGCTTGTGGGCCGGAACCGAAGACGACGAGACGTTTCGCGTCAACGGGAGCAAGCTCATGCACCACGAGCGCTGAAAGTCCCGGCGTACGGATGTTGGTGAGCGCCGTGCCGTCCATCAGCGCGAGAGGGGTAAGCGTGCGGGCGTCGATGAGGATGAACACGCCCTGAACGCGTGGCAGGCCGTTCTCCGGGTTGGCCGGGGCAACGCCCACGACCTTCACGCCGACGGCACGCTCGGTCTCGCTCGGCATGAGGAGCAACTCACCGGCCGTAACCGGAACCCCGACGCGAGCGACGAAACGCGCCGAAGAAGGCCCCGACCGGATCGCGTCCGCCAACGCGTCGATCACTTCGCGCCACGACAGCGCGGCGGCCATGGCGTGAGCGTCGAGGTAGGGCAGTTGCACGAGGAGTCCCGGGGGTTGAATCAACGGCAGAACCTATCGTGGAGCTCGATGAATATCGACGACGTCTCCGTGACCGATTACCACACCGCCGGTGAGCCGTTCCGGATCGTGACCGACGGTCTGCCGCTGATCGAGGGTTCGACGGTTCTCGAACGTCGCTCCTACGCGCAGACGACACCTGCCGTCGATGTCGTTCGTCAGCTTCTGGTCAACGAACCGCGAGGACACGCCGACATGTACGGCGGTTTCATCGTTCCCGGCAACGACGACGGCGCCCACTTCGGGGTGCTGTTCTGGCACAAGGACGGCTACTCCACTGCCTGCGGGCACGGGACGATCGCCCTCGGCACCTGGGCGGTCGAAAGCGGCCGAGTGCAAGCCGATCCGGACGGCACCACCGAGGTGGTGATCGACGTCCCCTCCGGGCGGGTCACCGCTGTCGTCACGTGCGCGGGTGGGGCGGTGCAGCACGTGTCGTTCCGAAACGTCGCGGCGTACGTGATCGCGCGCGACGTGATGGTGACCACGTCACGGGGCCCGGTGTTCGTCGACGTCAGCTACGGCGGTGCGTTGTATGC
>JANLRD010000189.1:0-5424 GCA_031368215.1 Acidimicrobiia bacterium | reverse complement strand
TCCGGGCGGCCTGAATCCCCAAACCCAGCAGTCACCGAAACTCTGGGCAGGCCCGTGCGCCTCCCAAAGCTAAGCCTGCGTTGTGGGACTTGGTTCCGGGACGTCGCTGATCAGGCGTGGACGCGAGCGTTTCTATTCGTCGGTATTCCTCACCACCGTGGGCTTGATTAGGCCTGTAGAAACACTTTGTTCCAGAACGCGGGGATCGCCTTACCTTCGGCGGCCGCTGCGTTCTTGAGGGCGGTATAGCTCGCGACAACGGCACGCTCCTGCGGAGTGCCTGGATTGTGCGGCCAATACTCACCGAAGAGGCGGTCGTAGTTCCCGAGACCCTCTACGCCCAAACGCCCGCTGAGGCCGATGTCACGAAAGTGCTGGCGGATCAGTGAGTTGAAGAGTGTCGGCGCGAAGAACGTGTCAATTGCCTGCGCTGCGATCCACGATATCCAGATATCCTGCTCGACTTTCGCATCCGTAATCGGCGGTCTCGCGAAGAACTGTGCCCGAAGCTTGTCGAATGCCGCCTTCGAGGCAGCCAGTTTTGCATCCGCTTGAGCGCTCGCTTGATCAAACTTGGTGATCTTGGCGAACTGCTCACGGATCTGATCATCGGTCATCTTCCGGTGTTTTTCGTCAGCCCCGGACGCAATGAGCCGTAGCTCGGCCGTCACTCGCTCGCATTGCACCAGCGGCTGGGTAAAGACGGACGCACCCGGCACGGCCATCTCGATAACGACAACATTCAGGTCATCAAGTATCTGGAGGGAGCGAATCTGTTTCAGTTCCGGTGCCGCATCGGGGAGCAGCTCGAATTTTGGAACCTCCGGTTTCACACGAGAGGCAATCCCGCCTTCCACCATTTCCGCACCGACCTCCGCGACGAGCTCGAAAGCAGATTCGGCGAGCCTCCCGGCGATCAACGCCTCGCCCATCATTCCGACGCTCACGCCCACAGCGACACCAAACGCGAAATCGACCCACGCCTGCTTCGTCTCCGCCTGCGCCTTCGCTTGTGCAATAACCATCGCGTGATTGTCAAAACTCCGCTTATATACGCCATTGACGAACCCGAAGTGCGTACGAATGTTCGTGATGTCCTGCTTTGAATCGGTCAAGAACTGATTGAGACTCTTGTGACGCGCATCAAGCCGGGTGCGCACCGCCGCGACAGAGTCGAGGGGCACGGGCAGCGAAACCTTCGTCGCCTGTGGCGTCCGGTCGATCCGCCGCGGCACCGCGCCCTGCCCCACACGGGATCGCTCACCGCTGACGAATGTTTGTGCGGCCCGGTTCCCGGCCGTTCGCTGGAGGGCCGAAACCAGCGCGTGCGATCGCCCTGCAGGCGTCTGATGGAAGCTCCTATCGGCTGTCACAGGGAGCGCCGGGCGGTCGGCTCCATCCGATGACGGCAAGCGATCACCCGGTTTGGGTGCCTGACGGGCCGACACGTCGTTGTCGGCAGCCATACGCGCGACGTCACTGGGCAATTATCCGGATGATCAACAGGCCGCACGACGGTGACACCGGCGCTGTAGGTGTCCCTCGTAGTGGTCGAGATCTGAGGCGCTTGCGGCCCCGCAGAAAACCGGAGCCGAACCGGTGTGGATTGGCACACGCGACTCCCAGTTGGCCCTACTCACCTCACGCCAGCACTCGGCCGTCATTCGCCCCAACACTATGGCCCGGCCGCTACTCGTGACACGCGTGTTCTCCGTCGCACAGTGCGCTGAACGTGCGCGCGCACGACCGCTCGCGACCGGCCGTATACGGGTGATCTCGGGGCGAGTCGCGCTCCGAGCGTTCGATCGTGGGAAGGGTGGGAGGTGCGCGACCGGTCGGGACTCCCGCGACAACTTTGCCGACGATCAGGCCGTCACTCTGTGGTCGCGACGGGCGTCGGGATCGCTCGTAAGGGCCACACTGCAGCGGGTTGAGACCGCCGATTCTTGGTGTTATTACTCGTCCGTGCCGCGTGGCGGAGGTGGAGACCGGAACGTTCAAGGGTCGAGTTTGACCTTAGGGCAACCCATCTCGAATCAGACCGCTTCGGAATGACGAGTGAGAAGCTTCGAGTTGATGATCATGCGACGGAGCGAATCCGACTTTCCGAAATAGACACGCATCGCCCGTGAAGTCCGCGACTCCGATGGATACCCCGTGTACTTACCGGCCGACGACTTAACGCGGTTCTTGACCGAACCCGAGCCGGTCGCTGCATGGGTGAGTGAAAGGGAGCGCGCATTGCTGGCCACGTCGCACTGAACCCCTCGTTATCAATTGCCATGACAACGGTGCTGCGCGAGGCCGGTGTCGAAGGGAACCTCGGCGTTGTGGCTCGGCTTCTCGTTCATCCCAGCGCTCGGCGCGCTTCGACGGGTGCACAACTGCTCGACGTGGCCCGACTTCACGCCATCGCGCTCGGACTCCCTCCGGTCCTCGACGTGGTCGCGTCATCGAAGCTGCAATTCGGCTCTACCGCCGGGAAGGCTCGACCGAGATCGGCGAGGTGACCTTTGTGTTGCCCGATCAAAGAAACATCACCGAACTGGTCTTCGGCTGGAAAATTCGGCACGCCGGCCAACCTCGACAGAGGAGAGGCACCAGAACACACGAGTTCTGGCCCAGATCGGATTGATCAGCGCGCCGATACCCTTTGCGATGCATGTGATCGGCGACGCCCATCTGGACCACCAACAGCATGAATCCGGGTTGCGTTTGGTGGCGGTCCGCGGCAGTGTTGATTTCGTGAGTTCACTGTCGGCTCGGCGACTGCGAACGGGCCGCCGAACGGTGTAGGACCGATCATGCGTCGCGTTCTGGTTCTCGGGATCGCCATTTCGGCATTGGTGGGGGCATGCGCCGACAGGAGGGTCCAGGTGGCTGCGCCGAACATCACGCCAATGAACCTGACCGACCAGTTCGTTGCGGCCAACAGCACCGTGTGTCCGCTTCTTGAGTCGCTCGACGTTCAGCACGCTTTCGGGTTGTCGCTCCCGCTGCAACGTGTCGCGATGGCCGAGGCGCATGGGCCAGCATGCGGCTATCCGAACCTTGATAGTCGCGGCTACCTCCTCGTCGTGCAGTTTCAGCCCGCTGCGACGTGGACGGAGCGATCAGCTACAGGAACGAGTGTCGAGGGGCTCGGAACCGAGGCCATATACGAACCGCCGGAAAAGCTCTTCGTGCACGATCGTCAACGATCGGTCGTCGTTATGTTCCTCGCGATGGGCAATCCACAAGCGCTACTTCATGTCGCGGCGATCGCCTACGACAAGTCGCCGAATAGCGTTCGACTCGCGAGCTGACATCGACCGCGTGACGGCCGGCTGGGGCGGACCCGTGACATGCTGACGACTTGGACAGCCACAACACATCACGAACCTAGCCATCTCGCGTAGCGCCGATAGCCGGTTCGGACGCGCTCGTTATCACCGGCGCCGCATCGTTTCTCGACCGCACAGTACATGCGCGGTTCAGCGCGATTGGCGCTCACCTTCGATGCTCCTGACCGCGAACCGTGGCACAACTGCGGGCCGGATGCTGGACCTTTGTGCGTATCGTGGCTCGCGCTGCGTCCTCGTCGCCCTTCCTGTTTGAGCACGGCCGTTTGTGTCGGAGCACCGGCCGTGCACACTTTCCCGTATTGCCCGGCCATGTCATCATCGGTTCCGTGGACCTACCCAATGTCGGGGCGATCGGCCCCAGCGCTGACGCCGCAAAGTCGATGTCGACGACCCTCGCCCGAGATGGCTACGTCGTCGTCGAGGCTCTGTTGGATGCTGCTGCGATTTCTCGGATGCGGCAGCGGCTTGACGACATTGCCCACGACAAAGCGTCGCGCGGGGACAACGCCGAAGGTGACTGCGTCACGTTCGGTATCGATCCCCAAGAGGAAGGGTTCGGGGTGTGCGTAACGCACCCGCTGCTCCACGCCCTCGTCGCGTCGCTGTTGACCGGCCCAGTGGAGCTGTCCGGGATCACGGCACGCGAGCCACGGCTTGGAGGTGGACACCAGCAACTGCATCCTGACATTGGTCCCCAGCCCGTTCCAGGAGTGCATGGCACATGGTTCATCGACGCGTTCACAACCGCCAACGGAGCCACCCGCGTCGTTCCGGGCTCCCACCGAGACGAGCAGCTCGTGGGCGACTATCGCTACAGCGAGCGACCACACCCGCACGAGCAGATCGCCATCGGCCCCGCCGGGAGCCTGCTTGTCCGCCACGCCTACCTGTGGCACTCGGGCACGACCAACGAAAGCGGTCATCGCCGTCGTTCACTCCAGGTCCTTTTCCGCGAGAGCGCACACCGCGCCGCTGGCTGACCAGGACGCCACGACCGACGCAGTCTTCCCATCAAGCTCAGCACAGCGAACCCCACAACCAGATGACTTCATCACCTCCCCAACGCCTACGCGGGAGCACTGCTCGCTCAGCCGTCAGGGCGGACAGCCCGCCCTACTCCCGGCGTTATACCGGTGATCTCGGGCCGAGTCGCGCTCCGAGTGGTCGATCGTGGGGGAGGTGCGAGGTTCGCGACGGGTCAGCGCAGCGAACCTCGCTGACCTACCCTCAGGTCTTCGTGAGCCTTCGGCCGACGGCCTCAGTCGGTTCCGAGCACCGCCGGCGCGTCTCCGTCCTCGTCGTAGAGACGATCGGACCGATGCCGGAATACCCAACAGCGATGAATCGCTAAAACGCCGCGCGCCGGGTTCCGAGCGGGTCCGCCTCGGCGTTGATCCTCGGATCGGCGCCGATCGACTCTCGGGACAGGAGACAATCGGGTGACAGGACGCGACGGTTGGCGCTAGTGATCTCGGTCCGCAGCGGCTCGCGGACTTCGCCAACGAATCCGAGCGTTCGTTTGAGAACGAAGCACGCCCTCGGCGTCTGCTTCGCGCCGCTCGACGCCATTCATAAGGGCACGGTAAGGGCACGACCGGCGGTTTTCGGCGACTCTGCCCGAACCTGGAAAAACCAAAATCCCTGCCTGAGCAGGGGTTTTGTGTGGAGCGGGTGACCGGGATCGAACCGGCATGGCCTGCTTGGAAGGCAGGAACTCTACCATTGAGCTACACCCGCAGACCGGGGCCGAGGCCGCGGAAGCGAACCACCACACTAGTGGTGCGGTGTCGGGGTGACTGGACTCGAACCAGCGGCCTCCTGCTCCCAAAGCAGGTGCGCTACCAACTGCGCTACACCCCGTTGCACCTTCCAAAGTGTCCCGTAGCGCCCGAACCGAGCACTGCGCTACACCCCGTTGCACCTTCCAAAGTGTCCCGTAGCGCCCGAACCGAGCACTGCGCTACACCCCGTTGCATCTTCTAAAGTGTCCCGTAGCGCCCGATTCGAGCACTGCGCTACACCCCGTTGCATCTTCCAAAGTGTCCCGTAGCGCCCGATTCGAGCACTGCGCTACACCCCG
>JANLRD010000185.1:0-12972 GCA_031368215.1 Acidimicrobiia bacterium | reverse complement strand
CGGCAATCCGGGCCTCGTCCTCGACGACCAAGACGATGCCCATGTCAACAGCATGCACCTTCGGTCGGCCCGCCAAGACTCCGACGCTGCGCTCAGCGGCGGTAGGACAGAACGGTGGCCATCCCGGATTCGAAGTGGTACGTGTTGTGACAGTGCATCATCCACTGGCCCGGGTTGTCCGCCTCGATATCGACCTCGACCGCTCCCATCGCCGGGACGTTCACGGTGTCCTTACGCGACGACCCCACCACCTGGAACGTGTGGCCGTGCAGATGGATGGGATGGAACATCATCGTGTCGTTCACGATCCGCAACCGCAGCCGTTCACCCTGGCGAACGACGATCGGCGCACTGTCGGGATACGAGCGACCGTTGATGCCGTGGGTGTATCCGCTCATGGTCGCGGTCAACTGGATCGTGGTTGTTCGGGTGGGTTTGCGGGTCGCGAGTCGAACGGCATCCGTGGGCTTCAGATCGCTGTAGCTCAACACTTGACCGTTGAGGCCGGTCGGGCGAGTTCCGAGTTTCGGTGACGGTGCCGTGGTGGTGGTGCGCAGGACCGCCTCGCCGGCCGGGTCGGTCTTCCCTTCGGGAACGGCAACGATCGCGAACGCACCGGATTTCGCGGTGACGATCACGTCGTACCGCTCACCCATACCCATCAGCAGCGTGTCGACCTCGACCGGTTTCACGGGGAAGCCGTCGGCGTGGGTGACGGTGAGTCGGTGATCGCTGACTGCGACGCGGTACGCGGTATCGGACCCGGCGTTGATGAGACGCAACCGCACGCGTTGGCCCGGCTTGGCCTGCACCGTCTCACGCTCGCCCGGCCCTCGGCCGTTGATGACATGCAACGGGTACGTGACGTCACCGGTGAGACCCGATCCCGACCCACCCATCATGCCACCCATTCCACCCATACCGGACCCGCCGCCCATGTTGTGACCGGAATGCCCGCCACCGCTCTGCAATCCGGCGAGGACTTGTTCCTGGGTGCGCCCGTAGCCGTCGAGCCAGTCGTCGAGCATCAACGTGGCGTCAACGTCCGCGCCGACCGGGTCGTTCGGGTCCTCGATGATCAACGGCGCGTAGAGGCCCTTGTCGAGCTCAAGACCCATGTGCGGATGAAACCAGTACGTGCCCGCATCAGGCGCGGTGAATCGGTACGTGAACGACTTGCCCGGCTCCACCGCTGACTGGGTGAGGCCGTGGACACCGTCCATGTTGTTGCGCAGGGCGATGCCGTGCCAGTGCATCGTGTTCGCAGACGGCAACTTGTTGACGAACGTCGCTTCGATCATGTCGCCGACCTTGGCCCTGATCCCACCGGCGCCGGGTCGGTCGCCGAATGCCCACGTCGACACCTCACGGCCACCAACCATCGCCTTGATCGCCGATGCGGTCACGGTCGCCTTCACCAACCCAGCACCGGGCCGGCGACGTTTCGCATCACGCGCTTCCACTGCCGGGTCGGTCGGGCCGACCAGTTTTGACCCCGACGCGGTCGTCGATGTTGCCGCGAACGCCGCAGGTCCAGCGGCACCGAGCAACACCAACGCACCGGCCCCGGTCAACACCTCACGACGCGAGAAACGCCGTGTTGACACGGTCACCGGCACTGTTCCGAAATTTTCCATACGCTCATGATGAACAACGCGTGTGGAGAACCCGTGGAGGTCGCTGCGGTCAGTGGATTCCCTCAAGGGCGTAGAGGAACAGGAACCCGGCGAAGAACATGATGACGTGGTCAGGGAGCACTTCTCCGGCGACGGCGGCCATGACCACCCCGGCGGCCACATGTTGCAGGGCGCTGGTGACGCTCGGCGATGGTCGCCGGACCGCAGCCACGACGGATCCCAATGCACCCGCGGCCACGGGGGCGGTGACGAGTTGCGCGGCGGTCAACGCCGGTGTCGTCATGTCAGGTCGCGGTGCCCGGTTGTGTGGTGGTGTGTCGGTGTGAGGGGTGGCGCAGCAGGCGTAGGCCGTTGGCGATGACGACGAGGCTGGCGCCCATGTCGGCGAGCACGGCCAGCCACAGTGATGCGGTTCCGGTGAGGGTGAGGAAGAAGAACACGACCTTCACGCCGAGGGCGACGGCGATGTTCTGCCACAGCACGTGCGAGGTGTGCTGCGAGATGCGGATGGTCTCCGCGAGTTTGCGGGGGTCGTCGTCCATGAGGGCGATGTCGGCGGTTTCGATAGCGGTGTCAGTACCGGCCGCGCCCATGGCGATGCCGAGTGCCGCCTTGGCCAGTGCGGGGGCGTCGTTGATGCCGTCACCGACCATGGCCACATGCTGGCCGGTGTCGGTGAGCTCGGTGACGATGCGGAGCTTGTCGTCGGGGAGCAGGTCGCCGCGGGCGTCGTCGATGCCGATCTGTCGTGCCACGGCCGACGCGGTGCGCTGGTTGTCGCCGGTGAGCATCAGGGTGCGCACACCGAGACGCTTCAGGTCGGCCACAGCCTGGTCCGCGGTGGCGCGCACAGTGTCGGCCACCGCGAACACAGCGACGGCCAGGTGGTCGGTCATGAGGACCACGGCGGTCTTTGCGTCGCCTTCGAGACCACCGAGGATGGTTTCCAGTTCCGGGGTGCACACGCCGTTCTCTTCGGCGAGGCGGTGGTTGCCGAGCAGGTAACGAACACCGTTCACCGTGCCTTCAACGCCACGTCCGGTGATCGCTTCGAAGTCCTCGACCGCGTGGAGGGAACCGGTATGCGCGCTGACGATGGCGTGGGCGACGGGGTGCTGCGATAGCCGGTTGATCGACGCGGCGATCCGGAGCGCGTCATCGATGGGCATGCCGCTGACCGTGATGCGGTCGGTGAGTTCGGGGCGGCCGTGGGTGAGGGTGCCGGTCTTGTCGAACGCGATGGTGTCGATGCGGCGGGCCTGTTCGAGGTGGATGCCGCCCTTGATGAGAATCCCGCGCCGGGCTGCGCCGCCTAGGCCGGACACGACGGTGACGGGCGTGGAGATGACCAGCGCGCACGGGCAGGCCAGCACGAGCAGCACGAGAGCCTTGTAAAACCAGTCGTGCCAAGCTCCTTGGCCCAGCATCGGTGGCAGAACAGCGACGGCGATCGCGAGGGCGAACACGATGGGGGTGTAGACGGCGGCGAACCGGTCGACGAAGCGTTGGGCCGGGGCCTTTTCCGATTGGGCTTGTTGGATGGACCTTGCGATGCGGTCCAGGGTGCCTTCGCCTTTCGCTGCGGTGACGGTGACTTCGAGGGTGCCGCGTTCGTTGATGGTGCCGGCGAACACGACGTCACCAGTGGTCTTGGTGACGGGGATGGACTCGCCGGTGATGGGAGCCTGGTTGACAGTGCTGTTGCCGGAGGTGACGGTTCCGTCGAGGGCGATGCGTTCACCCGGACGTATGAGCATGACTGCGCCGAGCGTGATGGCCGCGGCGGGGGTGTCGGTCCAGTCGCCGGTGTCGGTGCGGACATGAGCGCTTTCCGGGGCGAGGGCGACCAGGGAGCGGATGGCGTTTCGGGCCCGTTCCAGGCTGAGTGCTTCGATGAGCTCGGCCACGCCGAACAGCCAGATGACCACGGCTGCTTCGGGCCATTGCCCGATGGCGACGGCACCGATGGCGGCCACGGACATGAGCAGGTTCATGGTGAGCCGACGCGAGCGCAGCGCCTGCCAACCTTTGCGGAGCGTTTCGCGTCCACCGAGCGCGATGGCGGCGACCGCCAGTCCGGCCACCGGAACGGACTGCTCGTCGAGACCGGCGACCACCAGCAGTTCGGAGCCGACGGCCAGCAGACCGGCGCCCACGGTGGTGAAAATCGTGGAGCGGGCAAGCGACGGACGTCGGGCGGGGGAGTCGCTCAGTGCAGCGATGAGCAACCGTGGCCGCATCCCGGCGAGGCGGATGGCCGCTTCGATGGGGGCCGGTGAGTCCAGGTGGTGGGTGACGGTCACCCGGCGGGCAACCAGGTCAAAGTCGAGCCGTCGAACGCCGTCGATCGGGGTGAGCGCCTCGCGCAGCTCGTTCTCCTCGGTGGCACAGTCGAGTTCCTCCACCCGGAACATCGACACAGTCACGGTCGACGGTTCAGCGGCCACGTGTGTTCCTGCGGGCGGCGGGCGCTGGAGCGGAAACGGCCGGTGCCGGTTGGTGGCTGACGTGGTCGGCGGACAGATCGAGGAGCATGCGGACGTGGGCGTCGGCCAGCCGGTAGTGAATGCGGCGACCCTCGCGGCGGGTGCGGACCACGTCAGCCGTTCGAAGCAGCCGCAGAGCCTGCGACACGACGTTCTCGGCCACATCGATGGTGGCGGACAGGTCGCACACGCACAGCTCGCCGCCTTCCAGCAGGGCCATGAGGATCGACACCCGGGTGGGGTCACCCAGCAACCGGAACAGGTCCGCTGTCCGCCTACGCGCTTCGCTGTCGGGCAGACGTTCCCGCAGTGCCGACACGCTCAACGGTTCGTCGCAGTGCGCCGCACACCCGTCAAGGCCAACCACGTTGCTGTCCTGAGGTTCCATTCCGCCACTATACCTGTAGATATGAACAGATAATGTGCTTAACGGGTTGTGCCCGCTCGGACACGGAATAGGTGACTCGTCTTGGACCCTCGCAACTTGAGCCCACGGGCGTGCATGCCTGGGACTGCTTTGTCTTGTCCTCTGGGCTTGGGCGTGCACTTCGGTCGACACCGAGTTTGGTGGCGACGAAATCGGCGATGTGTTGCGCCTCACCGGTGATCATCACGGTCCGGATGCCTACGCTACGTGGCTCGCCGATCGCCGTCGTGCCTCGGACGGATCGGAGCTTCGAGCGCGACTGCGCCGACGATGGTGCCGTTGGAGTGACGTGACGCTTGCGGGCGCCAGAAGTCCGAAGCTTCAGCGCCCGGCTTTGGCGTTGCGTTCATCCCGAGCCCGATCGTCGCGGTCACGATCATCGCGATGGGGATCGTTGTTTCGGGATGCTTGGTCGTGGCCGCCCATATTTCCCATTGACCGCATCATGAAGAACATCATGAGCGGACAGATAGCCAGCACAAGGAGGAAGAAAGGATTGAACCCAAATGCCAACGCGAGTCCCACGCCGACGATTGCGATCATCAGATAGGTCATGGTGCGGTTGCTGCGAAACATGGCGAACCTCCGGTTGTCACTTTTCAGCTTGTACTCGAACTCGGGCCCGAAGTAGGGCCGAAGGTCCCCGCTCGACACGTCATTCGGCTCGCTCAGTCCTGCCGTCAGGAGTCCAAAACCCGAAACACAGGCGAGGGCAGCGTGCGCCGCTCTTCCGACGCGATTATTCGCGGTTCGCAATAGCAGGGTCAGTTGCGTCGACGCGTGCGGCCGTCTTGGTGCCACAGCCTGCGAGGACAAACGCGGTGCCGCTGCTCGCCACCATGAGGAACCGGCGACGGTCCATCGAGTTCATGATGCGGGCGTCGTGGCAGTGAAGCCGGAGTTGATGCCGGCGCGTTGGAAACGAAACGCAAAGTTCTCCATAGGCGATCTTTCGCGTGACTGCCCTGAAAAGGCATCCGGTCCAATCCCGGATCGGTTTTGTGGAAAGACACGGAGCCGCGTAGTCCACCGCTCCCATCGTGGCAACCGTGCGTCCCGGATGTACCTGGTTGGCGCAACGATGGACGCGCCGGAGTAACGGGCCATCGCACATGAAAGTGTTACGGCCTTGAACGCGAGAGTTGCCTTCGATGCGGGCCCCAGATGATGGGCGTGTCGCGTGATCGCCGAGACGCGGACGGGATCAACCTGCGCAGGAACCGAGCGCTGAGCGCGCTGCTCCTCAGCGTGTTTGTGGTCATGATCGGGTACGGCGTGGCCCTGACGGTTCTCCCCGTCTACACCGAACGGATCCACGGGCTGGGTGGTGCCAGCAATCGCCTTGTTGCTTTTCACCTCGGGGTGCTCACCAGCGTGTTCGCCTTGGCGCAACTGGTCACGGGACCGGCTGTGGGTCGGTTGGGGGACCGCGTCGGCCGCCGGCCGTTGATCCTTGCCGGCCTGGCTGGCGTGGGCGTTACCGAAGCAGCATTTGCGTTCACGAGTTCGCTGTGGTGGCTCTATGCGCTTCGCGTTGCCGGTGGCGTCGCTGCCTCGCTTCTCACGGTGGGTGCGTTGGCGGCGATCGCCGATCAGACATCGGAAGAGAACCGGGCTCAGGGGATGGCATGGTTCGGCACGGCGGTCAGCCTTGGCGTGGTGGCGGGGCCGCTACTGGGAGGTTTGCTTGGGCGGGCAGGCACGGTCCGGATTGCAGGGTTGCGCTTCGACGGTTACACCTTGCCGTTCTTGGCCGCTGGAACGCTTGCGGTCGGCGCTGCGACGGCGGCGTTCGCCTTCGTTCCGGAGTCGCTCGATCCCGGCGCATCCCGGGGAGACCCCGGCAGTGTTCTCTGGCGGACGCTCTCGTCGAGCCCATTGCTGGGTCTCGTGACCGCGTCACAGTTCGGGTTGGCCCTTTTCGAGGGAACCTTCGTGCTCTACGCCCGGGAACGCCTGGCGTTCGGTCCGGGCCGAACAACTGCGGTGTTTGTGGTGTGCGGGCTCGTCATGGCGGTCCTCCAGACTGCGGTAGTCGGCCCGCTGACCCGCTTCGTTGGGCCGGCCCGACAGGCCGCTGTGGGTTTCGTGCTCATGGGTGGCGGTATCGGCGCGCTCATTGTGGTGCGGTCGTTCCCGGTCGTCTTGACCGCGGTTGGGGTGCTGGCGCTCGGCACTGCCCTCGTCATTCCAAATCTCTCGTCGTTGGTGGCCACCACGAGCGGCGGCCGGTTCGCCACGGCGCTGGGTATGAAGAGCTCGGCTGGCAGCCTGGGTCAGTTTCTCGGCCCCCTCGTCGGTGGATCGATGCTGGCGTGGCGGGCATGGTCGCCGTATGCGCTGGCGGCATTCACGCTTCTGGTGCTGGGCGGGCTGATGGCTCGGGCCGGTCCTAGCCCTCATCACGGTGTCGTTGCCGGAGATGAAGGGCACGCACCTCCTCCGAAGTGGCGGAGAGCTCGTCGGCGTGGCGCGGGGTGATGAATCGGTAGAGGGCCGCAACACGCACCGGGTCAAGTACGGATGTCTCCCGATCGGCCGGCGGGCGATGCTGGCAACGACCGCACCGATGGGGACACGATGGACCGCACCATAGAACGGGCGACAACCGACAAACTGCCGCCGGGCCAGGAAGAGGCTGCTGGACTGGTGGCGACGGGCATCACCAAGTCGTATCGGCGCGGGATGTGGCCACGTCGGCGGGAATTGTCGGTGCTCAGGGGCGCGGATTTCGTGGTTGGTGCCGGAGAGGTTGTTGGATTGGTAGGGGAGAACGGATCCGGCAAGAGCACCCTCATGAAAATTCTCGTGGGGGCGTTGGCGGCCGACAGCGGCGAGGTCAAGGTCTCGGGACGAATGGGGTATTGCCCCCAGGAGCCCGTTCTCTATGACCGCCTCACCTGCGAGGAGCACCTCGAGCTGTTCGGCGTCGCGTACCGCATGGACGGGGCGGCAGTGGCGGCCGCCGCCGACGGCCTCTACGCCACACTGGGGTTCGAGCGCTGGCGAACGACCCGAGCTGAGGAGCTCTCGGGCGGGACCCGGTCCAAGCTCAATCTGGCCGTGGCACTTCTGGCCGACCCCGAAGTGCTGCTTCTCGACGAACCGTACGCCGGATTCGACTTCGACACCTATGAGCGGTTCTGGGACCTCACGGCCGAGCGCCGGGCGCACGGTCGCAGTGTCGTCGTGATCAGTCACTTCATCACCGACCAGGAGCGCTTCGATCGCATCGTGGAGCTACGCGACGGTCTGACTGTGCCCCGATGAGTTCCATGTCGGGCCTGGTGGCACGTCGAGCGCTGCTGGACTACGCCCGCAAACCCCTGAATCTCGCAATGCTCTTCCTGGTGCCCGTCGTGCTGGTGTTCGTGTGGGGCCCGACGATGGCTGACTTTTCGAAGCTGAGTGGCGGAAGCGGCAATCCCCGCCGCGTCGAGGCCGCCACCGCAGGCTGGGCCGCCGCCGCCCTGGCCGGCCTGGCCGGGTTCTTCCAGATCACGGGCGCCCGGAAAGCCGACCGGCGGCTCGCCGCGGCGGCCCATCGGACTGCGCCCGTAGTTGCCGGCCGCCTCAGCGCTTCCCTTGGCCTGGCCCTGCTCGCTGCGGCCGGCGGTTTGGTGGCGCTGGCTGCGCGCGTCGGGCTCAAGGATCCACTGCGGGCCATCTCGGCGACGGTGCTGGTCGCCGTTATTTACCTCGCCTTCGGTGTGCTTGTCGGGACGTTCGTGAAATCGGAGATGAACGGTTCTTTGCTGGTGAGTCTGGTGTGGGTGTTCGACGTGTTTCTCGGACCCGCCCTCACGTCGGGCTCGGCGCCGATGACCCGGGTGTTCCCGCTGCATTTCCCCACCCTCGTTCTCACGGCACAGGCCAGCGGACACGCCGGCCCGCTCGGCGACGTCGGATGGTCGATGGTGTGGGCGGTGGGCCTGTCGATGCTGGCAGTGATCCGCCTGGTCGTCACCACACGACCCGCACCGGCAGGAGGGGTGCCGGCGACGCCCGCTCCGACCGTGTCGACGGGAGCGACCGGCGTGACTCCCTCGGCGTCGGTGCCCATGAAGCCGGTTGCTGCCCCGCGCGCCGGCTCGCCTGTGTCGACACCGTCGGTGCGCGGTCGCGCTCCGACCGCGGTGGGGTTGGCTCCGGCCTCGGTGCGTGTGGTCGCGGTGCTCCGGGCGGGGATGCGAGAGTACCGCCGCAACCGAGTCCTCTGGGTGCTGCTGCTGGCCGTCCCTGCGCTGTTCATCGGCATGGCGATCATCGTCACTGTGGACGAGCCGGGCCGTTTAGCCCTCGTCGAGGGCGGGCGTCGCTTCACGGCATCTCTGTCGCAGCGACGCATGCACGCGGCCACCATGGTGCCCGTCGCCTCGGCGTTCCTGGCCGGCCTCACCGGCCTGTTCATCGTCACCGGCTCAGGGGCCGGTGACCGGCGCCTGGTGCTCGCCGGCTTCCGTCCCCGTGAGGTGCTGGCCGGCCGGCTCGCCGTCATCGGGGCCGCGACCGCACTCGCCACCACCGTAGGTGTGGCCGTGTCGGGGGCCGCGTACGCACCCCGCCAGTGGGTGGTGTTCGCCGGTGCGACCCTGCTCATTGCGCTCACCTACGCCATGGTCGGCGTGTTGGTGGGGCCGCTCACTGGCCGCCTAGGTGGCCTCTACCTGATTCTGTTACTGGCCTTCATCGACGTCGGGCTCGGCCAGAACGTCATGGTCCCCGGTGGACCGCCCGCCTGGGGTGCGTTCCTGCCCGCCCGCGGCGCGTCACGCGTGATGATCGACGGTGCCTTCACCGGTCGATTTGACGAGGTTCTCTACCTGGCACTGGGCCTCGGCTGGTTTGGCGCATTTACGATTGCCGCGGCAATGGTCTACCAACGGCGCACGGGATCACATGCACGTTCGTGATCTCAAACCGGTGAAAAGGCTCATCGTCTTCGACCTCGACGGAACCCTTGCCGAGAGCAAGTCCGTGATCGACCCGGAGATGGCCGGTCTCATCCATTCCCTTCTCGGCGTTCTGAACGTGGCCGTCATTTCCGGGGGAGACTGGCCGCAGTTTCAGCAGCAACTGCTCGCCAATCTTCCGTCGCAGGCGCGCTTGACGAACCTCTCCATCCTGCCTACCACCGGAACAAAGTTCTTCACGTACGTGTCGGACTGGAAGAAGCTCTACTCAGAAGATCTGACCGACGACGAGAAGGAGAAGATCGCTGGAGCATTAAAACAGGCGATCCAGTCGTCCGATTTGATGAACGCGAAGACATGGGGCCAGCAGATCGAGGACCGGGGAACCCAAATCACGCTTTCCGCCCTGGGACAGCAGGCTCCTCTCGAAGCAAAGAAGCAATGGGATCCTGATTTTGCGAAGCGTAAGACGATGAAGACACGCCTCGAAAGTCTCATTCCCGAATTCAACGTGCGTTTGGGAGGAACCACATCAGTGGACGTCACCAAGCACGGCATCGACAAGGCGTACGGGATCTACAAGCTGCGAGACATCCTTGGCATTGCCATTGAAGAGATGATCTTTGTGGGCGATGCTCTGTTCCCCGGCGGGAACGACTACCCGGCCAAAGAAGCAGGCGTTGTGTCCATCCAGGTGCGAGACCCCGATGAAACCAAACGCGTGATCGAGGCGATCCTCGCCTGTATGGGGGCGCCGAACCATGGGTGATTTCCACGTCCAGCGCATCGGCGTCGTGATGGAACCGGAGCCGGGCAATCAGTGGGAGGTCGAGGGCGTCTTGAACCCCGCCTCAGCACGTGGCCCCGACGGTCGGCTCTACCTATTCCCACGGCTCGTCGCGAAAGGCAACTACTCGCGCATTGGCATAGCACGGGTGCTGTTCGACGCCGCAGGCGACCCGGAAGGTGTCGAGCGCCTCGGCATCGCACTGGAGCCGGAGGCCGACTACGAACTCCGTCCCAACGGTTCGGGAGGATGTGAGGATCCCCGCATCACCTACGTCGAACCACTCCGAAGCTATGTCATGACCTACACCGCCTATTCGCCTGTCGGCCCACGGATCGCCATGGCCATCTCAAAGGACCTGTTCCAATGGGAGCGCCTCGGTCTGGTCACCTTCCTTCCCCACGAGGGCCTCGAATTCGACGGCGTGGACAACAAGGACGCAAGTGTCTTCCCGGTCGCAGTGCCGGATCCATCTGGACAGATGTCGATGGCGATCATGCACCGGCCACTCTTCCCTGGCACTCGTCCGGAGGAGATCGCCGGCCACCAATCGAGCGACGTCGATCTCCCACGCCAAAGCATCTGGATCTCGTACTGCTCGACGGCAATAGCTGACTGCGCGCCATCACACCTCCGCCATTTCGGTTTGCATCACCGCCTGGCCACCCCGGTCGCGCCTTGGGAAGAGCTCAAGATCGGCGGCGGCGCTCCGGCCGTCCTCACCCGCCACGGCTGGCTTGTCCTTTACCACGGGGTCAGTGAGACGTCCTCGTCTCCAAGTGCCGTACCCAAGCTGCGTTACTCGGCCGGGTTGTTGGTGCTTTCGGTGGAAGCCCCCGAGGTCATCCGGTACCGGTCGCCGGAGCCTGTCCTGGCTCCGGAGTTGTTGCAGGAACGCCAAGGGACTGTTGCCAACGTCGTGTTCCCTACGGCGATAGATCGGCGCGACGATCTCGGGTCACCGGACCGCTTCGACCTGTACTACGGGATGGCGGACAGCCGGATCGGTGTAGCGAAGCTCGTGGTGCCGGAGCGCCTGCGGGTTTAGTCGGCTTGTCGCCGGGGTACACCGAACGCCAGCAGTCGACTCTCTGCCTGCTCCGGGAAACACTCGTCAAAGGGCTCGTCTTGGCCGCAACTGCCGTCCGTGAAGCACCACCCGAACCCCTCAGTCCGGAAGCGACCGATCTGTTCACAGCCCCCTCACGCGGCGACTCCGCGCGAGGATCGCTACATCGCGCAGGCATCGCATTGCAGGACTTTCTGGGGTCACTGGATCGACCAAATTTCCGGCGAGCCGACGAATGTCTTCCAGGTGCATCGTCGGGGAACTCCTCCCGTCTGCGTCACTTTCTGGATCTTGCCGTCAACACGGCGGACGAGCGAGAACTTGGAGGAGTACTACAACAAATCGTCGACCGGGCCGCCGACGTGGCTGGAGCGTGCGCCGCGTTGGAGATCTATGACCGCGACGGGCGGTCGGTGACCGCGACCTTCCTGAACGGTGCCGACGTAGCCGGGCAAAGTCCGTGCTGGCATCCGGACGCTCAGTGGCTGTTGGACGTCGACATCGTCGGTGAGACGAAGATTGTCGTTCCGGGCGGCCAGCCGCTACGTGGCAATCTCTGGGTCCCGATTGAGCGCGACGGCCGGGTCTACGGCCAACTCGTCATTTTCGACAACCGGAGCGGTACCCCCCTGCCGGACGCTGCCGACCAGGCGCTTACGCGAATGCTTGCGTCATTCGCTGCATGCGCAATCGAGAGCGCAGAGCGGGTGGCGTCCGAACGGAATTGTGCTGAAACCACGGCCGCCCGCTCGGCGGACCAACTCCGTTTGCACGCCGGGGAACAACTTCGCGCCGCAGTGACCGCCGCGCAGGACGAAGAGCGCGCAGACGTGTCCCGAAGACTGAGCGGCGAGGTCGACCACGCCCTCGACTCGGTGCTTCGCGGGTTGCACCGGATCGGCGGTCCGGACGATTCCTCTCTCGGGCTTTCGGCGACGGGGAACCAGATCGACGAGCTGCGCAGCTTGATCGCTGATGCGCAGTGGAGAACCCGTCGGGTGGCGGTCGAGCTACGCATCCTCGTCGCCGATGTCGCCTGACTTGATCGATCGGGGGCCACCCTCGGGTATTCGGTCTTATGCCATACCGGATGAGACGTTCCCACGGGCCGGTGCGTAGTTCGCCACAGCGCGAATCCGTGCCGCTACGGATGGCTCGCCGGAGTGGCTGTGGCTAGATGAAGGCACACGACTGGATTCGTCCAAGGAGGTTCGCTATGGGGTCTTGGCATGGAGGTTGGGGTGGCTGGATGCTGATGACATTGATGATGGTCGTCTTTTGGGGGTTTGTGATCTGGATCGCCGTAAACCTGGTGCGTCGCCGTCCCGATGGCTTCGCCGGGCCGAATCGGACGCCGAGAGACATTCTCGATGAACGTCTCGCACGCGGAGATATCGACGAGGAGGAGCATCGGCGACGCCTCGACGCACTCAGCGCGTCGCTGACCGATAGCGCGGGCAGAAGGCAGGAGACATGAAAAGCGCGGGTCACCTAGACCATCCCGATCACACCGTGCACGAGTGGGCCTCACTCGGACTGACCACGGCGGTGCTCGAGATGAAAGGTCCTCACTGGGCCAGTCAGAAAGTAGTGATCGAAAGCACGCTTGCCCGCCTCGCCGGTGTCCGGTCCGTTGAAGCAAACCCGGTGGCG
>JANLRD010000183.1:0-12640 GCA_031368215.1 Acidimicrobiia bacterium | reverse complement strand
CAGTGGGTTCACCGACGTATTGATCGGTGAACCAGTCGACACGTTCGGAGGCGCAACCGGTGAGGAGAAGGCCAGGGCCTTCGAGGTCTACGGCTACGCGTTCCTCGCCCGGCGGGCGTGACCCCGATCCACCTGTCCGCGGAATCGATCGTAGAGAACGGTGAGTGCTCAACACAACGTGACGATGGAGGTGCTCGACCCTTATGGAAGCGCGCTTGGTGTTCGGCTCGAAGTATCGGTCGTACGAGCGGGTGGTCGCACCCGGTTGTTGGGCGATTCTGTTGCGGGCGCCGCGACGGCACCGCGCTCGGACTCAGGCACCCTTTCGAGGGGGCCTGATTGCATTTCTGGGACCCTGTTCTGCCCATCATTTCCGTGTTTCGTGTGTGCAGTTCTTCGCAGTTCACGTGCCACTTCACACTGCCCATGGGACGTGACGTCCTGCCTATGGGACGACTGTGCAGTTCGGCGACACATCGGTAACTTGAATTTCTGTACGAGGAAAAGGCGTTCGGTCCTGAACGGCCACCGTCGTGAATGGTGGGATCTGGCGATGGCGGTCAGCGGTCGACGCATGCCGTGAGCGCGATGGAGACGAGCACGCCGGGCAATTCAACCCCGAGCTTGGAGACGGCTCTCGTTGGCGGGTCGGTGGTGAACACCTGCGCATACGCTTCGTTCATGCCCGCGAAGTCGCCTGGATTGGCGAGGAGAACGTTGACCTGGACGACGTCGGTCAGCGTTCCGCCGCCGGTTTCGACAATCGCGAGACAGTTTCGCAGCGCCTGTTGCGTCTGTGCCTGGATCGTTGTGCCCGCCAGCTGACCGGTCGCAGCGTCGGTTCCGACCATGCCTGACACGAAGAGGAGCTGACCTGCTCTCACCCCTTGGCTGTAGAGCGTCGAGCTGGGCGCGTCGGGCGTCGTGATGATTTGCTTCTCCATCGGTGGTCCCTTCTTCTGGAGTGCGTTCGGGTGTCGAACCGCTCAGAACTCGCGAGCCGATCGATCTGAGGCGCTGGGAAGTCCCGTCAATCCTCATCGGGCGACGAGCTCTCGCATCGGGATGGACCCGCCGAGGACGCCGAAGATGCGACTGGTGGTGTCGGGTCGTTCGACGGCGTCTCGATAGAACACTTCCATGCGGGGCGACAGTGCGGCGAGTCGCGCGGTGCTGAGGGTGAGCTCGAAGCCGTTGGCGGTGAGCTCGTCCCGACGTCGTTCGAAGGTCGCCAACGACTCGTCGATCGGGACGCGGCCGGTGAGTCCTTGGTCGAGGGCCTCGGCGAGCAGGTCTGCGGCCATGAACGCATCGGACATGCCCATGCCGGTCGACGGGTCTTTGAAGTGCCCTGCGTCGCCGACCAACGCCCAACCGGGGCCGGCTGATCGACGGTACCGGTTGGGGAGGTATCCGGTGCCGGCAAACGGTTGTTCTCGTCGTCCCGACTCGATCGAGTCGCGCAAGCCGGGTACGAGGTCCAGCGCTGCAGCGAAGTTGGCCGCCAGGTCGCGTCGAACGGATGCGAACTCAGCATGCGGCCAGGCCACGTAGACGCACGTCAGATCGTGGTTCGTCGGCCACACCAGCACCAGGCGCCCTTCGCGAGCGTGGAACGAGGCACCGAGATGGCTGATCCCGCTCCAGTACGAGTAGTGGACACCGGTGAGTGGCGCATGATCGCAGTAAGGGGCGGCGTCGACTCGCTTGGCGATTGTGGAGCGCAGACCGTCGGCGCCGACGACGACCCGCGCCGGCACTGAGACCTCCGGTCCGCCGCGCACACGTCCGACCACTCCGGTGACCTGATCGACGGACCGCACGACATCGGTGACCGAGAAGTCGTCCATGAGCTCGACACCGGCCTCGACCGCCGCCTCGACGAGCATCGCGTCAAGGACCGTCCGCCGCGGACAGAACGTGTCGGCGACGCCGTTCACGGCAGGGCCGATCCCCGACAACTGCACCGGACCGACGTCGAAGAGGATCGAACTGATCGGCGCGCACCCGAGAGCGCGGAGCCGGTCGAGCAACCCCCACGAATCGAGGCGCGCTGCGCCGCGCTGCCACAGGAAGTGAGTCGACATGGTGTCGCTCGGGAACGTCGTGCGATCGACCAACGCCACCCGGTGCCCGGCCCGAGCGAGCAACATCGCTGTTGATGCCCCCGCGCACCTGGCGCCGACGACGACGACGTCATGCATGAGCCGAACGCGTACCCTCGTGGAGATCGACGTTCACGGTCGGCGTCACGGGACCTCCATCTTGACGGCCGTCAGGAGTCCGCGGCGCCGATCTGTTTAGCACGAACGATCGTGCTAAACAAGGTGCATGACCCGGACCCCCGGCAGCGGAGCGGTAACCCGCGAGGCAATCCTTCGTCTCGCGGCCAACCAGGCATCAGTCGACGGTCTCGAGGGGATCAGCATCGGACAGCTCGCCACGGGACTGGGGATGAGCAAGAGCGGCTTGTTCGCGCACTTCGGCTCGAAGGAACTTCTCCAACTCGCCACCATCGAGGATGCCCGCAAGCGATACGTCGAAGCCGTCCTGGTCCCCGCGCTCGGCGCACCCCGAGGGATTCGGCGGTTGGACGCGCTCTGTGACTCGTTCCTGTCCTACGTCGAGCGAGCCGTGTTCCCGGGCGGCTGCTTCTTCGCGGCAGCAATGGCCGAATTCGGCGGCAGGGAACCGGGTCCCGTCCGCGACAAGATCGCCGACTGCCAGCGTCAGTGGACCACCACCCTCGCGCGGGCCGCCGCCGACGGTCGCGAACGCGGGGAGTTGACGGCAGCCTGTGAGCCTGAGCAACTGGCTTTCGAACTCGAGGCAGCACTCCTGTCAGCGAACTGGTACTTCCACCTCCACACCGAGTCGAGCTATCTCGATCGCGCCCGCCGCGCTGTCCGCTCACGACTCGAAGCCGATGCCACGCCGGCTGGGCGACTGATCCTTCGGTGAACCGACCACCACCCCGGGGGCCCGACGTTCGCCATCGCAAAATCCAGACAGGACGAACATGACCGACGACCTCGAGGCCACTCAGCATCACGCCGACTGGACGGAGGTGGACCGCGGCTGGGGCCATGCCGTGGAGGACTTCGCCACCCTGAGCGAGCCCGCCAACGTCCGTGAATACGTGGCGATGCACGAGCATCTGCGGATTGGAACGGGCGACCGGCTGCTCGACATCGCCTGCGGTTCTGGACTTGCGGTTGAGCTCGCGCAGTTGCGTGGTGCGGTCGGTGCCGGCATCGATGCCTCGAACCGACTGATCGCCGTGGCCCGCGACCGTAACCCGGGCGCCGACATGCGGGTCGGCGACATGCATGCGCTGCCGTGGGACGACGAAACCTTCGACGTCGTCACGAGCTTCCGCGGGATCTGGGGCACGACCCCCGACGCTCTCGCAGAGGCGTTCCGTGTATTGAAGCCCGGCGGCCGTCTGGGAGTCACGGTGTGGGGCCACATCAAGGCGTCACCCGGAGCGTGGGCGCTCACACCGTTCCGGCTTGCGGCGACCCCCAAGGTCGAGAACCAGGCGGCGATGGTGGCGCTCGGCCGGCCGGGTGCCGGTGAAGCTTTGCTGGCCCGCTACGGCTTCGAAACGGTGACCCGCGTAAGCGTGCCGTTCGTGTGGGAGTTCACCGATCCGCAGCTCTACGCCCGGGCGCTCGCCTCCACCGGTCCCGCTTTCGAGGCCATCGAACATGTCGGCGAGGACGAGTTCCACCGTGTGGCCGTGGCAGCCGCGCAGGAGCGCCTCCGTGAGGGGCTACCGCTGCGCGCCGAGATCGACGTCGTCGGCTACCTGGCCCATAAACCAACGGTCCCGTTGGTTGCTCCACACTTCCTCCGGGAAGCTCCGACGACGCCCGAGTCCGAAGCATTGTGCAGCCAGGACGTCGATGAGCTCGGGTTCGTGATGAACGTCACCCGGCTCTGGAGCTGGCAGCCGACGACGGTGGAGGAGTTCTTCGACCTGATGGGCCGAGCGACCAAGGATCGCCTCAGCTTCCGCGAGCGTGGACTGATCGTCCTCGCGACGGCCTCCAGCATCGACGACTCCTACTGCTCGACGGCCTGGGCGCACAAGCTGACCCCGGCCATCGGCGCCGACGTCGCAGCAGCGGTACTGCATGGCGACGATTCCGCACTCGCCCCGATCGAGCAGGCCATGACATCGTGGATCAGACGCGTGATGCGCAGCGCCACGACGACCAACTCGGAGGACATCGACGAGCTGCGGCAGGCCGGCATCGACGACGACAAGATCTTCGCCATGACGTTGTACGCCGCAATGCGGATGGCCTTCTCGACCGTCAACAACGCGCTCGGCGCCCACCCCGACCGGCAGTTCCGGAGCACCGCGGCGCCGCAGCTACTCGCCGCCATCGACTACGGCCGCCCGATGGGCACCGAACCGACCGAGTAGGCGTCCACAAGCCCTTCGCCTCCGAGGAGGTGCCGAGCTTCGCCACTTGCGAGCCGCCCATGCGTACAGGAGCAAAATGGTTGCCGACCAGCCATCACTCCAGATCCGATTCGGTCCTGCCCGCCTGGCCGTGTCCGTCGTCGCCCGTGAGTACCTCGAAGCGGAGCTGGACGCCCTCGCCGCCGCGTCGTCAGGGGCATCCAGTGGCCGGCCGACCGTCAATGTCCGTGGTTCCGAGAGCGGTGTTTCAGCCAGAGAACGGGGTCTTCATGTCGACGCCGCATTTGGCCAACATGTAGGTCGTCAGCTTGTCTGCATCATCGAGGAACGAGGTGGTCTGACCGGAGAGTGCCTTCGCGTCGTCGATGAGACTTTCCATGCCGTCGACGATGCTTTTGCTTCCATCCAGGGATGCCACCAAATCGACTCGGGTTGTCACGAGTTCGGCCGCGACCTCCGCAACGCCCGAGGATCTCAACGGGAGGAAGGGAACCCGACCGCCGGAGGTCTTCAACTTTGGAGTCGCCCGGGATGTTGTCGTTTACGTCACGGGACTTGCCGTTCGTTCGCGCGCGCGTATCCGTGTTGCGTGGGTGCGTTGCGTCGGAGGTGGGCCGTGGCGAGGGCGGTGCAGAAGGAGAAGTGTTTCTTTGTGGATAGTGGGCTGGGAGCGCACCTCGCCGGGTGGACGTCGTCTTCTCTGCGCCGAAACGAATCAGCGAGCGGGCAGCTTCTGGAAGGGTTTGTCATAGGCGAGGTCTGCAAACAGCTGGGGTGGTCGCAAACCAGCGCTCGGCCGTACCACTACCGCGATCGCGATGCTCGTGAAGTGGATCTCATCCCGGAAGCACGTGACGGCCGGATTGTCGCAATCGAAGTCAAGGCTGGCGCAACTGTCCGGGCCGAAGATACCCG
This sequence comes from Acidimicrobiia bacterium, assembly GCA_031368215.1. Taxonomy (GTDB): domain Bacteria; phylum Actinomycetota; class Acidimicrobiia; order Acidimicrobiales; family JANYDT01; genus JANLQX01. The sequence continues at coordinate 7,290 of JANLRD010000183.1, read as the reverse complement.
ACACCTTCGCTACCTCCGGGATTCCATCGGTAACCGATTCCACCGTGGCATCGTTCTTTCGACAAGCGACCGCAGCATGCGTGTGAGTGATTCGAGCCAGGTGTGGAGCGCTTCGGCGGTCGTGGCGACGTCGGGCATCGACGCAATCTCTGCGCCGCAGGCTCGACCGGCGGCGGCGAAGCGCTCACTGTGCAGCACGGTCCGCACGGCGGTGGCGAGGTTCGTGGCGGTGACGTCGTTGGGACGCAGCACCTCAGCGACGCCGGCGCGTTCAGTTCCGTCACCAAGCGCAGCGCCGGTGTTCCCACATCGGACGCAGCTGTCACCACACGCAGGACAGGCGTGCCCGTCGGGTTGTCGCCGACTCAGTTGCGGACGGCCGAATTCTCGGGTGATGAGAAGATCGCACACCATATTAGTGTAGGGCGTGTAGAGTTGGTGTATGGCGAGAACGAACATTGACCTCGACGAAGAGCTGCTCCGTCGGGTGATGAAGCGCTATGGGGTGCACACGAAGACGGAGGCGGTCGATCTCGCGCTCCGCCAAGCGGGGGGCCAGCCGATGACGATCGCCGAGGCACTTGCCATGCGGGGTGCTCACGCAATCGACGATGTCGTCGACGCTCCGCCATCGTGATCCTGGTTGACACCTCGGCATGGATCGAGTTCGACCGAGCTACCGGCTCATCGGTTGATGCCGTTTTGACTGCAATGATCGCTGGGGGAGGAGCCTCTCTTGCGGTCACCGAGCCGGTTCTGATGGAGGTGCTGGCCGGGGCGAAGACCGAAAAACGTCACGATGATCTTCGGCGGCTGCTGTTGTCCTTCGAGTGGATTCCTTGTGATCCACTCGCCGATTTCGAGGGTGCGGCCCGTCTGTACCGGGCTTGTCGGGCCCGCGGGGTCACGCCTCGGGGAATCATCGACTGCATGATTTCCTCCATCGCGATCCGCACGTCGAGCAGCGTGCTTGCCTTCGACGGTGACTTCCAGAAGATCAGCCGAATCGCGCCGCTTCGACTCGAATGATCGGCACAAAAGTCGAACATGGAACGTACCTGACGCGGCATGAGTGGCGTGCGCGATGGACGTTGTTGGTCGCTGACGCTCGTATTCGCATCTCGTCGAAGGAGTAGGCGTTTCGGCACACGTTGCGTCCACCCATTCGACACGCCTCACTTCCGTCTGGTGGCGGATGTACCGTCAAGCCATGACTGAATGGACCGAAGCGCTCATCCCTGACCAAACGGGCCGGGTCGCTCTGATCACCGGCGCGAACAGCGGTATCGGTCTCGAGGCCGCTCGGATGCTGGCAAAGCGCGGAGCGCAGGTGGTGTTGGCATGTCGGACACGCGCCAAGGCAGATGCAGCACGGGAGTCGATCCTCGTCGACGCCCCCACGGCCGACGTATCGCTCATCGACCTCGACCTGTCCTCGCTCGCCTCTGTCGCTGAGGCCGCGGCCGAGTTCAGCCGAAGCTTCGGTCGGCTCGACCTGCTGTTGAACAACGCCGGTGTGATGGCCACGCCGTATCAACGCACCTTCGACGGTTTCGAGTTGCAGTTCGCGACGAACCACCTTGGCCACGTAGCTCTCACCGCACACTTGCTGCCGATGTTGCTTGCGACACCGCAGTCCCGGGTGGTCAACGTGAGCAGTCTCGCTCACAAGATGGGCAAGATCGACTTCGACGATCTCCAGTCGGAACGCCGCTACCGGGCGTGGGGCGCGTACGGGCAGAGCAAGCTCGCCAACCTCTTGTTCACCTTCGAGTTACAGCGGCGGCTCGAAGCGGCGGGAGCGGACACGATCGCCGTCGCCGCGCATCCCGGCATATCCGACACCAACCTCGCAGGATCAACCGGCGGTATCGCCGGCCGGCTGATGGCGCTCACCCAGCCATTGGCGAAGGTGTTCTCGCAGAACGCTTACGCCGGTGCGCTGCCCACGGTTCGGGCCGCGACCGACCCCGCTGTCCGCGGCGGCGAGTACTACGGACCCGACGGTTTCATGGAACAGCGCGGAGCGCCGAAACAGGTGGAGTCGAACTCTTCTGCCAGGAATACATCGGTCGCAAAGCGACTCTGGGAGGTCTCCGTCGAGCTGACAGGAGTGCCGTTCGCGCCTCTCGACGCGCCGTCCTGACACTGCCAACGGGACCCGTCATCCCCAGCTTGCAGACACACCACATGACGTCTTGTTTCGTGGGTCAGCGCATGGCATGGTCGAGAACGAGGCAGAAGGGGTGGCCGACGGGGTCGAGGTAGACCCTGAAGGTAGTTCCGGGCTGGTATTCGGCCTTGATGGCGCCGAGCGCGAGAACGGCATCCTCGGCGACGTCGAGGTCCAACACATGAACGTCAACGTGGGCCTGCTGCGGAAGCGTCGAGCCCGGCCACGTGGGCGCCACGAAGTCGTCGACCCGCTGGAACGCGAGGGTCGGACCGTCGTTTACGAGCTCGATCCAGTCGTCGTCACCGTCATCATCGCCAATCGGCAAACCCGTAAGCGCGCTGTAGAACGCGGCGAGGGCGCGATGGTCGGGGCAGTCGATCGCCATCACGGCAAGGCGTCCAATTCCAGGCATGGACGCACCGTAGCAATAACGCGACCGCGCGACGTTCGGTAGTCCGGTCCACCCGACATGCTCACGGCCGAGACACCCGGGGCTTCAGTCAGCCCGGAGGATGTTCCTTCACAATGCGGTCAACGAGTGCGTCGATCATCCCGTCCGGTTGGTACCCATCCTCCGCACGCGCTCTCACGAGTGGCCACGTTCTGCTGATGCCTGCTTCCAACGAGACCTCACATCTCCAATCGCCCGCGAGACGTTCGATCTTCGCCGTGTCGAAGATCATCGAATTGGACTTGTCGCCGAGGAGAGGGCCCTCCCAGGACGGGTCGTAGTCCACGAGCGTCCTCGACAGGACGTGACACACCCGGGCCTCGATCCCACTGACGTGCTCGATTGTCCTCATGATGGCGTTCCAGGTGTGAGCAAGCTGATCCGTGATGTGGATGCATTCGCCGATCGCCGCGTCGTTTCCGCAGATTCGGACAAATGCCCGCGCAAAATCGTCGGCGTGAGTCAACGTCCATACCGACTCGCCGTCACCGTGCACGATGACGGGCTTCCCGTGTAGGAGTCGCCATGCGAGATGGTCGCCGTGGACAACGGTGCTGGGCAGTCGCTCGCGATAGGTGTGGCTCGGACGAACGATCGTCACCGGTAACCGACCTGCACGATGGGCTTCCAGGAGAAGGGCTTCGCACTCGGCTTTGCTACGGCTGTAAGCCCAGAAGGGATTCCCCAACGGCGTGTCTTCGACGATGAGCGGCGTGGGAATCGGCTTCACGTAGGCCGATGCTGTTGATATGAACACGTACTGGCCACAGCGACCGGCGAAAGTCTCGATGTCACGCTCGACGTTTTCCGGACCGAAGGCCAGGAACTGGCAGACCACGTCGAATCCACCCGACGCGAGCGTCGCATAGGTGTCGTGATCCGTGAAGTCCCCGATGATCTGGTCGACACCAAGCAGATCCGCGTCGAATCTCCGGCCTCGGTTGTACACAGTCACCTCGTGACCGGCGCGCTTCGCCGCTTCGACGCATGCGAGGGAGATCTCACCAGTCCCACCGATGTAGAGGACCCGCACGGTCACGGTCCGTCGGGCGACACTTCGCCCCTTACCACTCGAGCACCGCCGGGAAGGTGGGCGCCGAGGAAATGGTTCACCCGCTCCGGGTCATCGATGAATCGGACATTGCGGTCGATCCCGTGAAGATTCTGGGCGCCTTCGAAGACCTCGCGGACATCGGACTGAAAGACGAGGCGGCCGTCGTCCAACGTGCCGTCGTCCATGAGTCTCAGCGTCGGGTCTTCCGCACATCGCGCGGAAAGACCAGGATCGAGGTCCTGGATGTAGACGCCGCGCCAATGTCTGCTCTTTTCAGCGTGGTACGTCGCCGCGATCATTGCGCGTGCCCGGTTCGCGGTGTTCGGCACGCCGCGATGCCACATCCTCGGGTCCCGGAAGCACACGCTGCGCGCCGGGATGGTCATCCGCGCGGAGGGCGACCAGTTCTCGATGAGTTCCCGATGGTCGCCCAGCCGATTGGTGCTCCAATCGGCCACCGTTGTTTCCCGGTGTGTGCCGGGATAGATCTCCGTCGCGCCGTTCGCTTCGGTGATCTCATCGAGTGCGATGGAGCAACTCAGGGTGGTCGACGGAGGCGGCCAGGGTTGTCCGTCGCGACGAGCGTCGTCCGGTGTCTTCCACGAGAACGGCCGGTCGAAATGCAGTGGCTGATACGCGCTGCCCGGACAGTTCACATTGCCGTTGTAGAACCCGAGCCACGCGCCCCGACCGAGCACCCCCGCGACGACGCATTCGATCAACGGATTGGCGACCAGTTCCGTCGTCACGTAGGGCGCATAGCGCCGGAGCCCGAGCTGCAGATGGCCTTCGGCCGTGTTCCTCTCGTGCTGGGTCGGCTGTCCGGTGGCCCGGATGCGTTCCACGTCTTCGAGGACGGCCTCGGAGAGAAGATCGGAGGTCTCTTGCGAGATCAGCTGCTCGACAACGGCATAGCCCACCGTGTCGATGTCTCGGATAATCGCCGCCAGAGTGTCGAAGGAGAGAACGCCCGAGTTCCTCTCGCTGTCGGAGATGTGATGTGACACGTGAGTTCCTCTCTGCGATAGATGGCGATCGGCAAGTTGTGGCGACCCAGGGTAGCGAGATTCGTGAGGCGGGGGCCGGCCGCCCGAGCGCGGAGAAGCCGAAGCACGGCCGAGCTCCGTTCGATGTGCGTCCGGTTCGCCGACGGCGTGCGGTGACGCCCAGACTGAGGGGGTGATCCGGCTCGTCCATCTCGTCCGCCGCCGTCCTGACCTCGACGCCGCGGCGTTCGGCGCGATGTTGCTCGATGACCACGGCCCGCTGCTGGCATCGCTGCGCCCGGCGCTGGGCATCGTCCGGGCGACGATCGCCCTTCGCACGGGTGACCCGGCCGACGAACGCATGGCCCAGGCGCGCGGCGGCATGGAGGCGCCGTATGACGCGGTGATCGAGGTGTGGTTCCGCAGCGAGGCAGAGCTGCTCGATCGGCTCGGGACGGAGCGAGGGCAAAGCGCGGGATCCCTGCTCGTCGAGAAAGAGCGCCGCTTCTCGGACCTGGCCGCCTCCCCGATGTGGCTCGCCCATGAGTACCCGCAGGTGAACCCGACGCCGGAGTCGATCGTCGCTCATCCCAACAGCGGGCTCGCCAAGCTCCACTTCCCGCTCCGTCACGTCGACGCCATGACGCCGACCGACGCACAGACCTACTGGCACACGATGCACGGCCCACTGATCCGCTCGATGGCGCCCGGAATGGGGATCCTGCGCTATCAGCAGGTGCACCGGTTCCCGTCGAGCGTCGAGACGATCATGCGCGCCGATCGGGGCGTGGTCGTCGATTCCTACCTCGGCCATGCCGAGGTGTGGAGTGATCGCGGTGCGACCCGATCGGGTGAGGTGGCGGCGCGGGGAGGTCGTCGCGCGATCGAAGACGAGGCCCGTTTCATCGATTTCCAACGCTCCTCGATCTGGTTCGGCGTCGAGCATCTGATCATCGACGGCCACCTCTGAAGGTGGGCATCCGCAGTTCGCTAACGTCACGGTCATGAGGGGTCTCGAAGGCAAGGTCGCGTTGGTCACCGGTGCAGCGCGGAAGCGAGGCATCGGCCGCGCCATCGCACTTCGACTCGCCGAGGAAGGGTGCGATGTCGTGGTCACCGGCCTGCGGCGTGATCCTGCGAGCTTCCCGGCTCACGAACAGGCCGAAGGGTGGCAGGGCATCGCCTCTGTGGCCGAGGAGATCCGGGGGATGGGCCGCCGCTCGCTCGCCGTCGATGGTGATGTGGCGGCTGCGGGAGACGTCGAGGCGATGATTGCGGCGGTGGTTGCCGAGTTCGGTCGCATCGACGTGCTTGTGAACAACGCCGCCCTTCCCAGCGACGCGGGTGCCGCGCCGATCCTCGACGGCGATGATGCGAACTGGTTCCGCACTGTTGATGTGAACCTCAACGGGCTCTACCTCGTCACCAAGCACGCCGGCCGGGTCATGCGCGACGGTGGCAACGGCGGGTGCATCGTGAACATCTCGTCGATGGCGGGCCGACAGGGTCTCGCGAACTACGGCGCCTACTGCGCGACGAAATGGGCGATGATCGGCCTGACCCAGCAGCTCGCCGTCGAACTTGCTCCGAATCGCATCAGGGTGAACTGCATCTGCCCGGGATCGACCGACACCGACATGATGGACGGCACGTTCGGTCGCACCGCCGCGCGGTTCGGCCTTGCCCCCGAGATGCCACGCAACGGGGCGATCTCGCGGATCCCGTGGGGTCGTCAGGGTCGCGTCGAGGAGCAGGCTGCCGCGGTGGCCTTCCTCGCCAGCGACGACGCGAGCTACATCACCGGTCAGACCCTGAACGTCGACGGCGGGCTCCGCATGGACTGACGGGGCCGCAGCGCAGGTCGATCACCTGACAGCGTTGGTGCAAGAGTGCTCGGCGGTTCGACACGACTCGTCCAACCCGCTCGGAGGAACGTATGGGCAAGCTCATCTACGCAATCAACGGTTCGCTGGACGGCTTCACGGAGGACGCCACCGGATCCTTCGACTGGTCCGAGCCCGACGAGGAGGTGCACCTGTTCTACAACGACATGATGCGCGGCATCGGCACCCAGCTGCTCGGCCGCCGCATGTACGAGACGATGGCCGTATGGGAGACGGAGCCCTCGTTTGCCGAGGAGTCAGCGATACAGGCCGACTTCGCCGCCGCATGGCAGGACTCGGACAAGTTCGTCTACTCCTCGACCCTCGACACCCCGGTCACGAAGCGGACGCGTGTTGTGCGGACCTTCGTCGCAGATGAGGTGAGGGCCCTGAAGGCCGCGTCATCGGCCGACCTGATGGTTGGCGGACCGGGGCTCGCCGCCGTTGCGCTGCGCGCCGGTGTCGTGGACGAGGTCCGACTGGCGCTCTCCCCGGTCACGATCGGCGCCGGGAAGCCGGCCTTCCCGACGGATGTGCGTCTCGACCTCGAGCTGATCAACGAACGCCGCTTCGGCAACGGCACGGTGCAGGTCTCGTATCGCGTGCGGTGATGAATCTCCGAGGGTGATCGATGATTCGGTGATAGCCACCACTGATCGGGTGGCGCCCGAGGCGCCACCCGATCGATTCATGGCTGTGCTGCGGCCAGCGCGTTGACCAGACCACTGCCGTAGAAATTG
>JANLRD010000119.1:0-9595 GCA_031368215.1 Acidimicrobiia bacterium | reverse complement strand
ATCGTCATGGTGCTGGTGGCGGTCCGATGCGGTCGAAAGTCGCCCCAGGCGTTGTTCGACTTCAACGCACCCGTTGAGCTCGTCTCGCGCGAGTACATCCCATCGCACTTCGAAACCCGTTCCCGGTGCGAGCCGGCTTGGACGACCGATGATCACAACATGTCCAAATTCGACAGCTGCGCCTCGCGACGTCAGGAGTCGTTTCTTGTCCCCGCCAAATGGTTCGTGACCGTCACTCAGTGCCGCGGGTGGACCCGATCCCCTCCGTCATCGGAGTGCGGCGACCGGGGCACCAGACAAATAGAGGTAGCCGGCGAAGTTCGATATGCGGAGGCAGCGCGCGTCATTGGGAAGCGGGTGCGCTCACCGTATGACTGGGCGCCCGTTCAACGATGAGCACCTAGTTTTCGTCGTTTGAGTACGACGCGGAGCTGTCAAAATCGGCCAAGACCGAGCCTCGGCTGTTGGCCGCCGCGCCCCATACGTTCAAGGACTTCTGCCCGGCGCCGTCGAATACCGGCGCCCGAGCCGAAGCAGTACCACTTGTCCTTCCGGGCTTTGCTGTTTCAGACGCGCTTTGCCAAGTAGATGATCAGCAAGACGACGAGGACAGTGACGAGAAATCCGCCTCCGATGTACATGGTGACTCCTTTCTGTAGTCGTGGGCCGCTTGATTCAGCTGACCGGGCGGTTGCTGCGACGGAGCGACTCCGTTTGGAATCCGCCCCAGCCTGTTCCAGAAGGCCAAGCTCAGCAGTACCCCGAGGATGCTTACGACAAACAAGATGAGGCCGACGGTCTGGAGATTGACACCGGCGATCGTGACAGTGACCGCCCAACGCCGGATTGCGCCGGCGGCGATGAGCAGGATGCTGAACGAGATTCCCATGATGTGTCCTCTCAACAATGTGCAACCGCTGTTGCAACGATGCTGCAGGAAGACGGCGGCAAGGATCTGAAGGCGGAGGGCAAGGCCGATGAGGCTGCTGGCAAGGTCGAGGAGTTTCTCGATGACGTCAAGGACGAGGTCGACGATGTGGTCGACAAGGTGAACGACACGTTGACCACGAATCGACACCACTGACCAATCGACGCCACCTGACCGCCGGCCACGGCGATGGTGGTCCCGGCGTCGACAACAACTGCCAGGGCGATCAAGCCGGACACGCCTGCCAGCGCCCATTTGTTGGCCCATCACGAGCTTGGCATCGCGACTACGGCTGAACTTGTGACAGTAACCACCGAGGCCGAAGCGGTCGGCCGGACATCTGCGCGAGTCGGTGCGAACAGGCGCCTACTGCTCGTACGCACCCCGCCGGACGGTTTCCTGGGACCTGGAACGAGAACGACCGACGTCGTCGGGTTCGACCCGGGTGATGAACACCTCAGCCGTTTCGCCTGGGGCGACGAGACGGTCCAGGGATGTTCACTGCGGAGGTGGTCACGCTCCGGCTATCACCTCGATGTTCGAGAACGACGGCCCCTCGGTGGTGAAGTGGCCCATCTTCTCGGCCATCGTCGCGGTCTCGGGGAGCAAGTTGTTCGCGTCAGCGGCTTCCTTGGACGGAAAGGTCACGATCACGATGTGTTCGCCGGTCTCGAGGTCACGTCCGAGGACCTCGCTGGTGTAGGTGGATCGGCCGGCGGTGTCGGCCCGGTACTGCTCGACGAGTTCGTTCATTGCTCCGTAGTCGTTGGTACGGAACCGCATGATCTGTATGAATTTGGACATCTGTGTGTCTCTTTCAGGTTGATCTGGTTGCGCGGCGGGCGGCCTCGCCGCCAGGTCGGCGGGCGGTGATGAACCAAGTGGCGGAGTTGAAGAGCACGCCATTCGGGGTTTCGTGGGCTTGAATCGCGTCACGAAACGCGGCGAGAACTTCGGATCTCGCGTAGTCGTCGAGAGGGCCGAGAAGGCCCTGAACGACCGAGAGTTGGCACGCGAACGCGTACGCGTCGTCGGCGTCCGCGCCGAGCACGAACGTGCCGGCGACGGGATGGTGGTCGATGTCGATGAAGCCTGCGTCGCTCAGCCAGCCCCGTCCCAGGTCCGGATCGGCCAGCCCGAACGGGCTCGGGGCGGTCGGCGGCGGCTTCGGCAGATCCCGGCCTGCCGCCAGGTTGTCGAACATGGTGGCGAACTGTTCGTTCGCCGACAGGGGTTGCCACACCACGAGCAGGAGGCGCCCGCCAGGCCGCAATGCTCGGCCGATGTTGGCGAACGCCACTGGCTTGTCGGCGAAGAACATCGACCCGAACCGGCTAATGGCAAGGTCGTAGGCACCGGGGTTGAACGGGTGGACTTGCGCATCGGCCTGGACGAAGTTGACGTTCTGCAGTCCTTCGGCCTCGGCTTGTCGCCTCGCCTGCTCGAGCATCACGGCCGACAGGTCAGCACCGAGTACCGACCCGGTCGGTGTGGCCCGGGCGGCGTCACGTGACGATTGGCCGTTGCCGCAGCCGAAGTCGAGCACGCGTTCTCCGTCGGTGATCGACGCGGCCGCCAGCATCGGTTCGCGGTAGGCGCGAATGGACTCGTCGTACTGCTCCCAGTGCTTGGCCCACGCGGTCCCTTCGTGGCCGTCCCAAGCGGCGGCTTGGTCGACGTTCGCAAGCTGTTGCATGGCGCTCTCCCTCAGCGGTTCATGGCCGGCGAGGACATGAGCGCAGCAATGTTGTTGGGATCGAAGAACTCGATAGGGGAAAGGGTTCCGGCGGTGACGCTCACGAACGCGTCCATCGCCGGCTGGTTGCCAAAGATCCCGCCGAGCAGCTGTTGCATCTCCGGGGGTGGAGGCTCGAGTGCCGCGAGTTGCGTCGTGAACTCGTACATAGGCAACGAATGCGCGTCGCGCTCGGCCTGATAGTTCGCCATCGCTGTCTCGAAGTCTTGGTCGCCGGTAAAGGTCGCGTCCAACGCCGCCGCGCACAGTTCGGCGTCGCGAAATGCGTTGCCGATCCCCTGAGCGGTGATGGGATCCTTGCTATAGCCGGCATCGCCGACGAGCGCCCAGCCCTGCCCGTAGGGCTTGCGGAAGAAGTTGGGGACCGGGCTGCCGTAGAAGCGGTCGACCCGAGTGGCGGATCGCATCCGTTCCATGAAGGCCGGAGACAGCTCCAGGGTCTTGAAGAAGTTGCCTTCGACGTCGGCCTTGTTCGCGGTGTGCTCGGCGTACGGCCAACCCACCACCACCAGGGTGAGGCCATCGTTGGTCGGCAGGGCGGCCCAACCGCGGTCGGGGCGGATGGTGATCTCGAAGCCGGTCACCGGAAGATCGGTGAAGTAGCTGTAGGAGCCGGCCTGCAGGATCGGCTTCTCCTTGTACTGCTCAGGTTCTACGGCCTTTGCGACCAGCGAGTTTGCACCGTCCGCACCGATCACGATGCGGGCGTGTTCGATGACGGGGTGGCCGTCACGATCGCGACCTTGGATCCCTTTGACGTGGCCGTCCTCGATGAGGATCTCGTCGACGGTGAATCCTTCCCGGACTTCGGCACCGGCCGCGTCGGCGGCATCGACGAGGAGGGTGTCGAGCACGGTGCGGCGTGGGGCATATGCCGTCGAGCTCCCGCCGGCGGGCTGGGGTGTGCCCGAGATGGTGATCGGTCCGAAATCGAACGAATACGTGTCGACCGGAGGGCACCCGGTGGCAACGATCTTGTCGAGGATGCCCCAGCGTCGGAGCGCGTCCACGCCCGGGGCATGGATGAAATGCGTGGAGACCGTGTCACTCGGGAAGGTCGAGCGGTCCACGACCAGCACGCGGTAGCCCTTCTTGGCGAGCAGCATGGCAGTGGGCGACCCGGCGCAACGCGCCCCGACCACGATCGCATCGTAGGTATCAGGCATCTCGAACCTCCAGGTTGATCTCGAACATGGCCTTACCGTGACGGATGCGTCGGATAAGCACATCGGGGAGATCACCTACAGGTCGGCTGGTTTTGCCCTCGTGGCGTAGACGGCCGCTTCGGCACGGCTTCGGAGCCCCAACTTTGCCAACAGCCGGCTGACATGATGCTCGACGGTCTTGCGGCTGATGTACAGGCGGTCCGCGATCTCGGGGTTGGTCAGCCCATGTCCGAGCAACACCAGTACCTCGGCCTCGCGTTTGGTGAGAACGCCGGTGGTGCGCTGCGTTGGCCGCTCATGGGATCCCAGCGAACGCATCAGCGCGCCGGCGGCGTCGGCGTGGCGAGCCGCCGGAAGGCGTTCGAAACCGTTTCGGGCGGAACGCGCCTCCGCGAGCGCGGCCTCGGGTTGGTCGCTTGCCAGCGCCTTTGCGAGCTCGTAATGGGCTTGTGCGAGCTCCATGGGTGTCCTTGCCTTCGTGAAACCCGAGAGTGCTTCGCGCAGGCAACCACACGGGTCGCCTGTCGTTGCGGCCAGGCAGAGCCGGCCCCGGGCCATCGCCGCCGTCGCGCGCAGGAAGGAGCCGGGGTGCCTGTCTGCGCAGTCGACGAGCCGGCCGACGGCGGCTGTGGCTTCGTGGTGGTCGCCTTTCGCGATGTGGGCGTCCACGAGCGCCGCCCACAATGGCCCGGCGGTGACGCTGGTCGGATCGATCTCGCCCAACGCGTGCATGAGGACACCGACGGCGCGGTCCGGCTCGCCGCGCTCGAGATGTGTGACTGCTAGTGGTCGCGCTGCCTCAACGTCATCATCGAGCCCGAGAAGCAGTTGTTCGGCTTCCTCGAAGCGACCCTGGCGCACCCGGAGCTCGGCGAGGCGAACGAGGGCACCAGGACGAAGTGAACTATGGCCCATGCCCCAGATCCGCACGGCGTCGCTCAAAGCCGCATCGGCTTCGCTCCATCGCCCGGCAGCAGTGAGCAAACCGCCGTAGTGCGTATGACAGAAGGCCGCGACCGCCGGCAGGTTCCGACGAGCCGCAACCTCGTGTCCGATCCGGATCCACTGATCGGCCCGGTCGACATCATGCGCGTACTCGCAGGCCGCGAAGAGCTGACAGAAGATCTCCTCCACGATCGCGAAGTCGTCGACATCCCGTCCCGCCACCGCCGCCAACGCTTCGTCGAGCAGCAGCATGCCCTCCTCGACACGGTCGTCGTGGACGAAACTCGCGCCGAGATACGCAAGCGTCGCGAACTCGAGTGACGAGTCGCCCGACTCGCGTGCGTAAGCGAGAGAGTCCCGAAAGCATTGTTCCTTCGCCTTTCGATCCGATTCGAACATGCCTCGGTTGAGCGAAACCCACCCGGTCTCCGGGCACGGACCTTCGTCGGCAAGTAGCGACACGGCTCGTGCGAACCATCCCTGCATCACCGCCCGGTCGCCGATGATCGACAGGTACATGTACGCCAGGGTCCTGGCGATGCGGATCGCCCCCACGCCGTCCGCCTCGCGGCGATACGCCTCATACGCCGAGCCCCACAGCTCGATCGCCGGCAGATACTCGTGGTCCAGGTAGCCGGCCCGAGCCAAGCCCTCAAGGGTGACGCCGCGTCGAGCGTCCATGGCAGCCGACTCGAAGACGCGACGTGCCGTCGCGCTGTCGCCGCGACGCAACGCGGCGTACCCCTCGTCGATCAGCGACTGCTCAGACGGAATCACTCCTTGAAATCCTACGAGCCTTATCGGCTCGGTGGAGGGCTCGTGCGGGAACTGATCGAGCTACACGAATGCGAACGCGAGATTGAGCACGCACGCCTCGTTCTCCAAGAACGCGCTCGCATCGCCCGCGAGTTCGATCACTCGCTCGGGCACGCCATCAACGTGATGGTGCTTCAGGCGAGCATGGGCCGTCACGTCTTCGCTGACCGTCCGCCGGTGAGCTGAGCGGCCCTCATCGCCGCACGGTACGTCAATCAGCCGCTACCCTCACCCTCACTTCGCGCCGAGAGGGCCGATCGGGCCAAGAGGAAATACGAATGGGCAGTGTGCAGGAGTCACTCAGTGACTCGAAGACGGCGATGGCCGAAGCGTTCCGCAACCGCAACCTTCGGCGCCTGAACCTGGCGTTCGCCGGTTCGGTCATCGGTGACTGGGCCTACGCCGTCGGCATGTCGGTGTATGCCTATACGAGGGGTGGTGCGACGGCCGTCGGCGTGCTGGCCGTCGTCCGCTACGTGTCCATGGCGTTGCTGTCGCCCTTTACGTCGTTGCTTGCCGACCGCTTCGACCGACGACGCGTCATGGTCGTCGCCGACCTCCTCCGCGTGGGCCTGGTCGGTCTGGCGGCAATCGTCGTTGCCGCCGACGGCCCGCCGTTGGCGGTCTACGTGTTGGGCCTTTGCACCTCAGCAGTGGGTACCGCGTTTCGTCCGGCACAGGGTGCGCTGCTGCCGTCCCTCGCGAACCATCCGGGTGAACTGAGCGCGGCGAACGTTGCGGCGAGCACCATCGAGAGCGTCGGCTTTTTCGCCGGTCCGGCGATCGGCGGTCTCCTGCTCGCGGTGAGTGGCAACGGGGCCGTCTTCGCCTTCGACGCGGTGACCTTCGCGTGGTCGGCGGTGATGGTGTGGGGTCTCACGCCTGCGGTCGAGACACGGAACGTGTCCACGGCGCCGGAACCGTCGGAAGCGACTGTTTCCCGCGCGAACCCCTTCGCCGGCGTTGGGCTCGGGTTCCGGGAGATCCTCCGTGATCGTGACATTCGGCTGCTCGTCGGTTTGTTCTGCGCACAGACGGTCATTGCCGGGGCATCGTCGGTGGCCGTGGTCGCGATCGCCCTCGACCTGCTCAAGCTCGGCAACGGCGGACTGGGAACGCTCAACGCGACCATGGGCGTCGGAGGGATCCTCGGGGGCTTCATTGCTCTGGTGCTGTCCCAACGCGGCCGGCTCGCTTGGGACTTCGGAGGGGGAGTGCTGTTATGGGCGGCCCCGTTTCTCCTCGTGGCCGCGTGGCCGACGACTGTGGGCGCAATGACCGGTCTGGCGCTCATGGGCGTCGGGAACTCGATCGTCGATGTGAACGCGTTCACGATCCTGCAGCGCCTGGTGCCCGACGCCATCATGGGCCGGGTGTTCGGTGCCTTGGAGAGCGCACTGGTCGGAGGAATGGCGCTCGGAGCGCTGATCATGCCGGCCCTCATCAACACCGTTGGATTGCGTACCGGGCTCACCGTCGTCGGTGGGGCAGTATCGATACTCGTCGTCGTCTCCGGCCGAGCCCTGCGCCGCATCGACAAGGTTGCGCTTGCGCCGGAAGGTCTCGAACTTCTTCGCGGCGTGCCGTTCTTTTCACCCCTGCCGGAGAGTGTCCTCGAACTGCTTGCCCGGCGATCCAAACTGGTCACGACAAACGCAGGAAGCGCCGTCTTCAGCGAAGGTGACGACGGCGACGTGTTCCATGTGATCGAAGCAGGCACCGTCGACGTCAGCATCAGGGGCACGCACATTCGGCACCTCGGACTGGGCGACTCCTTCGGTGAGATCGCCCTTCTGCACGAACTTCCGCGCACGGCGACCGTGTTCGCCACCACCGATGTCGTGACCCGCACCATCGATCGAAACCGATTCCTTGCCGCCGTGACCGGACACGAAGACGCGTCGCGTCGCGCCCAGGAAGTGTCCACCCGCCTCTTGGAGATCCGGTAGCGAATTCTTCCGCCCGATTCTGCGTTTTCCGTAGTCGTCAGACTTCGGAAACCCACGTCGGTCAGGCCTCTGGCAGGTGTCCGCCGAGCGGGATCTCCTCGACGATTTCCCACCGGTAGCAGCCCGCTTCCTGGCGGACATCGAGCAGGGAGAGCGTCGCAAACTCGACCTGCTCGAGATCACCTGAACGGTCGTCGACGATCCGGGAAACCGCTGAATCGTCATGTGGCGCGTTCGCGTAGGCAACGGTGAGGTGCGGCCGATACGGACGGCTGGGATCGGTCCGGAGCATCGAAGTCGATGCCGTCACAACCGAGTCGAACACACCACGAAAGGCGTCGGCCGGTTCGAGTTGCCAGACGACCGCCGAGTGATACGCGGCGAGCGACGCGGATGCCGTGATGCGAGCCAGCCTGTCGACCGAGGATCGAACGGCGTCGACCATGTGGTCGACAGCCGAACGGTCCGCGGAGATCAGCGAAGGGACAAGTGACACCACTGTGCAGTGCAGCCAGTTCGCCGGAACCAAGTCGAAACCGGACGATCCGAGCAGCGATGCAACAGCGTCGACCGACGCGGCGGGCACCGACGAGGGGAGGAGATACCAGTGAAGACGGGTCTCTCCGTGCGCCCACGCGCCGTGTTCCCAGTGCGATACAAGTCCCGATGTCATGAGATCAGAGATTCAGCTTCGGCTTGACCTCGGTGTCGATGATGGATTGCAGCTGTGAAGCAGCCGTTGCCCATGCTTGCTTGGGATCACTGTTGCTCAGGACCATCGACTCGAGTGCCTTGCCGAGGATCGCGTCGCCACCGGGAACGAACACCCTTGCAGAATCCTGGCTACGCGTCTTCGCGAGCTGATCGACGGCGGTGCGGAACTGGGGACGATCCTTGTAAACCTGGGTCATGACCGGACCTTCGATGGCGGACTTTCGCACCGGCATGTATCCGACCGATGCCGAGTAGAAGGCAGTCGAGTCGGTGCTCGTCATGAACGCCAGGAACCGCATCGCGGCGAGCTTGTTCTCGTCCGGGATGTTCTCCGGAATCGCCAACCCAGCGCCGCCGGTCGGGCAGCCGAACGCCTTCGGGCCCTTCGGAAGGAACGATGTTCCGACGTCGAACTTGCCCTTCGCTCCACTCAAGACACCGCTCAATCCGCCGGTCGACGAGACCGTAGAGGCGCACAGTTCGGCGAGGAAGTCATCGGTCTCACTCTTCGACGTTACGTTCGCATACTTCTTGGTGTTCACCTGATCACGGAGGAACTGACCGGCTGCGACTGTCTCCGACGCGTCGAGGGTGAGCTTGAGATCAGGCATCGAGTACTGGCCCCCCTGGCCCCACATCACGTTCTGGAACGTCCAGGCAACATAGCTATCGCCTTTGACGACGGTGAACGGGAACTTGTCGCTGGAACCCAGCTTCTCCTGGATCTTCGGCGCCCAGGTCTCGAACTCGGCCCAGGTGTCGGGTCCACGGTCGGGCAGGCCGGCGGCAGCCCACAGACGCTTGTTGTAATAGAAGAGCGGCGTGGAACGGGCGAACGGCATGGCCCACTGCTGCTTGTTGTAGAGGTAGTCGTCCATCAGCACGGATTGGTAGTCCGCCGTGTCGAGCTTGACTGCACTGAACAGTTCGTTGAGCGGCGTGATCGCCTTCGAGATCGCATACTTGAACCACCACACGTCGGAGAGCATCACGACGTCGGGCAACTGCTTGGCGGCAATCGATGCGTTGAACTTCTGGGCGATCTCGGCGTAGTTCGCACCGGCGGTCTGAAGATTCACCTTGAATCCGGGGTTCGCATCTTCGAACCGCTTGATGAGGATCTCCTCTACCGGCTTCGACTTCGCCGGGTGAGAGCTCCAGTAGGTGATTTCCGTCGCCGGCTTGACCTTGCCGTAGCGACCCGCGGGTGTTGTGGCCTTGGCGGCCTTCTTGGCTGTCTTCGCTGCGGCCGAAGCCACGTCTGGCAGCGCGAGAGCTGCAGCGCCGGCGGCGGCGACAAGTCCGAGGAATCGCCGGCGTG
>JANLRD010000110.1:0-1754 GCA_031368215.1 Acidimicrobiia bacterium | reverse complement strand
GGGATGTGGCGGATCGCCGGGTCGTTGCGGTGCCGTTCGAGCACGGCGAAACCGTCCATGCGGGGCATCATCACGTCAAGCAGCACGAGATCGATTCCGGAGTCGGGCTCGGTGAGACGTTCGAGGGCTTCGATGCCGTCGCGGGCCTCGATGACGCCGTAGCCGAGCCGCTGCAGCCGCCGGCCGAGGACGTCGCGGTTCGCCTCGTCATCGTCGACGACAAGGACCATCTCCAGCCGACCGGCCACGGCGTCGGTCGTCTGACCGGTGTCGCGGTTGACGAGCACGGTTCCGCTGGTGAGCCGGGTGGCGAGCTCGCCGAGTCGTGCGGTGGCCGAGGCAAGACGTTCGACGTCGGCAACGGGTAGGACGCCGGGCTCGGAGAGAAGCGCCTTGGTCATGGTCGTCAGCTCATCGACCCTATTCGTAAGTGCACGGATTGATTCGGCGGCGGCGGTTCCGGCCGCCTCGCCTTCTGCGGCGATGAGCCCTGGAACCAGTTCCAGCACGAGCCGAGCCGTGGACCGGATGGCGTCGAGTTGTTGCGACGTTGCAGCCGTGATGCGGTCTTCTTCGAGGAGCAGCTCGGAGTAGCCGATGAGGTGGTTGACGGGCGTTCGCAGCTCGTGGCGTAGTTCCCGGATCTCGTCCGGAGTCATCGGTTGGTGGGCGATTCGGCGAGGGAGCTGGTGTTGCGAGCACGGGCGCGGGGTTCAAGTGCGGTGTAGCGCCGAGGACGCAACGTCATGGCTCGACCGGCTCGGTGACCCCGAGTGCGGCCATCTTCGCCAGCAGTCGGGGGAGGTCCACCGGCTTGGTGTCGTAATCGTCGCAGCCGGCCTGCATGGCCTTCTCCCGATCGCCGGGCATGGAGTGCGCGGTGAGGGCGATGACCGGGATGGCCTCGGTGGAGGCGTCGGCCCGAACCGCCCGGGTGGCCTCCCAGCCGTTCATGATCGGTAGGCTCATGTCCATCAGGATGAGGTCGGGATGTTCCGTCTTCGACATCGCCACGCCCTCGGCTCCGTCGACGGCCATCACCACGGTGAACCCGCGCCGCTCCAGCCGCCGCGACAGCATGTCGCGGTTCATCTCGTTGTCCTCGACGATCAAGATCTTCGGCATCGCCACTGAGTAAACCACCTTCCGGGTCGGGGTTTGGAAGATTCGTGGCGCTGGGCGCTACAAATCCTCCGAGTCCTCGGCCAAGAGACGCCGCAGCGCGACGACCGTACGGTGGAACGAGGCTCGATTCACCAGGTCCCGGTCGGTCGCTTCGACGACTCGCCAGCGATGTTCAACGAGCAGGCGCCGCCGCTCGGCGTCGCGTTCCTGCGTGCGGCGGGACCCGTGGGTGAAGAAGGGGCTGACCTCCAGCGCCAACCGATCGCCATCCCAAGCGAAGTCAACCTCGACCACCTTCCCGCCAACGACCGGCACCCTGTAGTTGCGTTTCCACCCGCCCAGCCCGGCATCGTCGAGCCATCGACCCACGGTCTGCTCCTTGCCGCTTCGGTGGCCGATGCCAGCCGATCGTGCGTCGAGCAACGCGACGAGGAGACGTCGGTTTCGAATCGACGACGGCGCAACGGATTCCAGCGCGGAACGAAGGGTCTCGACGCTGACCAGACGATGGGCGAGGCAGTGATCGAGACACCGCTCGACGACGGCCGCGTCGACGAACCGGGGGAGCAGCAGCAGCGTCGAGGCGGGCGTGGCCACATGGGTCGTCATCCACGACTGCCGCTGTGTTG
>JANLRD010000044.1:0-6395 GCA_031368215.1 Acidimicrobiia bacterium | reverse complement strand
GAACACCGCTTCGCCGAGCCCGCTCCTCGTGGTCACCAATCACGTGCATGACCGCCACGACACCGGCGACCATCCCGAGAGTTCGCCACGCCTCAATGCCGCTCTACACGGTTTGGGGCTCGCCGGATTGGGTGAGGCGTTCCACGACATGGCATCGCGGGCTGCGACGTTCGAGGAGATCGCTGCCGTGCACGATCCTGCCTACATCAACCGGCTGGAGGCGTTGTGCGCCCGGGGTGGAGGCCCGTTGGATCAGGACACGCCCGTGGTCGAGGGGTCGTGGCACACCGCGCTCCACTCCGCAGGAGCAGGCTTGCTCGCCGTCGAGTCGCTCAGCCAAGGTGCGGCGGCCGCCGGTCTCGTAGTGACGCGCCCACCGGGCCACCACGCCGGCCCGACGACCGGTATGGGCTTCTGCCTGTTCAACAACGTGGCCATCGCCGCCCGGCAGCTCACCTCCAAGGGTGAGCGGGTGATGATCATCGACTGGGACGTGCACCACGGCAACGGCACGCAGGACGTGTTCTGGGATGACGACCGGGTGCTCTTCGTCTCACTTCATCAGTACCCATACTATCCCGGCACCGGTGCCGTGCACGAAACCGGCGGGCCGAACGCCTCTGGGGACACGATCAATGTGCCGCTTCCCCAGGGAACCACGGGAGACGTATTCCTCTCGGCGTTCGACACCCTGATCGCGCCTGCGGCGGCCGAGTTCTCGCCGACCTGGGTGCTCGTGTCTGCCGGCTTCGACGCGCACCGTGACGATCCCCTCGCCGACCTCTGTCTCACGGCCGGTGACTTCGCCGACCTCACCAAGCGGACACAGGGCCTCGTATCGCAACCGGGTCGTCTGGTTCTGTTCCTCGAAGGCGGCTACGACCTCCGTGCCCTCGGGGTGAGCGTCGGAGCCTGTGCCGCCGCGCTCTGCGACACCACCTACCGGCCGGAGCCGGCATCGAACGGCGGTATAGGAGCCTCCAGTGTGCGAGCGGCGATCGAGGCACACCGCCTCGCCCGCTGGTGAGGGGTCAGCAGAACTCGCTGATGTTCGGGCCAGGCGAACTCACACCGTTGGGTTGATCTCGGACGCCGCGAGATCACCAGGAACGAGTCCGGGAAGCCAAGTGTCGAGGTCTCGCTGTTGTGCTGGGTTCTCCGGTTCCCGCACGGTGAGCCCGTCGGCGAAGTAGATCACCGTCATGACCTCGCGGAGGGTGCCGGAGGAGTTGGCACACGCGTTGTGAACGGTCCACCCGCCGTGGAAGGTGGCGTCGCCGGCCGCCATCGGGACCGGGGTGGAAACGGGGTGGCCCAGTTCGGTGACCAGGGCGGCGAAGTGTGCGTCGGAATCGTCGGAGATCACCGCCTCACCGAGCGAACCGGCGCTGTTCGTGCCCGAGCAGAACGACATGGCTCCCATGTCGGGCGTTATGTCGATGAGCGGCATCCACATGGTGACGCATCGCGTGCCGTCGATCGGCCAGTACACCGAGTCCTGATGCCACGGTGTGTGCCCCCCGCCCGCTTCTTTGAACAACGCCTGATCGTGGTAGATCCGGACCCGTTCGACGCCCAACAGGGACGCCGCGATCCCGGCGAAGCGACTCGCGAGGGTGAACCGGGCAACGCCCGGGTCGTGACGCCACAGGTTCATCACCTGGATGAACGCCTTGCCGTAGGTGTCGCGCGCGGCCATCGGCCGGCGCTCGTTGTTGTAGCGCATCGCCGCTGCTGCGATCACCGGACGAAACGCTGCGGCTTCCTCGGCGGAAGCGACACCTCGGAGCATCACATGCCCATCGCGGCCGTATGCGGCGATCGCATCGGCGGGAACGACATAGTCAGCGGAGCAATCGGGAAGCTGGAGAACACCCACGGCACACCTCGGTGATTGGTTGGAACAAAAAGAAGGGCCGGCCCACCTGCAGAGCAGATGTGCCGGCCCTACTCGTGTCGAGAGTTACAGACCGATCTTCGGGTCGATGAACTCGTTGGTGTACTGGTCCTTGATATTGAAACCGGCTGGGATGCCCTTGAAGCCGCCGGTCTTGATCATCTGGTCCAGGTACTTCTGGAGCCGGACGAAGTCGAAGTTGCCGATGGTCTTGTCCGAGCCATTGCTGACGAGGCCGAGGTCCTTCTGGGTCTTCACCGAGAAGTCGGCGAGTTCCTTCGTGTACTTCCAGAAGTCCTTGTACTGGGCGACGGCGTCGACGATGATCGCGTTCGCCCGGTCCGGGGCCTTGATGAAGTCGACCGTTGCCTGCTGCACCATGGGCACGAACTTCTTCAGGCACGGGCGGAGCTTGGCAAGGTCACCGGGGCGCACGCCGAGGGTCTGGGAGTAGTCCTGGTAGCCGGCGTCGAAGAAGGTCTGGAACGCGACGGGCTTGCCCCACTCTTTGAACTCGTACTGGTAGGAGTACGGCTCGGCCGAAGCGAAGCCCTGCTGAGCGATCTTGCCCTTGGCGGCGATGAAGCGGGCAGGACCACCGTCGTAGCTCGGATCGAGGAGCTTGTCGTCGACGCGGCCGTCGGCCTTGAAGAACAGCATCGTGTCCTTGCTGAACAGGTTGAAGGTCACGCCGAGCTTGGCGAGATCGTCGATGGTCTTGGCCGTCGGGTAGGTCGCCGGATCCCACATGATGATCTGGGGGTTCTTCTCGAGCGGGGCGACGACCGAGATCAGCGGGGTCTTCGACCAGTTGTTCGCCTCACCGTTGTAGCTGTAGCCCATGGTGATCGACGAGTCGGTCGCCATGGTCGCCGAAGGACCCTGGAAGCCGGTGGCCGGTCCGCCGGTGCGGATCTCGAGCTGAATACCGGTCTTGGCGCCCTTGGCGTTGACCATGCTTCCGGAGACGATCTTCTTGCCGGTGTCGACCTTGTAATCGGAACCCATCATCTGATAGAGGGCTCCGTGTTCCGCCTCGGGGAACCAGTCGGTCTGGATCACGATCTTGTCGGGGCAGATGCCCTTCAAGGAGGCGGACGCGGCTTTCTTGACGGTCTTCTTGGCCGCTGCGGTTGCCGCGAGAGGCGACAGCGCGACGGCGGCCGCAACCGCGGTGCCGATGAGGACGGTGGTTCTGGTGCGCATACTCACTCCTGTGTGGGGTTCGGGATTCCGAGGGTGCATCGGTCCGGCACGTCAGAACATCCCGGAACTCGTTGTGTGACCAACGACATTGATGTTATCAATGATGACGACCATCTTGCCGAGTCGTGCTCCCCCGAATCAACTCGGCCAGAGGCGTCAACGAAGTTGCAACGCAATCGAAACACTCGCTCGACACACTGGTGCCCTACCGTCACACTCGATCATGATGGGTATGGCTCCGACCGAACCGTTCACCAGGGAGTGATCATGGGACTCAGCGCACCGCCGACATCGTCTGCGACCACCACGCCGACACTGTCGTTCCGGAACATCTCGATGCAGTTCCCCGACGGCACCCGGGCGATCTCCGACGTTTCGTTCGACGTGTCCAAAGGAGAGTTCGTTACGGTCGTCGGACCGTCCGGCTGCGGGAAGTCCACGCTTCTGAAGATCGCCTCGGGTCTGTTGAAGGAGACCGGTGGCGAGTGCCTGCTCGACCGATCGAACATCGGGTACGTGTTCCAGGACGCCACCCTCCTGCCGTGGCGGACGGTCCGGGGCAACGTGGAACTACTCATGGAGCTCCACGGTGTGGCCAAGGCAGAGCGCACCGCCGAGGCGCAGCGGGCCATCGAACTCGTCGGTTTGAAGGGCTTCGAGAAGCACCATCCGAAATCGCTTTCCGGTGGGATGAAGATGCGGGCATCGCTCGCTCGCACGCTCACGCTGAAGCCGCCACTGCTGATGTTCGACGAGCCGTTCGGGGCGGTCGACGAGATCACCCGCGAGTACCTCAACGAGGAGACCCTCAAGCTCTTCGCCCAGGAGCAATTCGCCGGTCTGTTCATCACCCACTCGATCAGCGAGGCCGTGTTCCTCTCCACCCGGGTGCTCGTCATGAGCGCCCGTCCCGGCCGCATCGTCGCCAGCTACGACGTGCCGTTCGCCTATCCCCGGGAACCCGAGCTTCGCTTCGACCCAGCATTCGCCGCGCTGTCCGGCGAGATCAGTCATGCACTCCGAGGAGCCCACGTATGAGCACGACCCTCAGCCCCGACTCTGCTGCGCTCCCGCGGGCCGGCCAACAGCCAGCCGGTAGTCCGGTCCTGCCCGACGATGCACCCCCGACCGGAGTGAAGCGTCGGGAAGGCGTGGCGGCCATCATCCTGCCGCCGATCATCCTCGGGGCGATCATCGTCGGCTTCTGGTACTTCATCAGTTACGTGATCCTCGACAAGGACCGTCGATTCCTCCTCGAGCCTCCGCATCGGGTGTGGGCGAAGGGGTTCATGAACGGCGATGCCCGTTCGGAGATGTTCCACGGCATGTGGTCGAGCGGCAGAGTGGCGTTCTGGGGTCTCCTCATTGCCATCGTTCTCGGCATGTCGATGGCCGTGTTCATGAGTCAGTCCAAGCTCCTCGAGCGGGCCGTGTTCCCCTATTCGGTGGTGCTTCAGTCCATGCCGATCCTGGCGATCGTTCCTCTCATCGGTTTCTGGTTCGGCTACGGGTTCAACTCACGGGTGTTCGTGACCGTGCTGATCTCGCTGTTTCCGATCGTGGTCAACACGTTGTTCGGCCTGACGTCCGCCGATCAGGGCATGCACGACCTGCTCACCCTGCACAGCGCCGGTCGTTTCACCCGCCTGCGCAAGATCCAGTTCCCGGCGGCCCTTCCAGCGATCTTCGCCGGGCTTCGGATCTCGGCCGGCCTGTCGGTGATCGGGGCCATCGTCGGTGACTTCTTCTTCGGTCAGGGAGACGTGGGCATCGGCCAACTCCTGAAGCGCTATGCCGCGAAACTCGAAGGCGAGAACCTGCTGACGGCGGTGTTCCTCTCCGCCGGCATGGGTGTCGCGGTGTTCATGATCTTCGGCTGGCTGAACAACAGAATGGTCGGCAAGTGGGCGACCGTTTCTCGTCGCTGACGGGCAACCCGCTCTCGCCTCGCAGCTGACGCGAGGGCGTCAGCAAATGCGCGGCTCCTGCGCGGCGAGGCTGTGCCCGATCGGGGCACAACCGACCCAGCGTGCATCGATTGGCTCCGAAGCGCATTGGTAGCGCGTGTCGGTCGAGATTCGCAGGCGATCGCTGCGGTTGTCGAGACTCGCATGCATCGTGCCGAGCCCGAACACGAGCACATCACCGGCGCGGTAGTCGTTCCAGAGCCAGCGGCCGCTCAGCATCGTCTGAAGCGCATTCGGATCGGTGGTCGCGAACGAGCCGCCGCGTCCGAGGCTGGCCGTGGGCTGCTCATCGAGGTTCTCGCAGTAGGTGTCGACGTCGAACGATCGATAGGCGCGCAGAGCATCGTGATCGCGGTGTGAACCCTCGAGAACGCAGAGACCGCCGACCGCCTCGGGGATGTCGCACATCGCCGTCCACATCGTCACCACGCAAGGTGTGCCACGGCCCATGAAGACCACGTCGCAGTGCGGCGCCGTCCCCTGTCCTGCACTGACGGCGCGCGACCACGTGAAGTCGTAGTGGCGCGTCGGCTCGCCGAGAAGCGCGTCGAAGAAGTCGAGAGTCGAACGGCCGTAGAGAACCTCGTGAAGCGCGGTATTCGCGTCGGTGAGACCGTCGAGCCAGGTCGACTCGACGTCGGGACGAGCAACGAGGTCGTCCGGATCGAACGCCGGATGGAGCAGCCCGGCGGCAGCGAGTCGGAGGACCATGGGGGCACGCGCCGCGGCAACGGCGCCGGCATCATGGAAGCCGGGGAGGAACAGGTAGCCATCGGAGGCGAGACGGTCCGCGAGGACGTCGGCCGGATCCGTCCGGGCAGAGACGCGAAGGCGGCCAGACCGGCCATCGCCCTGTTCGACGACGACGCCCTGGATGCTCGGCCCGAGCACGGAGGTCGACATCACGCCACCTGCGCCGGAAGGCGCTTGATCGCGTTGAGACCCATCAGCATCGCCCGTTCGGGTTGACCGGTGATGCGGAGCCCCGGCACTCTGCGGCGGATCTCGTCGAACATGATGACGATCTCGCGTCGGGCGAGGTTCGCTCCAAGGCAGAAGTGCGGGCCGCCACCGCCATAACCGACCTGCTGCGGGGTCGTCGGACGACGCACATCGAACCGGTCCGGATCCACGAACACGTCGGCGTCACGGTTTGCCGACGGATACCAGAGGGCAACCTTTTCCCCGGCGGCGATCTTCACGCCATGGATCACCACGTCCTGAGTCAGCACGCGGCACATGTTCGAGATCGGTGTCTCGAAGCGGACGATCTCCTCCGCCGCGGTCCACGCAAACGATTCGTAGTCGTCGAAGAGGATCGTGCG
>JANLRD010000029.1:0-17807 GCA_031368215.1 Acidimicrobiia bacterium | reverse complement strand
CACGACTCCGCTGACACCAACACGCAGAGTGGACTCGGATCTGGAACTGGTCGCACGACTCCGCTGACACCAACACGCAGAGTGGACTCGGATCTGGAACTGGTCGCACGACTCCGCTGACACCAACACGCAAAGCCGGCGGCGAACGCCTTCGAGGTCTTCGAGGGGCCTGCTAAGGTCAAAGCTCCCTACGGGGGCGTGTAGCTCAGATGGTTAGAGCGCATCGTTGACATCGATGAGGTAGCAGGTTCGATCCCTGCCACGCCCACCAATGCACCATTTGGCGTCGGGCCCCGCCTCCGCTCCACTGTCTTCGGCACCCGACCCCCATTGGCCTCTTCGGGCTTCGCGGCCGCCTTCCGTCGCACGCTCCTCCCTGCGACACTCACCCACGGCCGCGACACTCACCATTTGGCGTCGGGCCCTGCCGCCGCTCCACTTCGGCACCCGACCCCATGGCCTCTACGGTGTGGCTGCGGCCCAGTCGAGCTTCGGAGCGTCGGCCCACAGACGCTCGAGGTCGTAGAACCGCCGGGTCTCCTCCAAGAAGAGGTGCACGATGAACCCGCCGAAATCGAGCAACACCCAGTTCGCGTCCTCCAGGCCCTCGCTGGCGATCGGCCCGTCACCACCGGCCTCCTTGACGACCCTCTCCACTTCCTCCGCCATGAACGACACCAGCCGGGTGTTCGGTGCCGACGCAATGACGAACACGTCGGTGATGCCGATCGTTTCGCCGACATCGAGCACCAGCACGTCGGAGCCCTTCTTGTCGTCGGCAGCCCGGGCGGCGGCGAATGCCAATGCACGAATGGAGTCCGTCGAGTCGGCGACGATGCGGGGTGCGGGATCAGGAGACAGCGGAACAGTCCTTCGACAGGCGAACACCGGGCGGGTGGTCGGCTCTCATTCTGGTCGACGAATACGACTGCGGGAATCCCTGTCGCCGACGGAGGGCCTCGGAAGCGTCACGAGCCGTACAGATGCCGCTCGCGAATCACCCCGAGCACCGCCGATGGAACGAGGAAGTCGAGTGGACGACCCTCTCTCGCCATGGAACGCAATTCCGTCGAACTGATTTCGAGCGCCGGCGAACGTACGCTCACCGTCCGCCAGCCCGGAGCCAGTTCGCCCCGGTCAACCTCCCCCGGTCGATGACAGACCGCCAGCGTGCACAGCGGAGGGATCTCCTCCCAGCGATTCCATGATGGGAGATCATCGACCAGGTCCGATCCGATGATCAGGAACAGCGCACGGTCGGAAGCAGCGAGCTCGGCGAGCGTGTCCGCGGTGTAGCTGTCGCCGCCCCGATCGATCTCGATCCGACTCGCCACGAACCCCTCATAACCGTCGATCGCCGCCTCGACCATGGAGTAGCGGTCCTCGGCGTTGCTCACGTTTCGCAGCTGCGCCTTCTGCCACGGAACGTTCGCGACGACGAAGAGCACCGTGTCGAGACCGAGCTGGTGCTTCACCTGGGCGGCCACCGCAAGGTGGGCGACGTGGATCGGATCGAAGGTGCCGCCGAACACCCCGATGCGACCGGGTCCGAGCGGTTTGCTCACACTCACGCGGCAACGCTCACGTTCCCGCCAGACGAGCGACGACCGGAGCGAAAGCGTCCATGTCGTGAACGACGATGTACGAGAGTCCGAACGTCTCGCGGCGAGCGACCAGATCGGCACAGATCTCGTCGACGGTGCCGACCAGAACGATCGGCATCTCCAGCGCCTCATCCGGCGTCAGTCCAAACACCGGCGCAAGGTTCGCCGCAACCTCCCGACGGTTCGGGACGACCTGCTCGATCTGGGTCTGGACCTGGAGCTCAATCGACGCGAACCGATCTCCCGCCGCTTCCCGAATCCACTCGATGCGTTCACCGTAGCGTTCCGACACCGCAGTTTTCCCCGCCTCGATCCCGGCGGTGCCACTCGTCAGCTCTGGGTTCACCCCGATGATCGACGCGTGTTTTGCCGCCGCCGTGAGCACCTTGCGCCCGCCGCCCCCAATGCAGATCGGCGGCCCGCCGGGTGTGAACGGGCGCGGGTGACAGGTCGCGTCGGTCAATGTGTAGTACTTCCCGGCGAACGACGCATGATCATCTGCCCACAGACGCTTCATACACTCGATCGCCTCGATCATCCGGTCGATGCGCACGCCGGGACGATCGAGGACGATGCCCGACTGTTCGTAGTCGCTCGTCCGCCAGCCCGCACCGATCCCGAACTCGACGCGGCCCTCGGAGAACAGGTCCATGGCAGCGACGTCACGAGCGAGAACGACGGGATGGCGGTAGTCGTTGTCGTAGACCAGCGCCCCGAGCTTCAGCGTGGTGGTGACCTCGGCGGCCACCGTCAAGGCGACCGTCGGATTCCACGACTCCTCGAAGTGATCGGCCAGGAAGAGCGTCGAATACCCGAGGCTCTCGGCCTTTCGTGCCATTACCCGCCATGCTGCCCCCGAGGGCGCGTTACGCAGTTTGATGCCGAATCGGAACGGATGCACGCCGAGCACGGTAGCGCTCGCAGTTCTTGCGGACCACGTGTTCTCGGACGTCTGTGCCGCCGCGCGAACGCGGTCGCGAGACCCGCTCACACCGATGGTGCGGCGCGTTCCTCGCCGGCCAACGTCACACCGCGCTGGCGCGATGCCTCGACCGGCAGGATCTCATGCAGCACCGAAAGGAGGGCTCGCGCCGGGGCCGGCAGCATGCCACGGCGACGCTGCACCACGCCGACCTGGCGCGGCGGCATTCGACGAACGGGGATGGCCTTCCATGGACCGGCGAGGTGGGGCGGCACCGCGGTGGACGGCACGATCGCCACGCCGACACCGTCGAAGGCGAGCGACGTGATGAGTCGGACGCCATCGATCTCCGCCAACGGCGTGAGGGTGATGCCGATCGCGTCGGCCGCGAGATCGAGTTCGGTCCGATAGGCAGTCCCTCGGGGGGCAAGGATCACCGGAACCTTGTCAAGCTCGGCGGCATCGAGCTCAGTCCTGTCCCACCAGAGATTGCCCTCCGGGATGACGGCGAGGATCTCCTCGTCGAACAACGCCGTGACCGACATGTCCGGATCGTTCAGCGGAAGGTTCACGATGGCCAGCGACAGCGAGCCGGCCAGAAGCTGGGGGGCGAGCGATGTGGTCGAGGCGTCGACCACGACGATGTGCACGCCGGGATGACGCAGGCGCATGCGCTGGTGCAGTGCCGGAACGACCCAGCGGGCCACCGTGCCGATGACCCCGACGCGTACCTCCCCGACCACTTCGGCGCGCAATGCATTCACATCGGCGATCAGCGCTTCGAGCTCACTGTTGATCCGACGGGCTCGGCTGACGACGACCTCACCCTCTTCGGTGAGGCGGCCGGCCGAGCGGTCGATCAGGGTCACGCCGAGCTGGCGTTCGAGGCGGGCGATGTGTGCAGACACGTTCGATTGGACGGTGTGGAGTCGTTCGGCGGCCGCCGAGAACGTTCCACAGTCGGCCACGGCGGTCAAAGCCGCTAGTTGGCGAAGATCCATCGACTGACCTGGTTCCCATTGAGACTCACGCCGTCGGGATGCTCCCGACGAACGCTTCATGATCTCTCAGAGCGATACCTTCTGTCACTTCGATCGCTCGGAAGACGACAGGAGGTCACCGGGCGGCAGCCCGAAACTCAGCCGGCGTCGGCCGGATTGACGTTGCGGCCGGGCGCAACCACTTCGTCGATCCGGTCGCGCAGTCCAGTCGGAAGGACGAGCGGGCCGGACGTCAGCAGTTCGTCGAGCTGGGCGAACGTACGCGGACCGATGATCGCGGCAGTCACGGCCGGATCGTCAAGCACAAACGCCAGCGCCATCTGCGGGAGGGTCATCCCGGCCTCCTTCGCACATGCGGTCAGACCGGCAACGACTCGGCGCTTCTCGGTTCGGATCGCCACGTCGCGATGGTCGAAGTGCTCGGGCTGGCGGACGGCACGGGAGTGCACGTCCTCGCCTCCGGCCTGATACTTGCCGGTCAGCCATCCGCCATTGAGCGGCGCCCAGACGATCGCGCCGACACCGAGACGCTCGCACGTGGGCAGGACGTCGACCTCGACGCCGCGAGCGAGCATGGAATACGGAGGCTGCTCGCTCGTCGGGCGGAGCCACCCGCGGTCGCCGGCGAGCCGGTGGAGTTCGTCGAGCTGCGCGGAACTGAACGTCGACGTGCCGATCGCTCCCACCTTTCCGGAGGCGACAAGTCCGTCGAGCGCCTCGAGCGTCTCCTCCATCGGCGTCAGCGGATCAGGTCGATGCATCTGGTAAAGATCGATGTGATCGACCCGGAGCCGACGCAGGCTGTCGTCGCATGCCTGCAGGATCCATCGCCGGGAAAGACCGGAACGGTTCTGGTCACCTCCCATCGGATTGCCGACCTTGGTCGCGAGCACCACGCGGTCCCGCCTGTCGACGAGGGCCGCGCCGAGGATCTCCTCCGAGGCGCCGTCGTCGTACATGTCGGCGGTGTCAAAGAGTGTGATCCCGGCGTCGAGGGCGAGGTCGACCATCCGGTGGCATTCTTCGACGTCGGTGTTCCCCCAACGCCCGAACATCATGGCCCCGAACGCGATTTCGCTGACGAGCCGCCCGCTGTGTCCAAGCGTGCGCTTCGCGATGATCATTCGACAACGACCCGAACAGACATGGCACGGACGGTACTCGCCCCGCACCCGAGGGCGAGCCGGGTCAGCGTTGTCGATCAGTCCGTTGCGAACGCCACGTCGTCGCTGACGAGTCGACCCCGATCCAGCACGACTTGGCGCACGCCGTGGAGACGAGCGCGAGGGTCGGTGCAGGCAACGATCACTGTTCCACCATCGGCGACCACGTTGTGAAGACAGGCCAGCACCGTCGCGGCGTCATTGTCGGAGAGCCCGGCGAACGGTTCGTCGGCGAAGACGATCTCCGGGGACGAGACGAGCGCGCGGGCAACCGCGGCGAGACGGACCTCGGAACCTGACAGCACCGCCGCCGGAAGGTCGATGACCTGGCCGAGGCCGACCAGTCCAAGCGTCTCCTTCGCCGTTGCGCGGGCCAGCGCGGTGCTCACACCGGTGGCGAGGAGGGGAAGTTCGACGTTCTCGGCGACGGTGAGGTCAGGGACGAGGAACGGCATCTGTGGGATGAATCCGGCGCTGATGGCCTCGCGAGGCGCGCGGTCGTCGGGACGGATCGACTCGAGCCGCTCACCACCGACGAGGCCGCTACCCCGGGTCGGCGCGTCGAACCCGGCAAGCAGCCTGAGCAGCAAGGTCTTGCCGCTCCCCCGCGGACCGCTCACCACCGTGAGCGATGTCGCCGCAACCGACAGCGTGATGGGAACAAGCGCAATCGTCGCAACGTCGCGGAGTTCGATGATGAGGTCCGAGTCGTCGACCGCATCACCGCGCAGGACGAGTTCGGCGTGGTCGACAAGGTTCACCGGTCGGCCAGAGGCGAGCGATCGGGAAGCAGCCGAAACGGGGCGGTCGGACGCGTCGCTCTGAAACACGTCCACCCGACCATCGATATCGGATGTGGCACCGACGACAGCTGCCGACGTGACCGTGGGGCTGACGGTCGGTCGCATGCCTTCACCCGAACCCGGTGAGGATGTCCCGGCCTCTGGCCCTAAGGTAGACGTCGGCCATTTTGCCCAAGAGTCGGAACCCGTTTCGGCCGGCTCAGAGGGGGCGCGAACCGCCGAACCCGGGCTCGGCAGAGAGGCCGCCTGGGGCGCGACATCTTCTGATGGCACCAGGTCGACCACGTCGGTCGGCGTGCGACGGGGCAGGATCCCGAGTGCGAGCAACGTCTCATCGTTTACGGCTATCACCGCGAGCCCGCTTCGCTCGGACAACTCGGCGCTCACCGGCACCAAGACCGGACGGTCGGCGACGAGGACGACGGAGACGTCGTCGAGGGTCAAGCCGACCATGGCGTCATCGAACACAAGTCTTCCCAACTCCACGGGCGACGCGCCAGCGTTCGACTGACCGCCCGCGCTCGTAGCGGCGCCACCGGCCTGCTCGATCATCGACACGTCGGTTCTTTCGGCATGGCGGCGCTCAGACTTGAACCAGGACTCAGGGTCTTCATGTCAACCCATCGACGCCGATCTGCGTTCAGATTCGTTCAGCCGGGTCGCGTGACGACACCGACGATGCGGTTACGGCCAGTCATCGTGACGCTCCGCTCCAAGTCCGCTCGCATCGTCCGGCCCAGTCTCGCGACCAGGACGGCTGCGTTCACCGCGCGCACAATCGGAGCGGCTGCGGGGTTGTCGATCAGCGCGTCCACGGCGACGATCGCGCGATCACCGCGTTCTTCGGCGGTTCGGATCATGGCGATGATCCGGTCCGTGTCCGACACCCCGGCGCCTTCGGCCGAGATCAGGGCGAGACGCCGATTGGTGTTCGAGACACCTACCACGACGAGTCTCTCGGCGATGTCGAGTTCAGTCGCGCCGGGGGTCGTCGGAACCAAGGCAAGTGACTTCCATCTCTGCGAACAGAGTTCGAACCACAGTTCTTGGTAAGGGCGTTCCGGCAACTTTGCGAACTCGGTCGGTTCAAGCACCCACTCTTGCGGGTGGCGAGCCGAGGGAACGTCTTCGACGGTCGCAACCTTTGGTCGGCGATGAAAGCGCTCCCGAGACGACCCATCGTCCGGCAGCCGCCCGACCAGAGCGCCGTGTGCTGTTTCCATGCGTTCAGCGATGCTCACGAGGCGTACTCCTCACCGGACGGTTTCATCGGGATGACCACGGAGGAACCTGAGTCCGAAGTCGTCACCTTGCTGTGTTCGCTCTTGCGAGTGGTACGGATCCACGGCTGAGGGGACGAGCCGCCGACGCTCGCGCTACGTACTGCGCGACTTCGGACTTTCCACAGGAGGTAGCCCGGGACGCGCCGGAGCGCCGAGAGTCCACGCCAACCGGTGCCCGAGGCGCGCCAACCTACGGCGACGTGTGACCCGATCCCCACGGCAGCGATCGCGACAGGAAGAACAGACGGGTCGATCCGT
The DNA here is from genome assembly GCA_031368215.1 of Acidimicrobiia bacterium. Classification (GTDB taxonomy): domain Bacteria; phylum Actinomycetota; class Acidimicrobiia; order Acidimicrobiales; family JANYDT01; genus JANLQX01. Next base: position 10,773 of record JANLRD010000029.1, on the reverse strand, counting down.
CGACGAAGCAGGCTGGCTCCGAGGCACGCCGCGCCGGAGCCGACGGTCATGGCAACGACCGTACCCAACGGCGGCACGAGCACATCGACGGCGAGGTCGACGCGAAGGGGGTCCCCCGTTTTGAGGCCTGTACCGAGCATGGCCAGCGCCCGCGGCCGGAACTCCGCCCGACCCCGCTCCCACCGATCACGCTGCGAACGCGAGCCCTCATCGTTCGTCGGCATTTCGGCCAAGACCGAGGCACTTTCGACGTACCCAATGCGGATGCCGGCATCGGCCAGGTCCATGCCGTACTCGAGATCCTCGACCAGGGACGATGCCCGGTGCGGCGCGACCGCCAACGCTCGGCGGGTGAACACCATCCCGTTCCCGCGAAGACCGCATGAAAGACCGAGAGACTCGCGTCCAGCCGATCGAACATCGTGAAAACAACCGAAAGCGACCGCGAGGAGTCGCGTTCGCCACGATTCGTCGGGGTTGCGGATGCCGTAGCGAACCTGCAGAGCGTCTTCACCGGCTGCGATCCGGCCCGCGCAGGCACCCAGCAGATTCGGCGTGACCACAGAGTCAGCATCGACGACAACCACGGCGTCGACCCACGGTTCGGCGAGCACTTGCGGAAACACATCGCTCAGCGCAAAACCTTTGGAGCGACGGAGGTCGTCGGTTCGTTCGATCACCTGCGCCCCGGCCGAGCGCGCCACTGCTGCCGTGTCATCAGTGCAGTTGTCGGCGATCACGACCACGCGAAACGACTGCTTCGGGTAGTCGACCGCCTGCAAGCTGGCAACGGTCTCGGAGATGCCGAACGCCTCGTTGTGTGCCGGAACAAGGAAGACGAAGCGCACAGAACGATCAGGCCCCGGCAAGGGCCGATGCCGCTTGGATGCCGCAGTCAGAGCGCCAAGGTAGCCACCAGCCAACGCGGAAGGAACAGCGACCAGGAAAGGAGCTGACCGAACGAGCCGAATCCCGATCATGGGATGTCAACGAGCAACGGCAGGTTCAGACGACGCGATGCCTGCCAGGGTTCGAGGACCCGGCCGCGCCGCACGTCGAGCACGCTCGTGACGAAGGTGGCCAGCAGTGCCGCGCCGACGACCGAAGCAAGGATCGGTATCAGGCTTCCCGATACCGGCGCCACGGCCACCCCCGGAGCCGTGACCACGCGATAGCGGTACGCGAACGCCGACTCGGCGTTCTTCAATGACACCCGGGCGTCCAGGAACCGGAGGTCATACTCCTCTTGAATCTTCAGGGCTGACCTGAGTGGCGAGGTTTCGGGCAGGCTGCGTGCGTCATCGGGTGGGACGTTCAGATCGAATCGAAGCTGCTCGACCTGCTTGTCGGCCTCGTTCTTCGCCTCCTGCACGATCCGAAGCGCATCCTCGGCCGGACCGACCTCGGCTTTGCGTTGATCGTCGAAGTAGTTCTTCGTTGCCGCCTCGATGATCTTGGTGCCAACCACCGGATCCCCCCATCGAACGCCGATCTCGACCGTCTGGCCGTCGCGGAACTGCTTCTTCGATGCCGAACCCGTCGTCGAAACAGACAGGCTCGCCCGGAGTTCGTCGGCGACCGTCTTTCGCTTGGCGGTCGAGTCCGGCGCGCCAAACAGTGTCTGTTTCAGCCCCCGGATCACCGACGGGATTCGCCCCTCGGCACCGCGGGAGCTCGTGACGAGACCGAGCTCATCGACGAGCCGGTAGATGTTGTTGTCGGCCTTGATCATCGGTTCCGCAAGGTTGGCCGGCGGGTCGGAGGGATCGGCCGCCCGGCCTGGCAGGGTGATCTCGCGAATCGCCGAGTCGTTCCGGGCGATGAGCGTCGTTCCGGCAAAGTAGGCCTTCGGAGCAGCAAGAGCCGCCAGGGTGCCGAGGGCGCTCGCCGCAAGGAAGACCGCAGCCCACTCCTTCTTGCGCCGACGGATCGAACGGAACACGAATCCGATCCAGAGCCTGCCCCGGCCGACATCGAACAGGTCTCTGCTGTCCATGGCCTGTGCGGCGGGCGCGCTCGTCAGGCTCGAAGTCCGTTGCCGGACGGCGGAGAACGACCGCGCCGCGGGGATGTTCGTCATATACGGAGTCCCTTCGAACGGAGCGGTTGATCGGCACATCTATGGCCTTCACGTCGAAGGCCTGGTGCATTATTGCTGCACCACTAAACGCAGACATCGGCAAGCAGCCGCGGCCAACTGAAGTCCGAGTTCGACGAGACGACGTCGACAGGTTCGGAGATCGGAGGACGTCGGAGGGTTTCCCATCACGCCGTCGTTGCGTCCCCGCAAAGGTCGCGGGGCTCAGGGACGCGTCGGCGTCGCCGACAAGCCGCAGGACGCGAGGGCAAGGGGGCCGCGAGTCGAGGCGGACGGATTCGGGTGCAGAGTTGGGCGTCAAGGAAGGGGATCGACCAGTCGATACGAACATCGTGCTTCGCCGTCGTTTCATCGCTCCAACAGGCATCCCCAATCGCTCGGATCGATCAGACGTCAAGAATCTGCCCCGAGTTCCGCGCGACTTCACTCTCTGCGTGCCGTTGAAGAAAACGAGCACTGTACGGGAGTCGTACACTTACACCGTGCTGCCCATGGCGCTTGAGAGGCCAATGTGTCCGCCCCGCTTCTGAGCACTTCAGTCTCCGGCAACGAACCAGAATCCGACGTGTTCTCGTCGGCGGCTCACGACGCGCCTCGGGGGAACCGCTGGCTCCGCCGCCTCCTCGTACTGAGTGATTCGCTCGGCATCACGTTCGCATGGTTGCTTACCTCGCTCACGTTGCTCTCGAAGCAGCCGTGGTGGTCAACATCGAAACTTGGGTTCCTTCCGGTCGTCCTTGCCGTCACCTTGGCCACGATCGCCGGAGCCAAGCTCTACAAGGCGAGGGTCTGCAGCGTCCGGGCCGTCGAAACCGCCACCCTCATCCGGGCTGGCGCAGTGGCCAGCACGGCGTGCTGGCTCATCGCCGGCCGAGTCGGCGCCGACGCAGTCCGGGTCTCAACGGCCCTCGTATCGGGCGCGCTCACCTTCGCGTTCGTGATGGCCTTCCGAACGCTCTACCGCGCCGCGCTCGAGTCGGCGCGGAGCGGAGGGCGTTTCACCCGTCCCGTCCTCCTCGTCGGCACCGGGGACGAGGCCTACGAGCTCGAACAGATGATTGCCGACGAGCCCGAGCTCGGCTACCGGGTTGTGGGCGTCGTCGGCCGGGCCGCAGAAGCCGCAGAACGCAAGTTCGTGGCCCCGTACATCGGGCCGATTGCGGATGTCGTCGAGCTGTCCCGGGCGAACGGTGTCAACGGCGTCATCATCGGTTCCTCCTCGCTCGGGTTTCGGGAGCTGAACCAGACGGTCCGCGTGCTCCTCGATGCGGGAATCCACGTTCAGGTCTCGGGTGGGCTCCTCGGTATCAACGCCAGCCGGTTGCGGTCGAATCCGATCGGAAGGGAAGCGGCGTTCTACCTCGAGCAAGTCCAGCTGACGGGGTGGCAGTCCAAGGTCAAACGGGCGCTCGACCTCGTGCTCGGCACGGTGGCGCTCATCCTCACTGCTCCGGTGATGATCCTGTTCGCTCTCATGATCCGGCGAGACGGTGGAAAGGCGATCTTCCGTCAACAGCGTGTCGGACACAACGGCAAGCCGTTCCAGGTGTACAAGCTGCGCACGATGGTGATGAACGCAGAGGCTCTTCTCGCCGACCTCGAGTCCAAGAACGAACGGAAGGGTCCGCTCTTCAAGATGAAGGACGATCCCCGCTTCACCCGGGTTGGCCGATTCCTTGACAAGACCTCGCTCAACGAACTTCCGCAGTTGATCAACGTCCTGCGCGGCGAGATGAGCCTCGTCGGCCCTCGACCGGCTCTCCAGCGGGAGGTCGAGCAATTCAACGACCGACTGCTCCTGCGTCACCGGGTCCGGCCCGGCATGACGGGACTCTGGCAGGTCGAGTCGCGTGACAACCCCTCATTTGCCGACTACGAGCGCTGCGACGTATTCTACGTGGAGAACTGGTCGGTGCGACTCGACCTGATGATCCTGGCCCAAACCGTCGTCGAAGTCGCAAGGCGAGCCATCGGGAAATCTGCGTCGAACAACCCTGATCGGGGCGACCAGCGGTCGCGGCCTGCTCTGGCGAGTGTCGTCTCCGACGATCGCGCCTCCTGATCCCCCGGGTCCGATCCTCAGCTCGAACCCCCTGGCATCAGGGCCGGTAGCCCCACCCAACTCCCGACGGCGCGGGTCCGTTCGGGAGTCATCCTCTGCGCGCTGAGCATCCGCGCGCGGGGCGGCGCGAATTGCAATCATGTAACTCCCATGGGGAGAGTGATCGTTCGGACGGTCAACACGGCACCGGGGAGCCTGCTGGAACTTGCCGTTCTGGCTCCGGCCCGAAGGAGCTGCGTCGCCGTCGACCTGGCCACCAACACCATCCTTCGGGTGCACCACCCGCGCCAGACAGCGGTCGAACCGTTCTCGGTCGTCCGTGTCGAAGTCGGCGAACCGACCGTCGAGAGGCTCGAGCAGCCCGAGGCGATCGACGTGAAAGCACCCCTCCGCTCGATCGGGCGCATTCTCGGCATGCGATGCGAACGGCTGCTCCGGTCGGTCGGGTCCGACCTCGACCACCCGGCATTGGGCATCCCCGGGCCGGGGATCTCGCTCTGGCAGCTCGACGGCTCACGGCCATCGGTCGAAGTGCTTCGGGTTCCGATGTCCGCGGCGATCTCACTGGACGAACGGGGTCTTCGCTGCCGCGTCCGGTGGGCGCATGGCGCCGAGGACCTACCCGTCGAAGACGCTCGACTTCTCCGCCAGCTCGACTGGCTGCCGTCGGGACGTACGACCTTGCGCGACTGCGCTCCCGCTCTCGGCTTTCGGCCCACTCGAATGACCGTTGCGCTGAGCCGTCCACACCACGGCTACTGCTACAAAGTCGTCGCCGCGTTCCTTCCCTGAAGGCTCGCTGCTACGCGAACGTCGCGAACTCGTCCACTGACGCCCGCTCGGTGCGCAATGAGTTGATCGGATGCGAACGGTCGCCATGTCCGATCGCCATGCCGCAATAGAGCTGGAGTTCCTCCGGAACGGCGAAGAACGCGCGCACGAGCTTGTGACGGAGCATCCAGAATTCCTGCATGCACGTGGCCAACCCGTGCTCCTGGGCGACGAGAGCGATCGTCTGCATGAACATGCCCAGGTGGGCCCACTGGCCGGGACCCATCTGGCGATCGATGGCGAAGAAGAACGCTGCCGGGGCACCGAAGAAGTCGTAGTTCTTGGCGAGCTGAGCAAATCGGGCGCCCTTGTCCTCGCGCGGAATACCGATGGTCGCATACAGGTCCTCGCCGCACTTGAACCGGCGACTGCGGTACGGCTCTTTGATCTCCGGCGGATACATCGGGAACTCCGTGGCATCGCCGACCGGGTTGGCGGCGACGTCATCGGCAAGGACGGCGCGAAACGCCGTCATCGCCGGGCCCTGGAGCACGTAGACGTGCCACGGCTGAGTGTTTCCGCCCGATGGCGACCACCGTGCAGTATCGAGCACTGACCGCAGCTCATCCGCGCTGACCGGAGTGTCAAGGAAGGCGCGAACGGAGATACGAGAGGTCACGGCGTCAGTCACATTCATGGTTGGAGGCTTGCATGGCGCACGCACTTGGCCCAAGTCGGGTCATTGGGCGAGAGTGGGGAATGTCCGACACGCTCGCCCACTCCTCCGGTCCATCGGTCCAGGACCTCCTCGCCACAGATACCCGCCCGGTGCCCGCCGCACTGCTCGACCATTCAACGGTCGACTGCGGAACCGCCGAGGTGCCGAAGAGCCGTTACATCTCCCCCGAGTTCGCCGCGCTGGAGAACGAGTATCTCTGGCGGACCACCTGGCAGATGGCGTGCCACATCGACGACCTTCCGAGCCCGGGAAGCCACGTCGTGTATGACGTGGCCGACGAATCGGTGATCGTCACGCGAACGCGCGACGGCGAGATCAAGGCGTTCTTCAACTCGTGCCTCCACCGGGGAACCAAGCTTCGCACCGACGACGGCCGCGTCGCATCGTTCCGGTGCCCGTTCCACGGCTGGACGTGGGATCTCGACGGCAAGCTCACCGACCTTCCAGCCCAGTGGGACTTCCTGCACTTCACCGAAGGAGCCGGGTCGACGTGTCTGCCGGAAGCGAAGGTCGCACACTGGGGTGGCTTCGTGTTCGTGAACTTCGCCCCCGACGCCGAGCCGTTCGAGACGTATGCGCGCAAACTGATCGGCCACTTCGCCGAGTTCGATATGGAGAACCGCTACATCGCCTTCCATGCGGTGAAGGAGGTTCCGGCGAACTGGAAGGTCGTCATGGAGGCGTTCGCCGAGGCGTACCACGTCATCGCCACGCACCCACAGATCCTCGGGTTCTGCGCCGACGAGAACTCCGAATACTCGGTATGGCCTGACGACCCCTATGTCACCCGTTTCACCAACTCGTTCGCGGTGGGCAGCCCCCACATGGGGGTGACGAGCGAGCAGGCCGTCGCGGACGCCTATCTGAGGTTCTACAGCGGCCGCAAAGGCGTCACCGCGGAATCCGCAGTCACCATCGAAGATGACGCCGCAGCACGACCGGTGATGGCGGAGTTCCTCCGGGAGCGCATGGCTCCCCTCTACGGCGTGGACCTCGGCGAGGTGAGTGATTCCGAGCTTCTCGATGCGGTGCTCTACCACCTCTTCCCGGCCTTCGCCCCGTGGGCGGGGCTCGGCCAACCCCTCGTCTACCGCTGGCGGCCTGGACCCACCCCGGACTCGTGCTTCATGGACGTCATCCGTATGCAGCCCGTTCCGACCGGTCAGCCGCGTCCGCCCCGGTCGCCGATGACGGTGCTCGACAAGCACCAATCGTGGAAGGAAGCACCCGGGATGGGCGGATTGGCCGACGTATTCGAACAGGACATGGAGAACCTGCCGAAAGTGCAGGCCGGACTCAAGTCACGGGCGAAGTCGACCGTCACGTTCGCCCGGTACCAGGAGGGCCGCATGCGCCACATCCACCGGCTCATCGACGCCCGGATCCTCGCCGGACTGACAGCGGACGGCCGTGACCGCGCTGACGTGGAGCGCTACCTCGTCGAGTAGTCCGACGACGCACCCGAGCTGACCTGCCCAACGGTGCGCGGACGCACTTTTTATGGGCAAGTTGGCCCGAGTTGTCGCCGAAGCGACGTCGCCAACTCGCCAACTCGACAACTTGGCGCCGACTCGACGACGGTGTCGAGAAGACCGGCGGGAACGACGGCTACCGTCGAGGCATGTCTGAGCCCGTCGCGTCAGGCCGGAGCGCCGCGGACGCATCGGGTGCGTGGACACTCCTCGCCGGCCTCACCCGACCGCACTGGAAGACGCTGGCGGCCTTCGCCGCTGCCCTTTCCGTAGCGACGGCGATACCCCTCAGCGCATCACTTCTGTTGACCCGATTCATCCGGCTGGCCGTGAACGACGCGCCGACGAGTCGCCTCGTGCCCCTCGCCCTCGGGTACGCCGCGATCGGGCTTCTCTCCTCCGGCGTGTCCATGCTCGTGACCTGGCGGGCGACGATCGCGGCATGGGCGATCACCAATGGACTGCGCCATGACCTCGCTGACTACGTCCTGCGGGCGGACCTGTCGTTCCATCGCGATCGCACGCCCGGCGAACTCGTCACGCGTGTCGACGCCGACCTCACGGCCGTCGCCCAGTTCTTGTCCTCGGTCGTGGCACAGATCCTCGCCATTGTTGCCCTTGCGATCGGAGCAGTCGTCGCCGCCGCGTTCGTGGAACCCGTGCTCGCCCCGGCTCTTCTCGTCGCGCTGACCTTCGTCGGAGCCGTGGCGTTCGCCATGCGCAATCGCTCGGTGGCCCAGACCATCGCCGAGCGAGCGGCGGAGGCCGACGTGATGAGCGCGGCCGAGCAATACCTGGCCGGCGCCGACGACATCGCGGCGCTCGGCTCCGGTCGCCACGGTGCCGCCCGCGTCGGGGAACGGTCTGCGCACATGGTCGACACCGCCCGTCTCCGGGTGAAGGAGCAGATGACGATGCAGGGCGTCATCCGGGTGAGCGTTGCCTTCGCCGAAGTCGCCATGATCGGCTACGGAGCGTTCGTGCTCAGACGGGGCTCGCTCGACGTCGCCGGCGTGGTGCTCGGCTACCGCCTCGTGTCGATCCTGTCGGGAAAGGTCGACCATCTCACGTGGCGCCTCCAGGAGGCGCAAGGCGCGTCCGGTGCAGCGAGCCGCGTCGCCGAGTTGCTCACGGACCAACGGGTCGTCGGTGCCGGCGGCGCGTCGATGCCAAAGGGCCCGGTGGAGATCCGGTTCGAGAACGTCTCACTCGTCTACGACGACGACGTCGGCACGAATGCGGCGATCGAATCGATCGATCTCGTCCTCCCGGCCGGCCGGATGCTCGGCGTCGTCGGGCGCACCGGCTCGGGGAAGACCTCCCTCGCCCGCCTGCTCCTGCGTCTCGTCGAGCCGTCCGTCGGAACAGTGACCATGAATGGCGTCGATATGGCGAGCATCGACGATGACGCGTTACGCGTCGGCCTCACGGCCGTCCCCCAGGACGTCCAGCTCTTCCCCGGGACCGTGCAGGAGAACGTCACGCTCTTCTCCGATCGGAACATCGAAGACGTCGCCGCCGCGTTGACCGCTGTTGGCCTCGGCGGGTGGTTGGCAACGCTGCCCGACGGTCTGGCGACGCGTCTGTCGTCGGACAACCGCGACGACGGCGGCACCAGGACGGGACTCTCGTCCGGCGAGGCGCAACTGCTCGCTCTGTCCCGGGCGTTGCTGCGCGACCCCGCAGTCGTCGTCCTCGACGAAGCGACGTCACGGATCGACCCGGTGACGCAGGAGGCCATCGCTGCGGCGATGCGCGAGCTGGTCCGAGGCCGGACGGCGCTGGTCATCGCCCATCGCCTCGAGACGCTCGAGGTCTGCGACGACATCGCGGTGCTCGCCGACGGACGACTCGTAGAACACGGTCGTCGGACGGACCTCGCCGCCGACCCTAACAGCCACTACGCGCGCTTACGGGTTGCCGGGCAGGACGCGGCGGAGCTCTCATGATCGCGCCCGAACTCCGTGTTGCCCGGCTCGCGTCCTTCCGAGGGCGCTGGTACTGGGTCGGCACCGCCGGCTGGGTCCTCTGGTTCGTGACGCCGCTCGGTCCGGGCTGGCTGATCGGCCGGCTGTTCCACGAGCTCCAGGACAACGGAACGACAGGGCACTTCTGGGTTCTGCTCAGCGCGCTGCTCGCCGCGCACGTCGGCTCGTCCCTGTTGATCTTCGCCGCGCACCGCATCTACGTGCAGGGCACGGAAGCGGCCAAGGCACTGGCCCGGGTCAACATCGTCAACGCTCAGCTGGCGAGCGGCGGAGCCGAGTCGGCGAGTCGTTCCGTACCCGTCGGCGACATCGTGTCCCGGCTCCGCGACGACCCGTTCGACGTCCTCTTCCTGATCGACAACTGGGTCGATCTCCTCGGCGCCGCGCTGTTCGGCATCGGCGCCGTCGTCCTGCTTGCCCGCATCGACCCGCTTGCGGCCGCGGCGGGGATCGCCCCGATGCTCGTCGTCGGGTTCGGCAACCGACTCATCGGCCATCTGGCTCGGAGGTACCGACAGCGCTCACGGCAAGCCACGAGCGCGGTCGGTGATTTCTTGAACTCGACCTTCGAGGCGTCTCTCACCGTGAAGCTCGCCGGAGCACGCGCCGACGTGCTTCGCCGGCTCGACACGCTCAATGCAACCCGAGCGCACGCAGCGGTCCGCGACACCACATGGAATGAGCTGGTCTGGACGGTGAACACGGCGGCGGCCGACGTCTTTGTCGGCATCGCACTGGTTGTCGCGGCTCGCCGCAACCTCGATGCCGGGGAGATCACGCTCTTCGCCAGCTACCTTGCGGGCATGGTCTGGCTGCCGATGCGCCTCGGCGGAATCGTCGTCGGGCGCCGGCGCTACCAGGTCTCGGCCGGCCGGCTCGACGAACTGCTCGCACCGTCGGATCGCGGCATCGACCGTTTGGTCGAGCATCGGGCTCTGCCGGTCCTGGGTGGCCCGTCGGCGCTCGCACCGACACGGGGACCGGCGATCCGGCTCGAGCGACTCGACGTCGACGGTCTCACCGTCGCCGCCCGGGGCCTTGTCGACGTCACGTTTTCGGTACCACGCGGATCGCTCACCGTCATCACGGGACCGGTCGGATCAGGAAAGACATCCGTGCTCCGGGCGGTGATCGGGCTACTCGACATCGATGCCGGGGATGTTCGGTGGAACGGGCGGCGAATCGACGACCGAGCCGCCTTCTTCGTGCCGCCGCAAGCCGCGTTCGTGCCCCAGGTGCCGCGACTGTTCGCCGAATCGCTTCTCGACAACCTCCGGCTCGGCCATTCGCTCGACGACGCTGCGGTCACCGAAGCGATAGGTATCGCTGCGTTCGACCGTGACGTCGCGGGTCTCCCCGAGGGACTCGACACGCTTGTCGGTGCCCGCGGCGTTCGACTCTCCGGCGGGCAGGCGCAACGGGCGGCCGCGGCCCGGGCGCTTGCCCATCGCCCGGAGCTGCTGATCCTCGACGATCTCACGTCGGCTCTCGACGTTGAGACCGAGCTCGAGCTCTGGAGCCGCCTCGCCGCAGTCGGTGCCACGGTTCTCGCGGCATCGAACCGACCCGCTGCGCTGGCCCGTGCCGACCTCGTCGTGCAGCTCGACCTCTCGTCATGACCGACCGGACGGGTGGTGTCCAGT
>JANLRD010000028.1:0-119739 GCA_031368215.1 Acidimicrobiia bacterium | reverse complement strand
TCGGAGTGGCGGCAGCGGGCCAAGCAGGCGTGGATCGACAACCGCCGGCTGACCCCGCGTTGGGACACGTTCACCGTGATGGAGTCGACCCAACCCGAGCTCATCGGTCTGGGCATCGCGGCCCTTGCTGAGCAGCTCGGGGTGCATCCGCTCGATGCGCTCCTCGACGCGGCGCTCGCCGAACCGGACTTGAAGTCGCTTCGTGTCAAAGCGACGGTCGCAAACGACGACCTCGAGGGCATTGCCGGTCTGCTGCGCGAAGAACACGTCACGCTCGGCCTCTCCGACGCCGGAGCCCACGTCGGTCAGATCTGCGACGCCCCGCTGCCCACCGACCTCCTCGGCAATTGGGTGCGGGGCCGTGAAGCGCTCACCCTCGAAGACGCCGTGCACCGTCTCACCGGGGTGCAGGCCGACCTGTTCGGCTTCGTCGACCGCGGGGTCCTACGGGCCGGTGCGTTCGCCGACGTGTGCGTGTTCGATCCGGCCACCGTTGCCCCGGGCCCGATCCGCCGTGTGCGTGACTTCCCGGCGAACGGCGAGCGGCTCACCGCCGACGCACCGATCGGTGTCCGTCACGTGCTCGTGAACGGCACGGTGATACGCCGAGACGAGCAGTCGCTCCCGATGGATGAGATCGGCCGGCCCGGGCAGATGCTCGTCGCCGGTCTGCGCGGGAGCCGGTGAGCACACCAGTAACTTCGGGCAGATGAGCGACGACCGCAGGTATCACATCGGATTCGGCCCCAGCGATCTGGCGGGCCGGGTGCCCGACCTCGTGCTGCTGTCGGGTGATCCGGAGCGCACCAAACACATTGCCACCGAGCGGCTTGTCGACGCCCGTCTGCTCAGCGAGCACCGTGGCCTCACGAGCTACGTCGGCACGCTCGCCAACGGTGTCGACATCCTGTGCTGCACGAGCGGCATGGGAGGTCCGTCGACGTCGATCGTGATCAACGAATTGGCGCAGATCGGCGTACGCACCGTGATCCGCGTGGGGACAACCGGCTCGCTGCAACCGTATGTACCGGTCGGATCGGTGATCATCACGAGCGCTGCGCTCCGCCGTCAGGGCGCGACCCTAGACATCGCGCCGATCGAGTTCCCGGCCGCGGGCGACCCGTTCGTCACCGTTGCGCTGGCGAACGCGGCCGCGTCGCTCGGCATCCCGCACCACGTCGGCATCACCGCGTCGGTCGACACCTTCTTCGAAGGCCAGGAACGTTCGGCGAGTTCGGCCAATCCTCACCTGCTCCGCCGGCTCCAGGGGATCACCGACGAGTATCGCAATCTGGGGATCCTCAACTACGAGATGGAGTCGGCCACGGTGTTCACGTGCGCGTCGGTGTACGGCATGCGCGCCGGGTGCGTGTGTGCCGTCATCGCCCAGCGGACCGAGGGCGAGAACGTGGTGATGGAGGCGAAGGACGAGGCGGTCGAGCGCACCATCCTGGTGGCGCTCGCCGGGGCTGAGGCGCTCACGTCGAAGTAGTCGGCCCGGCTGTCGCCGGTACCACTCGGGGCACCGAACCGCTACCGTTCGCTCATGCCAGTGCACTACGAAAAAGGTCTCGTCGACGTCGGCAACGGATGCTTCGCCTACCTTCAGCCCGACGGCGGCTGGGGGTGGAGCAACGCCGGGTTGATCGAGAGCAACGGGGTGTCATTGCTGGTCGACACGCTCTTCGATCTCAAGCTCACGCAGGAGATGCTCGACGCGATGGCGGAGATCCGCGCCCGGTCGCCGATCGCCACGCTGGTGAACACCCATGCCAACGGCGACCACTGCTACGGCAACCAACTGGTGACGAATGCAGCGATCGTCGCGAGTGCGGCGACCGCCCACGAGATGGCCGAGGTTCCCGCGTCGATGATGCTGTCGCTCAACAATGCCCCGGGCGAGATCAGCGAGCTCTTCCGCGGGTTCTTCGGTGCGTTCGATTTCAGCGGCATCGAGCCGACCCCGCCGACCGAGACGTTCTCCGGCCGACACGACATCAGCGTGGGCGGCCGAATAGTCGAACTCCACGAGGTCGGACCCGCGCATACGGCAGGGGACACCATCGTGCACGTGCCCGATGCGGCAACGGTGTTCACCGGCGACATCCTCTTCTCCCACGGCACGCCAATCGTGTGGGCGGGACCGCTGTCGAACTGGATCGCTGCGTGCGACCTGATCGAGACGATGGCGCCGTCGATCGTGGTCCCCGGTCACGGACCGGTGTCGACGCTCGCCGATGTTCGTGGCTGCCGGGAGTACCTCTCGATGATCGAGCGTGAGGCGTCGGCCCGTCATGGCGCCGGGATGTCGGCGAGCGATGCGGCGCACGACATCGCGTTGGGCGACTTTCGCCAGTGGGGGGAGTGGGGGCGCATCGCCGTCAACGTCGACACCGTCTACCGGTCGATCGACTCGGGGTACAAAGGCATGGACATCTTCGAGATGTTCCGCCAGATGGCCAGGCTGGAGGCTGCCGGCTGAGACTCAGTTGCTACCGTGATGCTACCTTTGGTAGCATCACGGTATGAAGGTCAGCGTAAGTCTGCCGGATGACGATGTTGCGTATCTTGACGAGTATGCGCAGACCCAGGGTCTCGCCTCCCGATCCGCGGTCGTCCACAAGGCAGTTCGGCTCCTGCGCTCGACAGAACTCGGTGCGGCCTACGAAGACGCCTGGCGCGACTGGACCGAGTCCGGCGACGGCGACATGTGGGACGCCGCGACCGCTGACGGAATCTCCTGATGCGCAGAGGCGACATCGTCCTCGTCGACCTGGAGTCGGTGATCGGCGCGGAGGCAAACAAGCGTCGACCGGCCGTAATCGTCACCAACGACGGAGCCAATCTCACCGCCCAACGCCTCCGGCGGGGTGTGGTCACCGTTGTTCCCGTCACATCGAACGCCGCTCGTGTCTACCCGTTTCAGGTGTTGCTCCCATCCTCGGATACCGGGCTTGACCATGATTCGAAAGCTCAGGCCGAACAGGCTCGGTCGGTGGACATCGCGCGCGTCGGTCAGCGAGTCGGTGCCGTACCCGCCGATCTCTTGATGCTCGTCGACGAAGCACTCCGGCTCCACCTCGCTCTGTAGGGGGCACCGGCCAGTACGCTTTGAACAACTGATCAACACGCATCCTGAACTCTGCGGGGTCGACCGTGTTCGTGAACCGACGATTCGTTTCGATGGCGCTGGTGTTGCTGGCTCAGGTCGGCCCGGCGGCGAGCGCACCGCTTGACAAACCACTGGGGCGAGCCGTCTCTATTGTGCAGGTCGTCGAAGAGATGAGCGAGCGCGGGCCGCGACCTCTTCTCGCGGTTTTCCCTGACGGACGTGCCGCTTCGTTCGACTCTGCGACCGGCGGCTATTCCGTCGTGCAACTCACGCAGTCGGGTCTCGCAAATCTGTTGGTCGAACTCGAATTAGCCGTGCGCCCACCTGCGGGGTCAGCAGTTGTCTCGAACTGTCCGTCTGACGTCGGTGTGCTTCAGATCGTCACCACCGCAAATGTCGCCCCGGTGAACGTCCCCTGCGACATCGGCTTCGGTGACCCGAGGCGACTCCTTTTCGGGCGCACCGTCGGTCCGTCTCGCCCTGCCGTCTTCGTTCGCTACGCGGTGATCGCCCTTGCCCTGGGACCGACCGAGAGCCAAGATCCGCAGTTCACGCGACGCTCATGGAAAGGTCCGAAGCTTCGCGTGAGCTCGCGTCCCGAAGGATCGTGCACCTTGATCACGTCGTTCTCAGCGGCTGACTCGGTGCGAGCAGGAGGCGATGGAACGTTGTGGAGGGTGGCTGGGAGGTCGCAACTCCTTCAGATATACCCCGTAGTCGATGACGGTTCATGGTGCACAGCTCCTTTGCGCCCTCAGGCGATGCGCTGAAGTCGGTACGAGAATCATATGTACACAGGGCATCGCGCAGGTGCCTGAGTCGGTGAGATTTCGCGTGATCCGGAGCCGCCCCCGCATGTTCTGACGGGCGTCCAATCGTCGTCTTCGCTCTTTCGGAGACAGCACGACGGTCAACACCACGAGGATCATGGTGTCGAAACCGATCATCCGGGGCTTGGCCTGTCGCCGGGACCGGCTGCCGATCCGTTCTGACGTCAGTATGCAGAAATCGTGAGAGTGATCGCCGACGCCCATGAAGTGTCTCCCCAGCGCCGCCGTTGTCATGGCTCATCGCCGGAGGCGCGATCGATTACGGCGTCGGCCCGTTCGCGACTTGGGTCCCTTTGGTGGCGATCGTCGTCCTTGTCCATCCAAGGCGTTCATCTCAGGGCGCGAACCGACTCGTCGAAGATTCCAGAATTTCAAAACAAATCATTTGACATGGACGAACATGTGTTCTACACTGGTGGCATTGCAAACACCGCTGCACGACAGATCGAGGCTCTTGCGCTTCTCTGCGTGCCGCGCAGCTCATCGGCACACTGGGACCCCGCAACCGCCAAGATCGGCCTCCAACAACTACGCCGAGTCCGGGGCGAGTTGGCCGCTCTTGAAGCGGTTCTTGTCGGTGTGGTGAAGACCGAGACGGGTCGCGACACGAAAGCCGCATTGGCCCGCGGGTTCGGGATGTCGAACGCCGAAGCCCGCAAAGCTGAAGAAGTTGCTGACATCGTCGGACGAGTTCCCGGTGCTGGCGACGCTCTGGTGGATGGCAAAGTATCGGGCGAGCATCTGCGCCACCTCAAACCGATCACCGACAACGACGAAGCGGCCGAACTGTTGTCGTTGGCGCTGAGTCAGTCCCCAGACGACTTCGGCAGAACGGTTGCGAAGTACCTGATCGATCGTGATGCAAAGGGCGTCCGTGCGCGGCAACAACGGGCTCGGTCCGTGAAGTTCTTCAAAGCCGACCACGGCTGTGTCGGCATGCGCGTCATCCTCCCCACTCTCGAGGGCGAGCAAGTCAAAGCCACCCTCAATGCGGCGTGCGACGCCGCGTGGCGCGCTGCGCACCCTGAACGAGCCGAAACGCTCGGCGCGCACGACGACGAACCCCGCGAACAACGGCTCGCCGATGCGCTCGTGGCAGTGATGAACGGCACCGCCACCGGCGGATCGACGCGAACAGCGATGGTCGTCACCATGCAAGCCGAAACCCTCGAATGCAAGATCCTCGGTGTCGGGCCGATCCCAACGGAAGACGCACTCACTCTCGTCGACGACCCGCGAACCGATCTTTACGCCGCGGTCCAAGCAACCGAAGGGGGGATCATGAAGTTCGGCCGGTCTCGAAGACTTGCGTCGCCGCTTCAGAAACTCGCCTTGGCGTTGCGAGACGGAGGGTTCTGTACCAAGCCCGGATGCTCTGCGCCGTGGCACCGATGCGATGCCGACCACATCGTCGAGTGGGACGATGGCGGTCTGACCGACATCGAGAACCTCCGTCACCTTTGCGGCTGCGATTGCCACCCGCATCGCCACGAAACCGGTGCCGAGATGACCCGACAACGCGACGGCACCTGGACCGTCGACAACGACGGCTTCCCGCCTTGGCCACCAACAACTCCGGCCGTGAACGGACCCGACCTCGAGTCCCAACACCGACTTCGCCAACTCTGCTTCGCTGTCGGACGACCCGACCCTTACTCCTGACGCAACCCCGAGTCGTCGCCCGTTCCTAGACAACTCAACCGCCCGGCGGGAGCGCAAGCCGTTGCCGACGACTTCGACACGGTAGCCCCGTCGGGTCGCGCCGAGATGGCGGAAATCTCCGGTCGGCCGTAGCCTCGAAGGTCTCATGCGTAGCGCCAAAGACTTCTTCAAACCCCTTGCTGTCGGAGCGCCTGCTCCCGTTCGGGAGATCGCCTACCGGCCGAGCCGGATGATCCACTTCTTCCCACCGTCGAACGCCAAGATGGTGGCCAAGGTTGGCGAGATCGCTCCCACCGTCGACATCCTCCTCGGCAACCTCGAAGACGGAGTGCCGGCAACGGACAAAGAGGCGGCGAGGGCCGGGTTGGTCCATGTCGCGAAGACCGTCGACATGGGTGACACACAGCTGTGGACCCGCGTGAACAGCCTCGACTCGCCGTGGGCCCTCGACGACCTCACCACACTGGTCACCGAAGTGGGCGACAAGCTCGACGTGATCATGATTCCGAAGGTCGAGGGAGCCGAGGACATCCACTACGTGGACCGACTGCTCGCCCAGCTTGAGGCGAAGGCGGGTCTGACCAAGCCGCTGCTCGTTCACGCCATTCTGGAGACGGCCCGCGGCATGGCGAACGTCGAGGAGATCTGCGGCGCCTCCCCCCGCATGCAAGGCCTTTCCCTCGGTCCGGCCGACCTTGCGGCAAACCGCCGGATGAAGACCACGCGGGTCGGCGGCGGCCACCCGGACTATCTCGTCCGGGACGACCCCGCAGCCGATGCTCCCGATGCTCCGCGCTCCACCCATCAGCAGGACCTGTGGCATTACACGATGGCCCGCATGGTCGATGCCTGTGTCATGCACGGCATCCTGCCGTTCTACGGACCGTTCGGCGACATCAAGGACACGGTCGCCTGCGAGGACCAGTTCCGAAACGCCTATCTGCTGGGCTGTGTCGGGGCGTGGAGCCTCCACCCGGTGCAGATCGACATTGCCAAACGCGTGTTCTCGCCTCGTCCATCCGATGTGGCGCAGGCCCAACGGGTCATCGACGCCATGGGCGACGGTACGGGCGCGATCATGCTCGACGGGAAGATGGAGGACGATGCCTCGGTGAAGCAGTGCCGGGTGGTAGTGGAGTTGGCCCGGTCGCTCGCCGCCCGTGACCCCGAACTCGCCGCCGCTTACGGCTTCGCCAAGTAATACGCGTACTTAGGGAATCCATCATGAGTGATCTTCGCCCCCGCCGCTCTGTGCTCTACATGCCGGCCGCCAACGAACGCGCGCTGGAGAAGGCGCAGACGATCCCGTCCGACGCGCTGATCTTCGATCTCGAAGATGCGGTTGCCCCCGACGCCAAGGAGCAAGCGCGCGCCAATGCCGTTGCCGCCGCCCGCTCGGGTGCCTACGGGCGACGAGAGATCACCATCAGGTGCAACGGCCTCGAGACGGCGTGGGGAGCGGCCGACATCGCTGCGGCGGCAACGTCAACCGCGACAGCCGTGGTCATCCCGAAGGTGTCGTCGGTCGCCACGCTGGATGCGGTATCCCTTGCGCTCGACGCTGCGGGCGCGCCTGCCGAGATGCGGATCTGGGCCATGGTCGAGACGCCCACGGCCATCTTCGATGTGCGGGCGATCGCCGCGCACCCCCGCGTCAACGTGTTGGTCATGGGCACGAACGATCTCGCGAAGGAACTCCGCGCCGCCCAGGTCTCCGGCCGTGCGCCACTGCTTCCGCATCTGGCGACCGCATTGCTCGGTGCCCGCGAGGCCGGCGTGAACATCCTCGACGGGGTGTTCAACGACGTGAAGGACCCCGATGGCTTCCGGGCCGAGTGTGTCGTCGGGGCGCAAATGGGCTTCGACGGCAAGACCCTGATCCACCCCAGTCAGGTCGAACCGTGCAACGACGTGTGGGCGCCCACCGAAGCCGAGACTCTGCATGCCCGACGCGTGATCGCTGCGTTCGATGAAGCCGTTGCCGATGGACGCGGCGTGGCCACGGTCGACGGTCGGATGATCGAGAACCTTCATGTCGACAACGCGAGGCGCACGCTCGCTGTGGCCGACGCGATCGCCGCCCTCGGCTGAGCTACGTCATCTTGGGGGGCGAGGCCCCTTGAGAAAGGAACGGAGCGCTCGGCCGAACCGGCCGAGCACGTCCTGGCCTCTCGACGGGTTGGCCCATCCGCCGATCGGCGGCGGCAGGGCCGGGTCGCGCTCGTGGGGCTTCGCGACCTCGGGTCGTACCCGCCGTCGCATCTTCGTTACCCACCACAGCCCGAACCCGGTGAACACACCGAGGAACGCGGCCGAGGACAACGCACGTGGCCACGCCACGCCGCTGGCTTTCACGATCAGCAACTGAACCGCGAACGCGACCACCCCGACGATCACGCACGCCCTCGTCGAGGCCAACGTTCGCCTCGGTTCGCGGAGTTCATCGCCGACCGGGTCCTCGGGTCGGACCGGTTCTTCGATCATGGCCGTCAGTCTCCTCCGATCGAACTGCTACTGCGAGACGCCGAGAACGGACACGTGTGCTGGTATGCGCACGTGCTGCAGGTCCACGGGGAAGGCGTGGCCGAGAACCGACGCTCGCCCCGGATGCGTTCGTCCACCTCCTGGACAAACCCGAGGGCGCGCCGGATCGTTGCCTCGTCGAAGTCCAGCGACACGACGAAGCTTCCCTGCGACCTGAGGGCTTCGTAGGAGACCCGCACGGCGGTGACTTTGCGGCGTGACCGGGCGAGCGGATGCGCAAGCGCAAGGAGGCCGTAGAGCAGCGCAGCGGGATCATCGTCGATCGATTCGGCCACATGACCGCTCTTGTAGTCACGAACTTCGAGGGTCCCGTCTCGGTGCAGCCACAGCGCGTCGATACGTCCGCGTACGATCACGTTTCGACGAGCTCGAAACCACTGGAGATCGCATTCGCCGTCCACGTAGTCGACGTCGTCGCCATGAACGGTTGATGGGCACAGTTCATGGTGCGCCAGGATCCGATGTGAAAGCCATGCCGACTGCGGAGACGTCGGGTCGAGGAACCCTTCGTTGTCATGACCGGCCATCGGTGCATGCCGGAGTCGGAGCTCTCGGTGCAGCGAGAGGCCGAGGGCGAGTTCCTCGGTCTGCTCGGCCGCATCAGGGTCTGGCTCGAGGCGCAAGACGTGGGTCAAGCCGTACCGGCGCGGGCACGCGGCGAGATCCCGCGCCTTCGACGCCGTAATGACGAGCACGCCCGGGGACGGCTGGAACGGCGCTCCGAGGTCATCCTCGGTCCACGCGTGCCGGCTCGCCGCGAGTCGGCTCATGGACGCACCGTCGGTTTGACGGATGGGCTCAGTCGTGCGGCAAGGTCGTGATCGGTGGTCGACGAAACGGCGGCACACGAACGAATCGCCGGGCATGCGTCGCACCACCAGCCCGGCGTCTCGATGGGATCGACAAGCGCCAACTCGACCATGGCGTTGAGCTGTTGGGCTGCTGCGCTGACCATGGACGTGGTGATGTCGGTGTATCGCTCGGACGGTGAAGCGCCGAGCCACAGATGTCGAACTCGAGCGAGCACGTCGGTGTCGGTTGGCGCTCCTTTGGTGATCAGCAGGGTGAGGAGGGCGTCGTCGTCGATGTCGATCGATGCCGTCGCAGCGTCTTCGGTGATCGGTTCATCGAGCAGCTCGTCCTCGGACGCGTACGACGTGACCCGCCGTGATCCGAGATGGATGCGCCGTATCTCGATGACGCCCGTGGCACGATCGACCACGGTGGTGTCGCAGCGCCCGGTGAGACGAAAACGTCCCGTCCTACTTGGCCGTTCGAGGAACTCGCCGGCGCTCGGGTGGAGCGACACGAGATCGTCGCCGACGAACTCGGTGTAGGCCTGCACGGCCCGCACGAATCGCGATCGTTCCTCTGCGGCGAGCCCCGGGGGAGGGTTCTCGTCGATGGCGTAGGCAATGGTGGCATTTCGTTGGTCGGCCACCTCATGGGCGACGCGAATCGCTTCGCGTACCGCGGCATCGAGGCGGAATGCGCCCTTGGCGACCGGCCGTGGCTTCGTCTCCGGATCCAAGATGGTGGCGAGAAAGCGACGACAGCGTTGCGCCGATGTGAGACGCCCGAGGCTCAGCGAGACGACTGCTCCGACCGCGGTCATCCTGCCGGAGCCCGACGAGGTCAGTCGAACTTGGGAACGTAGCCGCCGCGACCCATGGACCGGCTCTCGTCGACATCCATCTCTTCCACGCCCCCGATGACCTCGGTGACCCAGGGGAGGCGGTCTTTGAGGATGCGGTTCACGCCGGCCTGGAGCGTGGTGGATGACACGGCGCAGGAGCTGCACGATCCCTGGAGGCGCACCTCGACGATGCCGGTCTCGACGTCGACGGACGTGAGTGCGAGGTCACCTCCGTCCTGCTGGACGACCGGACGGATCAGTTCGATGACGCTCTGCAACGCCTTCAGCCGCTCGGTGCGGGCGTCGTCGGAGAGCACAGCGGTGTCAGTCATGGGCAACATTCTTCCTCATCTTCGAGGTTTGCACTACCCCGGTAGGAGAAACCCTCCTTGATCTCACAACCGCAGTCGGACCGCGGTTCTTCCCCGGCCCCCGACGGCTCGATCAGATGGTGGCTCCACCGTCGCACACGATGGTCTGACCGGTCGTGAACGCTCCCGCTTTCGAGGCCAGGAACACAGCAGCGCCGGCAATCTCGTCCGGCTCGCCGATACGGCGTAGCGCCGATCCTGCGGTGGCGGTCTTCAGGATCTCCTCGTTCTCCCACAGGTACTTGGCGAAGTCCGTCCGTACGAGACCGGGGGCGATGGCGTTCGCCCGAACGTTGAAGGGGCCGTATTCGACGGCGATGTTGCGGGCCATCTGCATGTCGGCCGCCTTCGAGATCCCGTACGCACCCAGGATCGCGTTTCCGCGAAGACCTCCGATCGACGAGACGATGATGACCGAACCCTGCCGGCGCTCCTTCATCGACGGGAGGACCATGCTGCACAGCCAGTGGTTCGATCGGATGTTCGAGGCCATGATCTTGTCGAAGGCGTCGTCGGGGATCTCGACCATCGGACCGGCGAAGGGGTTGATCGCGGCGTTGCAAACCAGGATGTCGACGGGCCCAAGTGCGGTGACGGTCCTGTCAACGAGCGCCTGCAGCTGATCCTTGTACCCGATGTTGCCGGGAACCGACATCGCCGACCCCGAGTAGCCGGCCGCGTTGATCTCCGCGGTCACGGCTTCGCACGCGTCGGCCTTGCGGCTGGAGATCACCACGTTGGCGCCGTGCTGGGCCATGCGGAAGGCGATGGCCTTGCCGATGCCCTTCGTGGAGCCGGTGATGATGGCGGTCTTGCCGGTCAGGTCGAAGAGCGAGTCGGACATGGGTTTCCCTTGGTCGGTGAGGCGAGAGCGCCGACGAGGCTAGGGCGAGCAGGGCGCCACCGGCAGCACCGACCAAACATCGGATCGTCCCCGGGTCCGGCGGTCGGCGCCGCAACGCCAGTGGCTACCAGGTGTTCCAGTGGGTGAGGGTCGACGAGTCGAGGCGAGGTGCGGGTTTGAAGTCGGTTCCGAGCGTGTAGGCAAGCGGCGTCAGCCCTCCCTGGGTGACCTCGTCGAAGGGGATGCCCAGGATCTCGGCCGCCTCGCGCTCGTAGACGAGGTGCAGCGTCGTCCAGGCCGTGCCCAGGCCGCGTGCCCGGGCGGCGAGCATGAAGCTCCAGAACGCGGGGAGGAGCGAACCCCATTGGCTCGCCTGGGCGAACACCGGGAGCTTCTCCGGCACCCGCCCGGTCATGCACGGGATGACCATGTAGGGCACACGGTGGAACTCCTCACGCAGGAACGTCGCCGAGTCCCGGATCGCCCCGGCCCGTTCGGTGCGCGTGTCGCCGATGCCGAAATCGTTGTTGCTCTGGCCGACGTAGGGGTCGAACGCCTTGCCGTAGAGGTCGGCGATGGCCTGCTTCTTCGCCGGGTCGTCGACGATCATGAAGTGCCAGTGTTGGCGGTTCGATCCGGTGGGGGCTTGGAACGCGAGATCGACGCATTCCTGCACGAGTTCGCGGGGGACGGGCCGGTCGAAGTCGAGCCGCTTGCGAACAGCGCGAGTGGTGGCGAGAACATCGTCGGCGGAGAGGTTGAGGGTCATGCCCTCGGGTCTACCGGTAGCCGGTCGGCTCGGCCAAGTTCACGGCGGACGGATCGCCATGTGCGAGGGAAGTGAAAAGTCCCGCTCGTGACGGAATCGAGCGGGACTTTTCGGTGAACCGACGGTGACGGATTCCGATGGTTCGGGTTCTCCAACGGCTGCTCGGACCGAAGAGTCGCGAACGCCAGGTGTGACTCACGTCACGTCGGTCACGCTCAGCTGTAGAAGGGGCTGTCGCCCGATGCGTGATCGGTCACGTCGACGACCGTGGTGATCTCGGGGCAGGCGTCTTTGATGGCGACCTCGATGCCCTGACGAAGGGTTGCCTTCGACATGGCGCACCCCTGGCAACCACCGCCCATGGTGAGGTACACGGTGTCGCCTTCGACGCCGACCAGCGTGGCGAAACCGCCGTGGCTGGCGATCGACGGGTTCACCTGGTGTTCGATGACGGCGAGGACGCGGGCGGCGACGGGCCCTTCGAGGGCGGTGGCGTCGAAGACCGGCATCGGCTTTGGCTCGGCCTTGGCCGGCTCGTTCGGGTTGAGCAGCACCATCCCGGAGCCGTCCGTAGCGATGTCGAGGGTGGCACCCCGCAGACGCTCGATCGACGACGCGGGCACCACGAGCGAGAGTCCGCCCCCGACGTCTTCGATGTGATCGGTGGCGTTGGTCTCCGACAGCGGCTGGAAGTACATCTCGTAAGCCCAGCGCGGGCCGTTTGTCGCACCGACTTCGAGCCAGAGCGCAAGGGAGTCGGCATCGAGTTCGGCAGCACGCGCGTCGATCACCGTGGAACGGGCTCCGTCGGTCACCGTGAGCACGATGGTCGACCGGTCGAGGATGTCAGTCATGTCCTCAATGGTAGGTCGAGGCGCCGCGCAACCGGTCCAGCGGATCACCTCCGCTGTTTTGTCTCACGCCCGGGGGAGAATGGACACGTGAGCAACCCCAATGAGGAACTGCCGTGGGGCTCAGCCGAATCCACGCCGGATCCGACCTTGCATGCCGAGTCATCGCCCGGGTGGAGCACTGCCGTCGGGTCGGGCCCGATGTCGACGGTCCGCACGGTATCGCTGACCCGGCTCTATGCCGAGGTCGGACGCGCGCTTGCCGTGCCGGGACGTGTCCAGGTCGAGGGCGACGTGCACGACCGCCGGGTCACCCAACAAGGTGCGATCTGGTTCACCCTGCGCGATCGCGCGCTCGACCTCCCGGTGCTGATCTCCGGTGGCCGCGCTCGCAAGAGTCGGATCGTCGACGGCGAACGGGTGTCGGTCATCGGCCGGGTGACCCTGCAGCAACGCAAGGTGCAGATCCGCATGGAAGCCGAAGAAGTGCTCCCGGTCGGCGAGGGTGCCGTTGCCGCGCTGCTCATCCAGGTGCGTGCCCGACTTGGCGCCGAGGGCCTGATCGACCGGCCTCGTCGACCGATTCCGATGCTCCCGCGTGGCATCGGTGTGGTGTGCGGAACCGACGCCGCCGTTCGACGCGATATCGAATCGGTGGTGGCCGCCCGCTATCCCGGTTTTCCGGTCCGTTTTCTCGAGACCACCGTGCAAGGGGCGGGGGCGGCCGAGTCGGTCCGGCGGGCACTCGATGAACTCGTCCTCTCGCCTGACATCGATGTCATCGTGCTCGCCCGCGGCGGAGGGAGCGCGGTCGATCTCCTCCCATTCTCCGACGAGGATCTCTGCCGCGCCATCGCCACATGCCCGAAGCCCGTGGTTTCTGCCATCGGTCACGACGGCGATCGACCGGTGTGCGACGACATCGCCGATCTCCGCTGCGGCACGCCGTCGATTGCGGCACAGGCGGTCGTGCCCGATCGCGACGCCCTGCGGAGCGCGCTGGACCGGTCTATGGCCGATGTGGCCCGAGCGATGCTCAACCGATCGCACGGGTCGCGCAGTCGGCTGGGCGGAATCCGTTGGGAGAGCGCGCTCGACCGACGTTGCGCTGCGCTGCACCAGTCGCTTGCGGGCATTCGCTGGACTGATGCCCTCGACGCTCGCGTCACCCGCGAGCGCGTCACCCTTGCAACCCTGGCCTGGGACCGTGTGCTTCCGGCCCGCTGCGATGTTGCCCGCCGCCGCATGGACGGGACCGATCCGTCGAGCTCGCTGCGTCGTCGGGCAGCTGACGCATCCAATCGCCTCGCCGTGTTGTATGCACAGATGGATGCACTCTCGCCGACCCGTGTGCTCGAGCGGGGCTACGCGGTCGTGCGCGACGGCAACGGTCGGGTCCTGCGAGATGCGGCACAGACGTCGTCGGGTTCGGCACTCGATATCACCCTGGCCGTCGGCCAGCTTCACGTGGAGGTTCGTCATGTCCGGTAAGTCCCCGGGAGAAGAAGGGTCCTCCCAGTCATCGCCTCGACCGATCGCCGCGATGTCGTTCGAGGAGCTCGTCGAGGAACTCACTGCGGTCACGGCGCAGATGGACGATGGTGCCATTGGGATCGAACGAGCAGCTGATCTCTACGAGCGGGCCAGTGCGCTGCACGCCGCGGCATCAGCCCGCCTCGTCGGCGTGGAAGCGAGGCTCGAGGAGCTCCGCGGCAAGCGCAGCTGATGAGCAAGAACTGCGCCACGTGCTAACTGTTCGGGATCGATTGGGTCGGTCGCGCAGTCGCGGGATCGTGATCGCCAGTGGTGTGTGCGTTGGGTTGCTCGTGTTCGCCGACGTCCCTCGAGTCGATGCGGTCGTGGTCTCCCAGGTCGGCGTCGGAGCTCCTCCGATCACCGGTGTAGGGCAGCCGCCCGACCTGTCCATCCCGACGACCACGTCGGGCGGCGGAGCAGTGCCCGTGATCGGCGCGTCGACGACCACGTCAGCGGTTCTCGCCGGACCCACCACGTCGAGCGTCACTCCGCTCGTTCCTTCGACCTCCGTGGTGGCCACGGTTGTCGACACCGTGACAACTACACCTACCACGGCTACCTCCATCGTCGGTGTCACGACCACGATCCGACCCGGCGGGGTGACGACCACCACGCGTCCAGCGGCTGCGTCCATCGACGAACTGCGGGCGCGTGTGAGCGCCGCGCTCGCCGGCTCGACCTCATTGCGTATGGGTGTTTACTTGACCGTCGATGGGAATGGGCCCGTGCTGTTCGAGCGCAACGCCGAACGCGGGCAGATACCGGCCTCGACACAGAAGCTCTACATCGCCGGCGCCGCGCTCTCCTTGATGGGAGCCGACGCGCGGTATTCGACGGACGTCTTCGCTGATGGCGGGGTCTCGAACGGCACGATGAACGGGGACCTCGTTCTTCGAGCATCGGGCGATCCCACGTTCGGGGCAACGCAGCTGGCGGCCCTTGCAACATCGGTCAAGTCATCGGGGGTCACTCGCGTATCGGGTGCCCTTGTGCTCGACGACGCTCGCTACGACCGCCTGACCCGGGTTGCGTCGTGGAAGGCCGCGTTCACCCCTGGAGAGTCCGGTTGGTTGTCGGCGTTCTCGGTCGACGGGAACCACCGCAACGATGCCGCGACGGTCGCCGACCCGGCGATGGCCAATCTCGAGCGTTTTCGTGCCGCGTTGGCGGCGAAGGGGGTCGTCGTGGTCGGCGCGTCACGTCGGGGGTCGGTGTCGCCATCGGCGACGATGCTCGGGTCGTCGAAGTCCGCTCCGCTCGCGGAGATCGTGCAGAGATTCGTGAAGCGGTCCGACAACACGTATGCAGAGTTGCTCACCAAGGAACTCGGCGCTCGCCTCGGGACCGGCTCCACGGCGAACGGTCTCTCGGCAATCGCCAAGCACTTCGGGCAGCTCGCCGTGCAACTCCCCGAAGTGCAGGAGGACGGCTCGGGACTCTCGTCGAACAACCGCTCCTCGGCGCGCACCGAGGTCGCGTATCTCCAGCGAGCGCTGGCGTCGCCGATCGGCGACGCGCTGCGCGGTGCGTTCGCGGTGTCGTGTGTCGACGGCACACTCCGCTCGCGCACGTGCGGGACTGCGGCGGCGGGGAAAGTGCTCGCCAAGAGCGGAGCGATCGACAACGTGGTCGCCCTCACCGGTGTGACGACCACAGCCTCCGGTCGAGCGGTGACGTTCTCGTTCCTCTTGAATGATGTGCGGTCCTCCCGGCTTGGCCGGGCCGCAATCGATGCGGCACTGCTCGAAGTGGTCAGAAGCACCGTCTGACGTCGTCGGCAGCGACGCTCAACGATTTCGGGCGTGATAGTCGCGGTTGGGAATCTGACCGGTGGCCATCGCCAGCCGGTTGGTGAAGTTGTACATGGCGGCGATCTCTGCGCAATCCCACACCTCGTCGAGGCCGAGCCCGAGACCGAGGAGACGGTCGATGTCGGTCTTCGACGTCTCGTTCGGCCGGCGCGTGATCTTCTCTGCGTAGTCACAGATTGCTTCGCGTCGCTCGTCGAGCCCGGCACGCCGCCAGTCGAGCGTGATCCGGTCAGCGAGCACGGGGTCGCCGAGGGCTTCGCGTAATGCCTGGCCATGCGCGACGAGGCAGTAGAGGCATCCATTCGCCATCGAAACGACGACAGCGATCATCTCCCGGTCAGCCGCCGTGAGGTGTTCGGACGGAACATGTAGCTGCTTGAAGTGGCTGAACCAGGCCCGGAAGTGATCGACGCGGTAGGCGAACGCCTGGAAGACGTTGGGGACGAAGCCGATGACTGCTTCGGCCTTGGCGAAGAGCTTGGCAATGTCGTCGGGCAACTCCTCCCGATCGGGAACGGGGTACCAGGAGATCTCGGGGTCAATGCGCACGAGGGACACGGTATCGGCTGACACCCGAATTCGTCTCGAGGTCCCGGACACGGGACCTCGAGTTCGCCACGACGGCCGCGGGCGGCGAGGATTGGATACATGACCCACTCGGACGAAACGAAGACACACTTCCGAACATGCCATCTCTGTGAGGCAACCTGCGGCCTCGAGATCACGACCAAGGGCGACGCTGTGGTGCGCATACGCGGTGACCAGAACGACGTGTTCTCTCGTGGCTTCATCTGCCCAAAGGGGTCGACGATCAAAGACCTCGACAACGATCCCGACCGTGTCCGCCGGCCGATGGTCCGTGACGGCGAGTCGTGGCGCGAGGTTTCGTGGGACGAAGCGTTCACCGAGATCGACCGACGCTTCCGGGAAGTCAAAGCCCGTCATGGCGATCCGCGGTCCACGGCGATCTACTTCGGCAACCCGACAGCGCACAACATCTCGTCGAGTCTCTACCTCCGCTCGTTGATGAACGCCTTGAAGACGACGAACGTGTACTCGGCTTCGACCGTTGATCAGATGCCGAAGCAGATCTCTGCGGCGTTGATGTTCGGTGCCATGGCGACGATCCCGGTTCCGGACCTCGACCGCACCGACTACCTCGTCATGCTCGGGGCGAACCCGTGGGAATCGAATGGCTCCGTGTGCACGGCGCCGGACTTCCCCGGTCGGGTCGAGGCGATCCGGGCTCGGGGCGGAAAGGTCGTGGTGGTCGACCCGAGGCGCACGAAGACGGCCGAACATGCCGACTGGCATCTCGCGATTCGGCCCGGCGCCGATGCTGCGCTGCTCGCAGCGATCGTGCACGTGCTCTTCGTCGACGGCCTCGCCACCTTGGGTGACATCGATGGCCGCGTCAACGGTGTCGAGGCGGTGCGCGACGTCACCGCCGAGACCACGCCGGAGTGGGCGGCACCGATCACCGGTATCGATGCCGCTGACATCCGCACCTTGGCCCATGAGTTGGCGGCGGCACCCTCTGCCGCGGTCTATGGACGGATCGGCACGTGCATCAACGAGTTCGGCACCCTGTCGAGCTGGCTTGTCGATGTGGTGAATGTGTTGACGGGCAATCTCGATCGCGTCGGCGGGGCCATGTTCGGGCTTGCTGCGACGCAGGCCGGGCCGAGCGTGGGGCCCGCACGTGAGGGGAAGACTTTCGATCTCGGTCGATGGCGGAGCCGGGTGCGCGGTGCCGCCGAGGCCGGATCGGAGCTTCCCGTGTCGGTGCTTGCCGAGGAGATCGAGACGGCCGGTGATGGACAGATTCGGGCGCTCTTCAGCGTGGCGGGCAACCCCGTTCTCTCGACCCCCGACGGTCGTCGCCTCGATGCTGCCTTGGCGACCCTCGAGTTGTTCGTGGCGGTTGATATGTATCTCAACGAGACGACGCGCCACGCACATGTGCTGCTTCCCCCGCCGCGTTCGCTCACTCGGCCCCACTACGACCATCTGCTCTACCAATTCGCCGTCCGATCCGTCGCGAACTGGTCCGACCCCGTGTTCGAGCTCCATGCCGACGAGCGCCACGAATGGGACACGCTTCTGCGGCTCGGCGCAGTACTTGCCGGGAGCGGGACCGAGGTCGACGTCGAGGAACTGGACGAAGGTGCGGCCATGGGACGGCTCGAGAGCGCGGTTCGATCGCGCCGAAGCCCCGTCTTCGGACGCAACGTCGACGAGTTGCTGGCGTTGTGCGGGGCCGAACGCGGCCCGGCCCGGTTGATCGACATCACACTTCGCCTCGGAAGGTTTGGCGATGGCTTCGGGGCGCGCCCTGATGGGCTCACACTGGCGAAGCTTCGCGAGAACCCCCACGGAATTGACTTCGGGCCACTCGTCCCGCGCCTCGAACACGCCCTGACGACGCCGAGCGGTCGGGTCGAGCTTGCGCCGGCGGTGTTGGTCGACGATATGGCGAGGTTTCGTTCCTCGACGACCTCCGGTGATCCCATCGCCACGAGCGAACGGTCATCGTTGGCACTGCAGCTGATCGGTCGCAGAGATCTCCGATCGAACAACTCGTGGATGCACAACGTGAATGTGTTGGTGAAGGGCAAGCCGCGTTGCACGCTCCAGATCCATCCAGACGACGCTGCCCTTCGGAACATCAGCGACGGCGAGTCGGTTCGCGTCGAGTCGTCGGTTGGTGCGATCGAGGTGACCGTCGCGGTTACGGACATCGTTCGGCGCGGTGTGGTGTCGCTTCCTCACGGCTGGGGCCATCATCGGAAGGGCTCGCGACTCGGAGTCGCGAGAGCGAATGCGGGTGCGAGTTTCAACGATGTCGTCGACACATCGTTGATCGATCCGCACAGTGGAAACGCCGCGCTCAACTCGACGATGGTGGTCGTCACGCCCCACGCAGGAGCCAAGTAGGTAAGCGCACGTACCACTGAATTGGTATGCGTGCTTGGCAAATAGCACGGCGGTGGCGTAAATGCCAGTACCCCAGATCCCAGTACTGGCAGGGGTTGTGGGCGACGCGCAACTCACAACCTTGGTTTTTCAAGGTGAATGCTTGACTTGTGCGCGCAAATCTTCTTCTCTTTCTCCCTTGTAAGTCGTCGTGCCAGGAGGCAGTCGTGAACAAGACAGAGCTCATCGAGGCAGTTGCGGAAGCAGCGGGCCTCACCAAGACCGATAGTGACAAGGCGGTGAACGCGTTGCTTGACACAGTTCAAGCAGCAGTGCAATCCGGCGACAAAGTCACGATTCCGGGATTCGGTTCGTTCTCGGTATCGGACCGTAAGGCCCGTACCGGTCGCAACCCGCAAACCGGTGCAACCATCAAGATCGCTGCGTCGAAGAGTCCGAAGTTTACGGCCGGCTCCGGATTCAAGGCTGCGGTTAACAGCAAAGGCAAAGCGAAGGCCGCCAAGGCTCCTGCAAAGAAGGGGAAGTAACCACATGGCAACGAAGAAAGCAGCAGCTCCCGCCAAGAAGGCTCCGGCCAAGAAGGCAGCAGCGAAGAAGGCAGCTCCGGCCAAGAAGGCTCCGGCCAAGAAGGCAGCAGCCAAGAAGGCTCCGGCCAAGAAGGCAGCTCCAGCAAAGAAGGCAGCAGTAAAGAAGGCAGCTCCGGCCAAGAAGGCTCCGGCCAAGAAGGCAGCAGCGAAGAAGGCAGCTCCGGCTAAGAAGGCTCCGGCCAAGAAGGCGGCAGCCAAGAAGGCTCCGGCCAAGAAGGCAGCCGCCAAGAAGTAGTTCCCCGAGCCGGCACGGTGAAGGCACGTCTTGTGTGCGTGAGCCGGCCGACCTCGTCGGTCGAGTGATCGACCTACAACGAAGTCAACAACGCAAACGCCTCGCCAATCTCACGGTTGGCGAGGCGTCCTGCATTCCGGGCCTCTTCGATGACCGTGTCACGGAATCGGGCAAGCGCACCCTCCTCGCCGGCAACGTTCGGGTCCGATGCGATGCGCATTGTCGTCTCGAACTGGCTTTCATGCTGCAGCAGCGCGGCGACCTTCGCGAGGAGCGCGGCCTCGTTACAGGTCTCGACGTGGTTCACTTCGTCGGCCTCCCACAACAACAGCGCCGACGGACGATGGGGGGCGGCGTTCTGCTCCGGAAAGAACTTCGGGTCGCGGGCGGCGACGATTCCCTCACAGGTGAGAAGTCCGGCGTGACGATGGTCAGGGTGGATGCGGTATCGGCGCCACGGGTCATGTCCGAGGATGACGTCCGGGGCGAAGCTGCGTATCCAGTGGCATACCTCCCAGCGTTGCCGTAATCCGGAGTCGAGCTCACCGTCGATCCAGCCGAGGAAGACGACGTTCGCGTCGCTGATTCCCCCGAGCGCCCGAGCTGCCGCTCGCTGCTCTCTCTGTCTCGTGACGACGAGTTCAGCGGGATCGACGGTGTGATCCCAGGTGCCCTTCGACCCATCGGTCAGCACGAGATGGAAGATCTCGCACCCCTGGGCCGCCCACTTCGCCAGTGTCGCCCCGCATCCGAACTCGACATCGTCGGGGTGCGCCGCGATTGCCAGCGCCCGTTTCGGCGTGGGGATGTCCACGGAAATCGCAGGTGTTCCAGACGGACGCGGATGATACGAATCGGGGATGCTCATTGGTCGTTGCCGAGGTAGCGGGTGCCGCTCATGATCTCGTCGAGGTCTTCAGGAAGGTCGACGTCGTGGTTGAGGTCAGGGTCATGGGAAACGGTGGTGGCGATGCCGGTATCGATGCCGAGTGTGAGCGCCTGCTCGAGGTGCTTGCGAAACGAGCCGATGCCGTAGCTGAACTCGAAACGTTTGAGAACCTCGCTGCGGAGGGGGAGGGACATCGCGTTGGTGCCATCCAAACGATGGTCAGGCACAAGCACAATGCCCGAAGAGTCGGCGAGCCAACGAAGATCGCGTGCCAGCGGTAGATCGCTGTGCACGATCACGGCCCGCTGCACGCCGAGCGCCTGGAGTTCGTGCACGGCGAGATGCACCGCGGCGTTGAGGCCTCGGCCTTCTTCCCGAAGGACGGAGAGGCTCCGCGACTGCGCCCAGCGGGCAACCCCTTCGTCGTCGCACACGATCGCCACAGGGAGGCCGTGAGCGGCATCGACGACCGTATTTGCGAAGCGCTGCGCAAGGACGGCGCGTGCCTCCTCGCTCAAGCTCGGCGAAAGGCGTCGTTTCGCTTCACCGAACGACTTGACGGGTATGAGGACCACCGTGGGACCGAGATCGGGCGGGGTCGACATGGAGGACTCGAACCTAATCCTCCGATGAGCTGATGCAAACAGCGCCAGCTTCGAAGGCCGTCAGGCCTGATCGAGCGTTGCTACCGCGGCGGCCGAAGCCTTGCTCACGACCACACCGGGACTCGCCTCGTCGGTCAGGACCAATTGGCTCCATTGCTCGTCGGCGGCGAACGGCATCGCCTTCGGAGAGCGTCCCATCACGCCAAGGCTCAGCACGAGTCCGTCCTTGACGCCCCAAAGCTGATAGGTCCGCCCGTTCGGAAGCGTCGGCAAGGTGTCGCCGACGATGTAGCCCTCGCCGTCTGCGGCGAGCAGCACATGGCCGAGGGTGCGTCCGTTCGTGCTCACGAGTTGCACGTTTCGGGCGGAAGGATCGCCCTCCAGCTGGGCAAGTCGCAGTGCGACCGGTGAGGTCGTGCGGAGCGCGCCGATCTGACCGAGCAACTGCGAGGACTTTGCTCGTTCGACGGCCACATCGGAGCGAAGACCTTGGTTCTTCGATGTCGCTGATCGGAGCGCTGCATTCCGGTTGAGCGCGAACCCTGTTGACGCGACGGCAACGACGAGTGCGGCAGCCGAGGCGATGGCCCATGGTCGAGCGACTGTCGATCCGTGACCATCGATCTGGATCCCTCTTCCGAAGGGCGCCATCGAGCGAGGATTGCGCCGGCGACCGAACCGGTACTTCGATTTCGGAGCGCGGACCGGCACCTCCGCTGTTGCCGTCCTCGACTCGGTATCCTCGTCGCTCGCGCTCGCCGCGGTTGCCGATTCGCCGAGCAGTTCGGCGATGCGGGTCCACAGCTCGTGGGGCGCGGCAATCACCGAGTTCCCGATGGCGCTGGCGACGTGGCGGTGACTGTCGAGCTCGGCTCGGGCACGCGGGGAGCGCGCAACATAGGCCTCGACGGCGGCGCGTTCCTCCGGATCATCGATCGCATCGAGGGCGTGAACACCCAGTAACTCGTCGAGTTCGAGATCGGTCCAGTGCCGAGGGACCCGTGGAGTCGTTCTGTCGGTGCGAAGGATGTCGTCGTTGTCTTGTCCGGTCATGTTCCCCACCCAGGCGTTGTTGTCCCTTTTCTTCGTAGCTCGGGTAGCTGTGGATCGTCGTGGTGTTCGCTTGTGGCCAGATCGTGCAGGTGGCGGCGCATCGTCTTGAGGCCAGATCTGATTCTGCTCTTCACCGTACCCTCGGGCTGGTCGAGGATCTGGGCGACCTCGCGGTAGCTGTATCCGCCGAAGTAGGCGAGGTCGATGGCTCTGCGCTCTCCTTCGGTGAGCGCTCCAAGAGCGTGCTGCACCCGGTCGGCCACGGCTAGGTCCCAGACCTGCAGCTCGAGGTCGTACGGCTCCGAGAGCCGTTCGTTGAGCTCCCTGTTCTCGCGCGCGTTTCGCGATGATGTGGACCTCACGGCATCGACCGCCTTGGTGTGGGTCTTCATCATCAGCCAGGAGCGAAGAGCGCCGCGATCGGGGTCGAAGCGCTGGGGTTGGTTCCACAGGAGGAGAAAGACCTCCTGGACGACGTCTTGGGCGACGGCGCGATCGTTCAGCAGTCGGGCCGCCAACGCCAGCGTTGCCCCACCGTGGCGGCGGTAGAGCTCGGCGAGGGCCGACTGGTCGGTCTGGGCGACGGCGACGACGAGCTGCGCATCGCTCGCATCGGTGTACTCGGCTGAGGTCACAGTGGTTCTCCGGAGTGGGGGGACGCTTCGGATGGAGCGCAGGCGAGGAAGACATCTATTTCCGACTACCCAGAGCCTTCAACGTGATTTAGCGCGAGTTTCTTCCGCGGCGGACGAATCCGGCCGCAGGAGTGCCTCGGCGGCGAATCTTCATCCGATCGCCGGGGGCGTTCCGGAGAGCAGGTAGCAGGCGGCTTCGGCCGCGACCTCCACGAAAGGACCCCCCAATGCACAGGAACAAGAGACTGGCTACAGCGCTCTTGGTCGGGACGCTCGGCATCACCGCCTCCGTCATCCCGGCCACCGCAGCGACAAAGAAGAAGGCCCCGGCGAAAACGATCAAGTTGAAAGACATCGTCGACACCGCCGTGGGCGCCGGTTCGTTCAAGACATTGGCCGCCGCGTTGACGGCCGCTGATCTCGTGTCGACCCTGAAAGGTCCCGGTCCGTTCACCGTGTTCGCGCCGACGGATGCGGCGTTTGCGAAGATCCCGAAGGCTGATCTCGATGCGATCTTGGCGGACAAGAAGAAGCTGACGGAGATCCTGACGTATCACGTGGTCGCCGGTTCGGTTCCCGCCAAGACCGTTCTCACGCTCGATGGCAAGTCGGCGAAGACGGTCAACGGTGCCGAGGTGAAGATCGGTGTGTCAGGTGGCAAGGTCACGCTCAACGGCAACGTCAACGTGACCGCGGTCGACGTGAAGGCGTCGAACGGCATCATCCACGTGATCGACACCGTGCTGCTGCCCCCCGCTGCTGTCGCTCCGGCGACGACGGTCGCCCCGCTGAAGGACATTGTCGACACCGCGGTGGGCGCTGGTTCGTTCAAGACACTGGCCGCCGCGTTGACGGCCGCTGATCTCGTGTCGACCCTGAAAGGTCCCGGTCCGTTCACCGTGTTCGCGCCGACGGATGCGGCGTTTGCGAAGATCCCGAAGGCCGATCTCGATGCGATCTTGGCGGACAAGAAGAAGCTGACGGAGATCCTGACCTATCACGTGGTCGCCGGTTCGGTTCCCGCGTCGACCGTTCTCACGCTCGATGGGAAGTCGGCGAAGACTGTCAACGGTGCCGAGGTGAAGATCGGTGTGTCAGGTGGCAAGGTCACGCTCAACGGCAGCGTCAACGTGACTGCCGTCGACGTGAAGGCGTCGAACGGCATCATCCACGTGATCGACACCGTGCTCCTCCCGCCCGTCGCCGGACCAGCGCCGGTCCCGGGCGGTCGGACCATCATTGATGTCGCCACCGCGAACGGCTCGTTCAAGACGCTCCTCGCAGCGATAAACGCCGCCGGCCTCACCGCCACGCTGAAGAGCGCCGGTCCGTTCACGGTGTTCGCTCCGAACGACCACGCCTTTGCCGTTCTGCCGCAGGAGACCATCGCGGCGCTGCTGAAGCCGGAGAACAAGAAGGCGCTCACCGACATCCTCACCTATCACGTGACGTCCGGGAAGCTGAGCGCGGCGCAGGTGTTGGCAAGCACGGAAATCTCGACCCTGAACGGGAAGAAGTCGAAGATCTCCCTGTTCAACGGCCGCCCGTTCATCAATGGCGCAGCGATCAAGATCACCGACATCGAGACGAGCAACGGTGTGATCCACGTGATCGACACCGTGATGATTCCGTAACGACGGAACCTCTCTTCAGCCCGGCGGAAACGGCCGGCTCCTTCGTCGGGAAGGGGCCGGCCCGTTCGCTTTCACGCCGACCGACGCGACCGAAACGAAGCGCTCGGAGATGGCGCTCGTTCTTGCGGTTCGTCGGCCTTCCATCCGCGTCCGCGAGATCGAGCCTTAGTGGAAGCGCACCTTGAGTGGTTGGTCGACGAAGTTCGCCGACCGCTCACCGATCCCGAGGAGGTGGGTGATTGCATTCACGCTGCGATTTGCTGCGCGTCCATCGCCGTAGGGACTCGTCACGTTCGCCATCGCCGCGTAGGCGGATGCATCGGTGAGAAGGCGTGAGACCTCGTTGGCGATGCGTTCGCTGTCCGTTCCTACGAGGCGCGCCGCGCCGGCTGCTACCGCCTCGGGGCGTTCGGTCGTATCCCGCATGACGAGGACCGGCTTGCCGAGGCTGGGTGCTTCCTCCTGCACGCCGCCGGAATCGGTGAGCACCACGGTGCATCGAGCGAGCAAACGCGAGAACTCGCCGTAGGCGAGAGGTTCCAGGATCAAGATGTTGGGAAGGTGCGCCACTTCCGGGATGATCGCGTCGCGCACCAACGGGTTGCGATGGATGGGAAATACGATCTCGACCGTCGGGTGCCGCTGCGCGATCTCGGCAAGCGCGGCACCGATCGAGCGCATGCCTTCGCCCCAGGACTCTCTGCGATGCGCAGTGACCAAGACGACCGGGGAGTTGCCGGAAGTGATGGCTTCGAGTCGCGGATCTGAGTACTCAGTTGGGTGCTGCACTGCCCAATGGAGTGCATCGATGACGGTGTTGCCCGTGATGACGATCGCGTCTGTGGCGACGTTCTCGCGTTCAAGGTTCGCTGCAGCCGTAGCCGTAGCGGCGAGATGCAGTGTGGTCAGCTGGGTGGTGAGACGGCGGTTGATCTCCTCGGGAAACGGCGAATAGCGATCGTTGGTTCGCAGACCCGCCTCCAGATGCACGACGGGGATCTGGCGATAGAAGGCGGCCAGAGCTCCGGCGAACGTCGTGCTCGTGTCACCTTGGACCACCACGACGTCGGGTTTGCACGACTCCAGAATCGGACCGAGACCGACGAGCGCATTCACGGTGATGTCGGTGAGGGTCTGGCCTGGGGCAAGCATGTTGAGGTCGTAGGCGGGGGTGATCTCGAAGAGTGTCAGCACCTGATCGAGCATCTCGCGGTGCTGGGCGGTGACGGCGACGATCGGTTCGCACCGGCCATCGGCGGCGAGTGCGCGAATCAGCGGTGCCATCTTCACGGCTTCGGGTCGTGTGCCGAAGACAAGGAGGACTCGCTTGCGGGTCATTGCGTCACGATCGCCTGTGCAGTTGAGCAATCGCGCGCCGTGCAAGCACCGGTCATCGATCGATGATGCTAGCGGTGTGTCACCGGGGTGCGTCCGCCGCTCGACCGGCGCGCCGGGCGGGCCGCATCTTCGATAGGTTGACGCCATGCCGGGGGTAAACGTCGCCGTGATCGGTGCAGGGACTTGGGGGACCGCGGTGGCCTCCTTGGCTGCCGTGAACGCTCCGACCCGACTGTGGGCGCGCGATCCGAAGTTGGCCGAATCAATCTCGTCCGACCGGGAGAATGCGCGCTATCTCCCGGGATTTCGCCTGTGCGACTGGCTGAGCGCGACGAACGACCTCGACGAGGCGCTCGCGGACGCAACCGTCGTCGTGATGGGAGTGCCGTCACACGGCTTTCGCGACGTGCTCACCAGGGCACAACCGCTCGTTCCCGCCCACGTGCCGATCGTGAGCCTCACCAAGGGGCTTGAGGCCGGCTCGATGTTGCGAATGACGCAAGTCATCAAGGAGTTGTGCCCCGGTCACCCCGCAGGTGTGCTTTCTGGGCCGAACCTCGCGAAGGAGATCATGCAGGGTTACCCTGCCGGGACCCTGCTGGCTTTCGAGGACGAGTCGATCGCCTCGTCGCTGCAGGCGGTGTTCACCGGACCGAACCTCCTCGTGTTCACGTCGAGCGACGTCGTCGGAGCCGAGATTGCCGGAGCGTTGAAGAACGTGTTGGCCATCGCCGCCGGAATGTGCGACGGACTTGGGTTCGGTGACAACACGAAGGCCACGTTGATCGCGCGCGGATTGGCCGAGCTCGGACGTTTGGGCTCGGCCTTGGGGGGCCGAGTTCTGACCTTCGGCGGACTCGCCGGGCTCGGTGATCTCGTCGCGACCTGCACCAGTCGTCATTCGCGGAATCGTTTCGTCGGTGAGCAGCTCGGCAGAGGTCACCCGTTGGCTGACGTGATTGCCGAGATGCACATGGTGGCCGAAGGCGTCAAGACGGCCCGTCCCGTCCTTGATCTCGCTACCCAGCACGGCATCGAGATGCCGATCGTCGAACAGGTCGTCAGGGTCATCGAGCAAGGGGTACCTGCCGGCGACGTGGTTCGGGACCTCATGAGTCGGAAGGTCTCGGTCGAGCACTTCCGGTGAGACGGCAACGGTGGGTCTGCCCACTTCGCAGCAGGGACTCTCCGATGCGCTTCGGCTCGGTCGGAGGATTCCGCGCCGGCCATCGGCGGTGATCGTGTCGGGTCCTCGGATCTCCACAAGGTCCACTCCGGACTAGCGTCTTCTGACCGTGCTGGTCGGAACAATCGGGTCACCCCGTCGTGTCCTCGTGGAGGGCAGTGGTCGGATCACCGTCGCCGCCGGGACACCCGACGAAGTGCTGATCGGCTGGTGGATCGGAGGCGAAGACCGCTGGTACATCCCGGAGCGGGAGATAACAATCCGCCAGAGCCTCGTCCAGGGAGCGCCGGTCGTGATGACGGCGATCCGGATTCCCGGTGGCGATGCCACCCACACCGTCTATGGGGCAGTGCAGGGACCCCGAGAGCTCGCAGTGATCGAGATCGCCAACAAGGCCCGCGCCCCAATCGTAGGTGTGCTTACGGTATCGGGACCCGGCGCCAGGAACGTGAGCGTCGATGGATCAACGGTCCGGGTCGACGGGTTTGCGCTCATCACGCTTCCCCGACCGCCACTGCGGACCGCTTCGGCCTCGTCGCTTGCAGATCTCGAAGCCGTTGTTGCCAGCGGCACTGCGGGTGAGGGGTCTGCTGGTCTTTCCGACCACCAGGCAGGTGCGTTCGCGCTCATGGTCCCGGTGAGTCAAGCCACGTCGATTCGGGCCGGCGTCCTGATCGGAGCCTCGTCGTCCATCGCACTCAGCGGCAGCCCCGTCCTCGGGTCCCTTCCCGACGTGCACACTGCGGCATCCGGCTGGGGCGTGCACCTCACGCGTGGTCCGCGGCTGACGACCCCGGATCGAGAGCGCAACGAATACCTCCGAGCCTTGATCGGAGGAGCCCTGCTCGCGGCCGAGCCGGCGATCGCCGACCGAGCCACCTCGGTACGGACGCGGGCGGTCCTCGCTCGCGCATTCGACACCGTCGGTCTGCATGCCGAGGCGGGGGCGCTGCTCGAGAACATCGACGACCATCAAGGTCGCCGCGGCGTGATCGACGACTCCGGGTCGCTCGAAACATCGACTGAGGCTCTCCTCACCACGGCCACGGTCGTCGATGCACTGGCACACCATGCGTGGGTCACTTCAGATGCGCTCTTCGCCGAGACCTTCGCGCCTGCTGCCGCCGGAGCGGTCGAGGCGATCGTGAAAGCGACTCGCAAGAACGATGTGCTCCGCCCTCTGCTCGCCTGCGCAGGTTCGCTCCGGGCGCTCTTCCTCACGGCCGACGATCCGCGCGCTGCTACGCAGGCGAAGACGATGTGGGAACGCTTCGGCTCGCCGTGGCCGCTCCCGTCGGTCGCGCTTCCTCCGCTGGCTGCGTCTTCAGCCGGAGGGTCCTTCGTGCCCGATGACCCGCTCCGCCTGGCGGCTGCGATCCGTTCTTCGGCAGATGACCTCGCACGGGTCGGACCTGATGGTTCCGTGGACCTGTTCGGTGGGTTCGTTCCGTCGTGGCGGGGGAGCTCGTTCGAGGTCCGGAACATCCCCGTTCCGGGGGGCCGTCTTTCGGCGGCCGTTCGCTGGCACGGTCAGCGAGCGGCGATGCTGTGGGAGGTCGACGGCCCGAACGACATGACGATCAGCTGTCGGTCGATCGACCCTTCGTGGTCGGCGAGTGGTCACCGTGGCGACGCCCTGCTGGCGCCGTCAGCGTGACGCCGCTTGGGAACGAATGTCGTCGAGGATCGCTCGGAGCGCGTCTTCGTCCTCAGGGCTTCGGACCGGTATCGAGAACTCGATGCGATCCACCCGGCTGGCATAGCGCTCGACCAATGCCTCGGCGATGTGGTCGTAGGTCGCGACCGTGGCAACGGTGTGGAGCATCTCGTCGGAGACCATGCCCGGGAGGTCGTCCCACTTCTGATCCCGCGAAAGCTGCGAGGCCTCGCGTGCCACATCTCCCCATCCCAGCAACTCGAAGGTCGGACGATAGGACGGCGTCGAGAGGTAGAACGCCACCCGGGCCCGCACCGTCTCGGCCACCATGGCCAACGATGCTTCGTCCTTCGCCGTACCGATGAGTGGTTTCATGCAGACCTCGACGGCCGAAGCATCTCGACCCACACGAGAGGCACCGAGTGCCAATGCCGGAACGACGACTTCGTCGATGTAGCGGGTGTTGCAGACCGGGTGGAGCCGGACCCCGTCGGCCACCTCCCCGGCGACTGCGCACATGTTCGGCCCGACGGCGGCGATGTGCACCGGAATGTGCGGATGATCGATGGGTCCGGGATTGAACAGCGGCACCATCAGATCGAGTCGGTAGTGCGGGCCTTCGTGGTGCAACGGCGTGCCGGTCTGCCAGCAGTCCCATACCGCCCTCACGGCGTGCACATAGTCCCGCATCCACGGCGCCGGTGCGTGCCACCCCAGGCCGTATCGGCGCTCCACGTGGGCACGCACCTGCGTTCCGAGTCCGAGGATGAAGCGCCCCTGCGAGAGCTTCTGGAGCGACCAAGCCGACATTGCCGTGACGGTCGGACTGCGCGGAAACGCCATGGCCACGCTCGTGCCGAGCCCGATCGTGCTCGTCGCGCCAGCTCCGAGGGCGAGCAGCTGGAACGGGTCGTCCTTCGTCTCCTCGACGAGCACGGCGTCGAGGCCGCACTCTTCGGCGAGTGCCGCGCCGGCGGCGAACTCGTTGATCCGCAGGGGGGTGTCCGGCTCTCGCAGTCCGGGGTCGAGCTTGCCGAGGGGGAGGAGGGTCTCGATGAGCATTGTGGTCTTTCGTCGCGAGTGGAACCGTTGGTCAGCCGAGTACGCGACGCAGGACGATCCCACGCCATGCGCCGTCGGTGCGAATCTCGACCGGGTCGCACCGGTCGAATGCATTCAGAACACGATCCACCTGCTCGTCGATCAGACCGGCAAGAAGGATCGTTCCGCCTCCCCGGGTCACCCGCTGCAGTGGGCCGGCCAACTCGATCAGCACCGGGGCCAGGATGTTTGCGCACACCACGTCGAACGATTCGGTGATTGCGTCGAGCGGGACCCACTCGGCCGAACAGCGGTCATCGACGCCATTGCGACGGGCGTTCTCCATCGTGACGGCGATCGCCGTCCGGTCGATGTCGATGCCTTGCGCGGTCGATGCGCCGAGCAGAAGCGCAGCGATGGTGAGGACGCCGCTACCACAGCCGACGTCGAGGACACGAGCGCCAGCCAACGTGACCGACGGCGACTGGAGGGCGGCGAGGACGAGCGAGGTCGATGCATGCGCGCCTGTGCCCCACGCTCGTTTGGGGTCCAGGAGCACGCGCTGCAGCTCGACGGTGCCGTCTTCGGGCGTGGCAACGGCACCATCCCAATCAGGCACGATGAGGAGCGAGCCGACCTGCACCGGTGAGAAGTGCTCGCGCCATGCATCGAGCCAGTCGTCGCCGACGATCACTTCAAAGCGCGGCGTCCAGTCCGGATGGTTGGCCCAGATCCAACGTTCCGCCTCTGCGGCGGCGTCGTCGGACGCGAACCCGGCTCGCAGAACTACGTCGTCGCCCGAGGCGCAGAGCTCCTCGATCCCGACGGTGTCGAGCTCATAGAGGTCAGACGCAGCGAGCTCATGGTCGGTCGATGGAACGGTCAGTTCTACGACCGGGTACCGGCCCTCGTCCGCGGCGGCGAGTCGCTCGACGAGGGCGAAGGTTTCGAACACCACGAGGGTGTCATCGTCGAGCAACCACGCGGGATTGTTCATCTGTGCGCGTAGTTCTTCGACAAACGGAGTCCAGTATTCCTCGTGGGCGCAGCGCCAAGACTCGGCCGAGGTGAACGACTCACCCTCCAGGTCGGCCATTGCGAAGGTCACTTCTGCGAGGCGCAGTATCTCGACTGATTCGGTTCGAAGGACCGCGAGCGGACGATCTGTCGAGTCATGCATGGTCCAATGGCTTCCCGGTGCCGGCACTCCGGCGGGATCGAGGCGTGCTTTGTCAAAGAGATCGAACGTGGCCGTTTTCGCTCCGGCAAGGACCAGTCCTGACAGCCGTTCGCGCAGCGTCCCCGGCGTCGCAAAGCCGGAAAGAACAACGAGACCCACGCCCCTGTTCTTACACCGCCATACGTCCTGGTGGTGGCCACCGGGTCCTCTCGCCGTCGACGGGAGAGCAATGGCGGGTAGAATTTCCATGTGAGCGGCACCGATCGTCCAGCTGACCGCACGGGCATTGCGGTTGCGCTCGATCTGCTGGAGTTTTCACTTCTGATGCGCGCCGAACGGCACCGGCACGAGCATCCTGATGCCACCGAGGAAGAAGTAGCTGCAGTGTTCACG
Organism: Acidimicrobiia bacterium; assembly: GCA_031368215.1. Lineage (GTDB taxonomy): Bacteria > Actinomycetota > Acidimicrobiia > Acidimicrobiales > JANYDT01 > JANLQX01. Next base: position 88,403 of record JANLRD010000028.1, on the reverse strand, counting down.
CCTGGAAGACTGATCGCCCGGGGGCACCACACGGCGACGCCGAAGGTCGTTCAGTGGTGTGGCCGCGACTGAAGAAGCCATCATGACCACGGTCGAGCAGCAACTTCGGCAGGCGACCGGAGACGTTGCTGAGGTCGGCGCCCGCTTCGCTTCGCTTCGCCGGTTCCGGCAGTCGCTATTCCGATGCTCGCGGCAGGAACTGCTGTCGTTCCGCTCCGGTGACCCTGTCGACGCCACAATCGTCGACGGAGTGCAGATGGGCATCGCCGGCGCGGCCGTCGGCCACCACAACGAACGACGTGCAGGCGGACGTCAGGTCGCAACCATTCTGATGGTCACCGTGAATGACCCACTGTTGTTGAAGAACTGGCCGTTCTCGTCGTTGAACCCGAGGAACAAACGGCCACCGACAGCGATCGTGGAGCCGTACACGGCACCTACGAAACCAACGCCCTTTCCGGGTGCCCCTTCCGGGACAAGGGTTCCCGTGCCGACCTCCTTCGTACCCCCCGTCTTGCCGATCAGACTCACGACGACCGTTGTCGGGTAGACCGCCCTGGGGTCGAATGTGGTTCCGCCGAACCTGTCTCCGCCGTTCGGGCCGACAACTTGACTGCCGTTTGGCCCGAAGCGCACGGTCCCGCGTGCCTTGATCAGGATTGGGGTATTCGTCGGCACGTCGATACCGGTGTCGTACCACGGCGACCTCGACGGAACGACGATCTTGAACGTCGAGATGGACCCGCCTGCGTTCTTCGGCGCTGTCGTTGACGACGTTCCCACCGCGTCCGCGGCAGACACTGGCAGCACGATTCCCGCGACCAACACGCCGATACGGCATGCGCGAACGAACGCTCGGGGCCACCGCTGGCCGGTCCGAAGGTGAGGCGGGAACGTTCTCGGACTCCCAGCCACTTTCAGCGGATCACGAATCGTTGGATGAAATGGAAGGTCTGGCATCGTCTTCTTTCGGTCGTTTTGAGCGGACGAGTCGACAGCGTGACAGGTGGGCGCCCGACCTCGGTAGAGCGGAACTGACCCTCTCATGGGGTACTTCGACCATGCGACCATCGAACTCTGCACACCTGCTCACCGGGCGCTAGTTGTAGTGCTGCCGCGCCGATACCCACGAGCGCAGTGTTTCGGTGACGGCGGCTGCATCGGGCATGGCCGCGATCTCGTCTGCACACCTCCGGCTCGCCGTGGCGTAGGACACGTCGAGCAAGACGCGCCGCACGGCTGCGGCAAGGTTGGTCGGGTTGAGCATTCCCGGTGGCAGCGTGATGGCGGTGCCTGCCTGCTCGCACATGGCGGCGTGTTCGTAGTTGTCGGCGCCTTGGGGAAGGATCACCTGCGGTACGCCATGAGCCAAGGCGCCGAACGTCGTACCCGCTCCGCCGTGGTGCACGATCACGCTGCACGATGGGAGAAGCTCCGCCTGCAGGATAAATCGTTCGACCCGAGCGTTCGCTGCGAACGGCACCAACTCGGACGGGTCCTGATCGCGACCGACGGTCATCACCACATCGACGGGCTCATTGCCGAGCGCGACAAGCGCGAGCCGGAAGAGATCGAGGTTGGCGTTGAACAGGGTCCCGAAGGTCACGTACACAACAGGACGGGTCGTCGTCTCGCGCGGTCGAATAGGCAACGCCACCGGGCGGAGCTGCAACGTCTCGCCGGTCGGCACCTGTGCAGTCTCGAGCATCGGTGGGCAGATCTCGATGGTGAGGTGGCGGTACATCCCGGCCCACCCCGGCACCTCACGCCCGTACGACCGCCAGATCGGCGACACGGCATCGTTCGCGTGTTCAACCGCTTCGCGCGGCGGCAAGGGTCCGAACATGTGAGCGACGCTGGGAACACCGAGGAGCTCCGCTACCAACGGGCCAGCGAGGGCAAACGCCTCGAACAGCACGAGGTCGGGCGCAAAGTCCTGTCCGTGACGCAAGACGTCGTCGATCATTTCGTCGACACCGACCTCGGCAAAGGCCCGAGGGAGGAAATACTGCAGGATCCGGTCCGGCGCAATCCCATCGCCAGGGTTGCCGCGAGTACGGGAGGCGAGTCGCTCCATCCATTTGTCCTGGCTTCGCCCGGCCAACGCAAACCGCGCCCCGGTCTTCTCGGTGATCGGCGCTGCCTCCGGGCCTGACGCGACCACTACTTCGTCACCTGCCGCCAACAACGCGCCGATCATCGGTATGAGCGGAGTCACGTGACCGGCGCCCGGAGTCGACACCACGAGGACTCTCACGACGGGGATCCTACGTGTCCCGCACCTCGCCGTCCTGATCGGGTGTCGAGGCAACATTCCGCCACCCCCGATTGAAGGGAAGCCCTCATGACCTCGGTCGAGGGGCAACTTCGGCAGGCGACCGAAGAGGTTGCTGAGCCGGCATCTTCCGCAAAGACTCATCGTCCACGCGAAGCTTCCGTGGCCATGTTCACCGCTCCCGCTCGTCGACGCGTCCCGGTCGGTTCGCTTCTCGCCATTTCGGGTGCGACAGCCGTGGTCGTCTGGGCGATAGTACGTGGGTCCGCTATACGGCGGAATCCGGATACCAAGCTCGAGGCTGCCCCGCTTGTCGGCACCTGGGACTGGGCGCCCACGTGGAAGATCATCCCTGCCGCTGTCATCGGTGCAGCGGTGGTTCTGTGGGCCGGACGTGGGAAAGCCGACCGCCATATCCGCTGGGACTTCGCTTTCATAGGTGTGCTTAGTTTCTGCTGGACGGTCGCTCTCGCATGGTCGCAGGGGCGAGCAGCAATGATCGATCCGGTCATCGATCCGACGGAGTACTGGGCCCGGCTCCCCAAACTTCCTCCCGCGGTCGACATGCTGCGGGTCTGGGCCGATCCCCTGTGGATGCGCAACCAGCCGGTGCATCTGAAAGGTCACCCGCCCGGCTACGTGCTCATCCTGAAGGCGATGTCACACATCGGGCTGCGCAGCCCGTGGGCCGCGGCTGCGCTGAGCTGGCTGGCGGCTGCCGGCGTCGCGGTGGGACTCGTCGTGATCGTCAGACTCTGCGCGAGAGGGGATGCTTGGCGTCGGATGGCGCCGTTCGCCATCGTCGCTCCCTACGCCGTGTGGATGGGCACCTCGGCCGACGCCGTGTTCACGGCCTTCGGCGTGTGGGGAGTCGTGGGCGTCGCACTGTCCTCTCGGGCGACCGGGCTGCGAACCCGATGGCTCTACGGGGCGCTCGGAGGGTTGGCGCTCGGTTCCGCAGTCTTCCTGTCCTACGGCATGGCACTCTTCCTGGTCATACCGGGACTCGTGATGCTCGGCCCCGCGCCGGTGTCGCTGCGGGCGAAACTCCAGAGCATCGTTGCCACTGCTGTGGGTGGTGTCGCGGTGGTGACCGTCTTCGCCGTGTTCCATTTCTGGTGGTTCGACGGACTGGCCACGACCAGGATCTTCTATTGGAAGGGCAGCGCCAAGTTCCGTCCGTGGGGGTACTTCTTCGTGGCGAACATCGCCAACATCGTGATCGCTTCCGGTCCCGCGGTCATGGCTGGGATGGGCATCGCCGTTGGCGGTGGCCTTCGTTCGGCGAGAGCGAGCGTCTCTGCTGTCCTCCGGACCGCCGACCGTGTCTGGTTGCTGCCCGTCGGGTCGGTCGTCGCCATGCTGGGCGCCAACGTGTCACAGCTGTCCAAGGGCGAAACGGAGCGCATTTGGCTGCCCTTCTTCGTGTTTCTCGTGCCGCTTACGTCGTTTCTCGGCCCCGCGCTTCGGAGTCGACGGCTCTGGATCGCGACGCAGGTCGCCGCTGCTCTCGTGTTGCAGACCGGCCTGCTGTCGAAGTGGTAGGCGCGCCTATGCGTTCGCTGGCGACTTCGCTCGGCTGAACACACCGAGCACGGCGAGCGTGCCGACCGCGAGGGCCAGCCAGAAGCCCATGGTTCCACCGGTCGCGCCGAGGAATCCGCCAGTCCAGCCGGAACGCCCGTCGCGCCACAGCAACGCAACGAGCATGGTCAGCACCGCAAACCCCGCACCCCCAGCGAGCGCAAGGACCCGCTGGCGGAGCACCGCACCGGCGATGATCGCTGCACCCAATGCAATCGTCAGGAGAGCAGAGAGCGGGTTGAACCACAGCACCTTGAGCTCGCCGAACTTCCACCCGAGCAACGCTCCCTGCTTGGCGGCGAAGTCCGTCGACCTGGCCACGATGAGTCCGAGAACGCCGACCACAACTGCGACGCCACCGAGCACGACCTGCGCCTGACGCGCTGCTTCTGCACCCTTGCGTCGCACGCCGTCGACTCCGAGATGACGGCCGGCACCCGTGGCGAACAGCAGAAGGTGGATGGCGAACATCAGGTAATACGACCATGGCCACTCGTAGGACTTGGTGTAGGTGAGCACCGACATCGCGATCGACACGCTGAGCGCAGCTCCGATGAGCGAGGCGATCCGGGTGAAGTAGCCGGTGAGCAACAGTGCGGCGACCGTTGCCTCGGTGATCAGCGTGATCCAGCCGAAGACGCTGTACTGCTTCACCACGACGTGTTCCAGGAACCACGAATACGGCGGGAACACCGGGCGCTCGATGGCCGATGCGACGTACTTGTAGAGTCCGTTCCCTTTCTGCTGCCCGAAATTTCCCGGCCGCTTCCACTCGAGGTTGGACAGCCAGAGCAGCCCGACGACGATCCGCATGGCGCCGATGATCAGCGGTTGGGCTTTTGCTTCGAGCGAATCGAGGCGTCCTTGGAGTGTCGACTGGCGGCTGAGGTCGTTGGTCATACGTGGAACAGTACGGGTCCGGGGATGCGCTGCGCCGGACCCGCGCGCTCAGTGTTCGCTCAGCGTTTCACAGCTGTTCTCAGCTTGGCCCGGGCGAACTCCGCCATGCCATCGGCGAACGAAACGCTGGAGCGGAAACCGAGCACCTCCTCGGCTCGGTTCGTCGATGCGAACACGTGGCGCACATCGCCGAGTCGGAACGCCCCGGAGACCCTCGGCCACAGCGCGTCGCCTGGGCTGGCCCCGAATGCCCGCGCCAGTTCTTCGGCCATCTCGCCGACCGTCCGTGACTGCGTGGAAGCGATGTTGCACGCAACGAACGATCCGATCGGGCGCTCGGTGAGTAGCGCGGCGACGTTGGCGGCAGCGACATCATGTACGTGGACGAAGTTGCGGCGCTGCCGACCGTCCTCGGTCACGTTCGGGTTTCGACCGTCCTCAAGGGCCGACCGGAAGATGCTGGCGACCCCGGCATAGGGGGTGTTGCGGGGCATGCGTGGTCCGTACACGTTGTGGTATCGCAGGGCCACCGACGACACGACGTGCTCCCGCGTGAAGGGCGCGAGCAGGTGTTCCTGGTGCAGCTTCGTGGCTGCATACACGTTGCGTGGATCCAGGATCGCGTCCTCGGGAACCTCCTCACTGGCCAGATCGTGTCCGCAGACCGGGCAGGGCGGCTCGAAGCGTCCGGCCTCCAGATCCGCTTGTCGCCGTGGCTCCGGGGCGACGATGCCGTGCGCAGCGCATCGGTAGCGGCCCTCGCCGTAGACGACCATGCTCGACGCCAGCACGATGCGACCGGCGAAGCCGCCGTCGTGGAGCGCGCGCAAGCCGACGGCCCATCCCGAGTCGTTGTGGCTCACGTAGTCGTCGACGTCGCCGAAATCCACTCCGAGGCCCACCTTGCCGGCCTGGTGGCAGACGGCGGTCACGCCATCGAGCGCAATGTTCCACGTGTCCGCGTCGCGGCAGTCGCCCCACACGTAGGTCGCCCGGTCGTCGAGGTAGTCCGGACGTTCGGCATGCGCCTGGGGATCGAGGTTGTCGAGGACGGTCACCTCGACGCCACGAGTGATGAGGTCGTCGACGATATGGGAACCGATGAATCCGGCGCCGCCGGTGACAAGAACGCGCATTGGACCTCTGTTGTATCCCATTAGGGTGCGCCACCGTGTCTGCTGACCCCGCCGAGCCGCTCGTCGACGTGATCATTCCCTCGCTCAATGAGGCCGAGAACCTGCCGTGGCTTCTCGGACGCATGCCGGTGGGGTACCGGCCGATCGTCGTCGACAACAACTCGACGGACGACACTGCGGCGGTTGCTGCGTCGCTCGGCGCGTTCGTCGTGAGGGAGACGATCCCCGGATTCGGGTCGGCCTGTTTCGCCGGGCTCGTCGCGGCCACCGCTCCCTATGTGTGCTTCCTTGACGGTGACGGCTCGCTCGATCCGCGGCATCTCCCGCTCGTTGCCGGTCCCGTGATTGACGGACGCTGCGATCTGATGCTTGGCGCTCGACGCCCGTCGAAGGGGGCGATGCACCTGCACCAGCGCATCGCCAACCGGGCCCTCGCTCTCGAACTGCGTCGTCGGACGAAGGTGGCGTTCACCGATCTCGGTCCTATGCGCGCAAGCGGTCGCGAAGCTCTGCTCGGACTCGACATGAAGGATCGTCGATCTGGCTGGCCGTTGGAGATGGTCCTACGCGCGCATAGGGCTGGATGGACGATCGGTGAAACACCGGTGCCGTATGCGCCACGTCTCGCCGGCGAGTCGAAAGTGACGGGCACCCTCAAGGGCACGCTGCGCGCCGTGAAGGACATGGGCAAGCTGCTGCGCTGACCCTCGAACGTCAACGCACCGTGGCGTCGGGTGTCGCGGTGTCCGGAGGCGCGGACTCGGGAAGTGCCGAGTCGCCAAACGCACGCTTGATTCTGCGCCAGGCTCTCGTCACCTCGAGACGAGGCTCTGCGTTCGTCACCGCAATGATGTCGCCGATCGTATCGATGTCGCGGAGCCGTCCAACGTCGTGGACGCGCCATCCGCACGACAACAGTCGTTCTCGTTGGGCCGCTCCGGTCTCGGCGGTGCTCATCGCCACGTCGTGGAAGAGCGAGTCGTAGCTCGTCTCGTCCGGACGGAGGGCCCGGAGCCCGATGAGCCAATACCCGCCGTCGTCGGCCGGGCCGAACACCGCGTCGACCTCGGGTTGCGCCAGCGCGTCGATGGCTTCGTCGACCATCGCCGCGGTGACCTGTGGCGTGTCCATGGCGACGAGCACCATGGCGGTGCCGTGAAGCGCGTGCACGTCGCCGAACGCCGCCGGCAGCCTTCGGTCGAGCCCACCGTCGACTTGGGGGATCACCACGATTCCGGTCGGGACCCACGGCGAGGGATCGCCGTCGAACACCGCCACCGCGCCGGTCGACCTCGTCGACCCGAGCACGGCACGGAAGGTGTCGTCCAACGCCGCTGCCGCGATGTCAGCCGCCTGGTCATCCGTGAGCGGCGGGGTGAGTCGGGTCTTCACCCGCCCCGGCACCGGGGCCTTGGCCAGGACGATCACGATGGTCATCGGGGACGAGGCTACCGACTCGGGCGTCGGCAGCCCTCAGACTCTCTCAGCGGCGCGTGGGTGTTCCTTCTGGGCATGGCTAGGGTGACCGCCATGCTTGTGCCTGCTCTCGAAGCCGAGGACGCGCCGCTCCTCATGCGCCCGTACTTCGCCGGAGGTGATCCCGGGCCGATCCTTGCGACCATGGCGCATGTGCCGGAGCTCACCGAAGTGGCCATGCCGTTCCTCGGTGCCGCGCTCGGCGCATCGTCAGTGGATTTCCGGACGAAGGAGATCGTGATCGTGCGCACGTCGGCGCTGCTCGGCTGCCGCTACTGCATCGACAGTCACACGACGGTCGCCCTCGATGCCGGGCTGTCGTTCGACCAGGTGCAGGCCCTCCGGGAATTGGCACCATCCGCCACCGACCGGGACTTGGCCTCCGCCTTTTCGTCACCGAAGGAACGGGCGCTGATCACGTGGATCGACGCCGTCGCCTTCGGTCGCGGGGCCATTTCGGCTCCTGCCAACGAGGCCATCAAGGCGAACTACGCGGACCACGAGATCGTGGAGATCACCGTGCTCATCGGCGCCACGATGCTCTTGAACCGCTACGCCACAGCGCTTCAACTGCCAGTCGGGGCGTCGACCCTCGAGCGTCTCGCCGTGGAAGGATTCGCAGCATGAGTTCGGTGGCCGAGGCAGTCGAAGCGGGCGTGTTGGGGGAGCGGGTGTGGTTCTACGCGAACTATCACTGCAACCTCGAGTGCACGTACTGCCTGACCGAGTCGGGTCCGAATGTCGATCGCCGACTGCTCGATGCCGACTGGATGGTCGCCCGAGCGCAGGAGGCCAAGGAGCTCGGCTTCCGTTCGATAGGCGTCACGGGCGGTGAGCCGTTCATGGTGTCGTCGATGCCGACGACGATTGCCCGGATCTCCGAGATCCTTCCGACCGTGGTGCTCTCGAACGGATCGCTGTTCCATGGTCCCCGACTCGAGCGCATCGTCGAGGCTCTCGCCGGAAAGGATGTACACATACAGATCTCGCTCGATGCTCCCGACGCTGTCGCGAACGACACCAAGCGCGGCGAGGAGAATTTCTCCGACGTGTGCTCCGCGATCCCGAGGCTGGTGGAACGCGGTTTGCGTGTGCGCATCGCAACCACCACCGAGGACCTCAAACCGGAAGACCACGACCGTCTGTGCGCACTGCATCGTGAATGGGGTGTGCCCGACGAAGACCATGTCGTTCGGCCGATCGTCGCCCGAGGTCGCGCCGCGCTCGACGGAATCGGTGTGGTCGCCACCCAAGCCGACCTTCCGGCCGAGTTGACTATCACCTCGGAAGGTGCCTTCTGGAGTGCGTTCGGACCCACGGTTCGCAACGGCCGTACCGACACCGACATGCTCATCACCAGGGTCACCGCACCGCTCTCCCGTCCTGCTGAAGCGATGCTCCGAGCGGCCGGTGGCCGAGTCGCCGGCGCCGACGCCACGCTTGGCATCAGATGAGCGTGAACACTTCGGACCCGGTCGGGTCCGCTCGCCAGCCTCTCTGCTCCTGAGTCCCCGTCTCCGGTCCGGTCGGGCCGATTGACCTCCAACAGTGTTCGGCGCGATGAACGACGCTCTTCGATCGTACGAAAGGCACATCGTCCCTTTTGCTAGGCCCTTCGCCGAGTCGACCAGCCGCCGGGCCGCTCACGCACTTGGCCAGGGCGGGCGCGTTCTCGATCACGGCGCGGGAACGGGCCTCGTGACATCGCTCCTGCTTCGTAGCGCCCCCGACCTCCAAGTCGTCGCTCTCGATCCGAACGCCGAGCTCCTGAGCGCGCTGAACGACGAGGGCCGCTGTGAACGTGTGGTCGGAACAGCGGCCGCTCTGCACCGCGATCGTCCGCCGTTCGACACTGTTGTGAGCAACCTGGTTCTGCCGTTCTGCCCAGACGCCGCGGGTGACCTTGCCCACATTCGTCAGGTCGCTGCAAGCGGCGGCACCCTCGTGGCCACGACGCTCGGCGCAGCGGCCGACGTGACGCCGTTTCACCGGTTCTGGTCCGCTACCAAGACCGTCATCCCGGAAGCTTGGGAGTCGAGTGACTATCCCCACCACCGCTTCGGCGAGGCGGATGCGTTCGTCGATGAGATCACCCGTGGCGGATGGACCGTTCGATCGGTGCATGCGGTCCGTGCCGTGCGGCGGATCTCCGCCGCGAACGCGTGGACGTGGCTGTCGTCGGTGTTGCCGGTCGGCGAGGGCGATGCCTACCGGGCGATGCTCAATCACGAGCGAGCGGCGGCGCAGGCCGAATTCCTCCGTCGATGGTCGGCGGAGTCCCGTTGGGTCAGCGCCGGCTGGACCGTCGTGGCCGCTTCGTAGCTGCGTCATCGTTTCGGGTTTCTGAGCCGACGTAGCGAACCGACGACGGACGCGCCCCGCTGTCAACACGGTGGCCTGCCCTGCAATACTGAACAGTGAAGTCGGTGTCCCACCGGCTCGGAAGCACCGACGAGGAGACGACACGTCATGGAATACGAGTTCACGACCGGGACACCGATCAGCGAAACGGAAGCGCTCGCCCAGGTTGCGGCAATGGGATTTCACGGCCTGGCGTTCGACGATGTCCACGATGAGGATGAGACCCTCCACTGGCACGAGTTCGCCGCGGTCACGTTCGCGATCTCCGGCTCAGGATCATTCGCTGACGAAAACGGTCACGTGACCCATGTGACGCCAGGATGTCGGGTCCAAGCCCCCGCGGGATGGCTCCACCGCACCCTTGCCGGCACGCGTACCAGGCTGGTGCTCGGCACGGACCTTCCCTATGCGGCCTGGACATCCCCGATCGACAAGGATCCCGCAGAGCGTCCGGCGGCGCTCTCGGTTTGATCTGACGGCTCAGGGCAGGCGGCCGCTCCATGCCACGAGCCGATCGATAGGGCTGGCGTGGTCGTCCACGGGAACGGCTTCGGCGAATGGCGCCTCCCAGTCGCGGAACCCCTCGGGCATGGCGGAGCGAGCGGCCTCGAACTCCTCCTCGCGGCCGGTGGCCGGAAGCGCATGCTGCATGGCCCCCCACGCGAACGCGATCGCCTCGTCGTTCCACTGCGGTCGTTGTCCGGTTGCCTTCGCGAGGTCCCAGGTGTGCACGGTCACTTCGTTTGTGTACATAGCAAGAAGCCCGGCGCCGGGCAGCTGAGCCCATGGGAGGGTGAACGTCGCTCCGAGCTTGGCATCATCGGCCCATACCCGTTGAACGTCGTGGGCTGCATCGTTCCATGCCACGAGCCATCCGTCGTCGGCCACGCCGACCACGACCTCGGGAGTGTCGTGGACCGACCCGCCGCTCCCGACGTTGGCGACCCGCTGCAGCACGGCGACGAGGTGCCCGATCAGCGTGCGGACTTCGAAGCTGTCACATGGTGTCGGGTCGGTGAGTTGGGCCGGGGTCACGGCGGCGATCGTCGCTCCGCCGAGCGCCACAGCGGTGGCGAAGAAGAACCTGGGGTCGGTGCGGGCGAGGGTGGTTGAAGTTGTCATGGAAGCCACGGTGACAAGGTAAAGCGGACATCTGTTGTCCTATTTGCGGGGAATACTGGTCTGATGCGCGCCGACCGCCTCGTGGCAATCCTGCTCCTGCTCCAGCGACGCGGGCAGGTGACCGCGGCCGAAGTGGCCGAGGAACTCGAAGTGTCGGAGCGCACCGCTCGCCGTGACTTCGAGGCGCTGGGGACGGCGGGTATCCCGGTGTACGCGCAGCCCGGTCGCAACGGAGGCTGGCGTCTTGCCGGGGGTGGCACCACGGACCTCAGCGGCCTCACGGGGGCGGAGACGCGGGCCCTGTTTCTCGTCGCCGGCCCAGCGGCGTGGAGGCGCGGCAGATCCGCATGGGCTACGAAGACCGACAGCGAGCCGTGAGCACCCGGGTCGTCGAGCCGCTGGGCATGGCGTCGAAGGGTCCGCACTGGTACCTGATCGCGGAAACGAACTCGGGAATGCGCACGTTTCGCGTGGATCGGATGAGCAGCGTGGTCGAGACCGGTCGAACCTCGAAGCGGCCGGTGGACTTCGACCTCGCCCGCACGTGGGCCGAGGTCGCCGAGAGGATCGACGAACGTCGCGCCCCGATCGTCGTTCGTGCCCTCATCGATCCGGGCTACGTCGGGATTATCCGTGGTCTGCTCGGCACACGCGTGCGCATCGGTCCTCCGGTCGACGGCCGGATCGAACTCGAACTCCGCGGCCGCAGCATCGCCAGCCTCGCGGGGGAACTCGCCGGTTTCGCCCCAACCCTCACCGTTCTCAGTCCACCAGAACTTCGAGCCGAGCTCCATTTGATCGGCCGAACACTCGTGGCGCTCTACATCGATGCAGGGCAAGTGACGATCCCCTGAGCATCAGCGGTCACCGCGACCGTAGCGGACGGCCTTGTTGACGACTGCCCGGGCCCTGATCTCGTCGGCGCCGGCGTCGACCAACTCCTGGACGCGTGCTTCGAGCTCAGCAGCCAAGGCCTCCTGTGCACCTCCCAGGTTGTCGCCCAGGTGTACGGCATTGCCCACCATCAGACACAGGATCCCGATCGCCCCGAGTACCCCGCCCGTCATGGCGCCGGCGGCGTTGTCCTTGATCGAGAACACGATCATGGATGCAATGCTCAGCGCGCTGGAGAGCGCAATGATTCGCCGGAGCCGACGGATGTTCACTATTCGAACGTACGCGTACTATCGCGTGATCGGACGGTATTTGATGCGGTGCGGTGTGTCGGCGTCGGCGCCGAGCTCTTTGTGACGGACGACTTCGTAGTCGGCAAAGTTCCCCTCGAACCACCGGACGACGGAGTCACCCTCGAAGGCGAGCACGTGGGTGCACACGCGGTCGAGGAACCAGCGGTCGTGGCTGATGACCACTGCGCAACCGGGAAAGGCGAGCAGTGCGTCTTCCAGCGCACGCAGGGTGTCGATGTCGAGATCGTTCGTCGGTTCGTCGAGCAGCAGCACGTTGCCACCGCTCTTGAGCAATTTGGCGAGCTGTACCCGGTTGCGTTCGCCACCGGAGAGCTGTCCGACCTTCTTCTGCTGATCCGAGCCCTTGAGGTTGAAGCTGGCGCAATATGCCCGGCCGTTGATCTCGCGACCGTTGAACTTCATCAGGTCCATGCCGCCGGTGATCTCTTCGTAGACCGTGTTGTCAGGATTGAGATCGGCGCGACTCTGGTCGACATAGGCGATCGTGACAGTAGGGCCGACGGTCAGCGTCCCCGAATCGACGGGTTCCTGCCCGGTGATCATCCGGAAGAGCGTCGTCTTGCCGGCGCCGTTCGCTCCGATGATCCCGACGATGCCGTTGCGGGGCAGGATGAAGTTCAGATCGTCGATGAGGAGGCGGTCCCCGAAGCCCTTCAGCACATGTTCGGCCACCACCACGACATCGCCCAGGCGCGGCGGGGTGGGAATGACGATTTCGAGCTTCGACTGTCGACCCTCACGCGACTGGTGCTCGGAAAGGAGTTCCTCGTACGCCGAGAGTCGGGCCTTCGACTTCGCCTGCCGGGCACGGGGTGACTGCTTGACCCATTCGAATTCTTCGGCGAGCGCGCGTTGGCGGGCCGTCTCGGTCTTCTCCTCCTGGGCGAGGCGTGCACGCTTCTGTTCGAGCCAGCCCGAGTAGTTGCCTTCATACGGGATCCCGGCGCCACGGTCGAGCTCGAGGATCCAGCCGGCGACGTTGTCGAGGAAGTAGCGATCGTGGGTGACGGCGACCACGGTGCCGGTGTATTCCTGGAGGAAGCGCTCCAGCCACCCGACCGACTCGGCATCGAGATGGTTGGTCGGTTCGTCGAGGAGCAGCAGGTCGGGCTTGGACAGCAGCAGGCGGCACAGGGCGACGCGGCGCCGCTCACCGCCCGAGAGCGTCGACACGTCGGCGTCGCTCGGCGGGCAGCGCAGGGCGTCCAAGGCGATCTCGAGTTGGCGGTCGAGGTCCCAGGCGTTCGCGGCATCGATCTTGTCCTGCAGGTCAGCTTGTTCGGAGAGCAGCTTGTCGAAGTCGGCATCGGGCTCGCCCATCGCGTTGCAGACCTCGTTGTAGCGGTCGACGAGTCCGGCCAGCTCTCCGAGTCCCTGGCGCACGTTGCCGATGACGTCGGTCGTCTCGTCGAGCTCAGGCTCCTGCGCAAGGTAGCCGATCGTGAATCCGGGCGTGACCCGCATCTCGCCCTGGTACTCCGTATCGACCCCGGCGAGGATCTTCAGGAGCGACGACTTGCCCGAACCGTTCGAGCCGAGGATGCCGATCTTGGCCCCGGGATACATCGAGATGTTGATCCCCCGCAGCACCTCTCGGTCGGGCGGGTAGAAGCGGCGCAGATCGCGCATCGTGACGATGAATCGGCTCTTGTCCATGGTGGGTGCGGCCATACGGCCCACCAACCTAGTGGTGTGTCTGCCCGAAGCTGGCCGCAAGGCGGGGCAGCGATACGGCAGACACACCACTCGTTCTGCCCACTCGCCGACACGGCCGGACGCCGGAGATGTGCGACGCAGAGCGGTCGTGAGAAGATGCCGCAGTGACCGAGGCGATGGAGATGGAGGCCCGGCCAGCGTTGTTCGCCAGCCTCCGGTACCCCGGCGCCGGCCGCTACTTCCTCGGTCTGGCGCTGTCGATGCTCGGCACCTGGATGCAGTCGATCGCTCTTTCGTGGCTCTTCGTGCATGAGCTCGGGGCCAGGGGCACCCTCCTCGGCCTCCTCGGGGTGGTGCAGTTCGGCCCGACACTCCTGCTGGGGGCGTGGGCCGGAGCATTGGCCGACCGCATGGACAAACGCCGTCTCATGCTGGTGACGCAGGTCGCAATGGCGTCCACCGCTCTCGCCCTCGCAGCACTCGACTTCACGAATCGGGAGTCGATCGGTGCGGTGCTCGTCATCAGCGGGATCGGTGGTCTCGCCAGCGCGTTCGACACGCCGGTGCGCCGCTCGATCATCGGTGACCTCGTTCCGAAGTCGGCACTGCCGAACGCCATGTCACTCAACACCGGTGTGATCACCTCGAGCCGCGTGCTCGGTATGGCTATGGGTGGCTTCGTGACCAAGTTTGCCGGCACGTCATGGTGTTTCCTCGCCAATGGGCTCTCGTACCTTGCCATGATCGTGGCGCTCCGGGCGATGACGAATCGACGTCATGCCTCGGCGCCGCCGACGAGTCGCGGCGGTGCCCGAGATGCGGTTCGCCACGTCTGGGAGACCCCGATGCTGCGTGTGGCGATGCTCGCCACGACCGTCGTCGCGACGTTCGCCTTCAACTACCAGGTCACCTTCCCGTTGCTCATCGCCGACGTCTTCGGACGCCAGGCCGACGGGCTCGGCGCACTCTTTGCCATCACCAGTGTCGGCAGTTTCGCCGGCGCCCTGACCTCGGCGCGGCGGCGAGCGCCGTCGCTGCAGCTGTTTCTGCTCGCGTGCCTGGGCATGGGTATCTCGGCGATCGGCGTGGCCGCGTCACCCGGATTCCTGATTGCCAATGTGTGCTCAGTGCCGATGGGCTATTGCGGCGGCCTCTTGATGAGCCAGTTGAGCGGCATGCTCACTGCGCACTCCGATGCATCCATGCGAAGCCGCGTGCTCGCCCTGCAGTCGGTCGTGTTCCTCGGATCCACGCCGATCGGCGGTCCGATCATCGGGTTCATCGCCGACCACTTCGGCGCTCGTTGGTCGATGGCCTCCGGTGGGTTCGCCGCCGCGGCCGCCGGCGCGCTGGGCCTGGCCGGGCGAGGGCGGCTGGGGGCGTCCGGCGCGGATGCGCGCGCCGGGTCGGAGAAACTCGAGTTCAGCGCTCGATGATCAGTGCGGATCCGATGTCGACGTTGGGCTGACCCCGCCGTAACAGGAACGGGTCACGCTCGATCACCTGGGCCGAGCCGATGTCGACGTTGACGGCGGCGTCCGTACCCGCGAGCGAGCGCTCCATGGTGAGCGCGGATCCGATGTCGACCGACCCGGCTGGTCGGCCTGCGGCATCGGAGTTCGTGAAGACCCGCGGCGAGCCGATCTCGACCGACGCGGTATTGGTGGGGTTGGTCGTCGTCTTGAGCGGCTGCATCGCACCGGCTCCGTGACGGACGAGCAGGAGACCACCGACCGTCGTCAATGCCACGAGCACTCCGAGGCCCGGAACGACGACGCGGCGCTTCAATTCGGCGTGACGTCGCCGAAGCTCGGACCGCTCGCCCAGCATCAGGGACTCCAGCGTTGCTCGCATCTCCGCCGGGGTGGTGGAGAACACGAGTGCCAACGTGGTGAGGTCGTCGGTACGGGCCGGTACGACCACACCAGGGTTGATGGCGCGCATCCGGTAGACGATTGCCAGATACCGAAGGAGGATCTCGCGATCGTCGTGGTCCGGGGCGAACCGCTCCTCCTCGCCGCCTATCGAGACCAGTCCTTCGGAGAGGTCGAGTTCGAGGAATGCGCGCTGGGGCGCGATGGCCGAGAGGTCCAGGCCATAGATACCGGCCAGGTGTCTGAGCTGTTCGTCGGTGGGCGACGCCTCACCGGCTTCGAACAACGCCAGGTCACCGGCGGAGAATCGTCCGAGCGATCGATGCTCGATCTCGCCGATGGACTGGCGCATCTCGGTCCGGCGCTGGGTGAGCAGTTCGCCGAGGCGCCGGGGCGGGACGAGGAGCACCGTGCGTTCCGGCTGGTTTGTCACTGTGTAACCATCGACCGGAACGACAATTTCTTGACCGGAATAGGTCATTCGACCCGGGTCGCGTGGGCCCGCTCCGCTTGATGAAACCGCCCTGCGGGTAGCCTGGTGCGGGTGAATGCTCTGAGTCCCGAAGAACTCGCCCTCGGCCCGAACGCCTGGCTCGTGGACGAGATGCGGGCCAAGTGGACGGACAGCCCGACCTCGGTCTCCGAGAGCTGGCAGGCGTATTTCGCAACCGGCAACGGATCCCCAACCGGACCGGTCCGAGCCGTCTCTCCGATGGTGACGATCCCCTCCGCGCCGGTGGCGGTGTTTGACTCGAACGGCTCGAATGGCTCGAACGGCTCGGGCGTGGCAGCCAGGGTCTCGGCGACGGAAGCCGCCCCCGGTCTGGCGCCGGTGTCCACGACCGCGGCCGCCCAGTCGGTGGCTGTCGTGGCCCGTCCAGTCGCGCCGCCTCCCGCGGTGCCCGCCGGCGGTGCCGCTGAACCGCTCCGTGGCGTCGCCGCCAAGATCGTGATGAACATGGAGGCGAGCCTCCACGTGCCGACGGCAACGAGTGTTCGCGACATTCCGGCGAAGCTCCTCGAGGTCGAACGCAACATCGTGAACCGGTACCTCGCGCGAACCCGTGGCGGGAAGGTCAGCTTCACCCACCTGATTGCGTTCGCCATCACCCGGGCCCTCGATGCTGTTCCAGCGATGCGCAACACCTACACGACGGACGCATCGGGCAACCCGCAGATCGTCCGCAACCCCCACGTCGGCCTGGGCATCGCCGTCGACGTGAAGAAGGCCGACGGCTCGCGCAGCCTCGTCGTCCCGTGCATCAAGAACGCCGACACCCTTTCCTTCTCGGAGTTCTACGACGCGTACGAATCCCTCATCGCGAAGGCGAGAACCAACAAACTCGTCGTCGACGACTTCCAGGGTGTCACCGTCTCGATCACCAATCCCGGCGGGCTGGGCACCCGCCATTCCGTTCCCCGCCTGATGCCCGGACAGGCGGCCATCATCGGACTCGGCACCATCGACTTCCCGGCGGCGTTCATGGCGGCCGATCCGGCGAAACTCGCCGAGATCGGCGTGAGCAAGGTGATCACGCTCACGTCGACCTACGACCATCGCATCATCCAGGGTGCCGAATCCGGCTCGTACCTCGATCGGATACAGCGGTTGCTGCTCGGCGAGGACTCGTTCTACGACGACGTGTTCGAATCGCTCGGCGTCCCGTACGAGCCGGCGAGGTGGAACCGCGACCACAACGCGGTCTCCTCCGACCGCAACGTGGCAGAGAAAGCAGCGGCGATCCAGGAGATCATCAACGCATACCGCTCGCGCGGCCACTTGATCGCCGACCTCGACCCACTTGACGCCAAGGCTCCGACCATGCCGGCCGAACTCGATCCGATCACCTTCGACATGTCGATCTGGGACCTCGACCGGCTGTTCTACACCGGCAAGATCGGCACCGCCGACGAGCACACCCTCGGCTCGCTGCTCGGCATTCTGCGTGACGCGTATTGCCGCACAGTTGGTGTCGAGTACATGCACATCATGGATCCCGTTCAGAAACGCTGGATCCAGAGCCGTGTGGAAGGTGTGAACACCACGCTCGACGTCGCCACGCAGAAGCAGATCCTCAGCCGACTCAACGCCGCCGAGGCGTTCGAGAAGTTCCTGCACAAGCGCTTCACCGGCCAGAAGCGGTTCGGACTCGAGGGTGCGGAATCAGCGATGGTGATCCTCGACGCCATTCTCGACTCGGCCGCGGCAACGGACATCCGCGAAGTGGTCATCGGCATGCCCCACCGCGGTCGGCTCAACACGCTCGTCAACGTCGTCGGGAAGGACGTGGCGACGTTGTTCCGAGAGTTCGAGGACATGCCGACCGGTTCCGTGCAGGGATCGGGTGACGTGAAGTACCACCTCGGCGCGACCGGAACGTACACCGGCCTGTCGGGCAGAGCGGTCGGCGTGACGCTTTCCCCGAACCCGAGCCACCTGGAGACTGTCGACCCGGTTGTGGAGGGAATGGTCCGCGCCAAGCTCGATGCCATCGGTAGCGCCGGCGACACGTCGGTCATGCCTCTGCTGATGCACGGCGACTCTGCTTTCGCCGGACAGGGTGTGGTGCCGGAGACCCTCCAGCTCTCGCAACTCGCCGGCTACAAAACCGGCGGCACCATCCACGTCGTTATCAACAACCAGGTCGGCTTCACCACGAACCCCGACTCGGCCCGCACCTCGACGTATTGCACGGACGTGGCCAAGACCATCCAGGCCCCGATCTTCCATGTGAACGGCGACGATCCCGAAGCCTGTTTCCGCGTCGGCAAACTCGCCTTCGAGTATCGCCACACCTTCAAGCGCGACGTCGTGATCGATATGGTCTGCTACCGCAAACACGGTCACAACGAAGGCGATGAGCCCCGGTACACCCAGCCGCTCATGTACGACGTGATCGACAACCGGCCTTCGGTCCGCGAGCTCTACACGCGCGACCTCGCCGGCCGCAAGGACATCACGCAGGAGGAGGCCGACGCAGCAATTGCCGAGTTCGAAGCCATGATGCAGGTCGCGTTGGACTTCACCCGGGCGCAGAAGCAGGAGGGCGTCGAACACGAGGCGATCCCTCGTGGCGAAGGTCTCCCGGCATCGTTCGTACCGGTGAACACGGCGGTCGCCCGAGAGGTCCTCGACCGCATCGCGGCGGCAACGCACTCGTGGCCCGAAGGTTTCAACGCTCATCCAAAGCTGGCGAAACAGCTCGAGACACGAGCCGCGGCATACGCGACCGGTGAGGTCGATTGGGCCCTCGGCGAGGCCATGGCCTACG
The DNA here is from genome assembly GCA_031368215.1 of Acidimicrobiia bacterium. Classification (GTDB taxonomy): domain Bacteria; phylum Actinomycetota; class Acidimicrobiia; order Acidimicrobiales; family JANYDT01; genus JANLQX01. The sequence continues at coordinate 69,539 of JANLRD010000028.1, read as the reverse complement.
GGTCGATGGTGCTGGAGGGCCGAACCGTCCGCATTACCGGTCAGGACTCGCGGCGTGGCACGTTCAGTCATCGACAGTCGGTGCTCATCGACGTCGAGACCGGGGCCGAGCACTATCCGCTCGCAACGCTCGAGTCGAACCAGGGTCGATTCGTTGTGTACGACTCGTCGCTGTCGGAGTACGCCGTCCTCGGTTTCGAATACGGCTACTCGATCTCGAACCACGACGCGTTCGTCGCCTGGGAAGCACAGTTCGGTGACTTCGTCAACGGTGCCCAGATCATGATCGACCAGTACATCGTGTCGGGGGAGTCGAAATGGGGTCAGACATCGCGACTCACCATGCTCCTTCCTCACGGCTACGAGGGACAGGGGCCCGAACACTCCTCGGCCCGGCTCGAGCGGTTCCTGCAATCGTGCGCCGACGACAACATCAGGGTCTGCAATGTCACGACTGCAGCGCAGATCTTCCACCTTCTGCGCCGACAGGTGAAATCGCTCCAGGCCAAGCCCTGCGTGCTGATGTCGCCGAAGTCCGGCCTTCGCGCGAGGCAGACGCGTAGCCACATCGACGAGTTGGTCAACGGCCGATTTCACGAGGTGCTCGACGATGCGACGTTTGCCGATCCGGCGGGCGCCCGTCGGATTGTTCTGTGCTCTGGCAAAGTTGCCTGGGACGCCTATGCCGCGCGAGACGCCGCCGCTTCCGCTGGTGCGCCCTCTCAGATCGCCGTGGTTCGGGTCGAGCAGCTCTATCCGTGGCCGGAGCAGCAGATCCGAGAGGTCATCAGGCGGTACCCGAACGCCTCATCGGTCCTCTGGCTCCAAGAGGAGCCGTCGAACATGGGTGGGTGGTCCTTCGTCCAGCCCCGGCTCGCATCGATCACCGCTGACCTCGGCCGCACTCTTTCTTCGGTGTGTCGCCCGCCGTCGAGCTCACCGGCAGTCGGCGGTCACCATGCCCACGATGTCGAGCTCGACGACCTCAAGCACGGAGTGCTCGCCGGGCTCTGATCGGGTGGGAGTCAGGAGAAGATCGCTTTTGCTCCCGTTGAGAGTGCAGTGCCGATCAACAGAGCGAAGGTGAGACGCCGGAACATCTCTTCGCTCACGCTCGATGCCAGCCGCGTACCGAGGCGCTGCCCGACAATCGCGAACGGCATGGCCGCGGCGCCGGTGATGAGCGCCTTGGCGTCCAGCGAACCCTCGATGGCGAAGAGGATGACGGTCGTGACACCGGCGAACGCGAAGACGCCCGAGAGCGTGGCGCGCAGGCGATCGGGGGCGATGCCCTGACTCGTCAGGTCGAACACCAACGGTGGGCCATTGGTTCCGGTCGAGGTGTTCAAGACGCCGGACGTGAAGCCGGCAACCGCGTCGGCGAGGGCAACGTGGTGGACGGGCACCTTCCATCCGGTGACGAGGAGAGCGACGGCGACGGCGATGACGACGGCGAGGATCAGCCGCATGGGCCGGTCCGGCACCGAGGTGTGGATGATCAGTCCGAGAGGAAGACCGGGGAGTGTCCAGGCGATGAGCCTCCGAAGCTGGGTCGGATCGGCGTGCCCCCGCAATTGGCGCCACGTCAGAGCGGTGGAGGGGATCGAGACGAAGGAAAGAATCACGACGGCATCCGACACCGGCATAGCGAGGGCAAGGAGCGAGGTTGCCACCAGCGCGAAGCCGAAACCGGAGACGCGCTGCAGCACCGACGCGACGAGAACGACGGCGATGACCGCAACCACCCGACCCGGTGGGATCGCCACCGCGATCAATTCAATGCGCCTGTTGCTGCCAACTGGCCCACGCGCTGGCGACCATGTCGCGCAGGTCGTGGGTGGCCTTCCAACCCAGCTCGCGTTCCGCCGCCGATGGGTCGGCGACGATTCGTGCCGGGTCGCCCGGTCGCCTTCCCACCACCTCCGGCTCTATGTGGATCCCCGTAACTTCGCAGGCGACATTGATGACTTCGAGCACCGTCGAGCCGAGTCCTGTGCCGATGTTGTACTCGCGTCCGTGGACCTTGCCGGTCGGCGCGTTCTCGTCGAGAACACGGACCGCTGCGGCGTGGGCCCTGGCGACGTCAACCACGTGGATGTAGTCGCGGATGCAAGATCCGTCGCGGGTCGGCCAGTCGGCCCCGAACACCTTCGGTCGTTCGCCAGCGGTAAGCGCTCGGAAGACCAAGGGAATCAGGTTGGCGGCACCCTGATCGCCGAGTTCGGGGGCGCCGGCTCCGGCGACATTGAAATACCGTAAGCTCACATAGGACATACCGACGGCTTTGCTCTGCGCCTTCATCAGCCACTCACCGATGAGCTTTGTCTCGCCATAGGGACTCGTCGGGTGCTTCGGCGTCTCCTCGGTGACCGTGTCGACAAGGACGTCGCCGTAGGTTGCGCTGCTCGAGGAAAACATCAGGCGTTTGACATCGACGCGCTCCATCGCCTCCAGCAGATGGCACATCGCGGTGACGTTCTGTTCGTAGTAGTACAGCGGGCGCTCCACCGATTCGCCGACCGCCTTCTTCGCCGCGAGGTGGACGACGCCGACGACGTTGTGCTCGCGCATGGTCGCCTCGAGGACATCGGTGTCGAGGACATTTGCACGGACGAGCGGAACGCCGTTGGGAATGTGGTCGGCGAAGCCCGAGGTCAGGTCATCGACGACCACCACCTCCCGGCCGATCTCCTGGAGTGCTCGGACAATATGTGCACCGATGTATCCGGCCCCGCCGGTAAGCAACCAGGTCATGGTCCACACGCTAGCGGCGTGTCGTGCGCACCGGACAGGTCGTCCGGTCAATGACCCCTGTCTGCAGACCGGTTCGGCGAGACTGGGGAAGTGATCGTCACCGCCGCTTCCATCTCGACGACTCCGGTCGAGTTCGGCTGGCTCGGGAACTGGCTCCGCAATGCCGGTATGACCGATTTCGGGGCGCAGACCGTTGAGCTCGTCGTGCTCGGTCCTCTCCGGATCCTCGGCGTGCTCGTCGGTGCCTTCGTCATCGCCCGACTCGGCGGGGCGTTCCTGCGTCGGTCGCTGCTCACCGCGCGTCTCGCCGCCCCGAAACGACTACGCGATGCACGAACCGAGCAGCGCGCTGTTACGGTCGCCGATGCGGTCGCGAGCCTGTGGCGCGTCGTTGTCGGGGTCATCGCCGCGTTGACGATCATCGGACTGCTCGGTGTGGAACTCGGTCCTCTTGTCGCCGGTGCCGGAATCGCCGGCGTCGCGATTGCGTTCGGAGCGCAGTCGCTCATCAAGGACTACCTGAGCGGACTGTTCGTCCTTCTCGAGGACCAGTACAGCGTGGGTGATGTCATCACGGTCGGAACGACGAGCGGCACGGTCGAGGACGTCAACCTTCGCGTGACACGCCTTCGCTCCGTCGACGGAACGGTCTGGTTCATCCCCAACGGGGAGATCCGCTCCGTGGGCAATCAATCGATGGAGTGGTCCCGCGCCGTGGTTGACGTGACCATCGGCTACGAGAACGACTCTGCCGCGGTCATGGCCGCACTCGCCGAGGAGATCGACGCCATGCATCGCGATCCGGCGTGGAGCCAGTTTCTGCTCGAACCACCTGAGGTGCAGGGCCTCCAGGCGATGGTGGCCGAGGGTGTGTCGATCCGCATCCTTGCCAAGACGGCCCCGCGCAAGCAGTGGGACGTGGCCCGTGAGCTTCGGTCGCGCATCACGGAGCGGATGCGGCGCGATGGTGTCCGAGGCCCGGGCCGAACCGTTCTGGTCAGCGCCGGCGCTCTCGATGGCGGTGCTCCACCGCCGGCGCCCCCACTCCCTACGAACGCCGGTTGAGCAACGTGACGAGGTCGCGCGGCAGCTCGTCACGGAGCCGCATCGCTTCGACCTTCGCGATGGTCGCGACCGTCATCGAGTCGAAGATCTTTCCGCTCCACACCATCTCGACCGCATCAGGGTAGGGGACGTGCCAGATCGCGAGGTCCTCCGTGGACTCCGGCTCGGCGCCTTCTGCGTGAAGGCGAAGCCCCCAGGCGACCCAGCACATGGCCCATTCATCGGTCACGCTGTTCGACAGCGTCATATCGACCACCGCCAACCACGACGAGGCTTCGTGCCCAGTCTCTTCGCGCAACTCGCGGGCAATCGACGTCAAAGGGTCAACGTCCTTCGCTCCGCCACCCTCGGGCATCTCCCACGAGTACCGGTCGAGCGGGTATCGGTACTGTCCGACCAGGAGCACGTTGCCGTCGTCGAGGATCGGCAAAACGCCGACGGCCAGAGTTCGGGGCGACACGACTCCGTACATGCCTGATCGTCCGGAGGGATCGATGACCTCGTCGTGACGGACCGAGATCCACGGGTTCTCATAGCGAACTTCGCTCGAGCGAAGGGACCAGGGATTGTGGTTCTCGTCGACGGCCGGCTTCTCGGTCATCGCAACGGAATTCCTATGTGCGCAGATAGTTGGTCGAGGGCCGCGTCGGGGTCGGCCACCTTGATCGTCTTCATGCCCATTGCCGCTGCCGGCTTGAGGTTGATGCCGAGGTCATCGAGAAACACCGCCTCGTGCGGTTCGATTCCCAGCGCTTCGCAGGCCAACTCGTAGAACCGGGGCTCGGGCTTGCGGATTCCGGCGAGGCTCGACTCGGTCACGTGGTCGAACATCGCCATGACCTCGGCAACCTCAGGCCGCTCCGGCTGGGCCGTACCGTTGCGGTGATCCAAGCGGACGTTGTTCGTGAGGCACGCGATCAGAAAACCTGCTTGTTTGCATCGACGCACCGCCTCGACCATCTGCGGTCGCACCTCCCCGTGGAGAAGGGCCATCACCGCTCGGCCTGACACCGCATGCCCGACGGCGAGCGCCTCGGCCTCGAAGCTCAGGCAGAACTCGTCGAGGCTCAGCTCGTTGCGCTCGAAGCGGGCCCATGCGTTGGTGTCGGGATTGGTGGCATTGAGGCTTCGGATCAACCCGGTGGGAAGGCCGGTGCTCGTCTCGTAGCGGGCGAATGCGTCGAATGGCGACGTGAGGATGACGCCACCGAAGTCCCACAGAACCGCCCGCAATGAAGTGCTCACGGCACCAGTTTGAACCACGTCGGGTCTGTGCGATGGACGCGGCCATCCGTTTGCGGTGCCCAATCGGGCTGGCGCACCGTTCGACGGCCTGGCGCGAACTGGGGGTATGGTGGACGCCAGCAGTTGTTCAAGGGATGCGTCGGTTCCGCCGATGCCCATGCTTGACTGCATCCGTACTGGCACTTCGGCGTAGAGCTACCCGCTCGACCCGAGAGCCGTATGGACAGCATTTGCTCATTTCTCACGACTTCACCAGCCCCTCCGTGACCGCAGTCGGTCCGGGGTGCAGTGGGTCAACCACGAACAGGACAACCCACACCTCATGACCGCGTACAAAGTCGTGGTCGATGGCTCGAATGTGGCGACCGAAGGTCGCACCCGCCCGAGCCTCGCCCAACTGGACGAAGCCGTTCGCTCGTTCATCGAAGAGCACCCCAGCGCTGATGTGCTGGTGATCGTCGATTCGTCGTTCCCCAATCGCATCGATCCGGCCGATGTCGCCGTGTTCGAGGAGGCGTTCCTCGCCGGCGAGATCATCACCCCACCTGCCGGCACGGTCGGGCGCGGTGACGCCTTCATCCTCAAGGTCGCCGACAAGCTGGGAGCGACAGTGTTCTCCAATGACTCCTTCCAGGAGTTCCACGGAACCTACGAATGGCTCTTCGAGAAGGGCCGGCTCATCGGCGGCAAGCCGATTCCCGGCCTCGGATGGGTCTTCACCCCGCGGGTCCCCGTTCGCGGGCAGAAGAGCCGGGAGGCCGTCCGTGAGGCGAAGCGCCAGACCGTGCGGGTGGGTTCACCGGAAGCCATGCGGCCGATGCCGGTACCGAAGGCGCCACCCCCATTCCTCACCAAGGGCAGCGACGATGCCGCCGGCCGTGACGCGGGAGGCGAGAGCGGCGACCGCCGACGCCGGAAGAAGCGCCGTGGCGGCCGCAACGACGGTCGCTCGTCCTCCGGTGAGGTCATGTTCGACGAGTCATCGGTCGATCGGGTCACCCTTGCCGACGATGGCGCCGGCCGCGGCGGATCGGCGGATGCGGGCAGTGGCGCCCGCAAGCGCCGCGGACGGGGGCGTAGCGAGGGCCCGCAGGTCGAGACCTTCGCCCCGGCGGTGAACGAGCCCGGAGTGTTCCTCACCTTCATCGCGTCCAACCTGCCCGGTTCGGCCGTCGACGGTGTCGTCGACGACTATTCCTCGCACGGCTTCTACGTGACGGCGGGAGGGGCCCGCTGCTACGTGCCGCTTTCCGGTCTCGCCGAGCCGACCCCTCGCAGTGCGAAAGAAGTGGTTCGTCGTGGGGAAACCCGCAACTTCATCGTGAAGGCCTTCGACGCGGCACGTCGGGGCATCGAGCTGGCGCTCGTCGGCTCGCCGTCGGCCGGAGGCGCGGATGGCACTTCTGCGCCGGCCGCGTCTGGCGCCGGTGAGAAGAAGCCGTCCAAGGCCCGCCCAACCAAGAGCACGGTGAAGCCCGCGAGTCGGGGCAGAAAGAACGTTCCCGAAGTTTCCGCTGACGAGGTCGCCGCTGCTGAAGCACCGCCGACGAAACGCAGCGGCCGGAAGTCCGCTGCTCCCGCGCTCTCCGCGGCGTCGACCGCCAAGGCGGTGATCAAGAAGAGCGCGGCGAAACCGAAGGCATCGGCCAACGCACCCGCGCAGCCGGTGTCGGTGGGCGACACCCAAGTCGTCGCGCCGTCCGGCAAGTCGTCGCCGAGGAAAGCGACTGTCAAGAAGGCGGCTGTCAAGAAGCCCGCCGCGGCAAAGGCTCCGGCCAAGAGAGTCGCCGGTCGCAACGTGGACGTGGCAAAGGCCGCAGCTACGCCCGCCCCCGCTCCGGCGGACGGTGCTCCCGCCCGGAAGAAGGCTGCTGCGAAGAAGGCGGCTCCGGTTGGGCTAGTCGCTCCGGTGGCATCCCGTCCGAAAACGGCAAAGAAGGCCGCTCCGGTGAAGTCCGCAACAGCGGCAACAGCGGCTTCTCCGATCAAGAAGGCTGTGCCCCGGAAAGCTCCGGCCAAGAAGGCGTCTGCGAAGTAGGGACGCAGGACCTGACCGGGCTATTCACCGTGCCGTCGTAGGCTCGTCGGCCGTGCGCATCGCCACGTGGAACGTGAACTCCCTCAAGGCCCGGCTCCCGCGCGTTGAGGAGTGGCTCGGCTACGCCGACGCCGATGTGCTTGTCCTGCAGGAGACGAAGTTCGGCGACACGGCCTTTCCGTCGATGGTGTTCCATGGCCTCGGGTACGAGAGCGTGCATTTCGGCCAAGGACAGTGGAACGGTGTCGCCATCCTCAGTCGGGTCGGTCTTGACGAGGTTCAGCGTGGCTTCGCTGCCCCTGCTGACGGCGTCGACGACTACACCGCCGCCATCCTCGGCGAGGCCCGAGTCCTCAGCGCAACATGTGCCGGGCTACGCGTCACCAGTGTCTACGTTCCCAACGGCCGTAGCCTCGAGGACCCGCATTACCAGGCAAAACTCGTCTGGCTTGATCGTCTGAGGGCGGAGCATTCCGCCGACGCCGAGCGTCCCGCGGTGATCATGGGCGACTTCAACATCGCGCCGGACGATCGCGACGTGTGGAAGCCGTCAGCGTTCACGAACTCCACGCACGTCACCGAAGCTGAGCGTTCCCGCCTGCGCGAACTCGAAGCAGCCGGCTTCCGTGATGCGTTTCGTCACCTCTACGACGGTGACCGGCTCTATACGTACTGGGACTACCGCGCCGGTGACTTCCATCAGCACCGAGGTATGCGCATCGACCTGGTGTTGGCCACCTCGCCCGTCATCGACCGCGTTCGCTGGGCGATCGTCGACCGCAACGCCCGCAAGGGCAAGCTGCCTTCGGACCACGCCCCCGTCGTGGTCGATCTCGAAGGCTCATTCGGCTGACTCGCTTGCGGCGTCGCCGGGTAGCCGTCCTGGCGCGCGGGCGATCGGCAGGACGACCCGAGTAACGTTGTTGGCATGTCCGGGTTCCATCACGTTGCCTACGCCTGTCGTGACATCGAGAGGACCACGGCGTTCTACGAGGCTCTTGGTTTCCCTCTGGTCCACACCGAGGTGTCGGGTTCTCCCGAAGGATTCCTCCGTCACGTGTTCTTCGACACCGGTGACGGCAGCTGCCTGGCGTTCTTTGACGTGCACGGTGTCGGGGAGCAGCCCGACTGGAAGTCCGACATCTCCACCGGCAACGGCCTCCCGGTTTGGGTGAACCACGTGGCGTTCCGCTCCACCGTCGAGCATCAGCAGGAGATCCGCGCCCGCATGGAGGCGGCCGGGCACTCGCCGCTGATGGAGCTCGATCACGACTGGTGCCAGTCGCTCTACTACGTCGATCCGAACGGGATCATGATCGAGTTCTGCCGCGACACGCCCGGGTTCGTTCCCGATCCTGCCGCTGCGCACCGACTGCTTTCCGCAGTGCCTTCGGCACCTTCCAAATCGTAAGCACACTGCTGATTCCGATGGCTGTGGTGGTTCTCATCGACGCGCGTAGCGGCACGAGGGGCGGCTGAAATGGCCGGTGCCGTTCTCGTCGACGCGCGTGGCGTCGGAGTCGCCCGACCCGATCGGGCGCTGTTTGCCGACCTGTCCGTCACTGTTCATGCCGGCGACCGATGGGGTGTCGTGGGCATCAACGGCGGCGGGAAATCGACGTTGCTTCGCGTTCTCGCCGGCTCCGTCACGCCTGACACCGGGTCGGTCACGCGGGGCCGCAACGTCCGCATCTCGGTCCTCGACCAGGACGGCACCCTGCCCGACGGCACCGTGGTCTCCGTTGTGTCGTCGGTCGAAGGCGCCGAGGTGTGGGAGGCCGAAGCGGTGCTCGACCGTCTCGGCATGGGAGCGTTCGTCGACGCAGACGTTCGGACCCTCTCCGGTGGGCAGGCCAAACGTGTCGCGCTCGCTCGCGCCATCGTTGTCGACTGCGACCTCCTCATCCTCGATGAGCCGACCAATCACCTCGACCTCGACGCCATTGCCTGGTTGGAGGAACGACTCGCCGGATTCCGCGGCGGCCTCATCCTCGTCACCCACGACCGTCACGTGCTCGACCGTGTTTGTACGCGCACGTTGGAGTTGGACCGCGGGAAGTCCTACGTCCACGAAGGCGGCTACCAGGTCTACCTAGACGGCCGCTCGGAGCGGGAGGAGCGTTACGCGGCCGAGGAATCTACGCGACGCAACCTCGCGCGCACCGAGCTCGCCTGGCTGCGCCGAGGGGCTCCAGCCCGGACCGCAAAGTCAAAAGCGCGCATAGATTCTGCAACCTCCTTGATCGAGCGCAAGATCGATGGTCCAGCGCGGGCCGGTTCCCTCGAACTCTCCGCGGCGACGGAACGCAGCGGCGAGGGCGCACGGAAGCAGTCGACCGGCTCGTTCCGCCAGCAGCTCGACGAGCGGGCGGCACCACGTCTCGGGAACAAGGTCATCGAGCTGGAGGGCATCGGCCATCGATTCAGCGACGATGCGCCGTGGCTGTTCAAGAACGTCGAGTGGAAGCTCGGCCCGGGAGAGCGCTGGGGCATCGTCGGGCCGAATGGTGCCGGTAAGACCACCCTGCTGGAGATCCTGGCCGGACGCCTCAAACCGGCGGCCGGAAGGGTCGATGTCGGGCCGACCGTTCGCGTCCGTCTCTCCGATCAGCTGGGGCAGAAGCTCGATCCGAACCAACGCGTTCGCGATGCCGTGGCCGGTCCCACACGTCCTCCGGGCACGCCCGAGGACAAGAAGCTGATGGAACAGTTCTGGTTCGACGACGACGTGCAATTCGCGCAGATCCATACGCTCTCCGGCGGCGAGCGCCGACGTCTCCAACTCTTACTCGTTCTCGCTGACCGTCCCAACGTGCTGCTGCTCGACGAGCCCACCAACGATCTCGACCTTGACACCCTTCGGGTGCTCGAGGACTTCGCCGAAGACTGGCCCGGAACCCTCGTCGTCGTCAGCCACGACCGGGTCTTCCTCGACCGTGTCGTCGAAGACGTGCTCATGCTCGACAACGGTCGGGCCAAGCCGGTGCTGGGGGGCTACGCGGGGTGGATCGCGCAGCGGGCTCAAACGGGCGTGCGGAGCGGTTCCACGGCGCCCGGCTCCGGAGTGGGTTCGTCAGGTGGCTCGAAGATGGCCGCGCTGATCGGTTCGGCGGCGCCAACCCAGGGCTCCTCGACCACCTTGACCGCGCCCGCGTCGCCGGCGTCGGCGGCAACCACCACATCGACCAAGCCGCGCCGATCGGCGAGCACCCTGCGACATCTGATCAAGGAAGCGGACCGCGAACTCGGGCGTGCCGGGAAACGTCGCGATGCGCTGACGGTAGAACTCGGGTCCGTTGCCCCGACCGACTACACCGCACTCGCCCGGATCGGCGAGCAGATCGCCGAAGCCCAGGCGGAGATCGATCGTTGGGAAGAGACCTGGCTCGAACTCGCCGAGGAATCGCACGGCGAGTAGCTGCTCAACCGCGTCGCTGGTGTTGCGAGCGGTGGAGCACAGCGCAGCGGCGCAGCGCCGAAAAGCGCCGCGCTGGTTCAACCCATGAGTTTGGCGAAGTCCATCGTGTTCCACGTCTCCGGCGTGAGTCGGGCGACGACCGACTCGGCAGTGCTCGGGTTGTTGTCGGCGTACCACCTGCCCAGTTGCGGACCGAGGTAACGCGAAGCCATCTCGAAGTCGTCGCGTTGGACCAGTTCGACCGAGACGGGTCCCTCGACGGCGACGTACTTGTAGGGAGCGGTTTCGGTTTGCACGGTGACGCTCGCTCGGCCGGCGGCGCGGAGCAGTTCGGCTTTGCGCGACGCGCCGCTCATACCGATCTCGATGACGCCATCGTGATACGTGTACCAGATCGGCAGCGCGAGGGGCCCCCGGCCGGGCCGCTCGACGGCGAGCACGGCCACGTGCACATCGCTGAGAAATGCTTCGCGTTCGCTGACAGTCATCGATCCATTTGCCATGTGCCGACTCTGACAGGAATAGGAGGGCGCCGCCGAGTACTTGACGTGCCCAAGGTCACGTTGCATCGCGAGCGCTCACGATATATCGTGAACGTATCGCAAAGACATCCAGATCGGATGTCCGGAAACGGAGTCGTTTACATGCGTGGATTCAATCCAACACACAACAACCAATCAGAAGGCCCGTCTGTAGAGTTCGGGCCCCGAGGCCTCCGGCCACGACGCGGCGGACCCCACGGTCCCGGCGAACCGTTCGGCGACGAGCGCTTCGAGGGTCGCCGGGGTCCCGGCGGACGGGGCGGCCCGGGTGGGCATCGCCCCCGTCGTCATGACCACGACGATGAAGGTCGCGGGCCCCGCGGCCGCACCCGTCGAGGGGAGATACGAACCGTCCTGCTGGCCATCCTCTTCGAGGGGCCCGGTCACGGGTACGAGCTCATCCAACGGATCGAGGAGAAGACCGCTGGAGCATGGAAGCCAAGTCCCGGCTCGGTCTACCCGACCCTGCAGCTTCTCGAGGACGAGGGCCTTGTCGCCGCCGTCACGAGCGAGGGTAAGCGCACCTATGAACTGACGGAGTCGGGTCGAGCCGAAGCGCAGCGGCGCATCGAGAGTCCCGAGGAGAACCCGTGGACCAGAGACGGCCGGGGACGGTCACAGGCGGGCGCGCTCTTCGAATCGATGAAGGGACTGGTCATCGCCCTCAAGCAGGTCGCCAGCGCCGGGAACCCGGAGCAGATCGAAGCTGCGGCAGAGATCATCAAGGACGCTCGGAAGAAGCTCTACCTTCTCCTCGCGTCGGACTAGCCGGATGCTGGAGGAGACGGCCAGATAAACGAGGCCTCCGCCCATGCCCGGATGATGGACATCGAAGAGCGGCTCAAGGGCGGGGGGTCTTCGACGTTACCGACCCTCGCGCCCGTCGCCGGCCTCTGGGCGCCGTGCTGGAGCAGACCGAAGGTCTGCTTGACGGTGGCGTCATGCGTTGTGGTAGACAGAATGCATGACGAAGACCACCCAATTGGCGGTGCGGATGTCGGCTGATCGACTCGATGCGCTCGACGAAGCGGTCGCCGCCGGAGAGGCCGAGAACCGAAGCGCAGCGATGATGGCCGCGCTCGACGAATGGATCGATCGGCGGCGACGCCGTCGTATCGGCGAGCAGATCGTTCGCGAATACGAGCGGCTCCCGCAGCAACCCTCCGAGATCTCGTGGGTTCGAGCGGCGTCGGAGGCCTCGATCGCCGCCGAGCCGTGGTGATGAACGATGGTCAACATTGAGGCCGTCGCGCAAGGTGATGTGTTCTGGGCAACTGGTCCGGCGGGCCGTCGACCGTATCTCGTCGTCACGAGGACGGATGCGATTGCCGTTCTCTCGACGGTGGTCGTCGCTCCGATCACGAGAACGATCCGGCGGATACCCCAGTGCATCCTCTTGACCCGAGACGACGGCATGCCCGAAGACTGTGTCGCAACGTTCGACAGCCTCACCGCGTTCGATCCAACCCTGTTCGATGAGCGCATCACACGGTTGAGCGATGAACGAATGCGCGAGCTGTGCAGCGCTCTTGCTGCGCTGGCTGATTGCTGACGAGTGTCGTCAGCCTCTGAGTTCAGCGAAGCAGTAGCGCTGCGAACCGAACTCTGCAGGCGACGTGTACACGCGGGTTCCGCAAACCGTCACCTGGAGCGGGGCGGCGAAACCGGGTCCGTTCGTCACGAACGTATGGAACTCACCGTTCTCTCCGCACGGGTCGACCGTCGAGGGCAGAGCGGCGAGAAACGATGCGTCGTAGCGGCGCCCGGCAAACTCGTCGCCGAGATGACGAGAGTCGACGCAGACCACGATCGCCTCGAACCCGAGTGCCAACGTCTCGACGGCGAGCGCGCTTCGTGCTTCGCCCCAGAGGGGGAGGATCGGAGCCATGTTCGCCTGCGCGCATACCATCTCCTCCCAGTCTCGGTGCGGCTGGAGATCGATGTCGCCGAACACGATCGTGTCGTGCCCGTCCTCTCGCAGCGCTTGAAGTGTTGCGATGAAGACCTCTTGATAGCTCGTCCAACTACTTGCCGGAGTGAGCGACACCAACCCGAGCGCAACGGCCTGGGCCTCGACGAGCTCGCGGGAGACGCCGTGGGACTTCGAGAGGCCCGAAACGTCGTCGAACATCGTGATCATCGTGGTGACCTCGACACCAAGCGCTCGTGCACGATGCAGAGCGAGAAGCGAGTCCTTGCCGCCACTCGATGAGATTGCTGCGGCCACGTGTCGCTCCAGTTATCGGGGAAGGTGAGGGTAGCCGCCTGTTCACGGGATCGGCCTTTGTCGGAAGCGGTGAAGACCGGGTTCGAGTAGTTCAGACCTCCGGCCGAGGTGGCGAAGCCTGCGCCGATCTCGATGCGGACGGTGAGAGACTATTCCGCCCCTACGGGGGCGAGAGCCCGTGGAATCCCTGATGAGAAGCGTGACGACCGTCCGATGAGCACTGAGAAGTCCGAGCACGACATCGCCGGCGAGGCCAGCCGTCGGCGCACGTTCGCGATCATCAGTCATCCCGACGCCGGCAAGACCACGCTCACCGAGAAGTTCCTTCTCTACGCAGGTGCCGTCCAGGAAGCGGGCGCGGTCAAGGCGCGCTCGGACCGGCGACGGGCGACGTCGGACTGGATGGACATGGAGCAGCAGCGCGGCATCTCCATCACCTCGACGGTCCTGCAGTTCGCCTACCGCGACCACGTGATCAACCTGCTCGACACGCCGGGCCACCGTGACTTCTCCGAGGACACCTTCCGGGTACTCGCCGCGGCCGACGCCGTGATCATGGTCCTCGACGCGGCCAAGGGCATCGAACCCCAGACGCTCAAGCTGTTCGAGGTATGCCGGTCCCGGCAGCTCCCGATCATCACGTTCATCAACAAGTTCGACCGTCCGGGTCTCGACGCACTCGACCTGATCGACGAGATCGAGAGCAAGATCAAGCTCCGGTGCACCCCGGCCACCTGGCCGGTGGGCATCGCCGGCGACTTCCGGGGCGTCATCGAACGCAGCACCGGACGCTTCATTCGCTTCTCCCGGACGGCGCGCGGGGCGAAGATGGCCGAGGAGCAGATCGTCGATCCCGCAATCGCCGAGGCCGAGGAAGGCCCGGTGTGGACTGCGGCGCTCGAAGGTGCTGGTTTGATGACAGAGATCGGTGCCGACGTCGATCAGAAGTCGTTTCTCGCCGGTGAAACGACGCCTACGTTCTTCGGCTCGGCAATCACGAACTTCGGCATCCGTCAACTGCTCGACGCCGTCGTTGATCTCGCGCCTTCGCCGACACCTCGCGACGACGTGAACGGGACCTTCCGTCCCCTCGACGCACCCTTCTCGGCGTTTGCGTTCAAGGTGCAGGCGAACATGAACCCGAACCATCGTGATCGGGTGGCGTTCGTCCGAGTGCAATCAGGCTGCTTCGAGCGCGGCATGACCGTCACCCTCGGACGTACCGGGAAGCCGTTCACCACCAAGTACGCGGCCACGGTGTTCGGGCAGGATCGCGAAACGGTCGAGCTCGCCTATCCGGGCGACATCGTTGCTCTTGTCAACGCGACCGACGTGAACATCGGGGACTCGCTCTACGTCGACCAATCGGTCGTGTACCCGCCGATCCCGACCTTCGCCCCCGAGCTCTTCGCCAGCGTGCGTCCACGGGATGTCTCGAAGCAGAAGCAGTTCAAGAAGGGACTCGAACAGCTCGGCGAAGAAGGCGTGGTGCAGGTCATGCACCGCGAGGGCGATCCCACACCGGTGCTCGGCGCGGTCGGTCAGATGCAGTTCGAGGTGTTCTCGCACCGGCTGGCCAACGAGTTCAACTCGCCCGTCGAGTTCGGGGCAACGCGTGAGCGCATCGCCCGTCTCACCGATCGAGAGACGGCGGACAAGATGCGCGGCACGCCGGGACTCGAAGTTCTTCTCGGATCGAAGGGCAGGATGCTGGCGTTGTTCGAAAGCCCGCGCTGGCTCGATCGCCTTGTCGAACAGCATCCGGACTGGGTGCTCGACAGCATCCGCACCGGCCTCATGGATTGATCGCCAGTGGTCGGGTCCGTCGCCCGCAAACCCCGTTTTGGCAACGGAAACGCCGACAAATGGGCGTAGCGGGCGATGAGAACAGCCGTGGCGGGCGACCGCCGACGTCGACTAGCGGGGGATGATCGTTCCCATGTTCATGATGCTGTTCGGGTCGAAGGCCCGCTTCAGCGTTTCGAGCATGGGGTATGACGAGCCGTACTCCTCTTTGACCCAGCGAGAGCGTGACTTGCCGATGCCGTGGTGGTGGACGATCGATCCGCCGAAGCGCAGCGTCTCCTCGCAGATGATCTTGATGATCGGCAGGTAGTACTTGTCGTTCTCTTCCTCGGGCTCGCAGTCGATGAGGTCGTAGAAGTAGTTGAAGTACATGTTCGTGCCGTTGATGTAGCTGTGCGAGGAGTGTCCGCCCAAGAGGGTGATCCCGCGGATCTCGGCGCGTATGCGCGGAAGGACCGCCCGGTAGATCTCGTTGATCGAACTCCAGTCGGACGAGATCTCCGTGGTGCGATTCACGTTGCGGGTGGTGCGGATCCGGTCGTCTTCGCGGGTGACCTTGTCGGGACCCCACACGAGATCGTCGAACCATTCCGAAATCAACGCGCTGTCGACCGGCGTGCACTCCGGATGTTTGGCGACGATCTCGGCGATGCCTTCCGCGGTGGCTTTCGCGATGCCGGCGTTTCCCTCCGCCATGAAGAGCACGATGCAATCGTCGGGAGCGGCAAAATGTGAGAAGTGGAGTTGGCCGTCCTCGGGATCATAGAGTCGGGCGACCGATGGCCGATATCCGGCCACCATGACTTCGCGGAGGATGTCGAAGCCGAGCTTCATGTCCTTCAAGGTCCAACCAAGGAACGTGTTGTTCTCCGGCATGTATGGGAACAGCTTCACGGTGACCTCGGAAATGAAGCACAACGCGCCTTCGTTGCCGATCACGATGTGGCGGATGTCGGGTCCCGCGGCACGGCGCGGGACGTTCTTGATGCGGGACACGAGGCCACCGGGGAATACCACTTCACAGCCGACGACCATGTCCTCGATCCCGCCGTAGAGCGTGGAGAACTGACCGATGCTGCGGGTCGCAACGAGACCGCCCATGCTGGCGATCGGCTTCGATTGCGGAGAGTGGCCGGTCGTGAGGCCGACGGCACGCGCCTGATCTTCGAGCAACTGCAACGGAACACCGCACTGCGCGGTGGCCTGCATGTTGTACGCGTCGATCTTCACGATCTCGTTCATCAGCGAACCGTCGAGGACGATCGAATTCACCACCTCCGTCTCCAACCCGCCTTCTGTGGCCGTACCTCCGGTGCGGGCGACGACGTTCACCCGGTGCTCGTCGGCGAAGGCCAGCACCGCAGCAGCCTCAGCGGTGCTCTGCACCATCGCCACCGCGGCGGGAATCTCCATCGTGAACACCTGGAAGATGCTCTGCAGCTTGCGGAAGTTGTCGATGCTGCGTTCCTTCAGCACCTGTTCGTCGGTGATGACCCGCTCGGCGGGAAGGATCTTCTTGAGGTGTTCGACGACGGCTTCGCGCGACAGCGGCATGGTGGCGTTCCTAGATGGTGGTTGGTTGGTCGACGGTGTGGAAGATCGGGTAGGCACGCTCGAAGAGTGCATCGGTGCTCGAGCGGACGTCTTGGTAGACAGTCTCGTTCACGTGCGCGTAGACGCTGAAGTTGGCCATGTCGGGAGTGAACGCGGCCCGGCCACTCGCCATCGCTGCCGCCGCGGAGTCGATGTCGGGGTACACGCCGGTTGCAGCCGCGGCGCAGATGGCGGCTCCGAGACTGGCCCCTCCGGACCCGGTGCTGCGCGACGCCGGAATGCCGAACACGTCGGCGAAGATCTGCGTGAACAGAGGACTGTGGGAGCCCCCACCGGACACGACGATTTCGTCGAGCACGATCCCGAGTTCACCGCACATCGCATCGACATTGGTCTTCATGGTGAGCGCGATCGCCTCGAGGATCGACCGGTAGACATGTCCGCGCGTGTGTCGAGCGTCGAAGCCGAGCATCGAACCCTTCCGGTATGGGTGGTCCGTGGGCGCGAGCCAGTCGAGGACGGTCATGAGGCCGTCACTCCCTGCGGGAACCTCTTGTGCGTCACGTTCGAGGTAGTCCTCCCGCGACAGCTCGAGGGATGCGGCTCGGTCGGCGACCTCCGGTCCGAGGAGATCCAGGAACCAGGTGAGCGTCCACATGCCGCGACGCACGCCATTGCTCTCGTAGACGTAGCGGTTCGGGATCGAGGCGAAGTTCGTCCAGAAATGCTGCGGGTTCTGATGATTGACGGTCCCCGGGACCATGGCGGCGATGTAGGTGCCCAGGGAGATGAGCGCGCTGCGTGAGCCGAGTGGGCCGGCCCCGAGCATCTCGACCGCCTTGTCGTTCGCGGTCGCAACGACGGGAATCCCGACCGGTATGCCGGTGGCGAGGGCCGCCTCAGCAGTGACCGGACCGATCACATCGCCCGGCATCTGCAGCGTCACGAGCATCTCCCGCATCACGCCGAACCGTTCGAAGACCGCCGGATCATCGCTCCACTGCCACGTGTCGGTGTCGATCGGCCACTGCATGTCGATGTTGTTCGCCGCGGTGTCCTTGAACTCGCCGGTGAAGCGGTGCGAGACGTAGCCGGAGGACGTGGTGGCGTATGCGGTGGACGGGTCGCTCGGCAGGTAGGGCTGATAGGCGCGATCATCCATCCAGCTGATGACCGGCTCGACCAGCGAACCATCCGCTTTGAGGAACGCCTTGTTACAGCGGATGGGGCAGATGCCGACCCCGACGATCTGTTCCCGCGGACCGGTGAAGTTCGCCAATGCGACACGGCTCGCCACCGATATGGCATCCCAGAGATCGTCTTCGGGGTGCACGACGACACCGTGACGGGGTCGGAGCATCGGGCGAAGAGCCTGATCACCACGGGCAACGGCATTCCCGGCGGCGTCGAAGATCACGACCTTCGCGCTCTGGGTTCCGCAGTCCACGCCGATGAGAAAAGGGCCGTCCATGGGTGTTCTCGCCTCGGCCGTACCCGTCCTAGCGGACGAGGTAGCCACCGTCGACACAGAGCACATGGCCGTTCACGTAGTCCGAGGCGCGGCTGGCAAGGAACACGACGGTACCCATGAGATCCATCGGCTCCCCCCATCGGCCGGCCGGGATGTGATCGAGGACCCGCTGATTGGTGACGGGGTTGCTTCTCGTGTTCGTGGTGATCGCCGTTGCGTAATAACCCGGGGCGATGCCGTTGACCTGGATGTTGTGCTCGGCGAGTTCGTCGCAGTAGGCCTTGGTGAGCCCGGCGATCCCGTGCTTGGTTGCAGAGTACGCCGGCGACAGGCGTCCGCCGAGAAAGCTGAACATCGAGCAGATGTTGATGATCTTGCCGCTGCGCTGGGGGACCATTCGCTGCGCCGCCTCGTAGCTCATCTCGAACGCTGCGGTCAGGTTGACCTGCACGGTCGCGTCCCATTGCGGCCGACCGAAGTCGAGCACCTCTGCCATCGGGCAGACGCCGGCGCTGTTGATCAGGATGTCGATCGACCCGAACCGGTCGACACACGCGTCGACGATCTGCGTGGGCGTGCCGGGCACCGTGATGTCAGCCGACAGGAACTCGTAGCCGACGCCGGCCCCCTCGATCAGCGCTCGGGTGCTGCCGTCGTCGTCGATGATGCTCGGCACGAAGACGTTCGCCCCGCCTTTGGCCAGTGCCAGCGCGAACGCCTGCCCGAGACCGCTGTTCCCTCCGGTGACGATGGCGTTCTTGCCGCCGAGCCCGAAGAACTCCATCGCGAAATCGTTGATCGACATCAGTTCACGGACCCGTCTGCACACACGGGCGTCGACTCTACCGTCGGCGGGCGGACCGTCGGCGGCGGGCATGCGTCGCGCGTAGCGACAACCTCGCTACGGAGCGACGAAACCGTTCGCCATATGGGACCTGTCACAGAACGGCTTGGTCGCGCTGGCACCGCAGCGGCAGAAGGCCACGCGCCCGCCACGGTCGATCTCGCTGCCATCGGTGCCGATCACGGTCACGTCGCCCTGCACCAGCATCGGGCCGTTCGGGCGCAGCGTGATGGTGACGCCGGTCGGCGGCGTTGCGGGAGCGTTGGGGGTTTCGGGCGCGGTCATGGCTGCACCGTAGACGCGGCACGGCATGCTCCGGTCAACGACACCGCCTGACCGGTAAGTTGTCGGCGATGCGGTTCCGGATCGAGCAGCGTTTTCGGGCGAACGCCGCCGACGTCGGACGGGCGCTCAGCAGCGTGGACTACCTGACGACGGCGATGGCGGAGCTTCCCGGCATCGGGCGGCCGGAGATCCGCAGCCACCGAGCCGTCAGGGGCACCACGCACCTCGAGCTCGAGTACCGCTTCGGTGGATCGCTTCCCTCCGTCGCTCGACGGGTGATCGACCCCTCGAAGCTGAGTTGGATCGAGGAGACCTCGATCGACGCGTCGCGGTGGACGGCGGTGTTCACCATGACCCCGACGCACTACTCGTCGTTCTTCCGGTGCAAGGGAACGTGGCACCTGGTGGAGCGCCCCGGGGAGACCACCCGGGTCATCGAAGGTGAGCTCAAGGTCAACTCGCCGGTACCGTTCGTCGGCGGACAGGTGGAGAAGGCCATCGTGAGCGGGCTGCGGGAGCGGCTCGCCGAGGAGCCGCCGCTCCTCGAACGCTGGGTCGCCGACAACGGCTGACCGAGTGCGTTCGTGGCGACAGCAGTCGCCGTGGCGCTGGTCAGCTCGCGGCGGCTTGGATGACGGCGATGATGTCGTCGCCGTAACGCTCGATCTTCACTGGACCCATACCGGGAACGAGTAGGAGATCACGTCGCTCGCGGGGATTTGCCTCCGCCATCGCCGCCAGTGTGGTGTCGTGGCAGATCACGAACGCGGGAACCCCGGTTGCCCGCGCCTTGCCGGCCCGCCACTTCTTCAGCGCTTCGAGCACCTTCGGATCGGCATTCGCACCGAGTTCGACGAGTGCGTTCTTCGTGCCGCGGATGCCCGGTACTCCCGCCGCTTTCGCCGCGGCGAGCCGCTCTCGCTGCGCTCGAAGCAGGCTCTTCCAATCACCGCGGCCCGGATCTTCGATCGACGAGATCGCAGCCGCGACATTGGCAAGGTACGGCGATTCCGTGCGGTTGGTCGTGCGGCTGCCGAACGTGCGTGACTTCGCCCACGTGAAGTGGAGCTGGCGCTCGGCCCGCGTGACGGCGACGTAGAGCAAGCGTCGCTCCTCGTCCCACGCGTCTTGGTTGTCGGCCTGACCGATCGGAACGTAGCCGCGCTCGAGTCCGGCGAGCACCACGATCGGCCATTCGAGGCCCTTCGCCCGATGGAACGTGGTGAGTTCGACGACGTCGGCGTGACGATCCGGCTCGTCGGCGCGCGAGGTGATCGTGGCGGCGATCCACGAGAGGAATCCCTCGGTGGTGCCGGTCGGATCGAGTGAAACGTATTCCACGCCGAGACGGACAAGGCCCTCGAGGTTGGCCGCTCGCTCGTTGACACCTTCGGGACCGACGACGCCGGTTTCCGCGGCTTCGCGCGCCATCTCCTCGAGATCGGCCAGGCGCGAGCTGAATGCCACCGTGGCCGGGGCACGGCGAAGCTGGGCGAGCGCACCTTTCACGTCGGACTGGTTCAAGAACGCCCCACGGTCTTTGACCCGGTGGGGAATGCCGACGGCACGCAGCGCCTCTTCGAACAGCACGCTCTGGGCGTTGGTCCGGGTGAGGATGGCCATGTGGGACCACGGGGTCTTCGACGAGTGGCGATCACGAAGCATCCGGGCAACGCCCTTGGCCTCGTCGACATCGCTGGCGAACGCGGTGACGACGGGAACGAGACCGGAAGCGCGGTTGGCGCGCAGGGCCCGGGTGTCTCGCGGCGCCAGCCCGAGCACGGCGTCGGCGACGGTGAGGATCTCCGGCGACGACCGGTAGTTGTCTTCCAGGCGGACGACCTCGGCCCGGGCGAAGCGTTCGCGAAAGCCGGTGAGAAATGCCGGGTCGGCGCCGTTCCACGCGTAGATCGCCTGGTTCGGGTCGCCGACCACGCAGAGGTCGAGGGCATCGGAGGCAAGCGTGTCGCCCGAGGCACCCAGACCGAGCCAGGCGTCGAGCAGACGGGACTGCGCCGGGTTGACATCTTGGAACTCATCGACGAACAGGTGACGGAAGCGCCACCGCTGCCGCACGGCGAACTCCCGGTCGGACTCCATCGCCCGAACGCACATGACCAGCAGATCGTCGAAGTCGACGACGCCCTTGCGCTTCTTGTCGGCTTCGTATCGCTCGTAGAGCTGCACCATGGCCTGCGCGCCGAGTGGAGGTGTACGGCCGACGCGGGCGATCTCGGAGGCGTAGGCCGCCGGATCGAGCATGCGGGCTTTGGCCCATTCGATCTCCGAGACCACATCGAACGGGGCCACGGCATTGCGGCGTGCTCCGAGCAGCGGCACAACGAGACGGATCTTCGATTCGGTGAGCTCCGGGGCACGCTGATCGGTGTCGGTCCACCATTGGCGGAGCTGGGCGTAGGCAATGGCGTGGAACGTGCCGGTGGCGACGCGCTCGCGCACGCCGAGCTGTCCGAGCCGGTTGGAGAGCTCTCGAGCCGCCTTTCGGGTGAAGGTCAACGCCAGCACCCGGGAGGCGTCGGCCGTGCCCGTGTGGACGCGGTGGGCGATGCGCCGGGTCAGGACTCGGGTCTTGCCGGAACCGGCGCCGGCCAGGATGCACAGCGGCATGGCGTCGCTCACCACGGCGGCCCGCTGCGCCGGGTTGAGCCCGGCCAGCAACGAGTCGGGTGCCGAAGCCGGCGCACCGGAAACGACAGAGGTGTGATTTGCCATGGGGACAGCGTAGGGGAGGGGTGTGACAGAAGTACACGGATGTGATTTGCCGGGCCCCGTCGGGCTGCGCCAAGGCATTCGGCCGGGCTGACGACCGTTCAGGTACCCTTGCCAGCCATGGCGTTCCCTCGGAAGTATCTGCACGACAGCGAGGAGATCATCCTCGACCGTAAACCTCACCTGTGGTTCCTGGTCCAGCCGGTGCTCGCAGTGATCGGCGCGCTCGTGGTGGCCATCGCCGCCGGCAATTTCATCAACCCCGACAACAACGCCAACAAGTGGATCACCTACGCCGGCGTTGGTCTTGTCGTGCTCGCCCTGCTGTGGCTCCTCGAGGAGTTCCTCCGCTGGCGCACGGTGAACTTCGTGGTCACGACCGACCGGCTCATCTACCGGTCCGGTCTCTTCGCCAAGCAGGGCAAGGAGATCCCGCTCGAGCGCATCAACGACATCTCCTTCAAACAGTCGGTCTGGGAACGGATCATCGGTGCCGGTGACCTGCTCATCGAGTCTGGCGGCGAGCAGGGCCAGCAGCGGTTCAACAACGTGAAGAAGCCGTTCCACGTGCAGAACGAGATCTACCGCCAGATCGAGCGGACCCACGGTCGCGACATGGACCGGATGGCCGGCCGTCGTGAGCTTTCCGTTCCCGAGCAGATCGAGAAGCTTGCCGAGCTGCGCGACAAGGGTCTGCTCACACCGGCCGAGTTCGACGCCAAGAAGACACAGCTCCTCGACAAGATCTGAAGCGATTCTTCGCCGAGGAGGCGAGAAGTCGTCTCGCCGAGCAACGCCGGAGAGTGGCGTGACCACGTCTGCGAAAGAAGGCCAAGTTGCGAGTCGTCTCGCTCGTCCCCAGCGCGTCGGAAACCCTCATTGCGTGGGGGATCCAGCCGATTGCGGTGACGAGATTCTGCGAGCTCGGTGATCGCTATCCGACGGTCGGGGGAACGAAGGATCCCGACATCGCGCAGATCGTCGCGCTCGCACCGGACCTCGTCGTCATGTGCGATCAGGAGAACCGCCTTCCTGACGCGCAAGCGCTGATGTCGGCCGGGGTCACCGTCCACTCGGTGAGCATCACCAGCATCGATCACGTGGTCGAGCAGATGCGATCGCTGGCCTCGTCCGTCGGTCTGGACGCCGCACTTGGCGAGAGGTGCGAGCCCCTGGCGACCGGAATGCCGGAAACGGAGCTGCTCGCCTACGTACCGATCTGGAAGCGCCCGTGGATGACCATCAACCACGACACCTACGGCGCAACGCTGTTGCGCCGACTCGGTGTCCGATTGGTTTCCGACGGAGAACCCGACCGCTACCCGATGCTCGACCTCGATGGAGCACGAGCACGAAGGTGCGACGTGGTGCTCGCCCCGACCGAGCCGTATCCCTTCGCCGAGCGTCACCGTGCGGTGCTCGAGACGGTCGCACCAACGCTGTTCATCGACGGGCAGGACCTGTTCTGGTGGGGTGCGCGCACGCCTTCCGCTGTCGTCCGCCTGCGTGAGCAGCTGGCTGACGTCAGGCGTTGATCGCGGCGAGCCAGTCAGCGAGCGCCGGAGCTTCGGCGGCGATGGTGGTGGAGTCGCCGTGGCCGGTGTGTACGACGGTGTGTCCCGGGAGCGCGAGTAGTCGGGTGCGGATGCTCTCGACGATGGTCGAATAGTCGCTGAAGCTGCGCCCGGTGGCACCGGGACCGCCGCAGAAGAGCGTGTCGCCGCTGAACACCACGCCTTCTGAGGGCACGTGCAGACAGCAGCACCCCGGCGAGTGGCCGGGGGTGTGAAGCACCCCGATCTCGATCCCGGCCGACTTCAGAGAGCTGCCGGGCACGAGTGGCTTATCCGGAGAGCGATCGGGATAGATGACATCCCACAGCATCCGATCATCAGTGTGCAGATAGATCGGCGCATCGACCTGGTCGGAAAGCGCACCCGCTGCGTTGATGTGATCGTTGTGTCCGTGCGTCAACACGATGGCGCGCACGTGTCGGCCGTTGATCGCCTCCACGATCGGTCGGTGGTCGTGAGCGGCATCGATCACGGTGACTTCGCGGTCGTTGCCGATCAGCCAGATGTTGTTGGTGACTTCCCACTCGCCGCCGTCGAGGGCGAAGATGCCGGAGGTGGTTACGAGCTCAACAGCCATGGTGTGATTCCGTCTCAGAGAACGACGACGGATCGCAGCACTTCGCCGCGCTCCATCCGGTGGAACGCGTCCTCGACGTCTTCGAGCGTGATCTTCTCGGAGACGAAGCGATCGAGGTCGAGCCTTCCCTGGAGGTAGAGCTCGATGAGAAGTGGAAAGTCGCGCGATGGGAGACAATCGCCGTACCAGCTCGGCTTGAGGGCGCCACCCCGCCCGAAGAACTCGATCATCGGTATGTCGGGCATGCGCATGTCCGGAGTGGGCACGCCGACCTGCACCACCGTGCCGGCCAGGTCACGGGCGTAGAACGCCTGTTCCAAGACCTTGGGGTTCCCGACGGCCTCGATGACGACATCGGCGCCGAAGCCGCCGGTGGCCGCCTTCACGCCCTCGACCGGGTCGCCGCTCGATGCATTCACCGTGTGTGTGGCCCCACATTCGCGGGCCCAGGCGAGCTTGCGGTCGTCGAGGTCGACCGCGACGATCGTGGTCGCGCCGGCCAGCTTTGCTCCCATGATCGCGGCATCGCCGACTCCGCCGCAGCCGAAGACGGCGACGGTGTCGCCGCGGCCGACATTTCCCGTGAGCATCGCCGCACCGAGGCCGGCCATCACACCGCAGCCGAGGAGGCCAGCAGTGGCGGGCGGGGCCGCCGGGTTCACCGGGGTGCACTGTCCGGCGGCCACCAGCGTCTTCTCGGCGAAGGCGCCGATGCCGAGGGCGGGCGAGAGCACCGTGCCGTCGAGCAGGGTCATCTTCTGGGTGGCGTTGAACGTGGAGAAGCAGAACTGCGGCCTGCCGCGTCGACAGCTGCGGCAGTTTCCGCACACGGCTCGCCAGTTGAGGATCACGAAATCCCCGACGGCAACGTTGGTCACACCGTCGCCGATTGACTCGACGATGCCCGCCGCCTCGTGGCCGAGCAGGAACGGGAAGTCGTCGTTGATGCCGCCTTCGCGGTAGTGGAGATCGGTGTGGCACACGCCGCACGCCTGGATCTTCACGACGGCCTCGCCCGGACCGGGATCAGGAATGACGATGGTCTCCATCGAGACCGGGCTCTTCTTCGCCATCGCGACGATTCCTCGAACGTGCTGGGCCATGACCGCTCTCCTTCAGATGTGTTCCGGTTGCGGTCCCTCCGGAGCCGCAGCGAGCACGGTACACGCGCCCGATGGGTCGCTCAGAGCAGCGGGCCCCGGCGGGGTTTGCGCGCCGACACATCTCGCTCAAGCAGTCGAGCTCTATCCGATGTCGAGTGCGCCGGGCGGGGTCGGCGCGCCGACACATCAGACACGTCCGTTCAGAGCAGGCGGGCCCCGGCGGCGGGTCGGACTGTCCATCCGATGTCGAGCGCACCGGGCTCGGTGAGCGCGACGACACACCCTCCGAATCCGCCACCGGTGATTCGGGCGCCGAATACTCCGGGCGTGGCGATCAGCGTGTCGATGAGCCGATCGACGATCGGCGTTGAGGTCTCGTAATCGTCGCGGAGACTGTGGTGGCTCTGCGTCATGATCGCCCCCGCTTCGGCCAGTTGTCCGCTCGCCAGCGCAGCGGCGAAGTCGTGCACCCGCTGGTTCTCCGTGACCACATGACGGGCCCGACGCGAGACAACCGGATCCTCGATGGATGCCGCTGCGGCAAGGGTGGCCAGTCGCAGCGGACCGATCACCTCTTCCGCAGCCGCGCACTGGGCGACGCGGGTCGGGTACTCGGAACCCGACAGCGTGCGCTCCTGGCCCGAGTGGATCACCACGATGTCGGCGTTCTCAGGAACATCGACGTAGGTCAACGAGAGGTCGTGACAGTTCATGATCATGGCTTTGCCTTCCCGTCCTCCGGCGCTCGACAGTTGGTCGAGGATGCCGCACGGCACGCCCGAAGCCACCTGCTCTGCACGCTGGCAGAGTCGGGCCAGGTCGAGCACGGACCCGTCGAAACCGAGGGCAAGGGCGAGTGCCACCTCGAAGGCGGCGCTCGACGACAACCCCGCGCCGATCGGGATTGTCGTGTCCGCACGGCCCCGAAAGCCGAGCCTCGGACGCAACTCGCTCACCACCCCTGCGACGTAGCGACCCCACGCCGGGGTCGCCGACGCCGGGTCGTGCACATCGAGAGGGATGTTCACGGGGTCAGGCTCGGCAGCCGAGACGAGGTGCACGACGCCGTCGTCTGCCCGTTCGCCGGAGATCGTCGTGACCATATCGATGGCCATCGGGAGACAGAATCCCCCCGTGTAGTCGGTGTGGTCTCCGATGATGTTGACCCGGCCCGGGGCGATGGCACGTACGGAAGGCATGGGACCAGTCTGCCGCTCCGGCCGGGCGCGCAGACCCGGTCCGTGGGCCGCTTCATCAATATTGACGATGGCAGCGCGGTGCGGAAGCGTCGATGCGTGATCCATGAGTCGTCTGAAACGAATCGCTCGCGGTTCGGCATCGTCGTCTCCGACCGCGTTGGCCGAAGAGTTGCCCGACGACGAACTCACCGACGACTGCACCGACGAGACCTCGGCCGTGATCGCGCCGACCATCCTCGTCGGACCGACGGGGATTCGCATTGATCCGAACGACCCCGCAAACGTGCAGCGCTCCAAACAGCACTACGGATGGTGGTTGCCCGAAGACGTGACGTCCTGGTCGCAGATCCCGGGACCTGAAATGGGTGAGCCGATCAAAGAACGGCCGTTGACGGTTCGGGAGCTCATGCGCAGAGAACGCGAGTTCCACCTCTACGGACGCGGCGCTGGAGGCAAGCACGTTCCCGACTACGCGCCTCGGCTTCTCGGCTTCATCATCGACGTGCTGATCGATTTCCTCGTGGTGGTCGGCTACAAGCTGCTGGTCGGGTATCCGTTCGTCGGAGACCCGCTTCGACCGACTCCGGCGGTTGTCGGGGCAATCGTTGCCGTGCACATCTTCCCGATCGTCATGTGGCGAACGTCGTTCGGCAAGCTCGTGTTCGGCCTTCGTCTCGTCCGGGTCGACGGTTCGGAGTGCTCAGTGCTCCGCGCGCTCGCCCGTTCGATCCTTCCTCCCCTGGCGATCCTCGACGCCATCCTGGTTCTCGCCACCTCGCACCGGCGCAGGCTCATCGACTACGCGCTGGGCACGCGGGTCGTCGCCAACGGCTGACCGCAGCGTCGACCGGACTTGCTCGGGGCGCGTGCGCTCGTCGAGAGTGGATGCCATGAGTGGCCCACTGTCCGGAATCACGATCATCGAACTCGCCGGAATCGGCCCCGGCCCCTTCGCCGGCATGCTCCTCTCGGACATGGGCGCCACCGTGATCCGGATCGAACGATCCCAAGCGGTACGCGGCGGTGATCCGGCGAAACCGCCCAAGGACATCTCCAATCGCGGACGCCTGTCCATCGGTGTCGACCTGAAGAACCCTGAAGGCGTCGAAGTGGTCATGCGTCTGGTCGAAAAGGCTGACGCGTTGTTCGAGGGCTTCCGTCCCGGCGTCACCGAGCGGCTCGGCGTCGGTCCGGACGACTGTCTCGCCCGAAATCCGAAGCTCGTCTATGGACGGATGACCGGCTGGGGCCAGACGGGTCCCTACGCACAGGCGTCCGGTCACGACATCAACTACATCGCTCTGGCCGGTGCGCTGGAGCCGATCGGCCGGTTCGGACACGCACCGGTGCCTCCGCTCAACCTCGTCGGTGACTTCGGAGGTGGCGGGATGTTCCTCGCCTTCGGCCTTGTGTGCGGGATCCTTGAAGCGCACCGTTCCGGCAAGGGACAGGTCGTCGACGCGGCAATGGTCGACGGCGCAGCGACGTTGATGACGATGTTCCACGCGATGACGGCCATGGGTGCGTGGCGTCCGGAGCGGGGCACGAACCTCCTCGACACCGGTGCCCACTTCTACGACGTGTACGAGTGCGCCGATGGGACGTACATCTCCCTGGGATCGATCGAACCGCAGTTCTATGCCGAGCTTCGCCGTCTCGCTCAGCTGGAGGGCGCTGAGTGGGATGCGCAGATGGATCGTTCACAATGGCCGGCGCTGAAGATGAAGCTGCAGGTCCTCTTCCGCACGAAGACGCGCGCCGAATGGTGCGCCCTGATGGAGCATTCCGACGTCTGCTTCGCCCCGGTTCTCTCGATCGCAGAAGCTCCGATGCACCCGCACAACGTGGCTCGTTCGACGTTCGTCGAGGTCGCCGGTGTCATCCAGCCCGCACCGGCGCCGCGTTTCAGCCGCACCGTCCCCGTGATCTCGTCGCCGCCGTCGCACCCCGGGCAGCACACGGCCGACGTGCTCACGCTCGCCGGATACGACGCCCCTGCCATCGAGCATCTCCGCTCGACGGGCGCCGTCAAGTAGGACTGCGGGCGCCCAACTGGGGTTTCATCGCCCGCTTCGGCGGTTTCCCTCATGTTTCAGCCGGGAAATCGCCCTTGGGGGCGATGGCATGGTCAGTCGCTGCGCCGACCGCCGTGTCGGACGGCCTCGATCGTCTGGGCGACGAGAAGTGGTGACCGATCGATCTGGTTCGGCGTGAACGCCACCCAGCGATAGCCGAGCCGGTCGTAGTTCGTCTGGCGAGCGCGGTCGCGTTCGAACGCCCTCTCGTGGAACTCGCGGCTGTCGATCTCGATGATCAATCCATCACCGGGTCGAAACTGCACCGGCCGAGGACGGCGCTTGGAACACGGTCGAGTGGGGAGAACGAAGTCGACCCGATGGTTTGCGCCGACCAACGGGACTTGCCGCCAACACCAATACCCGAGCGAGCGCAGGAATTGGTCCGCCCGCGTCTCGGCGTAGCTCTCGGTGGGCGGCTCATTTCCACGAAGCAGCAGAGCCAAGCGGAGTAGCGCGTCGCCCTTGCTCCGTGCTCCGCGAACATCGAGGGCATCGAGGGAGACCATCCCGTCTCGAAGTGCATGCTCAAGGGCGAGTTCGATCCGCTGCTCGGGGGTGAAGCTGTCGACGCGGAGGTCCTCCGGATGATTGCCGAGGTGCCGGAGGACGAGCTCGATGGGAGCCACATGGACCTCTCCGATGAGCACTGGTTCCTTCCACCTGCTCGTTCGCACGGCCTCGTTCGTATGCGAACCCGAGCGCGGTCCGCACCAGCGCAACGGCCAGTCGAGATCACGAAACCCGTCGAGGCGATACGCCGCGGCGGCGGCTGGGCCGGTCAGAGCCAGGGGTGTGGAGCGCACAAGATTCTCCTGATGCCGATCGCGCCAGTTCGCGATGCGAAATCGAGATTGGCGTTCGGTGGGAGCGTAAGTACAGCGACACGTCTGTCACCGACGGAATCGGCGTCCTGGCGCGTTGTTCATTGCCCGCTACGGCGGTTTCCCTCATGTTTCAGCCGGGAAATCGCCCTTGCGGGCGATGGAATGGTCAGTAGGGGATGGCGCCGTCGAAGACGATGTGGGCGCACGCGCGTGGGTTGTCGCGGGCAACGTAGGCGTCTTCTGAGGGCATCCAGACCTCGGTCCAGGTGGTGCGCGATGCCTCGCCGTCTCGTGCAACGCCTCGGGTGAGCCGGAGCTCGTAGGGCGCGTCGACCCAGATCCGCACGTCGAGGTCGTTGCGGAACATCTCGTGCAGCGCGCAGACGCCCTCAATCACGACCACACCAGTCGGGACCACCCCGAGCCGGCCCGCCACTGAGCTCGAAGCCCAATCCCACGCGTCGTAGGTCGCCGTGTCCCCGCGCAGCAGGACGTCGACGACCTCGCGACGAAGTCGAGGAAGGTCGAACTGGCTGCCGTTCCAGAACGAGTCCGTCTGGACAACCTGCACGTGCGGGCGCGACGCCTCGATGGCGAGCGAGAGCGTCGACTTCCCGGCGCCTCCGTGCCCGCCGATCCCGACCAGCGTCAACGCTCGGTCGGCTGACGCGGAGTGGATGAGGTGGAGGGCGGTGGCGAGCTGTGACATGAGAAACCGGGTGCCCACGCTACTGATCGGCCGGTACCGGCCGGGATCGAAGCCCGGCGCCGGACGTAACCGGCGGACGGACTCAGCGGTCGGCGTCGACCAGCCGGAACTCGTCGGTGAGCTGGTCCAGCGTGGCCTTCAGACCGGCGTCGAGGCCCGATGCCACCGCTGCGGCAGCATCGTCGAGCTGAGCAGGACGTGTGGCGCCGACGATCGGCGCAGTGATGGCAGGGTTTTCGAGTACCCAGGCGATGGCCAGTTGCGCCATCGAGATCCCGGCTTGGGCGGCGAGGGGACGGATCGCGTCGACCGCATCGTGGAGCCGGTCGTTCCAATAGCGCTCCTTGTAACGGTCGCCCTGCCCACCCGCGAGTGTGAACCTCGATCCCGCTTCGGGGGCGTCGCGCCCGTGCTTTCCCGTGAGGAGTCCCCCGGCAAGCGGGTTGTAAGGGATCACGCCGACGTTGTCTTCAACGCACAGCTCGAACAGGTCGCGCTCGAATGATCTGAAGAGCAGGTTGTAGCGAGGTTGGACGGAGTCATAGCGGGCTACTCGGAGCACCTCGCTGCGTCCGAGGGCACGGGCGAGCATCCACGCGGGGAAGTTCGAGCACCCGATGTAATGCACTTTTCCCTGGCGGATCAGGTCGTCGAGCGCGCCCAGGGTCTCGTCGGTCGGCGTCGCTCGATCGGGGAAATGGATCTGGTAGAGGTCAATCGTGTCGGTGCCCAGTCGCCGGAGCGAGCCCTCGACCGCTTCGATGATGTGGCGTCGACCACCGCCGCGCTGCCAGCGCTGAGGTCCCATTGGCGCCCAGAACTTTGTGGCGAGCACGACCTCGTCGCGCCGCCCCGTCATCCAGCGACCGATGATGCGTTCGGTCTCACCGACACTGTCGGGGCCCGATGCGGGATACATGTCCGCGGTGTCGATGAAGTTGATTCCGAGTTCGAGAGCGTGATCGAGAATCGCCCGCGACGCCTCCTCATCGCACTGGTTGCCGAACGTCATCGTGCCCAGACAGATTCTCGACACCTGGAGCCCGGTCCGACCGAGCGACGTGTGCTTCACGATCCCACCGAGCCGGTACCGGGCGCGGCGACGCGAACGCAGTCGGATCCGTTGGCGGGCTCCTTGGTGAGTGCGTTGACTGCCGGGCGGTGCAACACCGCCTTGGTCGCGGTGATGGCGCCGACGCGCTCCTCGTCCGCGCGCTCGATCACGATCTCCCCATCGACGATCAGGCTGTACCCGCCGGGTTCGGCCGGTGGCCACAGGAAGGACACGAGCGGCTGCTCAGTGGCGTTGCGAGCGGTCCGACGACCGATGCCGCAGCGGAGTATCGCGCCGTCGATCTCGACGACGACGTGGGTTGCGTGCGGGCGACCGTCGGCGCCGGTGGTGAGGAGGAATGTCTCGGGACCGTATCGCGCGACCGTTTCGGACAGGGCTTCGACCTCGACGGGGATGCTCATGCGCCGAACGGTACTACTGCGACCAGTTCCACGGGGTAGCTCTGCTGCTCTGGTGCTGCGCTGCTCCGCTGCGCTTCGCTGCTCGCGTGGCGGGTGTTCTCACCACCCCGGCCGAACCACGGGGTAGGTTCGTGACCGTGTCATCGCTTCTCCCCGTCGCATCGGTTCTGGCGACGCTGTTGCCCTTCCACAAGGCGTGGGCGTGGATGATGATCATCGGTAATGCGATGGCCGGCGTTTGGGCCCTGGCCGCGCATCGGGTCGAAGCACTGCGCACGCGTGCGCTGTGGTGGTTCACCGTGTTCGTGCAGGTCTCGGTGTTCGTCCAGGTGATCCTCGGCGTGATCCTCTACACGAACGAGAAGATCACCCCGCCCCAGTTCCACATGTTCTACGGCTTCGTCGCCATCATCGCCGTGGGCTTTCTCTACGCCTACCGGTATCAGCTCCGCCACAAGCTGTATCTGCTCTACGGCTTCGGTGGCCTGTTCATCATGGGTCTCGGTATTCGGGCGGTTCTCGTGGGAACCACATGAGCGACGCTCCGGTTCGCCGCCGAATTGTGCTGTTGTTCGGTGGGCGCTCGGCTGAGCACGATGTCTCGCGCATGTCTGCGGTTACGTTCCTCCGTGCGCTCGACCCGGCCAAGTTCGATGTCTTGCCGATCGGAATATCGCCGGATGGCGCGTGGTCGGTGAGCGACTCCGCGCTCGCGCTCCATCGACGCGTTCCCGGCACCGAGTCGATTGTTCAGGTGGAGATCGGCGGCGCCGCCACGAGCCCGACCGCAACCCTTCCCGCAGCGGGTGCAGCGGACGACCTCTCGATCGACTCGTTGCCCGTCGTCATTCCGGTGTTGCACGGGCCGAACGGCGAGGACGGCACGGTGCAGGGGCTCCTGGAGTTGGCCGACGTCCCGTACGTCGGGCCCGGGGTTCTCGGCTCTGCGTTATCCATGGACAAAGCCGTAGCGAAGGTGATGCTTGCTGCCGTCGGGATCCCGCAGGCGAAGTGGCTGGCCCGCCGTTCTTGGGAGCTCGCCGATACCGCCGCGATCGCCTCGTTCACGTCGGATGTCGCATTAGGAATCGGCTGGCCGGTGTTCGTGAAACCGGCGAACATGGGCTCGTCGGTGGGCGTGTCGAAGGCAGTCGGACCTGAGGAGTTCCGTGACTCCTTGGCCGACGCAATGCGCTTCGACGACACGGTCGTGGTCGAGGAAGCGATACGCGGCCGAGAGATCGAGTTCGCCGTGATGGGTAACGAAGTCGTCGAGGTGTCTGCTCCGGGTGAGATCTTCCCGGGCGCCTCCTTCTACGACTACGAGGACAAATACGTGAATGCGAGTGCGAACTACGCCATCCCTGCTGCGATTTCGCCCACGGATGTGCTCGAGGGACAGCGCCTCGCCGAGCTCGCGTATCGGGCGCTGCGGTGCGAGGGCATGGCGCGCATCGACTTCTTCCTCGATGACGGATCGACGGGGGGAGACGGACGGGGGTGGGTGATCAACGAGGCGAACACCATTCCGGGCTTCACGCCGATCTCGATGTATCCCAAACTCTGGGAGGCTGCGGGCGTCACGCATGCCCAGCTCGTCGAGCGTCTTATCGAGCTCGCCGATTCCCGATTCAGGCGCCGACGAGGTCGCGTCGGCCGCTCCAGGTTCGGCTGAGTAGCGCGGCTGATGTCACAACTCGCGATTGTCGTTCCGGCTCCGGTGCGCGCTGTGCTGGCCCGATTCGGCGATGTCGGAAGGGTACGTCCTACCGTGGGCGGATACTCCAACACCACCTTCTTCACCACCCTCGACGGCGACCCGGTCGTGGTCAAGGCGAACAGCGACTCCCGTAAGCGCGCAGATCTTCGACGGGAAACGGAGTTCTTGCGGTTCCTCAGCGCGTCCGATCTACCCGTCCCGGTGCTGCGTGGTTACGGAGCCGACGACGACGACGAGTGGACCGTGCTCGTGGTCGGTGCGATCGACGCGGAGTCGGGTTTGAGCCTCATTCAGCGAAGCGACGTCGACGAGTTGGAGCTCTGCGCACGCCAGCTCGGGCGGGTGTTCAGCGTGGTGCACGAGACCACGTTGAGCCCCGCGGACGTTCCGGCTGATCTCGAGATCGACCTCTCCGCCCGTTGGGCCGCCGACCGACCGGTTGATCTCGTCACGAATGTTGCCTTCACGCACCCGGCATTGCGTTCCGGTCTGTCACTGGTGCACGGAGATGCGGGTTTCCACAACACGCTCTGGGACGAGGGTCAACTCGTCGGCCTGATCGACTGGGAGTTCGCTGGCTACGGCAACCCGCTGGCGGACGCGGCGTGGATCTGGTGGTCGCTCACCTTCCGGCGTGCGCCCGAAGGTGTGTGGGACTCCTTTGTCGACGGCTATCGACCAGACCGGCTGGCGATGCTCGGGTGGTCGCCCGACGCGGTTCTCGCCCTCGTACGCGCGCAGATGTTCTCTCTGCTGGCGCGGACCCGGGAGGGGTCGGGGGCACAGAAGGAATGGCGACGCCGGCTCGACGCGCTCGGACAGCTCCAGGTCCCCGAACTCTCCTGACCGACAGTCGGACGGTTGACGCCGCCCGACGGACCAGGCCTACTTCGTGCCGACGCCCTCGAGGAGCTTCCGGGCGATGACCTTCAGGCAGAGCGTCTCGTCGGCTCCTTCGAAGATCGAGAGCACGCGGGCATCGACGAAGTAGCGCGACACCGGGTATTCCTCGGCGTAGCCCATGCCGCCGTGGATCTGCATCGCCTCGCGGGTAACCCATTCGGCAGCCCGGCACACATAGGCCTTGACCATTGACGCTTCCATCGCTCCCTCGCCCTTGCCCATGAGGTTGGCGACAACGTAGGAGAACTGTCGGGCCGCCTGGATCACGACGGCCATGCGGGCGAGCTTGACCTTGGTCAACTGGTACTCGCCGATGTTGTTGCCGAACACCACCCGGTTGTCGGCGTAGGCAACGGCCGCTTCGTAGGCCGCCTGCATGAGTCCGACGGCACGCGCTGCGGTCTGGAGCCGTCCGTTCTCGAAGCCCTCCATCTGGAAGTAGAAGCCCTTGCCGAGACCGCTCTCCTCGCCGATGAGGTTCTCCTTCGGCACCCGCCATCCAACGAGTGCAATCTCGTAGGAATGCATGCCTCGATATCCCAGCGTGTCGATCGGGCGTCCTTCCATACGGCCGCCCTCGGGCTGGTCGAACACGAAGCCGTGGGAGTCACCGATGGGCTTTTCGACGATGAACAGCGACAGTCCCCGGTGCGTCTTCGAGCGGTCCGGGTCGGTGCGGGCAAGGAGGAGCAGCACGTTCGCGCGCGCACCGAACGTGCACCACGTCTTCACGCCGTTGATGACGTAATGGGTACCCTCGGTGGAGAGCGTGGCGGTGACCTTGATGCCAGCGACATCGGAGCCGTAGTCGGGCTCGGTGACGGCAACTGCACCCATGACTTCGGCGGTTGCGACGCGGGGCAGCCAGGATTGCTTCTGCTCCGGTGTACCACCGCGGACGAGCGCCCGGGTGAGGATCTCGGGTCGGGTGATGAGGGATCCGCCGATGCCGAGTGATCCCCTTGACAGCTCCTCCGTGGCGACGACCATGCCGACGTACTCACCACTGTCGCCGGTGGAGAAGCCCCCGTATTCCTCCGGCACGGATAGGCCGAAGCCGCCCATTTCAGCCAGGCCGGCGATGACCTCCTCGGGCACATCGTCGTTGTGGCGGTGTACGTGCTCCGCGCGTTCGCGGACCTGTTCGTCGGCGAAGCGGCGGAAGGTGTCGGCCACCATTTCGTAGTCCGGGTCGAGATGTCGTGGTCCGCCGAGGCTGCCCTTCATGTCGTCGTGGAGCGACGCCAGGAATGTGGGGGAGCGGTACGTCGCGACGAACGAACGGGTCACGTCGAGGGTGGTCTCGTCGATTCCCCACTCAGATTCGCGGCCCCAGGTGCGAGAGGCAACGTCATACGCCGCCTCGGCCACGAACGCGCACGTGATGCGCGCCTCAAGCACACCCTTGTTGCCGTAGTCCAACACGGCCCGGGCGTTTTCGACCGCCGCTGCGGCATGGGCGATGTCGTAGACGACTTGCTGGTTGGCGTCGACGATGGCATCCGCGCGGGCACCGTCCCCCATGGACGAGGCCAGATGGCGAAGGGCGGTGTCGACGACGGACCGGCAGGTGTCGACGACCGCCGCGGCAGCGGTGAGATCTGTTGCTGACATGGATGTCCAACCTAGTTGCGGTGCCGGAAAAACCACTAGTGGGCTGACTCAGGTGTCGCCGCGGTCCTGCACCACGACGCCGCACAGGACGAGCGCCACACCGACCAGGTCGAACGGCTCGGGCCGTTGGTCGAGGAAGAGCGCCCCCATGATCAGCGCCTCGACCGGCAGGAGTGCGAGCATCACCGAGAAACGGCGCATGGAGATTCGTCGGAGCACGTACTGGTCGATCCCGTAGCCGATCGCATTGGAGAAGACGCCGACCACGAGACACAGGGCGAGGATGCTCGGTGTGGTGATGACCGTCTTGGCGTCACCGACGCCGAACGGTGCGATCGCCACGGCTCCGATGGCCAGCCCCAGGCCGAGTCCTTCGAGGCCGCGGTCAAGCTTCGCGACCTTGGTGGCGATCACGATGTAGACGGCCCACATGCCCGATGCGATCAGGATGAAGGCAATCCCGAGCCGGTCACCGTCGAGTTCGAGCCCGGCCAGCAGCAAGACGCCGCTCACCGCCAGCCCGAGAGCGATCGCGTTGCGACGGGTTCGAGTAATTGCGGCGGCGACAACGATCGGTCCGAGGAACTCGATGGTCACGCCCTTGCCGAACGGAA
Organism: Acidimicrobiia bacterium; assembly: GCA_031368215.1. Classification (GTDB taxonomy): domain Bacteria; phylum Actinomycetota; class Acidimicrobiia; order Acidimicrobiales; family JANYDT01; genus JANLQX01. The sequence goes on along the minus strand of JANLRD010000028.1, from coordinate 33,170 downwards.
GCCGGTCGATGGCCAGGAAGAAGAACAGGTTCATGAACGCCGTGGCGATGCCGAGCAGCGCGGCCGATCGAACCTCGGACCTCGTCCATGGCCGGGTCGACCGCTGGCGGAGCACCCGCGCCCCGATGAACAGTGCCACGGCAGCGCCGATCACCCGGAACCAGGCGACCGTCGCGGGCTCGACCCGGTCGAACAGCCGAACGGCGATCGTCGCCCCCGTGTACTGCGCGATCGCGCTGATCAGGAACAACCCCTCAGCGGGGAAGCGAGGTGCCGGGTCCCCGTGCTGGGCGACTGCTGCGGGGGGTGTCACAGAAGGGGAAGGGGCGGGCGTCACAGAGACCGGAGGCTAGAGCCTTGGGTTCTTGCGGGTGCGTGCCGAACGACCGCGGACTCGCCGATCGGCTGAAGCGGCCGGTAGCGTCAATCCCGTGACCACGCACGAACGTTCCTTTGGCCGCCACTACGAAGACTTCGTAGTGGGCGACATCTACAAGCACTGGCCGGGCAAGACCATCACCGAGGCCGACGATCACCTCTTCTGCATGATCACGATGAACCACCACCCGCTCCATACCAACGAGTGGTACGCCGAGAACGAGACGCCACAGGGTCGGTGCGTCGTGGTCGGGAATCTGGTGTATTCGCTTGTGCTCGGCATGAGCGTGCCCGACGTCAGCGGCGCGGCGATTGCCAACCTCGAGATCGAAACGTTGAAACACTCGAGGCCGACGTTCCACGGGGACACGATCTACGCCGAGACGCGCGTTCTCGACAAGACCCTCACGTCGAAGGGCGACCGGGGCATTGTCGCCGTGGAGACCAAGGGCATCAATCAGCGAGGCGAAGAGGTCTGCTATTTCAAGCGCAAGCTCATGGTGTGGACGCATGACGCTGCGAAAGCCCGCCGCCGCCCGTACGACGGCACCGACATCTGGGCCTGAACTGTCGCTTCCTTCGGACGTTCCGGCTGATGCGATCGAGTCGTTCCGGTCGCTTCTCCCGCCGTGGGCTGATGCGGTACGGCGGGATCTGCCCTGGCGGCGCACGCGTGACCCGTGGGCTGTTGTCGTCGCGGAGGTGATGCTGCAGCAGACGCAGGTCACCCGCGTCGTCCCCAAGTGGGAGGCATTCCTCGAGGCGTTCCCGACGGTGACGGCGTGCGCTGCATCGCCCCAGTCCGAGGTGGTCCGAATGTGGGAAGGCCTCGGCTATCACCGCCGCGCGGTGAACCTCCATCGGTTGGCCATTGCCGTGGAGAGTTCCTACGAGGGGTCGTTCCCGAGATCGCAGGCGGCCCTCATGAAGCTGCCGGGGATCGGCCCCTATACCGCTCGGGCGGTGCTCGCCTTCGCCTTCGAAGACGACGCCGCCGTGGTGGACACCAACGTCGGCCGGATCCTTGCTCGCGCTGTCACGGGACGACCCTGCTCGGCGGCCGAGGCTCAGTCCGTCGCCGATGCGCTGTCACCCCCTGGCGGTTCGTGGCAGTGGAACCAGGGCATGCTCGACCTCGGTGCGATGATCTGCACGAAACGCCGGCCGAAGTGCGACGAGTGCCCGATCGCCGTGATCTGCGCGTGGCGTCGCTCCGGTTCGCAGAACGACCCGGCGTTCGGCTCGGCCGGGGTCAGCGGAGGGCAGAGCCGGTTCGAGGGATCCGACCGTCAAGGTCGCGGTCTCCTGTTGGCGGCACTGCGCCGCGGTCCCGTCGGAAACGCTGACCTCGGGAACGCTATGGGTTGGCCGAGCGATCCGGCCCGAGCCGTTCGCGTCGCTGCCTCCCTTGTCAAGGACGGTTTGGTCCGATCCGACGGGGATCAGCTCGTCCTGGCGTGAACGCCGTCAGCCCGAGGTCGGTGGGGTGGTGGTCGGGGCCGCGGTCGAGGTGGACGCCGGAACGGTCGAACTCGTGGGCACCACCGTGGCCGCTACAGGAACGGCACCGGGCAGGGTGGCGTCGGTGGCCGTCACCAGCGGGAGACTGGAGAGATTGGCGGGCGCGAGGATTGTCTGATCAATCCAGAGACTGCCGCGGCGTTCCGCCTCGGACTTCTGGTCACTACGTGTACGTAGGATCTCGACCGGAGTGCCGAGAGGGAGGAGCTTGGCGAGCTTCGTGATGTTCGGATTGTCCATACGGACGCAGCCGTGGCTCACGTCGCCGCCGAGCTTGCCGGGAGCATTGGTTCCGTGGATGGCGACGCGTCCGAACCCTCCGGCGAAGCTGCGGAGCTCTTCGGAAAGCCCGGACAGGCCGAGAGCGACCGGACCGAGACCGCCGTTCGGGTTCGCCTGCGGAACGATTTCGCGAACGTAGAAGAGGCCGGTGGGTGTCGGAGTGTTGTTGGTGCCGAGTGCGACCTTGGTCGACACGATCACACCATCGTTACCTTCAACCGTGAGCATGTTGCGGTCGACCTCTATGACGATCCGGTACTGCAGTCGATCGAGGGTGACGTCGGACGCTTTCACCCATCCGACCGTGTCGTTCGGCCGCAGCGGCATGAGCACACGGATGAAATCACCGCGGCGGCCGAGCGCGAGAAACGCGATCGCCCCGAACGCCGACTTGCCCTTCTGCATCGACAACGCCGGCGAGAACTCGTCGGGGGACCGGTGCACCCGAATCGAGGGATTGATCGCCATCGCCCGAACGGCGTCGCGCGCCTTCGGCCATTCGGTGTCGGCCATGAGTTCCCACCCGACAAGATCGCTCTTGGGGGTCTGGGCCGAAGGCAGAGTGGTCTTCGATGCCGTACTCGTCAGGGATCCCGCGGCAACCGCCGCGCCGGACGCCGCCTTCGTCGGCTTGGCGGGCGCAGCCTTGGTCGTCTTCGACGACGCGGCGAAGGCAGGCGAAACGTCGAGTAGCAAGATCGTCCCAAGCAGGGCAACAAGGACGCGTGGCGAACGCTTCATGTGATGGGATGCGAACACGACCTTCGATGCTACGCGAGCTGTTGGCTCAACTCGTGGCTCACCGCTCGACCTGCGCCGTTAGGGTGGGGAAAGCGGCGAAGCTGCCGTCGAGTTCGAGGAGAAGTTCTGTCGTGATGCGTGCCACCTTCTAGAGAGCGTTCGGTGCCTTCCCGTCTCGTCATCGTCGGCCCGACGGGGTCGGGGAAGAGCGAGCTCGCGACACGAGTTGTCGGCGAACTCGATGCTGCGGAGATCCTTTGTGTCGACTCGATGACCGTGTATCGAGGCATGGACATCGGCACGGCGAAGCCGACAGCGTCCGACCGCGCCGCAGTTGTGCACCATGGCCTCGACCTCGTCGATCCCGACGTCGACTACTCCGTCGCCGAGTTCCAGCGGTACGCCGATCGAGTGATTGCCGCCACTGCTGGGCGTGGCGGCAATCTCGTCATGGTCGGAGGTACCGGACTCTACGTTGACGCCGTCGTCAACGGATTCTCGATACCGGCGCAGTATCCCGACGTTCGCCGTTCTCTTCAAGCGGAGCTCGAGTCGGATGGCGTCGACAAGCTGTACGCGCGACTAGTGATCCTCGATCCCGAAGCCGCTTCCCGGATGGAACCCAACAACGATCGGCGCGTCGTCCGTGCACTCGAGGTATGCATCGGCAGCGGTCGACCGTTCTCCTCCTACGGGCCGGGTCTGCAGGCCACCCGATCCGACGAACGGACGGATCCGCCGATGATCGTCGGGATCCTCTGGCCGCGCGAGGAGCTTCGCCGTCGGATCGAGAACCGCTTCGCGATGCAGATTCGCGCCGGCTTCGTCGAGGAGGCCGCGTCCCTACGCTCATCGTTCGGAGACCGCCTCTCGCGAACGGCACGCCAGGCGCTCGGTTATCGGGAGCTGTGGGCGCATCTCGATGGTCTGAGCACACTCGACGAGGCCATCGAGACAGCCATTGTCAGAACCCGCCAATTCGCCGTCCGCCAGGAGCGTTGGTTCCGTCGAGACCCGAGAATCCGCTGGCTCACACCGGAGGAGGCGACCACGATCTCGGTGGGCGAACTGCTCGACCGCCGCTGAAGGCCCGGCTCGTTTCCCTCTCGTTCATCCACGGTCGCTACGGTTACGGACGTGCGCATCATGGTGACCAACGACGACGGCATCGATTCGATTGGCCTCCACGTGCTGGCCAGAGCGATGGAGCAGTTCGGCGACGTGGTGGTCGTCGCCCCCGACAGCGAGTATTCCGGGTGCTCGGCTTCGCTCGGGCCGGTGCACCTGATCCGCCCCGAAGTGCATCCTGGGCACATCGAGGACTTTGGCGGTGTGGTCCATGTGATCAACGGACCGCCGGCGCTGTGCACCATGTTCGGTCGTATGGGAGTCTTCGGCGGCAAGCCCGACCTCGTAGTGTCCGGCATCAATCCGGGCGCGAACGTCGGCCGGGCGGTCTACCACTCGGGGACGGTCGGTGCCGCGGTCACGGCCCGCAGCGGTGGCATCACCGGTATCGCTGTGAGCCAATCCGTACCCGACGAAGTTGACGGGCAGGGTGATGAGGCGTCGCTGGGCTCGCAGCTCTGGGCGACCGCGGCCACGGTCGCCGCCGACGTTGTCCGCCATCTGATCGCCAATCCGCCGCCGACTCCAAGCGTGCTGAACGTGAACGTGCCGAACCTCCCCTTCGATCAGCTGAAAGGCTGGAGGTGGACCGATGTCGGCAGCGTCCCGCCCCGCACGATCTCCTCCGCAGTGCTCGAACCGCGCCCCGGCCATGAGGGTGCATTCCGCATCGCGCTGTCGTGGGGCGATCCGGTCGAGCTCCCGGAGAACGAGGACGGCGGCGCCGTCGAGCGTGGCTTCGTCGCCCTCACCTGGCTCAGCCGCTATGACCGCGTGACGGCGTTGGAGTGGTCGCTGGACTGAGTCAGTGGCGGGGTTGCTCAGCCAATTCGGCGCTGTCGGGTTACTCGGCGGCGCGGGCTTCGAGGCCGCTTGTCGTTCGCAATGGCTGGTCCTTGACCCGGAAGCTCAGGAACCAACCGACGAGGACGATCAGCGCGCTTATCATCACGACGCGACCGGAGGCGCTGGCTATGGCGTGCGTGATGGCGTTTCGCGTCTCGCCGGGGAGACGCTCGATCTCGCTCGGCTTGCGGATGAGACGGAAGAGGCTGCGACCGCCCTCGGCCTTGCGATCCAACTCGCTCTTGACCTGGTGGTTGAAGTACACCGACAGGCAGGCGATGGCAATGGCTGCTCCGGCGCTGCGCATGAAGTTCTGCACGGCGCTCGAGATGCCGAGGTCTTTGGGATCGGCGGAGTTCTGGGCGACGATCGACATCATCGGCGAAGCGATCCCGGTGCCGAGGCCTGTGAGGAGCATCATCGGTGCGATCACCGCGTACGAGGTCGTGGAGGTCAGGAACATTGCACTCAATCCGCCGAGCCCGCACATGGCGAAACCCACCCGAGGCAACATTCGGTACCGCCCAAGCTTCGAGATAATACGTCCGCTCAGGGTTGCTCCGAACACCAGGCCGATCATGATCGGTACCCCGGCGAGGCCGGCGACCGTCGGCGACATGAACCGCACTGATTGGAAGAACAGGCCGAAGAACAGGCCGGTCGCGTACATCGACGGGCCGATGAGGAAGCCGAGGAGATACGACGTACGGAGGTGGGGATTGCGAAACAGGTGGAGGGGCAGAATCGGTTCCGGCGCTCGACGCTCCTGACGGAGGAACAGCGTGAAGGAAACCGCTGCCAGGGAGAAACCGCCGACGATGGGGACGCTTGTCCAGCCGCGCTCCTGCCCCTGCTCGAGTGCCAACATGAACGCCGCCACGCACACCGTGAGCAATGCCGCACCCTTCATATCGAGCTGCGGTCGGCGGCTTGGCGGTGGCACGCGAAGGACCTTCGCAAGGAGGACGAAGGCGACGATACCGAGAGGCAGGTTCACCAAGAAGATCCATCGCCAGTTCGCATTGTCGACGATGACGCCGCCGACGAGCGGTCCGAGCACGGCCGCGATCCCCCAGATCGACGAGAACATGCCGAAGTACTTCCCTCGTTCTCGTGGCGGCACGATGTCGCCGACCGTTGCAAACGTGAGACCCCAGATCCCGCCGCCGCCGATGCCCTGCAGGGCTCGTGCTGCGATCAACTGCGGCATGCTCTGCGCCGCACCGCACAGCAACGACGCGAACACGAACAGACCGATCGTGAAGAGCAACAAACGTCGGCGTCCGTAGAGATCACTCAGCTTGCCGAGAAGAAGTGTGGCGATCGTGGAGGTGACGGCGTACGACGTGGACACCCATGCGTAGAGTCCGAACGCGTTGAATTGCCCGGCAATGGTCGGCATGGCTGTGCCGACGATCGTGTTGTCGAGCGCCGAGAGCATCAGAGCAACCATGAGCGAGCCGATGACGACTCGTCGTGACGCTCCGTCCGACCCGATTGTCGTGCCACTCCCCGTCGGCGTCGTGGGCGGGCTCTGGGCCTCCAGATCGACCGCGTTCATACGCCGGCCCGCACAAGGCGGCCGGGACGTTCACCGGTCGGCGTGCCGTGAGCGAAGGTCTGCTGACCTCGGACGAACGTGGCCACGTAGCCATCGGCGCGCTGGATCAGGCGGCGTCCACCCGCGGGCAGGTCGAAGACCATCTCGGGTTCGTGGAGGCGGAGCCCGTCGAGGTCGATCAGGTTGATGTCGGCACGCTTGCCAGGAACGAGCTCGCCGCGGTCGTGCAGGCCGAAGACCGATGCCGTCCTCGAGGTCTGGAGTCGGACAGCGGCTTCGAGCGAGAGCTTGGGGCCGCGATGCCGGTCGCGAGCCCAGTGCGTCAGTAGGTATGTGGGCATAGAAGCATCACAGATGAGACCGCAATGGGCACCACCATCGGAGAGCCCCATCACGGTGGTCGGATGGGTGATCATCTCGCGGATCGCTTCGTGGTCACCGTCGACGTAGGAGGCGAGCGGAGCGAAGATCAGCGCCTTGCCGTCGCGACCCAGCATCCAATCAAGCATCACCTCCTGCGGGGTGCGCCCACTGGCCGCGGCAACTGCTGCAGCGCTGGTCGATGGGTGCGGCTCGTAGTCGGGAATGTCTCCAAGTGGGAAGAACAGTTCGAAGCGGCTCATCAGCGTGAGACCGATGCGGTTCTTCGTGGCGGGCACTTCGCCGAGGAGCGCCGATCGCACCTCCGGGCGGCGGAGCTCGGCGATGCGCGCGTCGAGAGGGAGGTGGGCGATCGCCTTGTAGGTCGGATGCGTGATGAACGGATGCAAAGACGACTGGAAACCGAAAAGCATGCCGGTCGGTCGGTTCGCCACCTGTGGAACGATCTGCAGCCCGGAGGCCTGCGCCGAAGCAGCGTCGTCGAGCACTTCGCGATACCCGTCGTTCGATCGCCCTCCCTGCGCAAGCGCAAACGTGACGGTGGCGCCGACACCGGCAAGCGCCCGCATCCAGGCGCGCTCCTCGACGCCGACGACGTCGTCGCCGACCAACTCGACGACACGTCGGCCGACGCGTCCGATCACCTCACCGATGGCGATCAGCTCGTCAGGCATTGCTGACGTGCCAGGAATGAGTCCGTGCTTCGACCGGTGCAGGATCGTACGGCTGGTCGAGAAGCCGACGGCACCGGCGCGCAATGCTTCTTCGGTGAGACGGGCCATCTGGCCGATCTCGTCCGCGCTCGGCTCATCATGGGCGTGGTCGCCCATCACATAGGCCCGTAGTGCGCAGTGGGGGACCTGGGCGGCAACGTCGAGCACGCGAGGCATCGAGTCGACGGCGTCGAGGTACTCGGGGAAGCTCTCCCACTGCCAATCGATTCCCTCGTTCAGGGCTGAGCCCGGGATGTCCTCGACGCCTTCCATGAGCTCGATGAGGAATTGCTCGCCGCCTGGTCGTCGCGGGGCGAAGCCGACGCCACAGTTCCCCATGACGATGGTGGTGGCGCCGTGCCAGCTCGACGGCGAGACTTCGGGATCCCACGTGACCTGGCCGTCGTAGTGCGTGTGGATATCGACCCAGCCGGGAGCGACCAGCAGTCCGTCGGCATCGACTTGACGCCGCGCCGGTCCCTCGACGTTGCCGATCTCGGTGATCACGCCGTCGTTGACCGCGATGTCAGCGACCCTCGGTTTTGCCCCCGTTCCGTCGACGACGGTTCCGTTGGTGATGATCAGATCGTGCATCGTTGCCTCGAGGTTTGCGTCGGTGGAGAGGAGTGGTGGTAGTCCGGTGTTGCGAGCAGTTGGAGCGCAGCGGAGAGGCGCAGCGCCAGAAAACAGAGTCAGCTGCCGGGTTGGTCGGGGTCGTGACTGGGGTGGCGAGGATCGGCACCGCGCACCCGGGGCGGCTTGTCGGCCGGACGTTGAGCGAGCAAGCGGGTGGTCTCCGCCGATGGCGTCGTCGTCAGAATCGCCGCCACGACATCAATCAGTGAACTTATGAAGAGTCGGTTGTCGACCTGACGTTCGTCCTTGGCACGGCGAGCGAGTTCGACCGCAGCATGCAGCACCGCCGTGAACCGCCGGTGGAGGTCGAGCGACGTCTTGTCGAGGTGGGCGCCGACGAGGGCACGCCAGCGATACGTCGAGTCGGTTGGATCGTCGAGTGTCGACGCGGACACGCGGGGGTCGGGCCGGTTGAGGACATCTGCATGGACGACCAGAAACGCCCGGCCCGAGCCCGTCTCGAGCTTTGGAGCGAAGGGACGGAGGTAGGCCGCGGCGAGTTCCCTCGGGTCGCTCGACGACGACGCCTCATAGGCGTCGAGGAGCGCGTGTCGTCGGGCGTTCACGTCGGGAAGGTGGCGGGCCATGATCGCCCGCACCAGGCCGGCGCGGTCCTCGAAGTGGTACTGCGCGGCGATCGCGTTGCGGGCACCGGACTCGCGGGTGATCTCGCGGAGGGACACCGCCTCGATGCCGCGTTCGGCGAACAGTCGCTCCGCAGCATCGACGAGGCGGTCACGGGTGGACAGCTCCGTCGGAAGACGGAGGACCTGGGCGGTCATGGACCCGTCGCGATCAGTTCCGCGGCTGAGCGGAACAGCGACAGCGTGGTGGCGTGGAGCATGTCGCCGATCTCGCGGGGAGCGTGTCCGGCGTAGGCGCGGGCGTTTGTCCCTTCGAGAATGATGCCCAACCGGTACCCCGCGAGCACTTGGTACCAGGTGGCAAGTTCGGCAGTCACTTCACGTCCCGAACCGGCGGTCTTCTCGATGTAGCGATCGATCAGCTCGCCGCGGGTCGGCAGGCCGGTCGGATCGATCACCGACACCCCGGAGCCGCCCGTCGGGAACGTGGCGAGGAGCGCGCCGAGATCGAGCAGCGGGTCGCCGATCGTGGCGAGCTCCCAGTCGACGATCGCGGCGAGAGCCGGTTGGTCATAGCGGAACATCACGTTGCCGAAGTGGAAGTCTCCGTGGATGATCCCCGGCTTCCACGATGTCGGGCGATGGGCATCGAGCCAGTCGCTCACTTCGGTGAGGTTGGGGATCTCGTGGCCGGGGTAGTTTGGCGTGCCCTCGTAGGAGACGAGATGGGCGAGCCATCGGTCAACCTGTCGTTCGAGCCAGCCGTCGGCGCGGCCGAGCGACCCGAGCCCCACGCGCACGTGGTCGACGCAGCCGAGCGCAGCGATACCATCGGCCATCGAGAGGCCCATGGCGTGCTTCCATGCGGGATCGCCATACCCGTCAGGGAGAACGAGCGTCGGAGTGAAGCCGTGAACCGGTTCCATGATGTAAAACGCCGACCCCAGCACTTCGAGCGACGGCTCGTCGGCAATGAGCCGAGGATGAGGAACGTCGGTGTTGATAAGCGCGCGGAGAACCGTGGCTTCTCGGCGCATGGTCTCGTCGGAGTTGGCCCTCTTGTACGGCGGGGGATGGCGGAGGACCGCTTCAAAGCCGGTCCGCTGGATCAGTGCCATCACGTTCTGTGTGCCACCACCCAGGGCAGTGAGCGCAACCTCTCCGGATCCCAGCGCGCGAGCGTCGAGCCACGCGGTGAGCCTCTCGATGTCGACGGGAACCTCGGTCATCGCCCGGTCTCAGACCGGAAGGTTGCCGGTCGCGGCTTTCGTGGTGCCGTGGTCGCGGTAGGCGGCGATCGTGCGTTCGGCGATGCGCATCTGATGGATCTCGTCGGCTCCATCGGCGAAGCGCGCCCACCGGGCCTGCTGGTACATGTGCGCAAGCGGCGTGTCGTTGGAGTATCCGAGCGCGCCGTGCACCTGGATCGATCGGTCGATGATCCGGTTGAGCGCGTTCGCGACAAAGTGCTTGGCCATCGACACCTCGGACTTGAAGTCCTCCTTGCGGTCGATCTTGTACGCGGCATGGAGGACCATGAGCTTGGCCTGGTAGAGCTCCATCGCAGAGTCGGCGATCATCCATTGCACGCCCTGCTTCTCGGCCAGGATCGAGCCATGGCTGAAGCGATCGAGCGAGCGAGCGACCATCATGTCGAGTGCGGTCTCCGCCTGGCTGATCCAGCGCATGCAGTGCGCGAGGCGGGCCGGACCGAGGCGGTACTGACCGAGCAGGTGACCCTGCCCGCGTCCGCCGAGCATCTGGTCCTTATGCACGCGTAGGTCCTCGATGACGATCTCGTTGTGTCCGGTCGAACCGTGCATGGTGGAGATCTGACGCTTGTTGATCCATCCCTCGCTCGGGATGTCGACGATGAACGCGGTGTTGGCAGCTTGGGGAAGATCCGGGTCGTCCTCGGTGCGGGCGATGAGGATTGCGAACTTCGCTCGCTGGGCGCCGGAGATGAACCACTTGTGTCCGTTGATCACCCACTCATCTCCGTCGGGAACAGCGATCGTGCGGATGAGCGTGGGATCGGACCCGGCCACCTCCGGCTCGGTCATGGCGAAGCACGATTGCGCCTTGCCCTCGCACAGCGGCCGGAGGTACTTCTCCCTCTGCTCGTCGGTGCCCCAGTGGAGAAGGGTGTGCATGTTGCCTTCGTCGGGCGCCTGGCAGTTGAGTACCCAGGGGCCGTAGCTGGCCTTGGCCGACTCGGCCTGCACCATCGCCAACTCCACGTGGCCGAGGCCCATGCCGCCCCATTCCTTGGGCATGTGGGGGAGCCAGAGGCCCTCCTTGAAGGCCTTCTTGCGCATGTCCATGAGCACACCGACGTAGGCCGCACGATCGGTCTCATCGAGTTTGTCATCGTGGATCCGGGCTTCGCCGGGTTTGACAACGGCGTCGATGAAGGTCCGCACCCGAATGCGGATCTCTTCAAGTTCGGGCGAGAGCGAGAAGTCGATAGCCATGGGACAAGTCTCTCACGGAGTAATGCAGACGCATCAAATCCGAGTCAGTGCGTCCTGTCACGCCCGACCTCTTCGCCGCACATCCGCCACCCCGTGCCGCACATCGACCAACCTGTGCCGCACATCGACCTTTTCCGGCCCGAATATGCGACGAAACCGGCGATGTGCGGCACATGTGGCTCCATGTGCGGCGAGAACTGGGTGATGTGCGGCGTAACGGGCGCTACGGTTTCGGCCTTGTGATCGGGCGGCGCAACGGGTTGCTGTTGCTTGTCGCCGTCACGGCCATCTGGGGTACGACCTTTCCCTTCGTGAAGACGCTTGGAGAACGGTCGCTCGAGCCAGCAACCATCATCACGGTTCGGTTCGGCTTCGCCGCGCTGGTCCTGTCACCGTGGCTTCGACGCCTCACGTGGCCGAAGGTGCGTGACGGGTCAATTCTCGGCGCGGTCGCTTTCGCGTCCTATGCCACCCAGACGATCGGCCTCGAGAAGGTGACGAGTGGACGCGCCGCGTTTATCACCGGGCTCAACGTGATCATGGTGCCACTCGCCCTGCCATTCCTCGGCCGCCATCTGCATCGTCTCGTCCTCATCGCTGCCGCCCTTGCAGTCTTTGGCATCTCCCTTCTGTCGTGGGACGACGGTGCCCTTCGGTTCTCCGTGGGGGACATCTGGATCCTGGCGTGCGCGGTGTCCTACGCCGCGTATGTGCTGCTGCTCGAACGCTTCGCCCCGCGTCACGAGGTGATACCACTCTCCGCCGTTCAGGTGTTGACGGTCGGGTTCCTCGGCGCGGTGTGGCTCGCAGTCAGCGGACCGGTGGACCAGTTACGGACGCTTCGTGATGCCCCCTCCGGAACCTGGGTCACGTTGCTGTACCTCGGCATCGTCGCGGTGGCGATTTCGACGTTGTTGCAGACGCGAGCGCAACAGATCGTCCCGGCTCCCATCGCGGCGATCGTCTACGCGCTCGAACCGGTTTTCGGCGCCGCGGCGTCGTACGCGTGGCGCGGCGAGCGGATCGCCCCCATCGGTTTCGTCGGCGGCGCACTTGTGATCATCGCCATGGTCCTCAGCCAGCGAGCCGTACTTGCGGAGTCGGTGCCTTTCTAGTGCACCGAGTCAGCCGCCGAAACGTGCGCCCAGCTCGGCGGTCACCTTACGGAACTCGGCGACGGTTTCGCTGATGATCTCGGCGACCGGGCGGACACTGTCGATGCGTCCCGCCACCTGACCGGTGAGAGCGAGCGACGCTTCCATGTCACCACCGAAGTACAGATCAAGGGCGCGGCCCATGACGGAGAGGCTGACCTGGTCTTGACGCTCGAGCTCCTCGCTGAGCTTGGTCCGCAGTGCGCGCAGGCCCGGCTTACCGTGTCGGTTGAGGAACACCGTGTCGGTCTCTGCGGCGTTGACGATGGCGTCCTTCCAGTTCTGATGGACCGGTGACTCGGCGGCGGAGACCATGCGGGTGCCCATCTGAACGCCCTCTGCGCCGAGCGCGAACGCGGCGGCCATGGAGCGACCGTCGATGATGCCTCCGGCAGCGATGATAGGTACACCTACTTTTGAGGCGACGAGAGGCAGCAGCACCATCGTTGCAACGTCACGCGGGTTCTTGAAGCCGCCGCCCTCGCCTCCCTCGACGACGAGTCCGTCGACGCCCGCATCGACCGCTTTGAGGGCGCCGGCCAATGTGGGGACGACGTGGAACACGGTGAGCCCGGCCGCTTTCAACTGCGCGGTGTACTTCGTCGGATCGCCGGCGCTGGTCGTGACGAAGCGGACGCCCTGATCGATCACAAACTGCACGATGCCGGGATCGCGGACGAAGGCCTGCGCGATGTTGACCCCGAACGGCTTGTCGGTGAGGTCACGCATCTAGGCGATCTCGATCTTCACGGCGTCGAGCTCGCCCGACGAGGTTTCGATGATGCCAAGACCACCGGCGTTCGAAACGGCGCTGGCCAATTGGGCGCGGGCAATCCAGCCCATGGGCGCCTGGACGATGGGGTAACGGGTGCCGAGCACGTCGGTGACGCGCGTGGAGATCGAATCGGTCATGGGTTCAGCCTGGCCGCGGCAGTGGTCCGAGCGCCAGACGGAAAGGCTCGGCCTCCGCCGGGAGCCGGAAACGTCTCACCGCCTTCTTACGGAACGTTGCCGCTCGCCTTACCTTCGGCCGTCATCGTGATGTCCGTTGGTGAACCCACCAGCGATGAGCCACCAGCTCATCTTCCCCCGCCCGAAGGACTCCTCTTCTCATGAACACCAAGAACTCCCGTCGCAATCGCATCGCTGCAATCGGCCTCGGCGCCGCCCTTTCCCTCGGCATCGCCGCTCCCGTTTTCGCCCAGACGTCCGCCACAGCGGCCACTACGGTCAACCCGACCACCACGAAGACCCGTCCGACCCAGGCCGAGCGTGAGGCGGTCGAAGCGGCCCGCAAGGCGGCCTTCGCGAGCCGACTCGGCGTGACCGTCGCCCAGATCACCCAGGCCGACAAGGACCAGGCCAAGGCCGACGTCGACAAGGCGCTCGCTGCCGGCACCATCAATGCCGCCCAGGCTGGCGCCTACAAGACGCTGATCGACAACGACAGCGACGGCCGCGGGTTCCGCGTCCCCCATTTGCGTCCGGCGACCGACACCGAGCCGACCCAGGCCGAGCGTGACGCCCAGCGCGCCGCGCGGCTGACGGAGTACACCGCTCGCCTCGGCGTGACGGTTGACGCCTACACCAAGGCTCAGAAGGACCAGGCCAAGGCCGACGTCGACGCCGCCGTCACCTCCGGCCGGATCACGGCCGCCCAGGCGACCGAGATGAAGACCCGCATCGATTCGTCGACGGGTGGCTTCGACGGTCCCGGCATGGGCGGTGGCCGCGGCCACGGTGGCCCGGGCATGGGCGGAGGCCGCAGCGGCCACGATGGTCCCGGTATGGGCGGCCGAGGCATGGACGGTGGCCGCGGCATGGACGGTGGCCGGGGTAATGGTTCCGCCGCCGCTCCGACCCAGCAGTTCTGACGTCGTCACTCGCTCGTCGAGTGACGGGCGAGTGACCTGACCCCGTTCCCCCACGTTGTCGCCCGCGCCTTTCCCCGAGCGCGGGCGACGGCGCGTCGGGCCGCACCCGAGCGGGCACGAAAAGACGGTTTCGACGAGTTCATCCGGTCGAGGTACCCGCCTCGAAGGGGCGTACTGCGTTCACCCACGGTCGGCCGTGCTGGGAAGATGCACGGTGTGGCCTCCCCAGGATTTCGGCCGACGAAGACGCGCCGGGAGGTTCGGCGATCTCCCAACACCCGGCGCTACCTGATCGGCCAGGCCGTCTCCTACACCGGCACGTTCGCCCAGGGATTCGCCCAGGTGCTGCTCGTCCTGCGCATCTCCGACAGCAAGTCGATCGTCCCCCTGATCATCGCCCTCCAGACGCTTCCCCTGCTGCTGCTCGGGTCCTGGGGAGGAACGATCGCCGACCGACTCGATAATCGGACGGTCCTGATCGCGACGTCGCTTGCGTCGGCGGCGCTTGCTCTCGGACTCGGCGTTCTCGTGGACACCGGACGGGCGACGGAGTCGACGGTGATCGTGTTCTCGATCCTTCTCGGCATCGTCGGCGTGTTCGAGCGGCCCGTTGCCCAAGCGATCCTCTCGGAACTCGTTGCGCCGAAGGACATCGGCGCCGTCGTGTCGATGAACGCCATGCTCCCGCCGATTGCCCGACTCCTCGGCCCGCCATTGGCAAGCGGCCTCGCCGCTGTCGCGGGCCTCGCATTCGCCTTCTATGCGAACGCGCTCAGTTACCTGGTTTTGATCTGGGCGATGCTGCTGGTTCGCCGCAGTGACATGTTCGAGCGCAGGAAGACGACGCAGCGCAAGGGCCTGGTCCGAGCGGGCTTCTCCTACGCACGACATGACCCGGTCGTCGGTCCCGCGCTTGTGCTCATGTTCGTGGTGGGGTTCGCCGCGTTCAACTTCACGACGGTTCTGCCTCTGATGTCGAAGTACACCTTCGGACTCGATCCGAAGGATTCCCGGGACTCAGGGCTCATCGCGCTGGTGCAGACCGTGAGTGCCGTCGGCAGTCTCTTCGCCGGCGTGCTGATCGGGTGGTTGCGCAAGCCGTCCCTCGGATCGCAGGCCTGGGCTGCAGTGGTGTTCGGGCTTATGCTCGTTCTCTTCGCCTTGGCGCCCTCGTACTGGCTGTGGGCGGCGATGGCGTTCCCCGTGGGCGTCGTGGCCACCGGTTTCACCACGCTCACCACGACGATCCTGCAGACGTCGACCAGGCCGGAGATGCTCGGACGCGTGATGGCCCTGTTCTCGATCGCGTTCATGGGCACCACACCACTCGGTGCCGCCAGCGTTGCGTGGCTGTCGAACGTCTTCAGCCCACGGGCCCCGTTCGTCGTCGGTGGAGCGGTGACCGCACTCGGAGGCGTGCTTCTTCTTGCGCGTTCACGTCGAGCGGTCGCCGTTGTCCGGTTCTGACCGGAAGGCACACTCGCAGGCGGTTGCGCCTCGAACTGTCCCTACGTTTGGTCCGACGTTGCTCCGGCGGCGGCGAACTGGGCGTTGTGGAGCCGGGCGTACGCCCCGTCTGCAGCGAGCAGTTCGTCGTGGTTTCCCTGCTCCACGATGGCGCCGCGTTCCATGACCAAGATGATGTCGGCATCGCGAATGGTCGAGAGGCGGTGGGCGATCACGAAGCTCGTGCGCGACGCCCTCAGTTGGGCCATGGCCCGCTGGATGCGGAGTTCGGTTCGCGTATCGACCGACGATGTTGCCTCGTCGAGGATGAGGATCGTCGGGTCGGCTAGGAACGCGCGGGCGATCGTGAGGAGCTGCTTCTCCCCCGCTGAAACGGCCGTGCCGTCGTCATCGAGCCGGGTGTCGTATCCGTGTGGCAGGTGGCGAACGAAACGGTCGACGTAAGCAGCCTGCGCCGCGGCCAGTATCTCGGCCTCGCTGGCGTTGGGGTTTCCGTAGGCGATGTTTTCGCGGATCGTTCCCGAGAAGAGCCACGTGTCCTGCAACACCATCCCGACATGGGAGCGGAATGCCCGGCGGGGCATAGTCGCGATGTCGTTTCCGTCGATGGTGATGCGGCCTCCGTCGAGGTCGTAGAACCGCATGAGGAGATTGACGAGTGTGGTCTTGCCGGCCCCGGTCGGACCGACGATGGCCACGGTGCGACCCGGCTGGGCAACCAGCGACAGATCAGCGATCAGCGGCTTGGACGGATCGTAGGAGAACGCCACGTGTTCGAACGCCACCCGACCTTCCGTCACCGTTGAGAGACCATCAGCGCGCGGACTATCTGCCGACTCCTCCGGAGCATCGAGGAACTCGAAGACGCGCTCGGCAGAGGCCACCCCCGACTGGAAGACCGTGAACATCGACGCCATCTGCGTCAGGGGCTGGGTGAACTGGCGCGTGTACTGGATGAACGCCTGTACGCCGCCGATCGACAGCGCGCCGCTGGCGACCATGAGTCCTCCGGCCACGGCGATGACGACGTAGTTCAGGTTGCCGAGCACCATCGTCATCGGCTGGACCGTGCCGGAGATGAACTGGGCACCGAAGTTGGCGCGGTGGAGTCGTTCGTTCACTTCGTCGAAATGCTGCTCGCTCTCCACCTGATGGCCGAAAACCTTCATCACGGCATGCCCGGTGAACGCTTCCTCCACGTGACCGTTGAGCGCTCCGGTGTGACGCCACTGCGCCACGAAGCGCGACCTGCTCTTGCCACCGATGAACTTCAGCCCCCACAGCGACAGGGGAATGGTGATCGCCGCGCATAGAGCGAGTTTCCAGGAGATCCAGAACATCATCGTCAACACCCCGATGAGCTGCAGCGCCGATGTGAGCATCTGGCTCATCGTCTGCTGGAGGCTCTGAGCGATGTTGTCGACGTCGTTGGTTACCCGGCTCAGCAGATCACCGCGTGGGGTGCGGTCGACGTAGCCGAGAGGGAGCCGATGGAGTTTTGCTTCGGCCCGGGCGCGGAGCGTGAACATTGTTCGCTGCACGATTCCGGCGAGGAGCCGAGCCTGCGTGGCGGCGAGCAGGGCCGAGACGACGTAGAGACCACCGGCGAACCACAGGGTCCGATGCAGCGCCGAGAAGTCGACCCCGGTCCCAGGGCGTCCCGGACCTCGCCCGTACACGCCGCGTACGATCAGGTCAGTGGCGTGTCCGAGGACCCGAGGTCCGGACACGTAGAACGCCACGCTGGTGACGGCGATCGCCACAACGGCGATGAGCCCGGCGCGCTCTGGCGCCATCAACCCCAGCAGCCGACGTACCGACGCACCGAAGTCTTTCGACTTCTCCGCCGGCATTCCTCCCGCGCTCATCGGCCCCCGGCCCATCACGGCTCGATTCGCCTGTGCCTGTTGACGCTGGATGCGGGGATCGAACTCGGGGCCGTCTTCCTTCCTCGCGTCGGCCGACGGAGGGGTGGTCGGACTCACGCGGCATCCTGCGTTGCGTGTTGCGATTCGACGATCTCGGCGTAGGTGGGGCACGACACCACGAGGTCGTCGTGGGTGCCGAGACCGACGATCGCGCCACCTTCGAGGACCACGATCTGATCGGCATGGCGCACCGTCGAGATCCGTTGGGCCACGATTATCACGGCGGCGTTCATTGTCTCAGGAGTCAGCGCGGCGCGCAGTCGGGCGTCGGTGGCGAGATCGAGCGCAGAGAAGGAATCGTCGAACAGATACAGGTTCGGCCGATGCACGAGGGCCCGGGCAATAGCCAGGCGCTGACGTTGGCCGCCCGACACGTTGGTCCCACCCTGCTCGATGCGAGCCTCGAGCCCGCCGGGCATGGCCCTCACGAAATCGGCGGCCTGTGCCACGGTGAGCGCGTGCCACAGATCGGCCTCCGTAGCATCGGCATCGCCGTAGCGGAGGTTGCTCGCCACCGTGCCCGAGAAGAGATACGGCCGTTGCTGAACAAGGCCGATACGGCCCCACAGTGTTTGCAGATCGATGCGGCGGACATCGACACCATCGACGAGGACCTCGCCCGACGTGGCGTCGAAGAGCCGAGGAATGAGGTTCAACAGGGTGGTCTTGCCTGACCCGGTCGCCCCGATGATTGCCGTCATCTCGCCGGCCGCGACTCGGAACGAGACGTCCGACAGCACCGGGGTCTCGGCGCCCGGGTAGTGGAACCCGACGTGGCGGAACTCCAACGTTCCGTGACCCGGCAGTTCGGTAAGGGCGCCGTCGGCCTGTGCCACCGTGCTCGGCGTTTCGAGCACCTGCACGATGCGTTCGGCGCACACAGCAGCGCGTGGCGCCATCGACAACATGAATGTGGCCATCATGACCGAAAGAAGGATCTGCACGAGATACGACAAGAAGGCGATGAGTGCGCCTATCTGCATCTTGCCGGCGACAATCCGGTCGGCCCCTATCCATACGGCCGCCGCGCTCGAACCGTTGAGGATGAACATCACGATCGGGAACATCAGGGCCTGGAGGCGACCGGCGGCAAGTGACGTCGCGGTCAATGAATCGTTGGCCGTGGCGAAGCGTTGCGTCTCATCGGGCTCTCGGGTGAAGGCCCGAACCACACGGATGCCGGTGATCTGTTCGCGGAGAATCTGGTTGACGCGATCGATCCGAACTTGCATGACCGAGAACAACGGGATCATTCGACGAATCACCGAACCGGCCACGAGCAACAGCACCGGCACGCTCACCGCAAGCAGGGCGGAGAGTCCAACGTCTTCTCGGAGCGCCATGATCACGCCTCCGACGATGGTGATCGGAGCGGCGATGAACAACGTGCAGGTCTGCTGCACGAGCATCTGCACCTGTTGCACGTCGTTGGTGATGCGGGTGATCAGCGACGAGGCCCCGAGCTCGGACACCTCGCGCGACGAGAACCCCGTGACGGTATGGAAGAGGTCGCGACGCACATCGCGTCCGAAGCCCGTCGCGGCCTGAGAACCGAAGTAGACCGCGGCGACCGCGAAACCGACCTGCACGATCGTGACGAGCAGCATCTGGCCACCGTGCGTCCAGATGTAACGGTTATTGCCCGGCAGCACCCCTTTGTCGATGATGGCCGCATTTAGGCTGGGAAGGTACAGCGCCGCTGCGGTCTGCAAGGACTGGAACACCGTGACGAGCAGGAGCTGGCGTCGATAGGGCCGGAGGTTTCGTCGAAGCAGCCGTCCGAGCGCCCGCATGATCGACGGCCGAGCGTCGGGCGGGGGACCGAAAGGGGTCCGGGAAACGTCGGCCATTTCTCCCAAGCTACCGAGCGACCGTCACGCAACACGAACCGAGGCGCGGTTCCGGGTCGGTCGGCCCGTCGGGAGCCAGGGGCGTCCATCGACGAGAAGTTCAACCGATCAGGGCGCTGCGCCTGCGACCTGTCGTTACGTTGACTTCGCCCAGACGTGCGCTCCGCCCCAGTCGATAGCGACGACCGGCTCGTCGCCCACGACCCAGGCATCGTGCCCGGGCTCCAACCTGCTCACCTCGCCCGGACCAACTTCGAACTCGTTGCCGTCGGCCATTCGTACCCCGATGCGTCCGGAGATGCTGTATTGGAAGTGCGGGGCTTCGCAGAGCTCCGTTCCGGCCATCGGTTTGACATGTTCGCTCCAACGCCAACCGGGCTGCAGCGTCATGCGCATGATCGGGGAACCTCCGAGCATGATGATCTCGGCTTTGCCGAAGGGCATCTCTCGGACCTCGGAAGGCGCATCGAACCCTACGTGTTCGGCAAGTGGCATCTTCGTACCCCCAGTTTGTTGGGTCAAGGTCTTGTGATCGTCGCGCCGCCTCAACGGAATGTCAACGGAAAGTCTTCGGCATCCTAACCGTCGACCCGGCCAGATTGAGGCCCCGGTCGCTGTGCGACCGTTGTTCATCAGGTCGCTCGTGGAGCGACTCAGCTCACCAACTTCCGGCGCTCCTGCAATGACTCAACCCGTCAACGCGGACCGATCCAGGACGGGCAGACTGGACGTCATGCCTACGCCTGCCGAAGCATCGTTTGCCTACCGCGAGCTCCTCCCGCTCGGGCCCGACGAGACCCCGTATCGACTGCTGACTGCCGACGGCGTCTCGACATTCCAGGCGAACGGGAAGACGTTCCTCGAGGTCGATCCCGAGGTCATCACGCTGCTCACCCGCGAGGCGATGCGCGACATCCAGCACCTGCTGCGGCCCGGCCACTTGGCGCAGCTCGCGAAGATCCTCGACGATCCGGAGGCGAGCGCGAACGACCGCTTCGTCGCGCTCGATCTCCTCAAGAACGCCGCCATCGCCGCAGGCGGGATCCTGCCCGGATGTCAGGACACCGGTACGGCAATCGTGAAGGGCAAGAAGGGCCAATACGTGCTCACGGGGTCCGACGACAAGGAAGCGATCACCAAGGGCATCTGGGACACCTACGTCCACACGAACCTGCGCTACTCGCAGATGTCGCCGGTCACCTTCTGGGACGAGGTCAACACCGGCAACAACCTGCCGGCCGAGATCGAGATCGAAGCCGTTGGCGGCGATGCGTACAAGTTCTTCTTCATGGCCAAGGGCGGCGGGTCGGCTAACAAGAGCCTGCTCTTCCAGGAGACGAAGGCCTTGCTCAATCCCGCCAGCTTCGCCAGCTGGATGGACGAGAAGATACGTACGCTTGGTACCGCAGCGTGCCCGCCCTATCACCTTGGTGTCGTCGTCGGCGGCACGTCGGCGGAGTACTCGCTCAAGCTTGCCAAGCTCGCGTCCGCCCGCTATCTCGATTCGCTTCCGACGAGCGGCAACCGCGACGGCCAGGCCTTCCGAGATCTCGAGATGGAAGCCGAGGTGCTGAAGATCTCGGCGGCGACGGGTATCGGCGCGCAGTTCGGCGGGAAGTACTTCTGCCACGACGTTCGCGTGATCCGTCTACCGCGCCATGGTGCGTCGTGCCCCGTTGCGCTCGCGGTGTCGTGTTCGGCCGACCGCCAGGCGCTCGGCAAGATCACCGCCGAGGGCGTGTTCCTCGAACAGCTCGAAACCGACCCTGCTCGGTTCCTTCCCGACGTGACCCACGAAGACCTGACCGACCACGTGGTCAACATCGACCTCAACCTGCCGATGTCGGAGATCCGGGCCGAGCTGTCGAAGCATCAGGTGAAGACGCGCCTGTCGCTCACCGGAACGATCGTCGTCGGACGCGACATCGCCCACGCCAAGCTGAAGGAACGCCTCGACGCCGGCCAGGGTCTGCCGCAGTACCTGAAGGACCGGGCGATCTATTACGCCGGACCGGCGAAGACGCCCGAAGGCTACGCATCGGGTTCGTTCGGGCCGACCACGGCGGGCCGCATGGACTCCTACGTCGACGCGTTCCAAGCCGCCGGGGGGTCGCTGGTGATGCTGGCGAAGGGGAACCGTTCGAAAGCGGTGACCGATGCGTGCGCGAAGCACGGCGGCTTCTACCTCGGTTCGATCGGTGGCCCCGCAGCCCGGCTGGCCCAGGACTGCATCACCCGCGTCGAGGTGCTCGAGTACCCGGAGCTCGGGATGGAAGCGATCTGGGAGATCGACGTGCACGACTTCCCGGCCTTCGTCGTGGTCGACGACAAGGGCAACGACTTCTTCCAGTCGGTCTCACGACCCGTCTCCATCGGGAAGAAGTGATGGCGCGCAAAGCCTTCACCGGCTTCGGGGTCGGGCCGACTGCTGATGCCGCCATCGATCGCACCCTTGCGCCTCTCCCGGCCGGGATTTTGCGGGTGCAGGAGATCGCCGTGCCCGATGGCGTGAACCCGTCGAAGCTCGGCACATGGATCCAGCGCTTCGCCCTCGACGACACGATGTCCGACGACGCCCCGTCGGAGTTGCACGTGCACATACGAACGGCAGCGGGCGCTCTCGACGATCCGAACCTCATTCTCGCCATCGACATGACGGGTTCGGCCGCCGGGGACAAAATGCGCGCCCGACTCGGCGCCACCGAAGCCGACCTGACGTACTTGCTGTTCGGCCTCACCGTCGGCGATTGACCGGGTCGGCGTCGTAAAGTATTCCAAAACTGAAATACTTCGCGAGGTTGCAGCGTTGGCAATAGCTGACCCGATCGAAAGTGCGACCATGATCTCCGCCCCCATCACCATCCACCGAGCCCAAGAGCGCTTCGAGACGAAGCTGTCCTGGTTGGCCGGGAAGCACTCCTTCAGCTTCGGCAGCTTCTATGACCCCACCAACGTCGGTCATGGCCTGCTCCTGGTCAACAACGACGACGTGATCGCGCCGGGAACCGGCTTCGACACCCACCCCCACCAGGACATGGAGATCGTCACCTGGGTGCTCGAGGGCGAGCTGGAACACAAGGATTCCGAGGGCAACCGCGGACTGCTGTATCCCGGTCTCGCCCAGCGAATGTCGGCGGGTACAGGGATCTGGCACTCCGAGAAGAACCCGTCGAAGGAACGTCCGGTGCACCTCGTGCAGATGTGGGTGCTGCCCGACACCCAACGGATCCGTCCGGGCTACGAGCAGCTTGACATCAACGCCGAGCTCGCAAAGGGCGGACTCGTGCCGATCGCCTCAGGAGCGGGACACGACGCAGCGATATCCATTCGTCAACGCGATGCCGTCCTGTGGGGCGCCCGCCTGGCACCGGACGAGATCGTCCGAATCCCCGACGCCCGCTTCGGCCACCTGTTCGTGCCGAAGGGTGCGGCCGACGTCGACGGCACGCCGCTGCTCGCCGGTGACGCTGCTCGCCTGGCGGGTGCCGGCACTCCGACGGTCACCGCCGGGCCGGAGGGCGCCGAGATCCTCGTGTGGTCGATGGGGCACTGAACCCGATCGTCGTCGGCCCGAGAGGCGCCGACGGGATTGGTCAGAAGTGGATGACCGGGCAGGTCAGGGTTCGGGTGATGCCCTCGACCAGCTGGATGCGGGAGACGACCTGCTTGCCGAGTTCGTCGAGGGATTCGGCTTCGGCCTTGACGATCAGATCGTAGGGACCCGTGACTTCCTCGCAGCTCACCACGCCGCCGAGGGCGCCCACGGCCTTGCATACGGAAGACGACTTTCCGACATCGGTCTGCAGAAGGATGTAGGCGGCAACGATCGACACGCACTTCATCGTAGTGGCGGGGTCGGCAGGGTCGGCGCGGGATTGGTTCAGTCGTTGGGGTCGGGCAGGAGCAGTCCCTCGGCGATCGCCTCTTCCACGATTCGGAGCGCGAAAGCCGTCAGGATCGAACCGGGTTGCATCGTGGAGTGGATGAGCCGACGGGTCTTGTCGGCGGCGATGCCGTGCGCTGTCCACGATCCTCCTCCGCTCACCCGGTTCAGCAGCATCGGCTGGAGCCGGTCGATGGTCTTCGCGAACTTCGACTCGGCGGTCTCCTTCGCCTCGAACTCGTCCCAGACGGCCCGGAGACGGGCGGCCTGATCGATCGGGAGCAGCGAGAAGATCCGATGCGCCGCGGCGAGCTCGTCGGCTTCCTGCTGAGCAGCAACTGCCGCGTCAGCTGCGGCGTAGATGAACGTGTCGCCGGCGTCGATCTCCACGATGTCGTGCAGGAGCAGCATCATGATCACCTTCGAGATGTCGACCGGCTCCGGTGCATGTTCCGCGAGCACCAGCGCAAACATCGCGAGATGCCACGAATGCTCTGCGGTGTTCTCGCGGCGAGAGCCGTCGGCGATGGGTGTCTGGCGGAGAATCGACTTGAGCTTGTCGATCTCGACGAGGAAGGCGATTTGTTCGTCGAGTCGCGCCGGTCTGGTCATGGCCTCTCGTTTAGCAGAGTGATGAACGTCCCCTCGTGGCGCACGAGCGTTCGTCGAGGACCTGCTCACCCGGACGAGGCGCTACCGTCGACACCTCTCCCGACGAAGGAATCGCATATGGAACATCGCTATCTCGGACGCAGCGGCATGAAGGTCTCCGCGGTCAGCTACGGCAACTGGGTGACCCACGGCAGCCAGGTCGAAGAGGATGCTGCCGCCGCCTGTGTCCGTCGTGCCCTCGAGCTCGGCGTGACCACCTTCGACACCGCCGACGCCTACGCCGGCACCCGCGCCGAGTCGGTGCTCGGCCGAGCACTCGCCGGGGAACGGCGCGAGGGTCTGGAGATCGCAACCAAGGTGTTCTTCCCGACCGGACGAGGGGTGAACGATCGCGGTCTTTCCCGCAAACACCTTCTGGAGAGCATCGACGGGTCGCTGAAGCGTCTCGGGACGGACTATGTCGACCTCTATCAGGCCCACCGCTATGACTTCGAGACGCCGCTCGAAGAGACCATGCTGGCGTTTGCCGACATCGTCCGCTCCGGAAAGGCGCTCTACATCGGCGTGTCGGAATGGACGGCCGAACAGATCCGCGCCGGAGCGGTGCTTGCGCGTGAGTTGCACGTGCCGTTCGTGTCGAATCAGCCGCAGTACTCGATGCTGTGGCGCGTGATCGAATCCGAGGTCGTTCCGGCGAGCGAAGAGTGCGGGCTCTCCCAGATCGTCTGGTCGCCGATCGCCCAGGGGGTGCTCACCGGAAAGTACCTACCTGGTCAGCCGGTGCCCGATGGCTCGCGCGCACTCGACCCGACCGGCGCGATCTTCATCAAGCGGTGGTTGAGCGATCCCGTGCTGACCGCCGTCCAGGAACTCCGCCCCATCGCCGTGCAGGCCGGGCTCACCATGGCCGGGCTCGCCGTTGCCTGGGTCCTCGCCAACCCGAACGTGGCATCGGCGATCGTGGGAGCTTCTCGCCCCGAGCAGCTCGACGACTCCGTCGCTGCCGCCGGGGTTCGTCTCGACGCGGAAACGTTGGCGGCGATCGACGGTGTTCTGGGGGGCCTTGTGGAGACCGACCCGTCGCACACCCAGTCGCCGACAACGCGTCCGTGATCGCTGCTCCGTAGACTGCTGCCATGCCGTTCTACGAATACCGCTGCAAGGAATGTGACACCCGCTTCGAGCAGCAACGGCCGATGGCGGAATCGAGCAGCCCGGCCACCTGTCCGTTCGGGCACGCCAACAGCATGCGTCTGCTGTCGAGCTTCGCCGCTGTCGGAGGCGCTGCACCAACAGCGAACATGGCCGCTGCGTCGGCGCGCCCAGCGGGTGGCTGCGGGAGCGGTTGCGGCTGCGCCCACTGAGCAAGCGAAGACGCTTTCGACGAAGCGCGTCTGCGCCGCTGACGTTGGGGGCCGTCAGCGGCGCAGCGCCACGCAGCCGTCGAGACGGCTGGACCTCCGAGCGCGGCTAGGCCGACGGTGACTTGACGGCCTTGCCGATGAGCGCCACGCCGACGCCGAGGAGCAAAGCCGGCCACAGCAGACGCAGCGCCACGCTGGCCAGGGCGCCGATGCCGGCAATGAGCAGCACGCCGCCGAGGATGAAGAAGAGGATGTTGGTGAGTTTCATGGTGTTGGTTTCCTTTGGTGTTTGGTCGAGGTAGGGGATCAGGGGGCCGTCGGGGCGGTCGGTGCGTCGAGGGTGGGAAAAGTCGGTTCGTCGAGGGTGGGAAAAGTCGGGAGCGACGTGCGGTTGGGGAACTCGGTACTCGGCGGTGGCGAGCATTTCGTGGTGGTGTCGGGGATGAGGCCGACCTCTCCCGCCATGATCGTGAGGTCGACGTCGACGGTCCCACCACCGGGGCAGCCCGGGAACGTGTTGACCCGGGACCCGAACAGAGTGGCTTCGGTGGCCCCGTTGAAGCCGGTTTGCGCCGCGACGATTCGTCCGTGCGTCGTGACCTTGACCTTCGGTCGGTTTGATCCCGCGGGCAGACGAATCGTCGCCTGACCGAAGTCGAGCGAGATCTCGTGCTTCGAGTCCCCGTTGGCTGCGCCTTCGAGGCCGGTGAGATCAACGGTGAGGTCTCCGGCCCCGAAGGTCTGCCTGAACGATTGCTGACCCGCGTATGCGACCTGGCGTTCGCCGACGCCGCGCGCCAGGATCCGGAACCCGACGGCGGCAGTAAGAAGAGTCAGAAGGGCGACGAAGAGGACCGAGCCGATCAAGAAGCGGCGGAGCAGGCTTCGCGGCTGTGCCCGGCGGTCGCCGCGGCGCGAGGAAGCTTGCGGCCCAACGGCCTCCGTTACCGTTGATCCGAGGCGCTCGGCGCGGAGCTCGGCGACTGCCCGGTCGAGTTCGTCGACCACCGGATCATGCAGCTCGGCGAGGGCCTCGGCATGGAGATCCCGGCGCGACGGCCCGCCGTCGAAGATGCTCATCGTGGACTCAGCCGAAGACGTTCGAGCAGACGTCCGTCCCGACGCTCCTCCCGGGATCGTCGCCATGCCCGGGTCCGCGGTGCCCGCTCCGGCGTCACGTCGGCGCATCAGGACGATGAGCCCCCCGCCGATGAGCAGGAGCGGCCAGAGGCGATCGCCGGCGATGTTCAGATTGAGTTGGTCGAGGATCAGCCCCGCTCCGATGGCGACGAGGATCCAGACGCCGAGTGACCGGTTGTGCAGGACCTCGAGTCCGCTCGTCCGGGGAGTCGGGGGTACCGCCTGTCCCTTCGGCCGCTTGGGCAGCAGGACCCAGGCGAGGATGTAGGCGATCACGCCCACGCCGCCCATCGCAAAGGTGAGCAGGAACGCCAGGCGAACGAGTACCGGATCAATCCCGAAGTATTCGCCGATGCCACCGGCGACACCTTTGAACACCCGGTTCTTGCGGCTGCGGTAGAGGCGGCGCTCGGCCGGGACCTCGGCCTCCGGCTCCTTCGCCCGCTTCGGGGAATCAGCCGAACTCTTGGGTTTCTCGGTGTTCACGTCATCCATGGTGCGGGGTTCGCAGCGTTCGTGCATTCAGGTGTTCCCCCGAACCGACCCTGAGACGGCCGAGATGGTCAGGGTTTTGTTGGGGAGGACCCCGGCAGTCCGAGGGTGCTCGGGCTGTCATCATCGATAGCGTGCCCCGGCCGATCGATCCGCCGCGTCTTCCCGACGCCATTCCGAGCGCCTCGGGGCCCTCGTTGCCGGGCGTGATCGACCCGACCCCGCCGGTCACCGGGCCGGCTCGCCCTGCTCGTCCCCATCTCCCTGCTCGTCCGCATCTGCCACTTGGGCCACTCGAGGGTGTCGAGCGCTCCGGCCCTGGGGAGCGGTGGCTCGGTGGAGTCGCCTCGGGACTCGCGGTGCGGCTCGGCGTCGACCCGTCGATCGTCCGAATCGCGTTCGTCGCGCTCGCCTTCGCCTCGGGTGTCGGTGTCGTGCTCTACCTGCTCGCCTGGGTCATCCTTCCGATGCATGCCTCGGCCGGTGCCGGCGGTGGCCGCCCCTCATCGGTTCCTGTCCTGCATGCCGCCGGCGACCCGATCGCCGCGTTGGCCTTCGGGGCGGTCGTGCTCGGATCCCTGCTGCTGATCCAGCAGACCGGACTTCCCTTTCCCACCTGGTTGATCACCGCGATCGTGATCGTCTCGATCGGCTTCTCGATGATCAGCCACGAAGGCCGCCGTTCGATCGAGCACGCGCTGAGCCGAACCGGGACCTCCCCGTGGCGCGGTCAGGTGATCCGTTTCGCCATCGGAGGGCTCTTCGTCTTCGGCGGGTTCGCCGGAGTCGTCTCGCGGGCCGGGGGCCTGAACGCCCTGACAGGTCTGTTCTTCGCCGTCGTCGCTCTCGTTGCCGGACTCGGTGTGATCCTTCTCCCGTGGAGTCGGTCGATGCTTCGGGCGCTCAGTGCCGAGCGTCGGGCGCGGGTCCGGTCCGAGGAGAAGGCGGACATCGCTGCTCATCTGCACGACTCGGTTCTGCAGACGCTGGCGATCATTCAGCGAAAGGCCGACGACCCGAAGCAGGTTCAGGCGTTGGCCCGTCGTCAGGAACGCGAACTTCGAGCCTGGCTGTTCAGTGACGGCGACCACAGCGCCGGCCGACCGCTCTCGATCCGCGAGATGCTCGATGTCGTTGCCGAAGAGGTCGAACAGTCCTACGGCATCAACGTCGACGTCGTTCTGGTGGGCGACGGTCCCCTCGACGATGCCGCTCGTGTTGCTCTCGCCGCGACTCGCGAAGCGTTGGTCAATGCCGGCAAGCATTCCGGGGCTGACAAGGTCGATGTGTACTTCGAAGTCGACGAACGCGAGCTTGTCGTGTTCGTGCGCGACCGCGGGGAGGGCTTCGACCCGGCCGCAGTCTCCGCCGACCGTCGCGGCCTGCGGGACTCGATCATCGGCCGACTGCAGCGCAACGGAGGGCGGGTAACCATCTCGTCGTCGCCGGGCGAGGGAACCGAGGTGCAGATCGTGATCGGGCGGTCACCGGCGCCCGTGGGTTCGACCACAGAAGCACCAGCAGTCGAGCCGACGAAAGCGCAGCTATGAAGACACGTGTGTTCCTGGTCGATGACCATCAGCTGTTCCGCAAGGGTGTGGCGGCCGAACTGGCCGACGCAGTGCAGATCGTCGGTGACGCAGCCGACGTCGACTCGGCGGTCGCCGGCATCATCGGTGCTCGGCCGCAGGTGGTTCTGCTCGACGTCCACCTTCCCGGGGGCGGCGGGGCATCGGTGATCTCGCGGGTGCACGAGCGCGAGCCGGACGTGAAGTTCCTCGCGCTGTCGGTGTCCGACGCGTCGGAGGATGTGATCGCTGTGATCCGTGCCGGCGCGCGTGGGTACGTCACGAAAACGATCAGCGGAGCGGAGCTTGCCGCTGCCATCGAGCGCATCGCCGACGGTGACGCGGTGTTCTCTCCCCGCCTCGCCGGGTTTGTGCTCGACGCCTTCTCGACAAACCTTGCCGTCGACACCCCGTCGGATCCGGAACTCGATCAGCTGACGCAGCGCGAGAAGGAAGTGCTGCGCCTCATTGCCCGGGGCTACGCCTACAAGGAGATCGCCCGGCAGCTCACGCTGTCGGTGAAGACGATCGAGACGCACGTGTCGTCGGTGCTGCGCAAGCTCCAGCTGTCGAGTCGCTACGAACTCACCCGCTGGGCCAACGACCGGCGCCTCTGAGCCAGCCGGTCTCGCTTGCCTCGACCGGCTACCCCTTGCGGCGTGCCGCCTTCTCGCCCGCGGCGCGCTTGGTTTCGCGAGGTGGCTTGCGGGCGACGGGGCCTTTCGGCCGGCCCGCCGGGCGTCGGGGCGCGTCGCCGGTGGCGCCGCTCTCCGACGACGCGTCCGGCTGAGGATCACTCGCGGGCGAGGGCAAGATCGTAAGTTCACGTGGTAGCTCGGCCTCGAAGACGCGGGCGTCGTGACCGCCCACGGGAGGAAGCTCGAGACGGCGAGCGTGGAGCAGAAGGCGGGACGCCGCCTGGGCGACCGGCTTGCTCCCATAGAGCCGATCCCCGAGGATCGGCGAGTCGCGGGCCGCGAGCTGCACGCGGAGCTGGTGGGTTCGGCCGGTGACCGGAGAGAGCAGCACCTGCTGGCGCTTCGCGTTGGCTTCGCCGAGCTCGATCAGCGTCTCGGCGCGGTCGCCGCCGCGTTCGACCACCGCCATCCGATCGCGATGCTCGCGATCCTGCGCGATGAAGTCGACGAGGCGTCCGGCCTTGAGCCGATGCGGGACAGCAACCACCGCGACGTAGTGCTTCGTGACCTCGTGGCCCTTGAACGCGGCGTCGAGTTCGGAGCGCAGCGACCGGGGAGCGCTCTTGCGAACGAGCAGCATCACGCCGGATGTGTCCCGGTCGATCCGGTGCACCGGCACCATCGGCTGGCCGAGATGATCGCTCAGCAGCGTCACCAAGTTGTCGCGATCGATCACCCCGCGCTCTTCGGGCCGCAATCCGCTCGGCTTGTCGATGGCGACGAGTTGGCCGTCGTCGGCGAGAATCCACTTCGGATCGAAGACGTGGGCGTTGGCACTGGTGGCGATCGCCCCGCTGATCTCGATCACGTAACCCGTGCGGACTTCCCACGAGTCGTAGGTCACGGGGCGACCGTTGACGCGCACGCGACGTCGGCCGATGAGCATCGATGCATCGTTCTTGGCCAGTCCGTCGATGAGAAGGCGGAGTGCTCGGTCAAGGCGCGCACCATCCAACTCACTCGGAATGATGAAGCGATTTGCGGCAGGCACGGCCGTCAACGCTACTGGCGCATCGCTGCACCGCCCGCCGCCTCGTCATGCGGGGGCGCGAGTGCCGCCGACGCGGGCGCAGGTCGGGTGGCTGCGGCAAAGGCCCTGTTGCTCCAACCCGCCAGACTCGCCACCGCACCCAACAACGGGTCGACAGTGGTCCCTTCGCCGTGGACGATCGCGGTCATGTCCGCCGACTCCACCGCCCGCACTGCGCCCCGGCCTCGCCACGAACCGGCGTTGACTGGGCCGCTTGCCGCCCAACTGCTCGACCTCGACGGTTTCCGCAACGGCGATTGGCCGATGCGCGTCTGCCTCCCCCACAGCGCCCATCCCGTAGCCGAAGCAGTTCGCACGCGATCCTGGGGTCCGACGAGTTCGATAGGCGGAGTCGTCGTCGCCCACCCAGGCGTCGTGCTTCGTCACTTGGGCGATGACCGAGATCTCCTCGAACGGGCTGCGCAGCGAGACGGTGTGCTCCCCGAACAACGGATTGAACTGGCGTTGGAGTGCGCGCTGCATCGGGGTCTCGTGGCGATCGCCGATCTACGATCACGCGGTGTCGGGACGGAGGGAGGTCTGGCGCTGCGGCGAGTCCTCACCGCCCGACCACCGGAGCCGCCGACGGAGAGCTACGCCGAAACCCGGTTCCTGCACATCGTTCGCCCGCACGGGTTCGAACCGTGGCGGCAGGTGGTCATCGTCGGCGCCGGCGGACGCATCGAATACCGCACGGACTTCGTCCTCCAGTTCGGTCAGCAGCGCCGACGACGGCCTCGCCCCCACGTCATGCTCCCCGCACTGGGCGTTCTTGTCGCCATCGACTCCCGGGAGTTCCACGAGGGAACCTTCGAGCGGGACTACGACCGTCAGGCTCGGTACGACGCGCTCGGCTTCCGGTCGATCATGGTCACGCCGCAACAGATTGAACGTCGACCGTCTGTCGTCCTTCGGGCGATCCACGGCGCCGAGGCCAGTTCAGGGCGTCCCCTTTGGCGCGGCGATCGAGCGCGATAACTCCTCGCGCCCGGGTCCACCACTCGTCGCGCCCAATAGGCGCGAAATTATTCGAATGCAGCCGGTTGGGAGGCGCTTTGGGTGCGTGGACAACCCGTACCGGGCGCGCCAGCGCCTCCAGCGCGTCAGGCGGCGGCGGTGAGGCGGGCTCGGAGATCGGCGAGCTGGGTGCGCATGGCTTCGGGCATACGGTCGCCGAGCTTGGCGAAGTGTTCCTCGACCTTGGGGAGCTCGGCCAGCCACTCGGCCGGATCGACGCGAAGCGCAGCGTCGAGATGGTCGACGGACACCGAGAGGCCGTTGACGTCGATTGCTCCGGGGGCCGGGAGGTGGCCGACCGGTGTCTCGACAGCGGTGGCGGTGCCCTCGAGACGTTCGATGATCCACTTGAGGACCCGACTGTTCTCCCCGTAGCCCGGCCAGACGAACTTGCCGTTGGTGTCCTTGCGGAACCAGTTGACGGAATAGATCCGCGGGAGCTTCGACGCGTCCGTCGAGGTGCCGATGTCGAGCCAGTGCTGCATGTAGTCGGCCATGTTGTAGCCGCAGAACGGAAGCATCGCGAAGGGATCGAAACGGAGGTTGCCGACCACGCCAGCGGCTGCCGCAGTTGTCTCGGATGCCACGGTGGCGCCCATGAACACTCCGTGCTCCCACGACAGCGACTCGGTCACGAGGGGCACGGTAGAGGCCCGTCGTCCTCCGAAGAGGATCGCCGAGATCGGCACACCGGCCGGGTCCTCCCATTCGGGGGCGATCGACGGGCACTGCGAAGCAGGCACGGTGAAGCGCGCGTTCGGATGGGCCGCCGGCGTTTCCGACTCGGGCGTCCACGTGTTGTGACGCCAATCGGTGAGACGGGCCGGCACCGTCGCGGTCATGCCCTCCCACCACACGTCGCCGTCCTCGGTCAGGGCCACGTTCGTGTAGATCGCGTTGCCCGACAGCGAGGCCATCGCGTTCGGGTTGGTCTCCTCGCCCGTGCCTGGCGCAACCCCGAAGAACCCGGCTTCGGGGTTGATCGCGTAGAGGCGGCCGTCGGCGCCGAACTTCATCCAGCAGATGTCGTCGCCGACGGTCTCCACCTTCCAGCCGGGAATGGTGGGCACGAGCATGGCGAGGTTGGTCTTGCCGCAGGCCGAGGGGAACCCGGCGGCGATGTAGTGCTTCCGTCCGGCGGGTGACGTGATGCCGAGGATGAGCATGTGCTCGGCCATCCAGTTGTCGTCGCGGGCCATGACCGACGCGATGCGCAGTGCGAAGCATTTCTTGCCGAGCAGGGCGTTGCCGCCGTAGCCGGAACCGAACGACCAGATCTCGCGGGTCTCGGGGAAATGGCAGATGTACTTGTTGTCGGCATTGCACGGCCACTTCACGTCCGCTTGACCCTCGGCCAGCGGCATCCCGACCGAGTGCAGGCACGGGACGAAATCACCGTCGCCCAGCGTGTCGAGCACGAGCTGACCCATGCGGGTCATGATGCGCATTGAGACGGCGACGTAGGCCGAGTCGGTGAGCTCCACGCCGATGTGGGCGATCGGCGAGCCGATCGGACCCATCGAGAACGGCACGACGAACATCGTCCGGCCGGTCATGCAGCCGTCGAAGAGCCCGGTGAGCGTTGCCTTCATTTCGACGGGGTCACGCCAGTTGTTGGTCGCTCCGGCGTCGGCCTGGTCGACCGAACAGATGAACGTGCGGTCCTCGACGCGGGCGACGTCGCCCGGATCGCTTGTGGCGAGGTAGGAGTTCGGGCGCTTCGCCTCGTCGAGGCGGGTGAACGTGCCGTTGTCGACGAGGAGTTGGCAGAGCCGCTCGTACTCCTCGGCCGAGCCGGTGCACCATTCGACCCGGGTCGGCTTGGTGAGCGCGGCGACGTCGGCGACC
>JANLRD010000265.1:0-3160 GCA_031368215.1 Acidimicrobiia bacterium | reverse complement strand
TGGGTCGCCTCGACGGCCTGCAGGAGGGGCCGAGCTGGCGCCGAGCCCCGGTCTACGACGACGGCCACGCGTTGCAGGCGCTCACGCGCAGGACCGGCCTCGAGGGTGTCGTGGCGAAGCGGAACGACGCGAAGTACACCGCCGGCCGACGCTCCCCCAACTGGGTCAAGGTGGGCAACCGGACCATCGACGAATTCGTGATCGGCGGATGGGTGCCCGGGAGCGGTCGCCGCGAGCGCGGCATCGGCTCGTTGCTGCTGGGGATGCCGGAGACAGACGATGCCGGGGGACCGCTCCGCTGGATCGGCCGGGTCGGCACCGGGTTCACCGATGCTGCACTCGACGAGCTCCACCAACTCCTGGCCGACGACGTGGTGGCGACATGCCCGTTCTCCACTGATCCCGGCGAGCCGACGGCGGTGTTCGTCCGGCCGAAGCACCGCTGTCTGGTGGAGTACCGGGAGTGGAGCCCAGCCGGGCTGCTCCGGTTTCCGTCATGGCGAGGACCCGTTCCCTAACTGAAGTGCCCCGGGGACCGTTCCCCAACCCAAACGGTGGTTTGTTCCGCAAGTTCGCATGCCGCCAAACGCACGAGTGGAGGGGTGGCGCCGATGGGGCCCCGCCCGAGGAACGGAGACCCGGTTCGACGGAGGAGAACAACGGGCGAGTACCGCAGCGGCTGGGGAGTATCGGTGACAGGACCCCGGAACGGGCAGCGCGAGGACGTGGACTTGTCCCCAAGAGACGGACCGACGAGCATGGCCAACCCGTTCAGCAGCAGGAGCTTGCATGACTTCCATCAATAGCGTCACCGACCTCGCCATCGAAGATGGTGTCGCCATCATCAGCCTCGACTCGCCACCCGTGAATGCGCTCAGTGCGAACGTACGTGACGGGTTGTTCGGCGCGTTTGATGCAGCCATCGCGGACGACACGGTGAAGGCAATCGTGCTCATCTGCGCCGGCCGCACGTTCATTGCCGGCGCCGACATCAGCGAGTTCGGCGGAGCCGCCAAGGGCGCCGGCCTGTTGGATGTGCAGAGCAAGATGGAGAGCTCGCCCAAACCGGTGGTGGCGGCGATCCACGGCACGGCACTCGGTGGCGGGCTCGAGGTGGCGTTGTGCGCGCACTACCGGATCGCTGTTCCGTCGAGCAAGTGCGGCCTACCCGAGGTGAACCTCGGTTTGCTCCCCGGTGCGGGCGGGACACAACGTCTGCCGCGCATCGTCGGGCCGCTGAAGGCGACGGAGATGATGACCGCAGGCACCCACGTCGCCGCCGGCGAATGCCTCGCCATGGGTTTGGTCGATGAGCTTGCGTCCGAAGGAAACCTTCGTGACGATGCGATTGCGTTCGCGCGTCGCCTTGTGGCAGAGGGCGCCCAATTGAAGAAAGTCAGCGACCGCTCGGTCCCGCCGATGTCGGCCGACGAGTTCGCAGCGTTCCGTGGCGCCCACGCCAAGAAGTTCCGCGGCTTCAAGGCACCGGAAGCGATCATCCAGTGCGTCGAGGCCGCGGTGAACCTTCCGTTCGCCGACGGCATGAAGACGGAGCGGACCCTCTTCGGCGGACTCGTGACCAGCCCCGAGTCCGCGGCCCAGCGCTACGTGTTCTTCGCCGAACGCGAAGTGTGGAAGATCCCTGACGTACCGGCGGCGACACCGACGGTTCCCGTTGCTTCCGTCGGCGTGATCGGCGCCGGCACCATGGGCGGCGGCATCGCCATGAACTTCGTGAACGCCGGCCTCCCGGTGACGATCGTGGAGACATCGCAGGCTGCGCTGGATCGTGGACTGGGGGTGGTGCGGGCGAATTACGAGCGCAGCGCGAGGAACGGACGCTTCACCATGGACGAGGTCGAGCGCCGCATGGGTCTCATCACCGCAACGACCGCGCTCGACGATGTGGCGTCGGCCGACATGGTGGTTGAGGCGGTTTTCGAACGAATGGACATCAAGAAGGAACTCTTCGGCCGTCTCGACGCGATCTGCAAGCCCGGCGCGGTCCTGGCAACGAACACCAGCTACCTCAACATCGACGAGATCGCCTCGGCCACCACCCGTCCCGAGTCGGTC
This sequence comes from Acidimicrobiia bacterium, assembly GCA_031368215.1. Taxonomy (GTDB): domain Bacteria; phylum Actinomycetota; class Acidimicrobiia; order Acidimicrobiales; family JANYDT01; genus JANLQX01. The sequence goes on along the minus strand of JANLRD010000265.1, from coordinate 1,084 downwards.
ATCGGCATGCACTTCTTCTCGCCGGCCAACGTGATGAAGCTGCTCGAAGTGGTCCGCTCCGACCACACGTCCCCTGAAGTGATCAACACCGCGATGCAGATCGGCAAGAAGATCGGCAAGATCGCCGCACTCGTCGGCGTGTGCCCCGGCTTCGTCGGCAACCGCATGCTCGCTCAGCGCGGCCGCGCGTCGCAGGAGCTGCTGAACGAAGGGGCGCTGCCCTGGGAGATCGACCGGGCGCTGTACGACTTCGGCTTTGCCATGGGTCCCTTCCAGATGTCCGACCTCGCCGGTCTCGACATCGGCTGGGTCAAGGAGAAGTCGAACGGCGAGACCATCCGCGACCGCTTGTGCGAGCTCGACCGCCGCGGCCAGAAGGCTGGCGCCGGGTACTACGACTACGACGCCAACCGGAACCCGACGCCATCGCCGGTCACCGAGCAGATCGTGCGCGAGTTCGCCGCCAGGTCGGGCGTCGCGCCGCGGACGTTCACCGCCGACGAGATCACCGAGCGCCTCGTCCTCCCGATGATCAACGAAGGGGCGAAGATCCTCGATGAGGGGAAGGCGATCCGGGCGAGCGACATCGACATCATCTGGATCAACGGCTACAACTGGCCGGCCTACCGCGGCGGCCCGATGTGGTGGGCCGATCATCTCGGTCTTCCGTATGTGCTCGAACGCCTGCGCGCGCTCGAAGCCGCACACGGCCCGCAGTGGACGCCTTCGCCGTTCCTCGAACGACTGGTCGCCGACGGTCGCCGGTTCCAGGACCGCCGCGCCTGAGGTCATTCCGCCCTTTCGCATCCCACATCAGGCAAAACCGGGAACCTGCCGACCAGATTTCGCCTATCTGGGATGCCACGACCGTCGATGCGGGATGCGGACCGTCGACCGGATGTCGGCGACGATCACCGCGCCGAAACGGGCTCGACGCATCTTCGAAACAAGTTGGCTGTCAACTGACAACCTCCGTACACTCGGTCGATGGACCGACTTCCGCGAGCGATCCCCCTCGCCGCGCAGGTCGAGGCGGCGATCGCGGAGCGCATCACCGGCGGCGAGTTCGCCGTCGGTGACCGGC
>JANLRD010000236.1:0-10747 GCA_031368215.1 Acidimicrobiia bacterium | reverse complement strand
GCCGAGCGGATGAGGGCCTGGCCGACGAGCAATCCGCCGGCAACGGCGATGGCGAGCGCGACGAGGAGCAGCGCGGATCGCTCGACGGACAGTGTCGTGTCCACGCGACGTTCGGCCCCCCGCAGGTCGAGCACCGGGGTGCCCGGACCAATGACTTCGTTGACGATCGTGCGAAGCGCCGCGACGTCGGCGCCCTTGCGGAGGATCACATCGGCGTTCGGGTGGATCGCCGCCAGGCCCCGATAGCGGGGCACGAAACCGGGGGGCAGGTATGCCGAACCGGTCGTGGCGAACAGGTGCTCGCGCACGTCCCGCACGATGCCGACGACCTTCAGGGTGATCGTCGGCCCGTTCGCTCGGTTGTTGACGAGATCGTCGATTGTCGGGCCGAGCATCTCGAACGTGCCCGTGTCACCGATCGCGGTGCCATTCCTGGCCTCCTGCTCGTCGATGAGGATCTCGTCGGTGGACTTCGGATCCCACATCCGGCCGGCGACGAGCACCGGCTTGCTCACGACGCCGCCGAAGCGGCCGTCATCGGATGCGAACAGCACCGCCCCGGGCCGGCCCGCGAAGGTGCCGAAGACGAGGTCCCACACCGCCACGTCCTTCACCTCGGGCCGGGCTCGCAGCTTCGCGAAGTCGGGTTCGAACACGCCGGACTGGCTGGCAAAGACGATCGCGTCCGGCGCGTTCGTGACCCTCTTCAGACGATCGAGTGCGGTGTCCGTCCGGCGGGCCCCTGCGAGCGCAGCCATGGCCAACCCGCAGGTGATTCCGGCCAGCAGACCGAGCACGACGAGCGACCGCCACCGCCGTCGAAGGTCAGCCCTTGCCCACAGGCCCGCCGCCCGTCTGCCGCCCCCGACATCACTGGCTCCCATCATTCCGCCGCCAAGGCGTCGACGGCTCGAACGCGCGCCGCCCGCACCCCGGGGAACAGCGCGACAAGTTGTGCGATCACGAGGGTGCCCAAAACCGCGAGGACCATCGCGGCAAGCGGGAGCACGGCGGCGGATTCCACGCCGATCCTCGTCTCGACGGCCGACCATCCCAGGCGGGTTGTGATCACCCCGAACAGCAGGCCGAGGACTACCGCTGGAAACATCAGCGCCGACGCCATGGCTGCGGTGGACCCGACAACCTGAATGCGGCTGAAGCCGAGCGCCCGCAGCACCCCGATGTCACGGCGGCGTCGGGTGATGACCGTGAGGAGTGTGTTGATCATCGCCGCGGCGGCGAGCACGGCGACGAGAGCCGCCAACAGCGTGGGGGCGGCGGCCACCCGGTCGAGGTTGGCGATGTCCTCGGGTATCCCGGCTGGTCTCACCGACTTGCCGAACCCGGCCTTCAGGCGGGCGATCAGCGCGTCGGTGCTGACCCCGGGCGCGGCGCGGATAAGAAAGCTCTGGCCGATGGAGGGCGCATCGATCGTGTTGAACGTGTCGTTGCTGACGAGCGCACCATCGTCGGAACGCTGCACCGTTTCCAGTCCGTCATTGACGAGGACCCGGCCGACGATCGTCAGTGGACCGACCGACGAGCCGCCGCCCGATTCGCCGAGCGTCACGCGATCTCCGAGTCTGAGGTGGTGATCCGCGAGCGTCCGCGTCCCCAGCGCCACCTCACCCTTGAGCGGCGCCCGACCCTCAACGATGGTCGGCCCGATGCCAACACCCTGCCGGACGAAGGCGAACACAAAGACGGGCCGCCCATCGATCGAGGCGGCCCGCGTCGACCTGGTCTGGCCATACTCGGCGATCCCGCTCACCTTCGCCAGGCTCTGCTCGCCGGCGGTACGTTCCTCGTCGCTGCCGAAGTCACCGGCCGTCGCCTGCCACGTCTGACCGAACCGGACCGGGTGGGCGAGAAGGGCCGTATGGCTGGCCGCCGTGGCCGTGGCTCCGATGATGAGCGCGACGGCGATCGCTGTGCCGATCACGGCCCCCGGCAGAGCGCTGCGGTCGTGGCGGCGGAGGAAGCTGAGCCCGGCGCGGGCACTGACCGGCAAGCGCAAGGCTCTCCTCACAAACGGCCGCGCGGCGTCGCGATCAGTGCGGCGCAACTGCAACGCGGCGGCAGCGAGAGACGCCAGAATCGTCAGCAGGATCACCGCGGCGGCCCCACCGATGACAACTGCATTGTCGACTTGCACTCCGGGTGCGATCTCGATCCGCCGGGCCAGGCCGACCGGGCCGACAGGCGAAGCCAGCACGGCCAGCGCGGCCGAGACAAGTCCCGCGCCGACGGCGACCGGTAGGGACTTCAGTACAACGGCGGCGAGGACATCTCGTCGGGTCATGCCCAGCGCCGTCATGGTTGCCCGGTCGGCCAGGTCGCGTCCGCACTGCCGGTTGATGGCCAGGACGAAGAACGCCAGCGCGGCGAGCCCCGCGGCGACGGCCACCGCCCAAGCCGCGCCGGACTGCAGTTCGATGACCCGTCGCGACGACTCCGTGGGAGAGAAGGCTTCTTGGACCTGGAACACCCGCCCCGGGAGGAGCTTCTCGAGGGACTTCTCGAATACCGTGGCCGTTCCTGGGTCCCGGAGCCGGACCGCGGATTGCTTGCCGTAACCGGCCAGACCGTCACCTCCGTACGTCTTCCACCACGCCGCGTTGGTGAAGACGACGGCCTCAGGGGCGTTCTGCAGATCGTCGGACGTCCGGACGATGCCGACGACCCGCACGAGGGTATGAGTGCCAGCGGGTTCCGCGTTTCCCCGTTGGGCCGAGAGATCGAACCGCTGGTCGGCGGTGTAGCTCGCCGTCTGGACGGTGTCACCGGCGGAGATCCCGAGTCGCTTGGCGAGCGCCTCGTTGAACGCGACCTCGAGCGGCGAGTCCTTCCGGGGCAGTCGACCCTTGACCACGATGGGCGGAAGAGGAAAGTCGGTCCCGGCCAGCTGCGCGTATTGGATCGACACTCCCCAGGGCGCGATGTCGTCCGTTCGCATGCCGACCAGAAGCACGGCGAGCGGCGTGACTTGCGCCACGAGCGGTGATGCCCGGAGCAGGCGAGCGACCTTGAGTACGTCCTCGAGGTCTGAGCAGATCGTCCCGGGGTCGGACTCGATGTCCTTCTCGGTCAGGCCGACGGGACATGCGTTCACCATTTTCGTGGCCAGGGTCGGCTGGCGCAGATACCGGTCGAGGGCCGTCGACGTGCGGCGGGCCACCCCCATCGCCGTCATCACCGCGCCACCCGCCAACCCGGCGAAGAGGACCAGGAACACCGACGCCGCCCAACGCCGACGGCCGATCGCCCTCGCCCACAGCAGCGCGCCTCCCATCACTCGGCCCTCAGGACCGTGGCAGGCGATGCGTTCACGCTGCGGCGGGCCGGCAGCCAGGCCACCGCGTTGGCCATGACGAGACCGCCCACGATCACCGCGGCGATCCACGCCATGTCCAGCACCGGCGCTTGGTCCAGGGCGCGCCCGGTGGTGATCGCCTGCCAGCCGATCCGGCCGCCGATCACTCCGACCGCCGCGCCCAGCACCAGCGGGGGCCCGACGAGTGCGGTGGCCAACCACAGCAGCGAGGCCCGGGCCTGGCGCCTGCTCCCGCCGAGTGCCCGCAGCACAGTGAGGTCGCGGCGTGCGGCGCGGGCCATGAGCATCAGGGCGTGCGCCAACGACGCCGCGGCCAGCAGCGTGATGACGAGCGTGAGGACCAACGGTGCACCCGCCACCCGCTGCAGGTTGCGGACGTCGGGCGGTGGGACGGCCGTGGCGTAGCTGTTCCGGAAGGACGCCTTCAGCGCGGCGGCGGTCTCAGTTCGAAACGCGGGATCGATTCGCACGTAGAGGCTCCCGGCAACGTTCTGGGCGAACGTGCCGCGCGCACCGATCAGCGACGGATGCACGAGCACAGCGTTCTTCGGATCGACTGCGGGGAACAGGCTGGTCAGCACGACGTGGCCGACGAGCGTGAGACGCTTAGGGGAGGCCCCGTTCGCCGTCTCGATGGACACCTCAACGGAATCGCCGATGCGCTTGTGCAGCGCGTCGGCCAACGGTCGGCCGAGCGCCACCTCACGTGCCGTCGACGGCAGTCGCCCGGCCGTGACCAGCGGAGCGATCGGTTGGTAGCCGTCGACCTGGTCGAACGCCAACAGCGGCGCGAAGCGGCCCTGAACCAGCGCGTCCTGCTCGACGAAGCCTGCGGCGCTCGTGACGTGGGGCACGCGGCGGAGCGTGGCGATGCCGTCGGAGGCGTGCTGTCGTGACCCGAAGTTTCCGACTTGGGCGTCCCACGCGAAGCCGTAGCGGGCCGGATGATCAACCAGCGCCCCGAGCGAGCCGACCAGGACCGTGGCGGCCACGGCGGCGGCCGCGGCTGCCGCACAACCGATCGACGCCGTGTGCCGCTGGCCCCCGGCGCGTCGCAGGGAGGCGAGCCCGGCGAACGCCGCCACCGAGATCGACGCCGCGCGTCGGGTCCGTCGAGGCAAAGTCGTCTGGTGGGGTGTCGGCGTTCTGCCGCCGATGGCGATCATCGCCGTGAACGCCAACGCGGTGCCGATCGACCCGAGGCCCAGCGTCAACGAGTCGAAACGGACGCCCCGGTGCAGCTCGGCCTTTCGGGCGATGCCGATCGGGCCGATCGGCGAGGCCAGGAGCGCGGCGAGCGGGCACACCGTGCAGGCAATGGCCGCGATGGGCGCCGCCCGCAACCAGGTGATGCGACGCAGGTCGGTTGCTCCCAGCCCCAGCGCGGACAGTGTGCCGCGCATGGTGAGCTCGCGTCGAAGCTGACGGGCGAGCGACTGGCCGCCGAACACCAGAGCGGCGAGGGCCGAGATCAGGGCCACCGCCCGGGCGCTGTTCGCCTGCAAGTGCACCGACCGCCCGACGGCATCGAGTCCGTCCCGCTCGTCCGTTCCAATGTCGAAGAGCTGTGCCGGCTGCTTCGGGAATCGCTGTCTCATGAGCGCCTCGAGATCGACCGAGTCGTCCTTAGGGAGGATGACGAACCCGATCCCGTAGGTGGCCACGTCGTCATCGAAGGCGTCGAGCACGCCGGGGCCGACGACCAGGTGCCCGAAGTCGGTGTAGAAGCCGCCGTTCGGACTTCCGGGCTGCAGATCGTACGGAGACCTGAGGACACCGACAATGCGAACGTCCCGGAAGCCACGCGAGGGAGCGATGGCGCCTTCGCCGGCTCGATCGAACTCGTCCGCGCGGTAGAAACCCAGCTTGATGGTGTCCCCCACCAGCGCGCCCCGGTTGGCGAGAAAGGATTCGTTGGCGGTCACCTCGTCGGCCGACCCGACGGCGGCCAGCCGTCCGGCGACGAGTCGGGCGCGCCCGCCTTGGGACACCAGCTGACCATCGACCATCAGCGGCGGGTCGTACTGCGCCTCGACGATGGTGCGCGTCGGGCCGGGCTGGACCGCGGTCGAGACCGAGGCGATCGCCGCACTGTCGCGCGTCGTTGCTCTGACCTCCGGCCATTGCGACACGATCCGCTGCTCGGCCACCGGGTTGTAGCCCCGGCAGTACTCGAACGTCTCGCCGGGGCAGAACTGGGCTATTCGGACATCTTCCACACCGCGCAGCGCGGACTGGCGGAAGGCGGGAAACGCCCGGTCTGTCCGGCGGGCCACTCCCCATGCCGTGACCGGGATGGCGGCGGCCAGGCCGAGGCCGATGCCGAGCACCAGCGTGTCCCGCCAGTGGCGGCGCACCAGGTGAGTGGCGAGGTACCGGTGCGCGCCGTTCATCACTCGGCTCGCAGGATTGCCGTGGGGAGCGCCACGTCGAGCAACACACACACGGTGGCCAGAGGATCCGCTATTGGCTTGCACGGCGTGGTCCAGGTGTCGACCTCACCGGCTATTCCCGCAATGAACAACATCGCCAGCGTTCTTACGATGTCACTGCGGTGGCGTAGACCAGCGACCACAACTGCCACCAACATGACGGGCGGCGCGCTGAGCGGTGTACCTACCGTTAGTGCCTGTTGCGCTGGCGTGCCCGGTAGGTCGATGCCCGCAAATCGGGCCGGTCGCTCCCGGCGGACGGCGTGAACAGCCCCCACGACGGCGACCGCCAGGTACGACGACTCGAGGGAGCGCATCATGGCATCTTCGCCACATTCGCGCTCGCAGCGGAAGGGTGCTGGCACGAACCCGGGTGTGGTGGCATCACCGTGGCCGGTCTCGTCGGGAAACCGGACAATGGCTGCATGCGAATCGACCAGCTGTCGACCGCAGAGACCTGTGCGCATCCAAGCTCAGGTCAACTCCCCACCCAACAGACGGAGGTCCCATGCATCCCACAATCACGCGTGCCCGACCGGGCCGAATTGCCCTGTCGGTTCTTCTGGGCGTTGCGTTTCTTACGCCCATTGCGGAGTCCGGCGGACCGGCCGGCGCAGCCGCAGCACCGACCAGGATCGCTCTCAAGTTCGACGGAAAGACGAAAAAACTCAGCGGCTTTCCGGCGACAGTTCCAGGTGGACTGACCACGATCTCGCTCACCGGTGGAACCTATGGCGTAAGTCTGCAGTTGGCTCGGCTCACGAGCACACATACCGACGCCGAGATCGAAAAGAACATCAACTCCGAAGACGGTCCGCCCCCTTGGGTGACGCTCCAAGGCGGAACGGCCGGTGGGGCGCGCACGGGCGTAACGCGGACAGCGACCGTGAACCTTGACGGAGGCAACTACCTCTGGGCGGTGTTCTCCGATGGGGGTGAACTCGACAAGACCGCGCCGTGGGCGAGATTCACCGTGACCGGCACCAAGTCGGCGACCGAACCCTCGGGCCCCAAATCCTCGGTCCGGACACTGGAGTACGGCTTCGATGTGACCGGCCTAGTCGCGGGTAGGAACACCGCGGTGTATAGCAACGGCGGTAAGGAATCGCATCACGTGGTCATGCAGAAGCTGATGCCCGGGAAGACCCTCGCCGACTTCCGGACGGCCCTGGCGGCACCTCAGAACAGCCCGCGCCCGGTTGGTTTGATCAACGACAAAGCATCGGCTCAGTTGCCGGTACTCAGCCCGGGGTTGACCGAGGTGGCCGACTTCAACCTGACGAGGGGCACGTACGTGTTCGTCTGCTTCATGTCCGACGCAGCCGGAAAGCCCCACTTCATGGACGGCATGATCCGGGAGGTCAAAATCACCTGAGCGCAGGAGCATCGCCGACCCGCCAGCCATGATGGTCTCGAAGGCGTTCGCCCATCATTGCGACCATCACATTGGCGACCCGAGCGAAAGGGTGCTGGCACGCACCAGGGTGTGGTGCCCTCACCCGGAATGGGGTGGCCGGCAGCCTCGCTTGGCTTGTCATGACTTGCCGGTGGCTGCATGTGTTGTTACATTTTGTAACAATGCTCGGAGTACAAGCCGGGCGGGAGAGGAACCCATGCCCGTTGCAGATACCTACGCCGGCTCGCGACGCATCCTCGATGCCGACAGCCACGTCATGGAGTTGCCGGGATGGCTGGCCGAGTTCGCCGACGCGCGGACCCGGGAGCTGCTGCGCCCTTTGGAGCTCGGCAAAGCCGGCGCGATGGCCGACAAGGCCGTGGCAACTGCGGATGCACGACGCAACTCGGGGACCGCCGTCGACGAGGAGACCCTCAGTTCGGAACTCATGGGATTGAAGGGATGGTATGCGCACGGATCATCCGACGGCGAGGACCGCAAACGCGTCATGGACCATCTGGGCTTCGAGGCACAGCTCGTGTTCCCGACATTCGCCCCTGTCCAGTTCATCGGAACTGACCGCGAACTCCTCCACGGTGGCTCGCGCGCTCTCAACCGCGCGATGGCGGACTTCTGCGGCTCCGATCGTCGACTGCTCGCGGTTGCGTATGTGCCGTGGACCGACCCGGCGGAGATGGTCTCGATCGCCGAAGAAGCCATCGAGCTCGGGTGCGGAGCGGTCATGGTCCCGTCGGACCCCGGCGTCCTCGGTCCATCGCACGCCGCGCACGATCCCCTCTGGGCGCTCCTCGAGGAGCGGGGAGTGCCGGTCGTGACCCACATCGGCGGTGGCGGCAGGTCGCTCAAGCCGGCCTTCCACAACAACGGCATCGAAGTCACCGACTGGATCGGTGGTGGTGAGAACCTGCGGTCCAAGGACTTCCTGGCGATCCATGCGAACCCGTCGTACTTCTTCGGATGTCTGGTGATGGACGGCGTGCTCGAACGCTTCCCCGGTCTTCGCGGCGCGTCGGTCGAGCAGGGTGCAACGTGGGTGCCCGGTTGGATACGTCAACTCGACATTGCGCAGGCGACCTTCGCAAAGACCGAGCCCGTATTGCGGGGACTTCCGATGAAGCCGAGCGAGTATGTGCATCGCCAACTTCGCTTCACCCCGTTCCCGACCGAAGACGTGGGTTGGATGATCGATCAGGCCGGCGACGATCTGTTCCTCTTCTCGTCGGACTACCCGCACCCCGAAGGCGGACGCAACCCAATCGGCCGCTTCGAGGCCAGCCTCGCCAATCACACCGACGAGACCCGCGAGAAGTTCTACTACCGCAACATGGCGCATCTCATGGGTCGCGTGCTCGCCACCTGATGGTGCGAGGTACTCCCGCTGAAGGCGTCCGCGCACCGCGCGTCGCCGCAGCCGATCGCCGAACGCAACTGCTCGATGTTGCTGCCGACGTCGTGTCGTCCATCGGAGTGCGCTCGCTGACTCTCGAAGCCGTGGCCGAGAAAGCCGGTGTGCACCGACCAGTCGTCTACCGCCACTTCGCCAATGTTGACCAGTTGCTCGCGGCCGTGATCGACCGCGAACTCGGGAGGTTGAGCCGTTCGACGGCCGAGGCGGTGGCGGGCGTCGAAGGTTTCGAACGGCGACTCCGCTCAGCCGTGACCGCCTGGACGGACCACTTTGCGAAGTCGGCGACACTCATGAATGCGGCACTCGTTCGGCCACCGACATCGGTGCAACTCCGGGCGAAGCGCCGCCAACAGAACAACGCGAGCATGGCGTTCCTCACCGGCGAACTGCACGCCGCCGGCCTCACCGATGTCGACGCGGAAATCGCCGCGGCCCTTCTGCTGAACGGTCTCATGGGCGTCGTCGCCCTGTGGCGAGCGAAGCGGGTGACGAGACCGGTCGCCATCGATCGTTTCGTGGCGATCGCCATCGGCATCGTCGCCGCCTTGGGCCACGAGAAGTCATGAGACGTCAGCGGCCCTGAGCAGACGACGTTGGAACTCCTGCGAATCCGCCTACTCCGGGTTGTGAACCGGTGGACATGACTGGTCGGGTTCTCCACGTCGAAGGCTACGAAGGCAAAGTCGTTGCCATCGACATGGCCACGGACCAGGTCGTCGCCGCGGCCGAAACCCATAGCTGCTCTTCGAGATGATTCGGAAAGAGGCGATCAAGAACGCCATGATCCTGCGACTTCCCGAAATCGACTCACCTCTCCGGATCGGTCTTGGCTGAGCTTCCGCAGGGCGGATGGGACTTCGAATACAGAGAAATCGAACGGCCACGGCGGGGCCGATCGATCTTTCGGCCAGCGGTGCCTGCGCGGCTGAGCCCGGGCCAGCCGCTTGCGACTGCTGCGCTTGTCGACAGAGGGAGTGAGCACACTTTGGCGGCTCGATGGTTGATGAACGACTTCGCCATCGACTCACGAGATGTCGATACGCTGACTCTTTGGGATCGGTGGCCGAATCGTCGAAGCGCTTTTCGCGCCCGTAACGATCCGCCTCTACCATGATCATTCAGGCGCAGAGTTCGTCGAATCGCAAACCGATGTGGGCTTCATCGAGCCGTGGGATGCGGAGCGTCGGTGGAGCAACTGCAGGACGAAGCACGGCGGATCGGACGTCACGATTAGTGAATCTATGACCAGCGGACGGCCACGCGACGTTGCGGTCCCAACGGTACGATCAGGGCGCCGATTGACCGGTCAGGGATGTGGAATGGGCCTTGGTCAGAAATGCCGCATAATCCTTTGGGCAAGCCTCTTTGACCGCTTGTTCATCGAAGCCCTTGGCCATCTGCGCATCGGAGAGTCGGTTCGACAGCTGTCGAACAAACTCAGGGCCGTACAGCGCGGGTACCGCAACTGGGTTGGCACCCACCTCGGCGTCAGCTATGAGAATCACGTCGCAAACGAGAGCGATCAGCTCCTTTGAGTTGAGTTCTCTGCGTGCCTCCGTGGTCACCACCCCATCATCTGCGGGGGTCGTCGATGGGCTCTCAACCGACTGCGTGACAGCCGGTTGCTCAGTACCCGGCGGTGAGAGAGCGGATGGTTTGCCCCCTCCACTGCTACAGGCTGTGAGTGAGAATCCGATCAACACCAGGCACATGAAAGTCTTTGGCATTCACCACGGTACACATCAAATGTTTAAGCCCGGCCGGTAGGAGTCGAAATGTGGACCACTGAGCGGGCCAGCCCGTGCGTCCAAAAAGATACTGGTGCCCGCAGTCTTGGCTGCGGAACGTCAGTCGACAGTCCAGGTGATGCCCAGGAGTTCTTCGCTGAGGGTCCATAAACGTGCCGCTGCTTCCGTGTCCTGTGCGGCTTGCGAGATGCCGCTGTCACCAACGGGCCCCCGGGTATCACCGAGCCTGGTTGGTCCGTAGTACGCACCATTTCGCGCTTCGCTGCCGGCGACGGCGAGGACCTCGGACAGTGCGCCGACGCTGGGCTTGAGCGCCATCAGGTTGGTGACCTTCCACACCTGGCGAAGGACTCCCGTTGGGCCGGTGCTCTGAAGGTGAGTCGCCGAATACCCCGGGTGTGCGCTCAC
>JANLRD010000232.1:0-3780 GCA_031368215.1 Acidimicrobiia bacterium | reverse complement strand
GCCTGAGACCATGCGACTCGATGGACGCGTCGCCGTCGTCATCGGCGGGACCGGAGTGCTGTGCGGCAGAATCGCCGAGACCTTCGCCGGAGCCGGCGCACGGACGGTGATCGTCGGACGGAACGCAGAGAAGGGCGGTGCCGTCGTCACCCGGATCACCGACCTCGGCGGTGTCGCCCGGTTCGCGTCGTGCGAAGCCACCGACCGGGCGCAACTCCGCGCCCTTGTGGGCGACGTCGTGGCGATGGATGGCGGTATCGACGTTCTCGTGAACGGCGCCGGAATCAATTCGGCCACGCCGTTCCTCGACATCACCGACGGCGAGATCGATCGCATCGTGCGCACGAACCAGGCAGCCGTGTTCCTGGCGTTCCAGGAGTTCGGTCGCTGGTTCGTCGAACGCGCCACGACCACCGGGGTGGGGGCGAGCATCATCACCATCGGGAGCGCGTCGGGCATCACTCCCCTGTCTCGCGTGTTCACGTATTCGATGACGAAGGCCGCTGTGCACAACCTCACCAAGAACCTCGCCCGGGAGTGGGGCCCGCTCGGGATCCGGGCGAACGTGCTCGTGCCCGGGTTCTTCCCGGCCGAACAGAACCGGGCGATCCTCTCCCCCGATCGGGTCGAGGCGATCCTTCGCCACACACCGGCAGGCCGCTTCGGTGACCCGTCGGATCTGGCCGGTGCCGCGTTGCTGCTGGCAACCGACGCCGGTCGCTTCATCAACGGCAGCGAGATCGTGGTCGACGGCGGCTTCCACGCGATGACGATCTGAGGACTTCACGATGCCCGGTTTCCTCCACGACGACTTTCTGCTCACGACCGAGACCGGTCGCTCCCTCTTCCACGACGCGGCCGAGTCTGCGCCGATCGTCGACCTCCACAACCACCTCTCGCCCGCTGACATCGCTACGGACAGAACATGGGAGACACTCACCGACCTGTGGCTGGCCGATGATCACTACAAATGGCGGGCGATGCGACTCGCCGGGTTCGACGAGCAACTCATCACCGGCGACGCCGACCCGTGGGACCGCTTCGCCGCGTGGGCGGCGACCGTGCCGCGCACTATCCGCAACCCGCTGTATGCGTGGACGCATCTCGAGCTCCGACGTGTCTTCGGCATCGACGCGCCGCTCTCTCCCGACACGGCGAAGGAGATCTGGGACGAAGCCAACCGTCAGTTGCCGCACTGGTCCGCACGCACGCTGCTGCGTCGCTTCAAGGTGCGCGTCGTCGCCACGACGGATGACCCAGCCGATGCACTGCCCCACCACCTGGCGATGCGGGCACAGCCTGAGGTTGTGCGAGCAGAGCCCGGGGTGTCCGACGATGTCACCATGATCCCGACCTTCCGCCCCGACGCCGGGCATCGCCTCATCGGTGATCCCGAGGCATGGCAGCGGTGGACGGAACGTCTCCGCGACGCAACGGGGGTCGCTGTGGCCGATCTGGCCTCGCTGCTCGAAGCGCTCGCAGTTTCCTATGCGCGCATGGCTTTCCTCGGAGGCAGGGCGAGTGATCACGGGCTGGCGCGACTCCCTGATGTCGAGCGTGATCCGATTGCCGCCGACAGAGTTGTTCGCCGGGCGGTCGCCGGGCTCGCCGCAAGTGCCGACGAGCGCGATCTCGTGCTGCTCGAGGTCGTCGCGCTCGCCGCGCGACTTGCCTTCGCCGATGAGTCGGTCCTGCAGCTGCACCTCGGACCGCTGCGGAACGTGTCGCCCCGTCTTCTCGGCCATGTCGGCCCCGATGCCGGCGCTGACGTGATGGGAGACGAACGCCAGGCGAACGGACTCGCCCGTTTCCTCGGTGGACTCGAACGCGATGGCGCTCTTCCGCGCACGGTGCTCTACAACCTCAACCCCGCCGACAATGCCCTTTTCGCGGCAATGGCGGGAGCGTTCGCACGCCCGGGTGTGAGTGGGCTGGTGCAGTGGGGTCCACCGTGGTGGTTCAACGATCACGAGGACGGCATGCGCCGACAGATCGATGACCTCTCGCAGATCCATCAGCTCGCCGGATTCATCGGAATGCTCACCGATTCGCGCTCGATTCTCTCCATGACGCGTCACGAGCTCTTCCGTCGGGTGCTCTGCGACGCGATCGGATCCGATGTCGACGCCGGTCGCATCCCGGCCGATCTCCCCTGGCTCGGGGCAGTGGTCCGAGACGTCTGCGTCGGGAACGCCGTTCGCTTCTTCGGGTTCCCGGCGCAATGGTCCGAGTGATCCCGACCGCCGGTGCGGGTGGCGTCCCAGCGGAGGGGCCGACTCGGATCGTCGTGATGGGCGTCGCCGGCTCCGGCAAGTCCACGGTCGCGGCCATGCTCGGCGAGAGGCTCCGCCTCGCGGTGGCCGAGGCCGACGACTTCCATCTCACGAGCAGCATTGCGAAGATGGCCGCGGGTGAGCCCCTCACCGATGACGACCGATGGCCTTGGCTCGTCCGATTGCAGCGGGAGCTCGATCAACGGGAAGGCGGGGTCATCACCTGTTCCGGACTGCGGCGCTCGTATCGCGACCTCCTCCGACGCGTCAGCGGTGTGCGGTTCGTCTTCCTCGACGTGACCCCGGACGAGGCCCGGAGTCGGGCGGCGGCGCGGACGGGTCACTTCATGGCCGCGGCGATGATCGAGAGCCAGTTCGCCACCCTCGAACGACCCGACGCGGACGAAACCGACGTGCTTCGAATCGACGCGACGCAACGTCCGTCATCGATATGCGCGCAGATCATGGAGATGCTCGACTCACCTGCGCCTGATGTCTCCGCTGGGCCGCTCCTCGAGATCGGCGGCACCGCTACGGTGATCTCCGTCGACGACCTGACGGCGATCACGCTCTCCCTCGCCGAGACGGAGATCCTCGCCACAGGCGCAAGACGTGTGCTGCTCGTGCCACCCGATCACACCCGTCTGCATTCGCGGGCGGGTGAGATCACGGCGACACTCTTCGAGAAGCTCGTGGCGAGCGGGTGTGTCGTCGCCGTTCTCCCGGCACTCGGTACGCACTCCGAGATGTCACCCGATGACTCCCTGATGCTCTTCGGTGACCGAATCCCGTACAGCGCCATCCGGCACCATCGCTGGCGCGACGGCCTCGTCCACCTCGGGACCATCGGGGAACAGGAAGTGGCCGAGGTGTCGGGCGGACGGCTCCGTATGGACATTCCCGTTGCCGTCGACGAGGAGTTGCTCAGCGACTGGGACCTCGTGGCGTCCATCGGCCAGGTCGTTCCCCACGAGGTGATCGGAATGGCGAACTTCACCAAGAACATCGTCATCGGCCTCGGCGGCGCACCGACCGTTCATCGCAGCCACTACCTCGGGGCCGTGTGCGACATGGAGACGCTCATGGGCCGCGCCGACGGGCCGGTCCGTCACGTCGTCGACGCTGCCTTCGACCGCTTCATCGCTCCCCGGGTCTCCGTGCTGTGGCTCCTGACGGTCATGGAGGACACTGACGCCGGGGTCGTCCAGCGGGGGATGTTCGCCGGCCGCGGTCGATCCTCGGAATCAGGCGGAGCCGCCTATCGCGCCGCCGCAGAGCTCGCGGCCGCGTGCAACGTCACCCTGCTCGATCAACCGATGCGACGCGTCGTGTGCTTCCTCGATCCCTCCGAGTTCCGAACCACGTGGCTCGGCAACAAGGCGATCTACCGAACACGCATGGCCATTGCCGACGAAGGAGAACTGCTCGTACTCGCACCCGGCGTGACCCACTTCGGTGAGGACCCGGCCATCGACGCACTGATCCGCACCCACGGCTACCGCGGCAC
>JANLRD010000213.1:0-1004 GCA_031368215.1 Acidimicrobiia bacterium | reverse complement strand
TCCTCGACGCCACGGGTTGTGTCGTCGCTCCCGGCTTCATCGACATCCACACCCACTACGACGCGCAGGTTTTCTGGGATCCGGCGCTCACGCCTTCGTGCTTCCACGGGGTCACGAGCGTGGTGGCGGGGAACTGCGGGTTCTCGATCGCCCCTGTTCGCCCCGAGCATCGTGCTCTGATGGCGGCCACGATGGAGAAGGTCGAGGACATGGATCCGGCCACCCTCCTCGAAGGGGTGCCGTGGGACTTCGAGACCTTCCCGGACTACCTCGACGCCGTTGAGCGCCGTGGCTGCGTGCTGAACTACGGCGCCTACATCGGTCATACCGCGCTCCGTCTCCACGCCCTGGGCGATGAGGCGGTCGGGCGTGTTGCCACCGATGCGGAGATCACGACCATGGCGGCGGCGGTCTCCGAGGCGATGGAGGCCGGAGCGCTCGGATTCGCGACTTCGTTCGCCGTGACGCACCGGGGCGCTGACGGGAACCCGATCCCGTCTCGCTACGCCGACCGACGCGAGGTCGACGCGCTCGCCGCAGCGGTTGTTGCGTCCGGACGGGGCGTGGTCGGGATCAACGGCGGCGACGGTCTGTCATTCGCCGACAGCTATGACCTGTCGATCGAACTCGGCGCACCGGTCACCTACACGGCGGTGCTCACGACCCCGACCGGGGCCCATCTGAGGGCGATGGAGATCCACCGCGCGGGAATCGGGCGCGGAGCGAACGTCTGGCCGCAGATCAGCTGCCGTCCGCTCGCCTTCTCGATGCACCTCGTGGAACCTTTCACGTTGAACACCAATCCTGTCTTCGCCGAGCTGATGCCGTTGAGCGAGGCCGATCGTCGGCGCGCGTACGAATCGTCGGAGTGGCGGCAGCGGGCCAAGCAGGCGTGGATCGACAACCGCCGGCTGACCCCGCGTTGGGACACGTTCACCGTGATGGAGTCGACCCAACCCGAGCTCATCGGTCTGGGCATCGCGGCCCTTGCTGAGCAGCTCGGG
>JANLRD010000212.1:0-1943 GCA_031368215.1 Acidimicrobiia bacterium | reverse complement strand
GGAGGACGTCCTGCAGCCTGCGGACCAGGATCTGCTCATAAGCGCACTGAGTACCCCCAGCCGTCGACGCGACCTCGTCGCCGGGACCACCAACCTCAACCAACGGGTCGACGGCGTCGTGGTGGTCGATGCGTTCCTCGGTGCCTCGTGGAAGCGGGCACGGGGCGAGCGTCCGGTCATGATCGTCGGTGAACGGGTCGACGGCGAGCACACCCTGGGGATCGATGATGAGCTCGGCGGTGCCCTTGCGGCAGAGCATCTCGTCGGGCTCGGCCATCGCCGCCTCGCCACCATCGGAAGCCGGAGCATCCGTGACCGGTTCTCGCCGGTGTCCGGACTTCGGCTCAGGGGGTTTCGTCGGATCGTGGCGGAGGCAGGTATCGGACCGGCTATCGAACTCGGCGGCGCGTACACCGTCGAGAGCGGCGCAGCAGCAGCGCGGAAGATGCTCGTCCTGTCGCCGGAGCGTCGTCCGACTGCGGTGTTCTGTCTGTCGGACGAGATGGCCTTCGGGGTGCTCCAGGTTGCCCGTGAACTGCATATCGACGTGCCTGGAGAGCTCGCGGTGGTCGGCTTCGACGGCCACTCCGTGGCCGAGGCCTTCGGTCTCACGACCGTCCACCAACCGGTTCGTGATCTGGGGCGCCGCGCCGCGGAGCGCATGCTCGGCCTGCTCGACGACCCCACACGTCCACCCGGCCACGAGGTTCTCGACGTTCGGCTCATCGTTCGTTCCTCGACCATCAAGTGAGGATCTGATCCCGGGCTGGCCCTTGGGTCCCCGACAGGAGCAGGATGACGGTATGGGAACGCGCATCGTCATCCGTGGTGGCATCGTCGTCGATGGTTCGGGCTCGCCCGGGACCGTCGCCGATGTGGCGATCGAGGGCGATCGTGTCGTAGCGATCGGTGAGATCGCGGCGTTCCCCGGCGATGATGTGCTCGACGCCGCCGGTTGCGTCGTGTCCCCCGGTTTCATCGACATCCACACCCACTACGACGCGCAGGTGTTCTGGGACCCGGCGCTCACGCCGTCGTGCTTCCACGGGGTGACGAGCGTGGTGGCGGGGAACTGTGGGTTTTCGATCGCCCCTGTTCGCCCCGAGCATCGTGCCCTGATGGCGGCCACGATGGAGAAGGTCGAGGACATGGATCCGGCCACCCTCCTCGAAGGAGTGCCGTGGGACTTCGAGACCTTCCCCGACTATCTCGATGCCGTTGAACGCCGCGGCTGCGTGCTGAACTACGGCGCCTACATCGGCCACACCGCGCTCCGTCTCCACGCCCTGGGCGATGAGGCGGTCGGGCGCGTCGCCACCGATGCAGAGATCACGACCATGGCGGCGGCCGTCTCCGAGGCGATGAACGCAGGGGCGCTCGGATTCGCGACCTCGTTTGCCGTGACCCACCGAGGGGCGGACGGGAACCCCATCCCGTCCCGCTACGCCGACAGACGCGAGGTCGACGCGCTCGCCGCAGCGGTTGTCGCGTCCGGACGGGGCGTGGTCGGTATCAACGGCGGCGAGGGTCTGTCGTTCGCCGACAGCTATGACCTGTCGATCGAACTCGGCGCACCGGTTACCTTCACGGCAGTCCTCACGTCACCGACCGGCGGCCACCTCAAGGCCATGGAGATCCACCGGGCGGGGATCGGGCGGGGCGCGAACGTCTGGCCGCAGATCAGCTGCCGTCCGCTCGCCTTCTCGATGCACCTCGTCGAACCCTTCACGTTGAACACCAATCCTGTCTTCGCTGAGCTGATGCCGTTGAGCGAGGCCGATCGTCGGCGCGCGTACGAATCATCGGAGTGGCGGCAGCGGGCCAAGCAGGCGTGGATCGACAACCGCCGGCTGACCCCGCGTTGGGACACGTTCACCGTGATGGAGTCGACCCAACCCGAGCTCATCGGTCTGGGCATCGCGGCCCTTGCTGAGCAGCTCGGG
>JANLRD010000174.1:0-17916 GCA_031368215.1 Acidimicrobiia bacterium | reverse complement strand
TCGACTGGCATGTGAAGCACCGCAACGCAACCATTGCCGTTGTCGAGGCGATAATCCCTCCGAAGGCCGGTCCCCTGGCATGGCCGGAAGCCGATACGAGGTGTCGATTGTCAACAACGGCAGTCGGTCAACCGCGCACGTACTGCATGTGGATCGGTGTTCAGTGGATCTTCAGGCCACGGTTGCGAGAGTCATACCGTGTCGAGGCCATGTTCTAGCAAGGGACCCGATCATCCTCCGCAACGTTGCTGCGATCTACCCAGCGCCCACCCACTGCTGGGTCGTGCCAATCAATGAGCGGTTTCGTTCGACGTGCCAGCCGAACACTGACGGCCGGTGTCATGTGTGCCTCCGTGATTGCGACCTTACCGGTCGAGATCATCGCGCAAGAGGCTGCGGCGGCTTCTCGACGTGGTTCCGAACGGTTTGACGCGACATGTGCTGGTCCCGTGGTGGCGCCAATCGCGCTTCCCCGGTCCGGAAGCGGATGGGGTGAGATCGGACGATCGGCGCAGGGGCGCCCGTTGCGGGTGCGCATCGAAGGGCACGGCTCGCGAACGGTGTTGTGGGTAGGTGGAATCCACGGCGACGAGCCGGAAGGACAGTCCGTCACCGCGAACCTCGCAGCGGCGTTCCTCAACCAGAGACTGGCCGATTCGGTCACGCTCATCATATTCGAGGACGACAATCCTGATGGCCGTGCCGCGCATTCGCGGACCAACGCGCACGGGATTGATCTGAATCGGAACTTCCCGGCCGCGAACTTCTCGCCAGGAAACGGTCATGGCCCACGCCCGTTAAGCGAACCGGAGTCGACGGCGCTCGCGTTGTTGGTATGTGAGTCCCGTCCCAATCTGACGATGGTCGCCCATAGTGGACACCCCGGCAGCCTCGCGAACGTTGTCAACTACGACGGCCCTTCGAAGACAGCTGCGTCGGTGTTTGCCAGACTTGCGGCAATGACGGTCGTCGACACGGTGTATCCGACGCCGGGTTCGTTCGGTTCGTGGGCCGGAACCGAAGGTCACCTGGCTGTCCTCACGATCGAATACCGACGTGGGATAACGGCCGACGCAGCTTGGCGGCAAACACAAACCGCGATTCTGGCCACCCTCAAACTCCCGAACTGACAAGCGGACCACGCCCTCGGTTCAGACGCCGTACTGAACCGCCCCGGGGCCTTAGAGGGGACGCTCACCACAAAGCACGGCGAGCGGAATTCCTCATCAGCGCCCAACTCTGCAACCCAATCTTCGTCGAGCCCGTCCGACCACACCTCCGTGCTGAACGTCACCGGACGCATCGATTGCTGAGAAGGCACATGCTCGGTCGGGCCCGACCGGAGACTGGGCGGGTATATTTCGACGTACAGATCGTCGTAACAGCCGCCCCAAGGACGAGGGTCAAGTTCGTTCTCGGCCCACGCTGCGCAACCGCATCCGACGCGTCCGCCATGCGCTCCGGCGCGACGAGCGCACCGAATCCGACACACACGTTCGGAACACGCATCACCGCCGCGACGATCGGCGCCGCAAACGAGCCAACGACGTGAACAACGACATCGGGCTGCCACGACTCCGCCACCGCGAGCAGGTCCCCCAAGGGTCGCAGGTGCGGCGACGCTGCCAAACAGACGCGGGAACATGAACCCCCGGTAGCTGATCGGGGCGAAGCGTGCGTGCCTCGGGGAACCGCTCGAAGAAGTCCTCCCGCATCTCCACAGAGCCGAGACCGACGGCGACGCTCCGTAGTTCGGCCGAGTCGACGATCGGACAGCCATCCGGGCCCGTGGCCCTAGCGCGAGGCGTCGGGTTCGTGGGGGATCGGCCCGAAGCTGACCTCGACGTCTTCCTCGGGCTGCCTCTCCTCGGTCTTTGCGTACTTTCGGTATGCCCGCTTGTCGGCGTCTGTGAATGGCGGCCCGGCCAGTGCTCTTGGCCACAGCCGTTCGTGGCGCACGACGTTGATCTCGGCGGCGAGAAGGGTCGCCTGGGCCTGCAGGTACAGCCATGACAGCAGCCCGATCACGACGGCGAAGGTGCCATAGGTCTGGCTTGCGCCGCGGAGCTGGTGAGTCACCACGTAGGTACCGGCGGACTGCAGGACGAACGACGCGCTCCCGGCCAGCACGGCACCCGGAACAAGTGCCCGAAGGGCCACCTGGCGTCCCGTCAGCACCCGGAAGGCGAACAGGAAAACGCCGACGTTGACCACCGCTGCGGCGACCAACGCGGCAGCCTTGAGCGGAGAGCCGAGCGTCGCGTTCCCCGTCCCGATCCCCGCCAGCAGCGCGGTCAAGCCAACGCCGGTTCCCACCACGATCAACATCAGGAACGCCCGCACGAGCGTGGCCACGAATCCGGGCCGGTCTCGCTTGGGCACCTCCCACAGCTCGTCCATGGCGCTTCCCATTGCTTTCATTACGCCCATACCGCCCCAGAGCGCACCGCCGATCCCGATCAGCAATGCGACGCCGTTGCCGTTCAAGGAATGGACGTTCTGTCGGATCTGGTCGCCGATGACAGGGAACTCGGCCAGGGCCGACCCGAGAATGCGCTGCTGAAGACCAGGGTTGCCCTTTAACGCGATACCAAGGCCCGTCACAAGGGCAAGCAGAAGAGGGAAAACCGAAAAGAACCCGAAATACGCGACGAGCGCGGCCAGATTGCCGGCCGAGTCGTCCCCGAACTTCTTCACCACCGCAATGGGAAACCCGAACACTGTGTAACGACGCTGGACCCGATCCACCCAGCCCATCATCCTCTTAGCGAAGCCCCTATGAGCGCGGTCCGCAACTACCGACGCGACGACCGCGGCTTCGACGTGGTTCTGAGGCACGATGCTCATGACGTCCCTCGTACCCACGATCCCGCAATCTCACACACGCCAAGTTCGTGCCTGCGCCCCGCCGCAACCGTGAGCGTCGGAGATGCTTTCGGTTACGCGTTTTAGTCACGACTCCTCAGTGGTGAAGCGGGCGGGCCCAGGGCCAGCGGGTGCGGAGATGCGGCCGATGGCTCTTCCAGAGTCTGCCGTGTCCGAGCTTCTCGACGCGTTTCGCACTGGTGACGGTGTCGACCTGACTGGCTGAACACCTGGTTGATCGGTTTGCGGAGGGCTTTGGAGCCGTCGAGGACGACGAGGAGACCGGCGTCGGTGTTCAGACCCCGGCGATGGGATCGGTGAGCACGCTCTTGACGACGGCACTGTTTTCGGTGTCGCCGTGGGCGAGACCGACCGTGATCTTGGTACCATCGGCGGTGATCACCATGGCGACGAAACATCGTCGGCGAAGTGCACACCATCGATGGAAGCGATCTCGAAGCACCTGAATCGACGTGATGCACTCCACCGAAGCGCTCGTCGACCGATCACTCATCGTTGCGTCGATGACCGAGCCGGTGCGTTTCCGTCTTCTCGAGATCGTCCGCCAGTTCGCCGCTCGTCGCCTCGACGACTCCGGTGAGACCGCAATCGGGGGCACCTTGAACTCCGAAGGGTGTACTTCCTCCTCGACGAGCTCGGACCGGCCTGGCCGAGTTCGACCTGGCGGCGAAGGACCGCACCGCCCACGATCCGACCACCGTGTCCTACGACGCGTCGGCGCAGAGGCGTGCCGGATCAACAGCGGTAGCGGGAGCAGCTCCGTGCTGTCCGATGCCGTGGACGAACTCCTACGCATGCAGTTGATGTACACGAGCACCCACGGACTCCTGCTCGCCTGCGCCGCAGCAGTCAGCGGCGCCCGCTACCCCGACGCCGCCCGGTACTCGTCACTCGCTCTCGAGTGCACCCAACCGCAACGGCGGCTTGAGCCAGGCGGCCCACGCCGTGGAGTGGACGGCACAGAGCCTCGTCGCCATGAAGCGGTGGGAACCGGCAGCGCTCCTGTGGGGCTACGTGGTCGTCACCCGCGCCCGTCTCGGCGCCATCGAACCACCGACGTCCATCGACTGCAGGCGCCCCTTATCACTACCCTCGTCGACCACCTCGGAGACAGGGCGATGCGTGACGCCGAACGGGCAAGCAGCGAGCTCTCCCTCGACGACATCGTCCACCTGGCGTTCCGAGTTCACCGACCGATCAGTGTTGTGCACGGGTGGCGACGGCACGAGATCCGCGTACCTTCTCTTCTTGCAGCCGGATCACTTCGCTCAAACGCGAACCGGTGCCCGTACCGCTCGACTCTGGAAATGCGAGAACGCTCGAAGTGTTTTGAGCTGGTTGACACCGGGTAGTTCGACGACATGGACATGCCCGAACCGAACTCGCACGACCGAGACAGCGACGAAGCTGCGCCCGACCCCAAAAAGGTGAGCACTCCGGCAGGAATTGCCGACGACCTAGAGGAGATGGCGGAAGAGACCGGAGCGACTGCCGATCCAGAGATTCTCGCCAACGACTAACCGCAGGATCATTGACACCTCGTAGAACTGTGCGGCCAAGCGCCGCCCACCATCGGTCCCGGCTGGGCGTGACGACCAGCCGCGCCCGTTGATCCGGGCGGGGTGAGAGGCGAACCGGTTGGTGTACGGCACCGACACGGTCAGGGCACAGCTCGATCGACGGTCACCGTGTTGGCGCACTGCAGCATGGAGCGGCCGATGGCCTACATCGGCCTTAGCGGCTGCCGCGGAGGCCGCCAGTCGGCACCACAACCGTGGGCGATGCGCAGGCCCTCTCAGCTCTGGGCAGGCCCGCCGATCCCCGGTGAGTCGCGATCGGGATCGCGACCCGTCCCACACCTCTCGCCCGTTCGACGCTGGTCACCCGGTGGCGTGGGCGATGAGGACCTTGCGGTTGTGCACACCAGTCTTGGCGAAGATCGACTTGAGGTGGTCCTGGACGGTGTGGGCTGAGAGGAACAGCCGCTCGGAGATCGCTCGAGTGTCACCGCCGATGACCAGTAGCCGCAGGATCTCCCCTTCGCGTGCGCTGAGTCCGGCGACACGTGCGTATATGTCCGTCCGTTCATCGCGTGTCGCCCGTTCGATGCTGACAGCGATTGCGGCGGGTCGTCCCGCCGCGGGCCAGGCCCGTGCCGCACGGGTGGTCAGTCAGCGGCCGCCGAGCGGCAGCCGTGCCCGGGCCGCCTGGCCACCGACGCCGACCTCGTTGGCCAGCAGCTGGGCGGCGACGTTGTAGACGGCGGCAGGGATCGGCGCATGGTCCGGCGAGGGCGGAAGCAGGGCCCGCAGGTGCGCCTGTGCCTGCGCCGTCTGCGTGATGAGGGACAGCTCATCATCGAGGAGCACGATGGCTGGCTCGTCCATCGGGGCGCCGCCGGTGGTGGATTGTGCGAAGGTCGGCAGCAGACTGCATCGCGCCGCCGTCGTGACCACCGAGGCGCACGCCGCCAACGTCGTGCACTCCTTCGCCGAGAAGGTGCCTCCGATCCGCCAGAGGTCGATGAAGCCCCAGCATCCGTAGGCGTCGCGCAAGACCATGGTGGCCACATCGGCGACGCCGTGGGCCGCTAGCTGCTCAGTCCATGTGCGCTGGCCGAGCGTCCCGTTCGATGCGCCCGCGAGCGTTGTCACAACGGGGGTGAGCGGGTTCGCCCAGTGACGCTCTTCCACGAGGTAACGGTTGCGGATCAGTGACGGTACCTGGCGAACGTCGGGCACCTCGGCCAGCGGCACGCAGCCCACGGCTGTTTCCGGGTCCGTCGAGAGCCACACATAGGAGTCGAAGGGCACCGTGGGGGAGATCGCTTGCAGGATGGCACCGCGCAGCGCTCGATCCGCGAGACCCCGCTGCGCAAGAGCGTCGATACGGTCGTCGAGTTCCACACCCGGCAGACTACGACGCACCCCGGTCCCCAACTTGTTGGGATTGTCCGCAACCCGATCGATCCGTACGGTCGATCAATGACCAGACTCCACATCGAGCACCCGATCACCGAGTACCCGACCTGGCGTGAAGCGTTCGACCGCTTCGCCGACGCCCGGGTCGGCGCGGGCGTCCTGTCCACGCGCCTCGCCCGGCCAATCGACGACGACCACTACATGGTCATCGATCTCGGGTTCGCCACGCCTGCCGCAGCGCAGAGCTTCCTCGCCTTCCTCGTGCAGCACGTGTGGGCCACGCCGGCCAGCTCCCCCGGGCTCGCCGGCACGCCTCGGACGATGATCCTCGACGAGCTCGATTGAGCCTCGTCGGTCAACGGAATCCGAGGTTCAGACGAACGATCCTGCCAGGAGTCCGTTCGCGCGCTCGTCCCGTGCGAGGTAGCCGCGATAGACGCCGACGTCGTGTTTCACAGCCACCACCAAACGCCAACACGTGGCACGCCTGGTCGCATTCACAAGACGTCGACTGTAAAGGCTTCCGCTCTGACGGCGCGGCGTGGGCGATCGTCGGCAAATGTGCGCGCGATATCCGACCCATCGCGCACCTCGCATCGCGCACCTCGCATCGCGCACCTCGCCGACTCCCACTCTCATCGGCAAAAAAGCATCGAAACCAACCAGATCGTGCTCACACAGTCGGGCCGCCAACACGCAGAACGTCAGCAAAGTTTGCGCGGGAGTTCCGAGGCGCTGGCGCGCAACTGTCGCTCACGTTGTATGTCCGCTCCGTATCGTCGAAGCTCAATTCGACGATCGATTGTGTCGCTCAGTCCGTCGCTCATCGCCGAGCGCCTGCCATGACTGCTATCTCCGAGAGGGAACGAAGACGCAGCGTTGCGGACATTGGACCCGACGCTCGGTTGACCTCAAGAAGGTTCTACACCTAGCATTACTGAGTATGAGCGGGCAGCAGCTGAAAGGTCATCTGGAAACTCTGGTGATGGCGACGCTCGAAGCCGGTCCAGCGCATGGTTACGCGATCATCGACTCGCTGCGCGTGGCCAGCGGAGGAGTCTTCGATCTTCCCGAGGGAACTGTGTATCCGGCATTGCACCGTCTGGAAGCCTCACGACTGGTCACGAGCCGTCGTGAGGTCGTCGACGGCCGAGAGCGACGCATCTACCGCCTCTCCCCGGCCGGTCGCCGGTCACTGGTGCAGGGCCGCGCATCGTGGCGGCAGTTCTCCGCCGCCGTGACCGGCATCTTGAACGTAAGTCCGACGTGACCACCATCGAGTCCTACCTTGCTGACCTCTCCTCTCGCCTCCACGTCAGTCGTAGATCTCGCGCCGCGCTCATCAGCGAAGTCCGCGATCACCTGACCGAATCAACTGAGCGCGCCTGCGCGAGCGGCGCGCCGCGAGTCCAGGCGGAAGCCAACGCGATCGCGTCGTTCGGCTCGACCACCGTGATGGCGCGCCAATTCAACGCAGCGGCCGGAGCCCGAGCGATGCGACGCGCACCGTTCGTCGCCCTTACGACGGGCGCGACCGTTGTCGGCGGGTTCCTCGCCGCCGCGATCGCCCAGCCAAGAACCTCTCAACAGGCGACCGCGCCGATGCAGGTCTCGTTCTTCCTCGCAGTCCTTGCGTTCCAAGTGGCCGTCACCGCGGGAGCACGCGGAGCGTCACGCGCGATCGCCACCTGGCGAATCTCCGCACCAGCAGGCCTCGACCGAGCACTGGTGCGCCGATGCACGATCACCTCCACCGCCGCGCTCGTGAGCGGCGCCGTGTTTCTCACGACAAATTTCGTCCTCACGGCCCAATATTCGCCGAACGCGCGTGGCGTCGCACTCGCCACCGGGGCCGTCACGATGGCCGTCAGCTCGATCGCAGGACTGGCCCTCGCGTTGCGCCTCAACGTCAACGCCGACGACAACAACGACGAAACCGATGGTGCGCACACCCCCCAGCTTCTTCAACTCGGCGAGACCGCCATCTCGCTCGCAACTCGCCATCCGCTCGTTTCGTGCTCGACCGTCACGGTCGCCGCAACGGCCTGGGCGATGACAAACGCCGAGGCCCACGGCTTCACCGGGGCGCTGCCATGGGGAATCGGCGAAGCCCTCGCCGTAGTCACCGCGTTCATGATCCTGGGACCATCGCTCGGAATACGCCGAGCTCGCTCATCGACGCCATCTCGGACCCCGGAAGCATCATGACTGCGCTCGACAAGACCTTCACCGCGATCCTGCAAAAGAGTCCCGCCAAGGGAGGGTGGACATTTGTCGTCACCGACTGGTCTGCTGAGTTCTTCGGCACACGCGGCCTCGTGAAGGTTGCTGGAACCGTTGACGACGAGCCGTTTCAGAGCTCATTCATGGCGCTCGGCGACGGAACCCACAAGCTGCCGATCAAGACAGATCTACGATCCGTGATCAACAAGGCGGAGGGCGACACGGTTACCATCCACCTCACCGAGCGAACCGACCGGTAGCCCGAAACCGTCGTCAGCAGCGTCCGCGACGACCCGTCGCACACTCCCCACCTCGCCGACGATCGAACGCTATGGGCGCGAACCCGCCACTCGAGCGCCGCGGATATCACAAGAGGCCGGAAGTGTGCGGGTCGCGACGGCTATCGGCCCGGGCGAAGTGTGCGCCCCGAGTCGGTGTTCCGAGGCACCAGAGCAACGGCAGAGCCCTTATCAGACTCGGAAGGAACGGTGACACTATGTCAATGCGGTCGATTTTGAACTCGGTCCTCGCTGCGAGCCTGGCGATGGTGGCTGCTGGTTCATCGGACGCGATTGCAGCGACAGCATGCGCCGATTACCGCTCGAGGGATCAAGCCATTCACTGCGAAGTCCTCGCTCGATTCGATGAATCGAGAGACCTGGAAGGCGTACGTCGCAAAGCCGGCGGTTCCGGTTTCTTCCTGCTCTCGCGCTCGCTGGAACCGGTCGCGATCGAAGGAAGGGTTGTCACGGCCAGGAAGGGGTTCATCGGACTGTTGGCAGACGGCGAACTTCGCCTGCAATCGCCAGCGGGAACTCGGACAGCGTTCAAACTCAGTGATCGTCTGCCACGAGCGAACACGTCGGGCAAGGAAGGCGCCATCAAATTGAGCGGTTCCCGGCTGGCGGTGTTTCTGCGTCCGCCTGGATCAGGACCGGACTCCGATAGCGATGCTGTCGGGCTCGTCGATGTCCGGACCCGACGGATGAGGATTATTCCGACAACCGAGTGGAAGAACCCCCGCTGGCCAACACGCGACCAGTTTGCCGGCGGTAACATCACCGTGGATACAAGGAGTGGCGCCGTCAGCGGATCATGAACCACGACGGGGAGCCCTGCTCTCTATTTCGTTCGTGCCGGCAGCAGGCACTCCAAACGACGCTGGATACGACACCTCAAGCGAAGGACCACCGCGCCGCATTCCGGCCCTAACGAGCGTGCCGACGCCCGTCGCGACGACAGCGTGACGGCCTGATCGTCGGCAAAGTTCTCGCGGGAGTTCCGACCGGTTGCGCACTCCTCACCTCGCCGACGATCGAACGCTCTGGGCGCGAACCCGCCGCTCGAGCACCGAATGTATCGCCGGTTATGTATCAAGTATCCGGTGCATCCGCTTGAGCAAAGTATGCGGTCGTAGCACTTCCCGATGTTGCGGTGATTACGGAGCTGTTGTGTGCGGTACGGCTGTATGTTCGGAGGCACAACATGCTCCGAAGGAGCGACAAATGAGAACAGTTCGCAGTATCGCCATAGGCATTACACTCGCTGCCGGTTCGATCGTTGTCGCACCGGTTGTCGGCGGTGCGTCGCCCAATTCATGCCCCTCAACAACACAGCAGTCGCGTGAGATCCGAGCCGCCGCGCGTGAGGTAACTGAGGACTACCCAACGATCCAAGCGGCTGCCGACGCGGTCGCCGTACCGATGACGTCGAATCGGCAGGTGATCGCAGTGATGGCATACCCAACGTTCGTGGACATCCGCGTCGCGGCCTCTGATGACCCGTGCCACATCATTGGTGCTGTCGTGACCACGAAAGGCCTGCAGCCGAATCAACCCGCCAACCCGCTCGTGTGGACGCCACCATTCCCAACGTTCTCGCACAGCGGAGTCGGTGAGCGCTTTGTCTCCTCGACGTCGGGGTCGATCACGATCGAATTTCGTGACTCGCCCACGTCAAAGTGGCGTCGATACGTCGCGACGTCGAACGCGATGCGATGGACTTCCTGCTGCGCGCCGGTCACGGGAGCGCCAGCGAAGGCCCCTCTGCCGCCAATCTCTTCGAAGGAACGTTCAGAACTCGGCGCGGCTATCGATCGGACGTTGTCGGCGAAGAGCGTTCGGATTGACGTCCGTTGGCCTTCGGGCAATGGGACGACGCGCTCGATCACGCTGAACCGACCTGACCGGGCGCGGGAGGACACACCGCACCCGAATGGAATTGTTGGCACGTCGATTTCGATCGGACGCTACACCTACGAAACCTAGGCGGCCGCTCCAGGAACGTCCTCGCCAGGAACCTCCGCTCCCGCCAAATGGTCGCACACGCGGCGACCGGTCGTTCCGGAGGGGACGTTCGAGTCGACATTGGGTCTGTGGTTGCAGGCCGAAAAGTTCCGCGTTCGTGACGGCACGTCTTACGTCGGAGAGATGTCGGACGGTGGCTCGCTCTTCGAGATCAAGGCGCAAATCGCCGACGCCTGGGTGGTCCAACTCACCATGACCCTGACGAGCGCGAATCCGATTACGAAGCCACGGATACTCCCTGCGGTCATGCGTCTGTCGAAATTCGACGCGGCGCCCAAGATCGTTGCTCCCCCGGCCTCGCAAACGGCTGTGGTTCGGCGCTCCTGAATGCCGGCCAGTCTTACGAGGTTTCGCGAAGCAAAGCGCCCGCGTCGGTTCGGTCACCCTCGCGGCTCCAGTGGTGGGGCGATCGTGAGAACGATTGATCCTTGACGGCTAATCGCGAGTTCGTCGTGTGCGCCCTGGCGAGCACCACCGAACGGCGGGAGTGAGCGGGTGGGAGCCGTTATCGGTCGGAGCGAAGTGTGCACCTCGGATCCGGGGGTAGCTGGCATGCGCGCAGCGGTCCCATGCAAGTGCGCTCGAGGGACGTAGTTGAGGTGGTCAGCTGTAGTCCGCCCACATCGTGCGGCGGGCGCCATCGATGGTCATGGTTCCGCCGTAAGGCACGATCCACTGTGGGCGGGTGTGTCCAAACGGCGGGGGGACCGCAACCCCAGGTACATGCGATCCGTGGGAGGAGTGGCTGCTCGTCGCATGATTGCGCCGCCGATGTGCGCCGAGCTCGACCGCTTGCTGGCGGAACCCCGGAGGATGAGGTGCGGGCATCTGTACTCCTTCCCAAGACGACCAACGTCACCTCGGTACCGGTGTCCGTCAACCCGGGGGACATCCAAGGCCCGAAGGATGGTCGACAACGCCGCAGGCCACGGCGACTAATCAGTGGACGCGGCCGTGGTGGAGTTCGCAAAGGCCCACGCCGCGCTCGTCGAGCGTGGTCTCAGGTCGACCCGAGCTGGTGCGATGACCTCAGGCGAGGTACGACTCGTCCGAGTCGAAGATGGTGAACGTCGTCTTCTCCATCACGTCTCCGGCGATGCCAAGCGCTTGGAACGCCGGGAACAGGTGCTCCGCTTCGAAGCGATCGAGGTGCGCCTTCGACTGCCACACCGTCACGACATGGAGTCCGTCTGCGTCTGAGCCGGCGGTCTGGACGAGGAGGCCGTCGGTGTCGGCGGCCGGCGGGGTCTTCTCGTTGATGGCGCGGAAGTCGTCGATCGTCTTTCCGGACATGTTGGCGACGTGCGTGTAGGTCATGGTGTCCTGCCTCTTTCGGTGGTGTAGGTGACACGACCGACGGTACGGAATCGCCCGGATCCCGGCATCGTCCGAACTACTCACTCCACCTACTCATCTAGCGACGGGCGTCATCCGTCATTGGATGCGGCCGACTGGCTCGCCCAGACTGCGATCTGGGTTCGGTTGGTGAAGCCCAACTTGGTGAGGATGTGCTGCACGTGGTTCTGGGCCGTCCGCTCGGAGACGAAAAGCGAGTCGGCGATCTGCTTGTTCGTCATCCCCTGCCCGACCAGCACCGCGACTTCTCGCTCACGCGGACTCAACACCAAAGGTCGCTGGTCCGGAACGAGTCGGGAACGCACATCGGCAGCTCGTCGGCCGATGATCACCATGCCGCGTCGATCGGCCTCGGGCGTGGCCCGATCGAGCAGCGTGGTGGCCCGAGCGCGATCCTCCGGTGCGCCGCGCGCTGCCAGCGCGGCGGCCAGCTCCACGGTCGCTTCGACTGCGAAGCCTTGTGCGCCGACCGAGTCGCAGATCGCCAGTGCGGCCTCCAGGTCGTCGATCGCCGGATCGATCCGACCGAGCGCGGCGGCCGCCTTGCCGAGCTCGAGCTCGACCGGCCCGAGATACACACCGGGTCCGCCACCGTTCGCGACGTGCTGGCCTCGGAACGGCTCGAACTGCGCAGCGATGTACGCGATGTCATCGGTCCGCTCGAGGTAGATCGCGACCGGCAGCCCGTGCGCCCAACACGCCATCCGCACCGCGGCCGACGGCCGCCAGGAGCAAGCCGGCCCCGCTCGGTCGTACAGGCGCGTGGCGCGTTCGCGATCGCCCTGCTGGGCGTACATCTGGGCAAAACTGAGCGCGGGGAAGACGCTCACGAGCGCGCTCGTCGTGTCGACGTCGGGGGCCAGATGGCGCGGGATCTGCGCCAGGAGCTCGCTCGCTCCAGACGCCTCGAAGCCGATGAGCATGCCGACGGTCGACAGGATGACTGCGTAGCCTCCGAAGCCCACCGGATGATCCATCTCGCGAGACATGTCGTACGCCTCCGCTGCGAGCCGCAAGGCGTCGGCGTACCGACCGGTGGCATTGGCCAAGGTCGCCGACGATTCGAGCAGATGCCAACGAGCCTCGGGGCTCTGCACGCGCTCAACGCAAAAAGTGAGTGACGCGTGCTCCTTCGCGATGGCGCCGAGCTGGCCCGTCTCGAACATCGTGTCGATGCGCCACAACCGGCCCCACATCTCGACCCATGCGCTGTGCGTCTCGGTGGCGAGGTCGAGCATGCGCGAGGCCAATGACGCCCTTTCGCCGATACCGTCGGGGGCGGAGCATGCCAGCTGACGGGCCCGCAGAGCATCCACGACCGTGCTCGCGTCCACCGAGCCGGCGAGTTCGAGCGCGTATCGGCTGACGTCGCCGGCTCGCTCGTACTCGTCCCGATACACCAGAGCTTGAGCGAGGCGCGCCGACACTTGGGCGCGCAGCCCAACCGGCAGGTCTCGGTCAAGGAGCGCCAGTTCGCACAGGCGGCTGATCTCGCTGTCCCACTCCGCGTTGCCGCTGGCTTCCATCGCGACCGCAGCGCGGGCGACCCAGGTTCCGTCGCGGCGCTGCTCCGCACTGCGGCCGACCTCTCGGGCGAGTTCGAACGAAGGAGTGAAGACACCCGAACGCTGAAGCAACCCCACGATCGCCAGCTCGATGCGCCAGCGGTCGTGCTCAGCGAGCTCGCCACCACCGATCGACAGTGCCTCGCGGTAGAGGCGCTCTGCCTCCTCGAACGCGAGATCCTCGCAGGCGACCCCGGCCGCCGCCTCGCACGCAGCCACCGCGCGCCGGCGGTCGCCGGGAAGTGAGCCGAGCACCCGATGACGGGCGACGATCGCGAGGTGCGGTCGCATCTGCCCTTCGAACAGGCGCTCGAGGCCATCCGCAGCCGCGTTGTGCAATCGGACCTGGTCCGCCGCGCTGAGCTGAGCGACGACGGCGGAGCGCACCAGTGCATGCGAGAACCGGTACTCACCGGCATGGTCACCTTCCACGAGGAACCCGGCGCCCTGGCACGCATCGATCGCGTCGAGGAGCGACAGCACGGGTGCGTCGAGCATCTGCGCAACAACACCGATCGAGAAGCCGGTCCCCGAGACCGCGGCCGCGCGCAGCACCGCTTGGGCTCTATCGGGGAGTCGACTGATCCGATGCGTCGTAGCGTCGAGTACCGTCACCGGTACGGAACCCTTCCAGCCGAGCGCGGCTTCGGGGTTCTCGACCAGCACCCGGGCGAGCTCCCGTGCCAGGAATGGATTCCCCCCGGTCTCGGCATGGATAGCCTCGACCTGCGCCTCTGACGCCGACAGCCCGATCGTCTGGAGCAGCGCGTGGATGGACGCACGTTCCAGCCCCTTCAGCTCGATGCGTTCCATGCTCGCGTCGAGCGAGAGCGCTCGAATGGTGTCATCGTTCGCGTCGACGGACGGCGACAGCGTCCGGCAGGTGGCCACGATCAACACCCGCATGCTTCGAACGTGCCGCGCGATCTGGCGGAGCAACAGCAACGACGGCTCGTCGGCCCATTGAAGATCATCGAGGACAACCAACAAGCCGTCCGGCTCGCCCACCCGAGCGAGCAGGAGCATCACATTGTTGAACAAGGCGAACCGCCGTGCGTTGTCAGCCTCCGACCCACCCACCGCCGCCGAGCGGTCCGATCCGCCGAAGGCAACCGACCACGGATCGCGGCCCGGCAAATCCTCACGTTCTCGCCCGGGATCGATCGGCAATTGCTGCAGCGCGATCCGCCACAGGCCGTACGGCGCGGAACTGGCTCGATCAGCCGAACGAGCCCACACCACAGCAAAACCCTTGTCCGCAGCGGTGGCCGCCACCGCTCCGGCCAGACAGGTCTTGCCGATCCCCGCCTCACCCGAGATGATCACCAACCGGCCACGCCCGGAGCGCGTCTGATCAAGAAGATCGACGACGCGAGCCCGCTCCCGATCACGGGCCACAAGCGGTTCGGCCGCCATCGCGACGACCGGATCAACCACCAAACAATCCTAGCCCGCAGTCCACGCGCTCCCGACAGCTCTCGAGGGACCCAACAGGCCTGGTTGGCCGTGTCTGGTCACGTTGGTGGACCGATTCAACCACACCCGGCTCCTCGAACGACGACAGTTTTCTCGACCCGACGAGTCATCCACCCGCCAGGCCCCGCACCAGGCCCATATGAGCGGACGCAACGCCATCCCTGCGGCCCGATGGCGCTACCGCGGTGGTGGATCGTCAGCAAAGTTCGCGGCAGTCCCGACCCACCCCGTGGCTACTCCGACCAATACTTTGCCGACAATCGCTCGCACGGCACCGCTTTGGCGAACCACTCGCACCAGCGCCAACGGCGGGCGACTCGAGCGGTTGGCGGCCTCTGCGTCGTCGATCCCTTGCTAACGGTGTGCAAGATCACGCCGAGTTCGCGATCGGACAGCTCGATCACCTGCTGGATCTCCACGGAAACGCACTCAACGCCGCTCGCTTGTCATCGAAGAGATGCCGACCGGCCCCGCACTTGGAACCCGCGTCCCGGTCTGATCATGGGCTTTGTTCAGGATGTCTGATCAGCGCGCGCCAAGACGTTCCTTCCAAGACTCGCAGCGACGACACGCCTGGAAGCGGCACGACAGCGTGGATCTC
Organism: Acidimicrobiia bacterium; assembly: GCA_031368215.1. GTDB lineage: Bacteria > Actinomycetota > Acidimicrobiia > Acidimicrobiales > JANYDT01 > JANLQX01. The sequence continues at coordinate 2,582 of JANLRD010000174.1, read as the reverse complement.
GACGCTCGGTAGGATGCTCGACACCAGAATGGACCCGATTGGAGCGGAGGACCCGCTCGGCACGGCGTTCGGGATGGTCGGTCACGGGCCTGCGATGGACGCCCACACCAGACGATCCATGCCGGCGAGGCCGGTCGACGAGATCGGGGGCGATTGAGGGCGGAATCGATGCGATCGTGTCCGCACTTCCGTTGACTCCGAGACCCGCAGGATGTTCAGCGCGCAGATCATTGCCGGATTTCGCCGTCGCGCGCTGTTCGTCATCATCCGGCGGCGCGCCATTGACCGACGAGGAGGCCCTGCTCAACGCGTTCAATCCGGCCCAGCTCGGCGGCGGCGGGCTCGACCGTCGTCGAAGGATCTGCCCGCCGAGTCTCCGTGCTGGGATGCACCGAACACGATCGTCACGTCGCACAGCACGGGCATCACGGCGAACAGCGGCACCCGGTCGACGCCGATCTCGTTCGACAACTCGGCCCGCCATGTCGGCGGCGGGTCGAAGCGCAACGTCGCGATCTGATCCACCTGCGCGAAGCTGCACCGATGAGCGACGAGATTTGGAGCTGGGACGCAACCCGTGTGGCCGCCGCAGTGCGGGCCAAGGAAGTGTCCTGCCGTGAAGTGACCGCGTCCATCCTCGGTCGTATCGACGCGGCAAATCCAAGGCTGAACGCAATCACGGTCGTGCTCGCCGATGACGCCATGGCGGCAGCTCGGGACGCCGACGACGCACTGCTGAACGGCGCCGAGATCGGCGCGCTGCATGGCGTGGCGATCACGATCAAGGAGAACATCGACGTCACCGGTCAGGCGACCCCGAACGGCCCCCCGCGCTTGCGGACCTCATCGCGCCGGGGGACTCGCCGCTCGTCGCAAACGTTCGCCGCGCCGGGGCGATCATCATCGGGCGCACCAACACTCCGGAGCTGTCGATGCGCCCAACGACGTACAACCCGCTGCGAGGGCGCACCCTCAATCCGTGGGACCCTGCGACGTCACCCGGTGGATCATCAGGCGGCGCCGGAGCAGCGGCGGCGGCCGGGTTCGGTCCGCTGCACCACGGCAACGACATCGCCGGGTCGCTTCGCTACCCTGCGTCGCAGTGCGGAGTCGCGACGATCAAACCGACGCAGGGGCGCATCCCTGCATTCAACCCATCAGCGACGACGGAACGCAGCATCCTCGCATCGCTCATGTCCGCCCAGGGCACCATCGCTCGATCGGTCGCCGACGTGCGCCTCGGCACGATGGCGATGGCCCACGGCGACCCGCGCGACCCGTGGTGGGTACCGGCACCATTCGACGGCCCGCCGGAAAACACGCCGATCACCGTCGCAGTCGCTCGGGAGACGTTCGGGTACCGCATCCATCCGGGGATCCTCGCCCTCATCGACCAAGCTGCGGCGCGGCTCACTGACGCCGGCTACCACGTGGTGGACGTGGAGCCGCCCTCCGTCGAGGAGGCGTACCGAGGGTGGTGGTCAACCGGTCTCACGGAGATCAAGCACACCCTCGGACCGATCGTCGCATCCGCAGCCTCGCAAGAGATGCAAACACTGTTCGAGACCCAGTACGCCCTAGGAGAGATCCTCGACGGCGACGGCTACCGCAACAGGCTCTCCGATCGGACGCGGCAGTGCCGGAACTGGAGCGTGTTCCTTGCCGATCATCCGCTCGTGCTCACCCCCCTGCTCATGCGACCGGCCTACAGCGCGAGCTATGACGCGGAACCGGGCGGCCTCGAGGACATCTTCCGAGCATCGATCTACTGCTGCAGCATCAACTTCCTCGGGCTTCCGGCTGGCTACCTCACAACCGGAATCGTCGACAATTTCCCGTCCGGCGTCCAGATCGTCGGGCGACGCTTCCGCGAAGACCTCGTCCTCGACGCAATGACCGCCCTTGAAGTCCGCCAGAACCGAGTCCTCGATCAACTCTGGGAGCGGCAAAGCCCCCCTGAACAGCTCCCGCCTACAGCCTGAATCAGCGGCTGCCGAGTCGACCGTCAGCAAAGTATGCGCGGGAGTCCCGACCCGTCCCACACCTCGCACCTCTCCCACGATCAGCACCCTCCACGCAATACCTACTCGTCAGCCGATCACCCGCAGATAGGGGCCTCTTCTGATCGTTGATCCGGCCCGGGCATTGAAGCCGGCTTCGGGTGCCGTCCGCGTGGTTCGCTCGGAACCGACCGCCGGTCTTCGGTGTGGCCGAATCAGGCTGGTTGCCGAATCGGACAAGCTCGTCTGCGAGTTGAGATTTCGTGCGGTCCTGCGCCCGGCGATCCGTTTCAGGCCAGCCGGGCCCGCACCGGGGGCACGTTCGAAGTAACACTGATTCGCGCGGTCACCACGCCCAGAAAGACCTCTTTAGCGGACGAGTGACTCATCCAGCGCTGAACGCCACTCCCGACCGTGCGCCAGCCACGAACAGTCGAACAGGTCTGTGAACTTCAGGAACCAACCTGGCAGACCGTCCCAATCGCTAAACGAGCCAGCTGGCACCGCTGGCCCCCAGGTCTGAGCTCGTGAACGTTCGGACACCAGGTTTTCCCGGCGTGATGCGAGGATGAGGTGATGCGC
>JANLRD010000095.1:0-4423 GCA_031368215.1 Acidimicrobiia bacterium | reverse complement strand
GCAATCGAGAGGTGAGCGAGGCGCTCGAACAGCAGACCGCCATCGCCGAGGTGCTTGAAGTCATCAGTAGCTCGCCCAACGATCTAGAGAGCGTGCTCAGCCAGGTGCTCGGCATCGCCGCCCGTCTGTGCGAGGCCGAGTGGGGTCTCGTGTGGCAGGCGCGGGGTGACCGCTTCCACGTCGGGGCGACACACGGGTTCACCGGAGAACAGGTCGCATCGATGGATGACGTGGTCTACCTCGTTGGGAACGCGAATGTCGTCCAGCGCTGCGCCGACGGAGAGGCGCGACGGGCCGATATCTCGGACGAAGACATCGATCGGCTGGACATCGCAGACACCAACCCGATCTCGCAACCCACCAACGCGTTCATTCAGCGATTCCGGGCGCAGTCATACCTGCTTGTTCCGCTCACCCGCCCAGGGAGCTTCTCTGGCGTGTTCTCGTTGATGCGAAAAGACCGTCGGCCGTTCACAGAACGAGAAGAGGCGATCGTGCAGACCTTCGCCGACCAAGCCCTCATCGCCATCGAGAACTCCCGGCTGTTCAAAGAACTCGAGGAGAGCAACCGGGAGGTCAACGAGGCGCTCGAACAGCAGACAGCGTCGGCCGAGGTCATGCGCGTGATCAGCATGTCGCCGGGCGACATCTCACGGACGTTGCCGGCGATTGCGGGGGCGGCCCGTCGATTGTGCGAGGCCGACCACGCTTCGGTCGGCTTTGTCGACCAGGGATCCTGGCAGGTCTGGAGCGACTTAGTGGGGTTCTTCAGCGTGAACGACTCGAGCATCGATGCCTCGATTCCGGCGTCCGCCTACCTGCTGAACTCACCCATCCGCGTGGGCGGCCCGATCGAGACGTGGGAGGCCGACCACCCCTTCCAGGCAGGGGTGAACCGGTCCCTCGGACTGGACACGGCCTCAATGCTCGCGCTTCCGCTACCCGGTCGCGACGGACCGATCGGCTTCATCATGGTGAGACGGAACATCGGTCACGCCTTCGATGACCGCGATATTGCCATTCTCCAAGGCTTCGCCGACCAGGCGGTCATCGCCATCGACAACTCACGTCTGTTCAACGAACTGGAGGACAGCAACCGCGAGGTCAAGGCGGCGCTGGAGCAGCAGACCGCAGTGGCTTCGGTGCTGCAGACCATCAGTAAGTCCGCATTCGATCTTGATGTCGTGCTGGCCGAGCTGGCTTCTCAGTCCTATTCGATGGTTCAGGCCGAGTTCACTGCGATCCGATCGTACGAAGATGGGCAAGCAGGCAGGGCATACCTGCATCCACCCTCCGTCGAACAGGGCGACCTTTGGGCAGCGATGTCGGCGCCCGGTCCGCTGGAAGAGGCATCGACCCTCAAACAACGAGCGCTGTACACAACGGTCCGTCGTGTGGACGAGCACTCTTCTGCTTTAGAGCAGTTCAACTTCGAGCGCTATGGGGTTCATAGCGTGGCATCAATCCCGCTGTTGAATGGCGCTCGGATCGTCGGTCTTCTCGCCGTGATTCGATCCGGAGACCACCGTTTCATCGACTCCGAGAAGCAGCTGCTGCAGACGTTCGCCGACCAAGCGGTGATCGCCATCGAGAACGCTCGGCTATTCAAGGAGCTCGAAGCCCGCAACCGCGAGGTCAGCGAGGCACTCGATCAGCAGACGGCGATGGCCGAGGTGCTGCAGGTCATAAGTCGGTCCCCGAACGACCTGGAGAACGTCCTCGGCCAAGTGCTCGGCATCGCCGCTCGGCTCTGCGAGAGCGACACCGCGCTGATCTGGCAGGAGCGTGGTGATCGCTTCCATATCGGAGCCAGCCACGGGTTCACGGCCAACGAACTGGCGATCATCGACGAGATCGTGTTTCCGCTCGATGGTGACAACTCCGTATCGAGGGTGGCGGACGGGTTGATCAGGCGGTTCGATCTCGATCCCGACGCGCTGCCGGCCGAGTGGCGGTCCACTCGCGATGGGCCGGGCCTCGAGTTCCTCGATCGCCTTCGACAGCGGGCGTACCTCATGGTGCCGCTGACCCGTCCTGGCTCGTTTCGCGGCGTGTTCTCGCTCATGCGTCGTGACCCGCGTCCGTTCACCCAGCGCGATGAGGACGTCGTACAGACCTTCGCCGACCAAGCCCTCATCGCCATCGAGAACTCGCAGCTGTTCAATGCGCTCGAGGAAGAACGCGAGCAGCAGGCCGCGATCGCCGAGGTGCTCAAGGTCATCGGCACCTCGCCGGGCGATATCGAACAGACGCTGCCCGCCATCGGGCTCGCTGCGCGGCGATTAACTCGGTCGGACTACGTGGCGATCATCTTCGGGCCGAGCGAGGCGACGGTGGTGTGGGACCCCGAGTGTGGCTTCCGCACGCACCTTCCGTATCCCGAGCTGCACCTTCCTCACTCGATCCAACGTGAGGCGGAGCTGCTCGGCGCGCCCGTCATGCTCCATGGCCCCGTCTCCGCGTGGGCCGATCGATTCCCGTTCCAGGCCGACCTGTACCGGGGGCTCGACGATGCCGCGATGCTGTGCGTCCCGCTGATCGGGCGGACGGTCGAGCACGGCTCGATCCTGGTCAGGCGCGACACGGCGCGGCCATACGACGAGGGCGACGTCGTGTTGCTCGAGGGTTTCGCCGATCAGGCGCTGATTGCCATCGAGAACGCCCGGGTGTTCACCGAGTTGGAGCAGACGAACCGCGAGGTCAGTGAGGCGCTCGAACAGCAGACGGCCATCGCCGAGGTACTCGAAGTCATCAGCAGCTCACCCAACGATCTGAGGAACGTCCTCGGCCAAGTGCTCGCGATCGCGGCGCGCCTGTGCGAGAGCGACACTGGGCTCATCTGGCAGGAGGACGGCGGGAGATACCGGGTTGGCGCGAGCCACGGGTGGACGCCCGAGGAGCTGATGTTCCTCGACACCGTCGATTACCTGGTCGACGACGGCAGCTCGGCCGCTCAGGTCGCCAATGGCGAGACCATGCGGAGGGATTTCGACATCCAGGGGCTCCGTGCCGACCCCGCTTTCTTGTCCCGGGCCCCTTCTCCCGACGCGGCCTACATACGACGGCTCGATCATCAGGCTTTTCTGCTCGTCCCGTTGAGCCGACCTGGTTCGGTACGCGGCGCGTTCTCGCTGGCGCGCCGTGACCGGCGACCGTTCACGCAGCGAGACGAAGACCTCGTCCGGACCTTCGCGGACCAGGCGCTGATCGCCATCGAGAACTCCCGCCTGTTCAACGAGCTGCAGGACAGCAACCGCGAGGTGAGCGCCGCCCTCGAGCAGCAAACTGCTGTCGCGGCCGTGCTGCAGACAATCAGTAGATCCGCTTTCAACCTGAGCGCGGTGCTGCACGAGTTGACCGAGCAGGCTGTGAGAATGGTCGGCGCCGACTTTGGCTACGTCGCACAGCATCACGAAGGAGCGGGGCAGTCGTTCGGCGCTATCCACCCGGTCGACACGCCCGAGGCGGCGGTGCTCGAATCGGGTACGTTCACCGGGCCGGCGCTCGTCGTTAGTCAGCAGAAACCGTGGTTTCGAACAGTCGGTTCGGCCGACACCGAGATGCATTTCATGCCGGACGACAAGGTGTTTTTCGAGCGGTTCGGTACCCACTCGATCGCCATCATCCCGCTCATCAGCGGGTCCGCCGTCCTCGGCACGCTGCAGATCTTTCGCAGAGGCGAGCTCCGCTACTCGCTGTCCGACAAGAAGCTGCTGCAGACATTCGCCGACCAGGCCGTGATCGCCATCGAGAACGCCCGCCTCTTCCGCGAGCTCCAGGCCAAGACCGAGGAACTGGAGGTGGCGTCTCGCCACAAGTCGGAGTTCCTAGCGAACATGTCGCACGAGCTGCGCACGCCGCTCAACGCCATCATCGGCTACGCCGAACTGCTGAGCGAAGAGTGCGAGGACCTCGGCACCACCGGGTTCCTCCCCGACCTCGGCAAGATCCAGTCGGCCGGCAAGCACCTGCTCACGCTCATCGGCGGCATCCTCGACCTCGCCAAGGTCGAGTCGGGCCGAATGACGATGTTCCTGGAGACGTTCGGGGTGCAGTCGCTCGTCGACGAGGTCGAGTCGATCGTGCGGCCGATGGTCGAGAAGAACCGTAACGTCTTCGTCATCGACTGCCCCGACTCCCCCGACGGCATCGGCGTCATGCACGCCGATCTCGTGAAGACCAAGCAGGTGCTGTTCAACCTGCTGTCGAACGCCGCGAAGTTCACGTCCGACGGCTCCGTCGCGCTGACCGTCACCCGGAGCACCGACGCGATCCACTTCGCCGTGCGCGACTCCGGCATCGGCATCACCGACGAGCAGCGCGACAAGCTCTTCGAGGCGTTCTCTCAGGCCGACGCCTCCACTACCCGAACCTACGGCGGCACCGGCCTCGGCCTCGCCCTGAGCCGCAGCTTTTGCCAAAT
>JANLRD010000153.1:0-3031 GCA_031368215.1 Acidimicrobiia bacterium | reverse complement strand
GAGCCTTTCCGTCTCGGGGTGAAGCACTACCTCGAATCTCACGCGTTCGCGAATGCCGAAACCACCGATCTGTGGGACGCCATCGAAGAGTCGACCGGTGCCCCGGTTCGGAGCCTCATGGACGGCTGGATTCTCCAGGGCGGCTTTCCCCTGGTCTCGGTCGCTACGACACCTTCGGGCACGGGCGTGTCGTCACTGACCGTCTCGCAAGCACCCTTCACCTACCTGGCAGCCGAGGACGACAACAGGACCTGGGACGTGCCTCTGCTGTACCGATCGCTGGGCGGGCCGTCCGCCGGGACCACTGGAGGAGTCCTGCTCGGCAGTGCACCGCTGACGGTGGATCTCCCGGGCGGTTCGACCGGCGCAGTCGTGAACGCCGGCGGTCACGGCTTCTACCGGGTCCGCTATGACGGCGCCCTGGCCGAGACGATCGCGTCTTCCTTCGACCGGCTCGCGCCCGTCGAGCGCTACGACGTTATGGCTGATGTCTGGTCCGCTGTGTTGGCGGGTGCGTCTCCGATCACCTCCTTCCTCGCGCTCGTGCGCGCCTTGACCGGGGAGCGCGACCCGAACGTCTGGTCGTCGGCTCTTGCCGGGCTTCGACGGCTCGACGCGATCGCGATCGACGCGGATCGACCAAAGCTCCAAACACTGGTGCGCTCTCTCCTCGGCCCGATCGTGGAGGAACTCGGAACAACGCGAGGCGTGGGCGAGAGCCCGCTGATCTCAGCGCTACGCGGTTCACTGACTGAATCACTGGGGACCCTGGGCCGCGACCCGTCGATGGGCGACCGAGCCTCGGCGGCACTAGACCGTATCCTCGCCGAAGATGCGTCGATCGACCCTGATCTCGCTCCCGCCCTCCTCACCGTCGCTGCGGCAAACGGCGACACTGCGAGATACGACAGGATCGAGGCCGCCCGGGCATCGGCATCCTCGCCGCAGACCGACCTACGGCTCCTGCACGCGCTCGGATCATTCAACGAGCCGGCGCTGGTCGCCCGCAGCCTCGACGCATGCCTTTCCGACGCCGTTCGCACGCAAGACGCTCCGTTCGCGATTCTTCGCATGCTCGGCGCGCGTAGCACCGGGGTGCAGACGTGGAACTTCATCCGCGATCATTGGGAAGCAATCAGAACCCGTCTTCCGGAGGTCTCTCTCCCACGCATGCTGGAGAACATAAGCGCGCTTACGGCTGAACCGACGGCGACCGAGGTCGCCGCCTTCTTCGCCACCGGGCCGGGCACCGAGTTCGCAAAGGGCAAGAAGACGATGGAGCAGCACCTCGAACGCCACGAGGTGTACCGCCGCCTCGCCCGTCGGGCCGACGAACTGACGTCCGCTCTCAACCCCTGAGTCAGACCCTCAGGCAGTCAAATCGGGATCAGGGCAACCGGTCATGCACACGATCGGTACCGCCTGGGCGAGTCCACGAACCTCCACTGCACCCATCGGGGTGATGTCGGCATCGGCCGGGGCATAATCCGCCAACTCCGCCGTCACCAGCGTCTGGCCGGGATCGGCGTCGTTGCAAAGACGGCTGGCGAGGTTCACGGGCGTGCCGATGTAGTCGTCACCTTCGAACAAGATGACCATCCCGCCGGCAATGCCGGCCCGGAGACGGAGTGGAAAGCCGATCGACACCAGCCGCTCCGAGATATCGAGGACTGAAGCGAGCAGCGGGCCGGTGTCGACGCAGACGAACATGGCACCGTCACCCAGCCACTTGTCGATGCGGACTCCGTGATGTGACGAGATCTCCCGCACGACCGCACGAAACTCGGCGAGTCTCGCCACCGCTGCGGCATCGCCGTGCGTGTCGGTAAAGGCCGTGAACCCGGAGATGTCGATGAAACCGAACGTCCGCTCGACGCGGGTAACGGGCGGTGCCGCAGTGGCAACGGTCGATGTCTCCATGGGAAGTTCCCACGCTACCAACGGACGGACCGCGAATGGCGATCGCCGACGGAAGTCACTTCAGGCCCGCGACCTGGTCTTCCACGGGGCCACGATGCGCGCCGCACCGGGACCGGCACGACTCGGCCGTCAGAGGAGCGCCTCGCCTCCGGACACCGCCAACTCCCACATGCGCGAATACGCGCCGCCGAGCGCTATCAGGTGGTCGTGCGACCCCTGTTCGACAACGCGTCCGTCATCGATAACGACAACGCGGTCGGCGCGCCGAGCCGTATCGAGTCGATGGGCGACGACGACCGTGGTCGCGCCCTCGGCGAGAACACTGAGCGCTTCCTGCACCACCGCTTCGGTGGAAAGGTCCAACGTGGCCGTCGCCTCGTCGAGCAGGAGGAGGCGCGGCCTCACCAGCGCAGCGCGCGCCAATGCGATCAGCTGACGCTGACCGGCAGCGAGGGATTTCCCACGGGCCTGCACGTAGGTCGAGTACCCGTCGGGGAACTCCTCGATGAACACGTCTGCGCCGACAAGCCGTGCGGCGCGCTCGACTTCCTCCAACGACGCGGACGGTCGCCCGAACCGGATGTTGTCGGCGATCGTCGCACCGAAGAGCATCGGTTCCTGGGGCACATACCCGAGCATCGATCGCCATTCGTCCAAGTCGCAGGCGCGCAGATCAATTCCCTCGACGAGGATCTGACCGACCGTCGGGTCGTAGAACCGCGGGAGGAGCTTCACAATCGTCGACTTCCCCGCTCCGGTCGGCCCGACGATCGCCACGCTCTCACCCGCGTCGATCGACAGGTCAACGCCTTTGAGCGCTTCGTTCGGTGAGGTCGCATACGAGAACCGCACGCCGCGGAGTTCAATCCGGACGCCACGCCTGCGGCCGTCGGTCGACGCCGGAACATGCTGCGCGTGTTCGGGAAGCGGACGCTCTACCGTCGACGGCTCGCGGAAGAGGTCACGGAGCTTCGACATCGCCGCCCCGGCCTGCTGCCAGGTGTCGATCACGGTCGGGAGCTGTTGGATCGGAGCGAAGAGCTGGCCCAGCAGCAGCAGATATGCGGCGAGCTGGCCCGCCGAGACGAAGCCGTCGCGCACCAGCCCGACG
>JANLRD010000140.1:0-23372 GCA_031368215.1 Acidimicrobiia bacterium | reverse complement strand
CCGCATCCGGACGCGCGGCGCTCCGCGGTGACCTTGCCGGACGGCTCAACGACACCATACGACCGAACCTGATCGGTTTCCCGGAGGTCTTCATGGCCGACATTGCGGCACGGGCGGCGACGCAGTGGCATCGGGTCGACGACTACGCCCGTCGCGTACGACTACCGCGACCCTGACTCGGCGGGAGCTCTCCGAGGAATGCGACGTGGTCGATGGTCGCGCAGCGGGCGGTACCGTCGGTGGCATGACTGGACCCGGACCGACCGCCGACCCGACGGATGATGCCGCGAGCCGCCAGAGCCCGACTCCCGGGAGCGCGAACATTAATCGGCGACGGGTCGGCGACCCCGATCTCGATGCCACGATCGACCATGTGCTCGCACTCGTCGGCGGACGGGTCCATGACAACGACGGGCGGCTCGACAACCGCGATCAGCTGCGGGAGATCCTCGTGTCCGGCGTACGGATGGCGCTCGACTCAGCGGACGGCCGAGCTGATCGACTCGACCTGAAGATCGCCAACGCCGCGTTGGCCGAGATGCGCGACGCGTACCTCACGTTCGGCCCGTACCGGAATGTGCGCAAGGTGACGATCTTCGGTTCGGCGCGTACGGAAGTGGGATCTCCCCTCTACGAACAGACCAAGATGCTGGCGGCAGCGATGGCCGCCAAGGGCTGGATGGTCGTGACCGGGGCCGGCCCGGGAATCATGGCGGCCGGGCTCGAGGGCGCCGGACGCGAGAACGCCCTCGGTGCAGCGATCCGCCTTCCCTTCGAGAGCGAGGCAAGCGACCTTCTCGATCCGAACCGCCTGGTCGACATGCGGTACTTCTTCACCCGGAAGCTGGCATTGATACGCGAGAGCGACGCGTTCGTCTGCATGCCCGGCGGGTTCGGCACGCTCGACGAGACCTTCGAGCTCCTCACCCTGTTGCAGACGGGCAAGGCGACGCCGGTCCCCATCGTGATGCTCGGACTGGGCCAGGGCTTCTGGCACGCCCTCGATCGCTTCATCGACGTGATGATCGACCAGGGATGGGTGGGCGCGTCGGACCGCGCGCTGTACCGGGTGACCAACTCGGTCGACGAGGCGGTAGAGGAGCTCATGGGGTTCTACGCGAACCACCATTCGATTCGCTGGGTCGGCGAACAGCTCGTGCTCCGCATGCACCGGCCGCCATCCGACGCCCAACTCGACGACCTGGTTGCGAAATTCGGTTCCTACGCCACCGACGGTGCGATCGTGCGGACAGATCCCTCGTCGGTCGAGCGGTCCGAACGTGACCATCTCGACCTCGCCCGCCTCTCGATGCGCTTCAACCGACGCCAGCCCGGCCGGCTACGCCAGCTGATCGACGCCGTCAACGGCTGGTGATCGGCACCCGGCGTACCGGGGCTTTACGGCACAACGGAGGTCACGACCGGTCCGGTGTCGACAACGTCGAACCATGATCCGGGCACGGTCTTCAGTTGTCCGAGGTCGTCGTCGTTCCATCGTGTATCGGAGGCACCGCTGATGAACCAGCTCGATCCGTTGTCGGCGACGATCATCCCGTAGCGCTGCAGCGCCCGAAGGATCACGAGCGCGTGTCCGCGGTATGGGGAGAGATCGACATCGCGTCGCAGCCGGAATCGCGCTCCCATCGGCGGCACACGGTCATCGGGGATCCCGGCGAAGTGACGAGCAGGGGAAATATATGCGCGCTGGGTTTTCGCCACGGTGAACCGGAGCGCGTGGCGGATCTCCCCCGACGCGACTTCGTCGTAACGGAGCAAGCCGGGGAGGATGGGGAGACCGGCTGCGTCTGCCGACGTCCAGCCGGCAGGCCTGAGGGCATTCGATCGCAAATCGAACACCGCGCCGGAGCTCGCTTCCCATCCGCTACCTGAACGACGCGCGTTGAAGAGCTCGTACAGCCGACACGAGCCGCTCTGCACGACGAGCACGTGGCGGTCGGCACCGGCCTCGACGGGCGCGTCGCCGGGAATCGGGAACGGGCCGGGATCGCTCTCGTCGCCGTAGTCGGTGTAGCGGATCTGGACGAGTGGTTGGCCCGATGGTACGACCACATACGGAATGCCGTATTCCGGGTTGGATCCGGTATCGGGGTGGAGCGTTGTCCGCGTGCTGTTGACCGACGCGACCCACGTCGCCGAGCGTGGATGCAACGGCAGGGCCGAAACATCGAGGTTCCAGGCGTTGTCCGAGGGGAAGACGGAACATCCCCCGATCGTCGGCCCGGCGCCCGGCACCGGCGCCGACGAGCTGACGTTTGCCACCGTCGTCGGTCGCGTCGCCGCGGGCTTCGATTTCGCTTTCTTGACTGCGCGCCGCACCGCCGAGGTGTCGCCGGCGGGAATGGCGACGAGCGCGGCGAGAACGATCAGCCCGTACCCCTTCAATCTAGTCCTCATACCGTCCTCCGTCGCCGGGCAGCCGACCACATCACTATCGGCAGAAATCGGTGATCACTCGAGGAGTGTGATCGTCCAGCCCCACCGATACGTCCCAGGACCGATGCGGTAGCGGGCGAGCGTGTCCGGCCCGCACGAGCCCGTACCCACGCCGCGTAACCGGTGGTCGATATGGACGAACGCCTCGGTGCGTCGCGGCAACTCCGGCGGGATCGACGCTGCCTCGAGGTCCTCGTCGCTGTGGCGGCGCACCGCGAACGAGAAGCGCTGACCGGGGTCGGCTCGCACGGAGAACAACGGTTGGTCACCGCTGTTCATGCTGAACGTGGAGGTGTCCGCGTGGTGGCCGTGGTCCTGCGGACGCATGTAGGGGACGTACTGGGCGTCGATGGTCGAGCTCCAGTCGCCCAGCGGCGCGCTCGCATATCGATCTACGTAGGACTCGTGTGGTCCGCGTCCCCGCCAGGAGATCCATTCGGCACCGGGTGGAACAGCGAAGCGGTGGCCCAGTCGGGGAAGGTCACCGCGCCCTTCGGGAACGTCGGCCGCGCACAGCACGCGGACCTGGCGGCCGGACACCTCGAATCGCTGGTGGAAGCGAACCCCGTCGATCGACGAGTCGGTGGTGATCACTTCGCGGCCCCCTCGTCGGACCCGTGTTGCGGGACCGGCGGTCCGCAATGCGGCGCGAAGATTCCACGTGATCCAACGGGTGTGGATTCCGGGGATGCCAAGGGTGCCGGGCTCGACACCGTCATTGTCGATCCGGGACCGCCAGATCGTCGGGCGGACGGGGGCGGCAAGCATCTCGCGACCGCGCCAGGTGATCGCCGCCAGCTCGCCGGCGTCGCTCACCTCGACATCGAGGTCCTCCTCGTGCGCGGCCACCACGCTGCGCTTCGGCGCCGCGGCCGAACGGATACTCGCGGGAAGCACCACCTGGCCGACAGCAACCTCGTGACCCGCCGGCGCCCACGGCGTGGCCGATCGGAGTCGAGCTCTGATCGTGATCCATGCGTCCTCCGGACCGGAGCGGACGTCGACCGGCAGACGGACGTCGACCGACGCCCCCGCGGGCGTGCGGAGCTGCCGGAGCTCCCCTTCAACACCGGTCGAGGTCGACCACGTGAAGCGCAGGTTGGACAGATCGTGCACCTCGAAGTCGTTCACGATCCGGATCCGGCCGCTGGCGACGTCGACCGGTTCGATACGAATCGGGGCGAAGACGGCTTTGGCTTCGAGCAATCCCGGGTGCGGCACGCGGTCCGGCCAAACGAGACCGTCGGCGATGAACGCGCCGTCGTTGGGTTCGTCACCGAAATGGCCGCCGTAGGCCCAGTACGGACGACCGTCAACCGTGGTCGCCGCGATGCCGTGGTCGGTCCACTCCCAGATGAAACCGCCCTGGAGGCCGTGGTGGGCGGTGATGGCACGCCAGTAGTCCGAGAGACTGCCGTTGGAGTTCCCCATGGCGTGGGAGAACTCGCACATGATCAGCGGGCGCCGGTCCGTGCCGCGCGTGGCCCAGTCGACGATCGCGTCGATGGTGGGGTACATAGGCGCAGTGATGTCCGTCGTCGAGCGGTCCTCGTCGGTCAGACCGTACCGGTGGGCGCCCTCGTACTGGACGAAACGCGTGCTGTCCGCAGCGCTAGCCCACGCATGCATCGCGGCATGGATCGGACCGAGGCCGGATTCGTTCCCAAGTGACCAGCCGATGACACACGCGTGGTTACGGTCGCGGCGGATCATCCGAGTAAGGCGTTCGAGGCATGCGCTCTGTACCTCGGGAAGGTGGACGAGTTGGCGGTAGCGACCGTGCGTTTCGAGGTTCGCCTCGTCGATGACGTAGAGCCCGAATTCGTCGCAGAGATCCAAGAATTCGGGGTCAGGCGGATAGTGCGAGGTACGGACCGCGTTGATGTTGTGACGCTTCATCGTGAGTACGTCGAGACGATGGGTCACCGGTGAGACGACGCAGCCGGTTCGCTCGTCGTGGTCGTGGCGGTTCACCCCGCAGATGACGACGACACGTCCGTTGATGAGGAGTTCGCGATCGATGATCTCGACGCGCCGGAAGCCAATGAGCTCCCGGACGACTTCAACGACTTCACCGGTCGGCGACCGCAGCACGGCGTGGAGCGCGTATCGGGTCGGACTCTCGGCGTTCCATTGGTCGATTCCATCGACGGTCGCGGTGAAACGAACGCGATGACCCGCGAAGTCATCCATGTCGGCGGACTGGTGCAGCCAAGACCGACGATCGAATATCGGCACCGACATGCGCTGCACACTTACCTTCTTGGTTTCCACCGCCTTCGGGTGACGAGCCGGCGGCCAGTCGTCACCGCCGGTGATCGTGATCGGCACAGCACGACCGTCGAGGCGCTCGAGACCGGTCTCCACCGTCCAGCCCCGTTCGGGTGCCGACGTGAAGCGCACATGGGCGCAAACCGTCAGGGTGCCGGTCCGGAGATCGGCGGCGAGACCGGCATCGACCTCAAGCTGCTCAACGTGGACAACGGGCGCAGAAAGGAGCGCGACCGATCGGGTGATTCCGGACAGCCACCACTGGTCCTGGTCCTCGAGCCACGTGGCATCGGACCACTTCACGATCACGATGGCGAGGTGGTTTTGACCGACGTGGACGAACGGAGTGATGTCGTAGTCGCTCGTGAGCCGCGTGTCTTTGCCCATCCCGACCGGAGAGCCGTTCACGAACACGTGGTGGATTGAGTCGGCTCCCCCGATGCGCAGAATCGTCCGGCGGGCGGCCCACGGGCTGTCGATGGAGAACGACGTCCGGTACACACCCGTCGGGTTGTCGGTCTCCGGAACCTCGCACGGTTCTTCGGGGAACGGGTAGAGCACATTCGTGTAGTGGGGTTTCCCGTAGCCCTGGGTCTGCCAGGTGCCCGGAACGGTGATCGATGGCCATGATTCGTCACGGGTCGCGGGCGCGATGTGGTTCGCCGTGACGAGCACCGGTGAGGTGAGGTAGGCGAACTTCCACGTTCCGTCGAGTGAGCGGGCCCAGGGCGTGCGTCCCCGGCGTGCTTCGCTCAACGAGTCGAACGACGCGCGGACCGTACGCGATGGCATCCGGCCGATCGAGATGATCCCCGGCGATGACCACGAGCGGGGCCCGAACGCTTGAATCGGATTCGATTGCTCCGGGGTCGTCATGATCCGAGCACAAACTCGGTCAGTTCGACTTCCCGGCGCTCCTCGATCGAACGATGCGCCGCGGCACCGAGCGCGACCGACCACAGGCCGTCGTCGAGTGTTACCAACGCGGGTGTTCCGTTGCGGATCGCATCGGCGAAGTCCACGTGCTCGAGATAGCTGGCGCCGTGATGGAAGCCGACGTGAGCAACGCGATCGTCGTGCCCGGCATCGATCACCCGGATCTCCTTCGACGTCCACTCCCCGTTGGGCCGGGGAACGCCGCCGCGGAGCCCGATACGCAGCTCACCGCTGGGGATGAAGGCTTCGACCTTGCCGAGTGTACCGGTGCCGACCAACTCCTGTTCGTTAGGCCCGCCCTCGGCAAACATGCACAGGTCGAGCATCGCCCGAACGCCGTTGGCGTATTCCACGATGACGTAGGCGTTGTCGAGGATGTCCGCGCACTTACGACCATCCGGCGTGTCGTACTCCTCGTCGAGATGGTTGTGATCCTGGCCTCCGCTCGCCATCACCCGCACGGGTCGGGCACCGACCGCAAGGTTCATGAGGTCGAAGAAGTGGCAGCACTTCTCGACAAGTGTTCCGCCGGTGTTGACGCTGAACCGGTTCCAGTTCCCGACCTTCACGAGGAAGGGGAACCGGTGCTCGCGGATGGCGAGCATCCGGAGGTCACCGATCACGCCACTTCGGATCTCGGCCAGGAACCGGGCCACCGGTGGCATGTAGCGGTACTCGAGGCCGACCCAGACGATGCCGCGGTGCGTCTTGGCTCCCTCCGCCAGCGACTTGCAGTCGTCGACGGTGGTGCACAGTGGCTTCTCGATGAGCACGTGGAGGTCGGGACGCGACGCGTAGATGTCGTGAACGACATCGACGTGGGTGTTGTTCGGCGTGACGATGACGACGGCATCGACGTCGTCACGCTGGAGGAGCTCGCGGTAGTCGGCATGGGATGCATGGACCGGCTGTCCGTTGAGAGCGACTGCGGCCCACTCGAGCGACTTCGCGACGGGGTCGGCAACCGCGGTGACCCGCGCCCCGGGAAGCGCCACCAGGTTTCTCAGGTGTTCACATCCCATCATGCCGGTCCCGATGACGCCATAGCGGATCTCCTGCATGGCGGAGACGCTACCCGGATCGGCTCCGTGAGCTGGGTCGGCTGGTGTGCACTGGGTCAGCTGGTGTGCACCGGGTCAGCTGGGGTGCTGTTTCCGCACGAATCCCGACCCAGCGAACGTCAGCCGACCCAGCGAATCTCAGGTCCCGGAGGTCCTCGGCTCAACCGGCAGACGGCTGGCGAGGGCCGAGCCGATGAACCACATCGCTGCGGCCAGCACGAAGACCCACGTGAAACTCCCGAAATGGTCGGCCATCCAACCGCCCAGCCTCGGTCCGATCATCTGGGCCACCCCGAAACAGGCCGTGATCACACCGAAGGCGGCGGAGAACTCCTGCGGACTCACGTGGTCGCCGAGATACGACGCGATCGACACCACCCCTCCCGCCATGCCGAACCCGAACCCGATCGTTGCGATCGACACGAGCGGATCGGTCCCGGCGAGAACAGCCAGGCAACCGACCCCGGCAAGGGCGAAGCAGGCGAGCATCGTCACGCGACGGCCGATCCGGTCCGAGAGGCGACCGATCGTCAAAGCGCCCAACGCGTTGCCCACTCCCATGAACGCGAAGACCCGCGACGCCTGGCCGGGGGCGAATCCGGCATCCTGCTCGAGTGCCGCCACAACATACGTCGCGAACAGCACGTAGCCGAGGCCAAAGCAGGTGTAGGCCGCGGTCGGCGCCCACCACGCTGGAACACGGCGGAGCACGGAGAGTCGTGGGGGTGAGCCGGGAACGATCGGCACCGGACGGAGAAGGGTGAACGCAAGAACAGTGGCGAGTACCCCGACCACTGCTTCGCCGAGCCAGATCGGGCGCCAGAGAGCGGGGTTGTCAACAACGTTGCGGGCAACCGTCGTGGCCACGGTGACGACCACGATGCCTGCGCCGATCCCGGCGGAGCACAGGCCCATCGCGAAGCCGCGGCGCTCCGGCGGGAACACACTTGCCGCAACTACCGGCGCAGGAATCCACGCCGACGCCCCACCGATCCCCCCGAGCGCCATCCCGAGCAGCAGAAGCGGAGTGCTGCGCGTAGCCGAAAGCAGAGCGATCCCGAGGGTCGACACCAACACGCCGAACTGCATCAACCGATGGGGCGGGATCCGCAGCGACGCCGACGTCGCCAGCAACGTTCCGGCCAGGTACCCGAGAAGGTTGATGGTTCCGAGCCAACCCGCCAGGCCGTAGGAGATCGCGAGGTCGCTCTTCATCGCCGGTAACAACAACCCGAAACTGAAGCGGGCGAAGCTCTGCCCGACCCAGACCGAGAGCACGACCGTCATGACGTTTGCCCATCGCTGTCTGCTGGTGGGCACGGGGGCAAGGTATCGCGCCGGGCCCGAGGGCTCGAACGTCGGGCCCCGTTTGCGAACCGAAAACAGTTGTCACGCTCCCCGGCGACATTCGGACACCACGTCTTCGTGTCCGGCCGCCGTTCGACCGGTCGTCCTGGATCGACGGTCATTCGGGATCACCCAGCACGAGACCCGGCCGGAAAAGGGTGAAGGCCCCGTCACCTCGACGACAAGTCGTCTGGGCTTCGGGGCCTTCGGTCGGCTAAGGGTCCGCGGAGATCGATCGTTCGGGGGTTAACCTTCTCATCGATTCCAATCGTGCCCGTCCGGTCTTACGACCCGGCGGGCACGTCGCTTTGCCGACGACCCGCACGGATTGCTCCAAGCGAATCGCAGCTCGTTCGTTGCTTCGGCCCGAAGGCCTCTGCTCCGTACGCACGTCTGCGGTCTTTCGACAGCGGCCGTGTTGCGAACCTGCACCTCACCGTTCCGCTCGTCTCGACGTCCGCCTCACCTCGTCACGAAGCCGAAACCTCGTTGCGTTCTGCGCTGCGTTCGCCGTCGTTGCTGATCGGCTGTGAAGAGCGTGCTGGACGGGAATTCCCAGGTCAAGAGGGTCACGCGAGATCCCCAGGTTCTCCCACGAACTTCTTCGATATCCCCCGCCGCGGTCCAGTTGTTCACCTGTTGGACACAGGCTTGTGCACAGGCCCCGTCAATCGCTCGCACACGATTCCGGGCAGGGATCTCGCACACGCGCCATCATGGCGAACATGGGCGAACTGAACTTTGGCCGTCTGCTCCGGCGCACCGCGTCGATCTACGCCGAAGAGCCCGCCGTGCACGACATCGCGACCGGCCATCGAGCCACGTACGCCGAGCACCTCGACCGGATCGAGCGGCTTTGCACCGTGATCACCGAGTTGGGCGTCGGTCCGGGTGACCGGCTCGGAGTCCTTGCCGGTGGCAGCCACGTCTACATCGAACTGTGGCGGGCCGCGCTCGCCGGCGCAGCGGTGCTCAATCCACTCAACACCCGGCTTGCGCCGGACGAGCTCGTCTACATCCTCAACGACTCCGACACCGAGGTGCTCTTCGTCGACGCAAGCTTCGCCACGATCGTGCACGATGTGCGACGGCGCGTCCCCCTACTTCGACGAGTAGTGCTCATCGGCGCCGGTGACGCTCCGTGCGATGCGCGACTCGATGATCTGATGGCGTTTGCTGCGGCCACGGGACTGCCACCCGAACCGGCCGACGATGCGCCATGCGTGCTGATGTATACCGGAGGCACGACCGGCCTGCCCAAAGGCGTGGTCCTGAGCCAGGCCGCTGTGTGCCTGGTGATCTACCGCATGCAGATGAGTGCACGCTTCGGCGCCCGACAGCGCTACCTCGCCTTCATGCCGATGTTCCATGTCGGCGGCATCGCCTCGTGGGGCCTGTTCCTCCCCCACGGAGGGCTCACGGTCGTGCTCCCGGCGTTCGAGGCAGGAGCCGTCAATGCGGCAATCCGAGAGCACGCCATCACTTCCATCGGAGCCGTTCCGACGATGTTAGCGATGATGATGCAGCATCCGGCGTACGAGCCGTCGATGATGGCGTCGCTCGAGCTCGCGATGTACGGAGCCGCGCCGATGCCACCCGAGTTGCTGCAGCGCTGGATGTCCGCCTACCCGCACCTCGAGTTCTTCCAGGCCTACGGGATGACCGAATGCGCGGCGACCGTCACCGGACTGCTTGCCGAGGACCATCGGCGGGGCGGCGACATCCTGCGGTCGGTCGGCCGCCCGATGCCCGGGTGTCTGATCGACATCCGCGATCCGGAAAGCGGTGTCCCGCTGCCCGAGGGCGAAACCGGCGAGATCTACGTGCGATGCGGATCGATCATGACGGGCTACTGGAACAAGCCGATGGAAACAGCCAACGCCATCATTGACGGCTGGTATCGCACCGGTGATGCCGGATGGCTCGACCCGCAGGGGTTCCTGTTCATGGCCGACCGCGTGAAGGACATGATCGTCACCGGGGCCGAGAACGTGTACTCCCTCGAGGTGGAGAACGCGATCAGTTCCCACCCGGCCGTGATCCAGGTCGCCGTCGTAGGCGCCCCCGACCCGATCTGGGGTGAGGTGGTCCACGCGTTCATCGTTTGTGCCCCCGGCTCCGTCGACGCCGCCGAACTCGACACGCACGCGAGGCGCACCATCGCCGGGTACAAGGTGCCGAAGCGGTGGACCTTCCAGACCGAACCGCTGCCCCTCTCCGCCGCCGGCAAGGTCCTCAAACGGGCCCTGCGCCACCGCGCCCGGGAAGGCTGAACGTCCGGGATCATCTCCTCGGACCGCATCGCGGCCACGCTGCGACGTAACCTCTCGCCTCGTGGAACAGCGAGCACTCGGCACAACGGGCATCAACGTCGGGGCGATTGCGTTCGGATGTTGGCGATTCGGCGGAGCTGATCTCGCGACCGCGACCCTCCGCATCGAAACGGCCCTCGACTGCGGCATGACCCTCATCGACACCGCCGACGTCTACGGCCTCGACAACGACTGCCCGTGGGGTGCGGCCGAGTCACTGCTGGGCGATGTGCTGACCGCGGCACCGGGCCTCCGGTCCCGCATGGTCCTGGCCACAAAGGGCAGCATCCAGCTCGAGCGGGGAATCGGGAAGGGCGTCCCCTATGACACGTCGGCCGCGCACATCGCCGCTGCCTGCGACGCGTCGCTGACCCGGCTGCGAACCGACGTGATCGACCTCTATCAGATCCACCGTCCCGACCTGCTGGCCCACCCGGCGGAAACTGCTGGAGCGCTCGCCGCACTGGTGCGTGCGGGGAAGGTTCGCCACATCGGCGTGTCGAACTACACCGCCGCCCAAGTGTCTGCTCTGCGCGCATATCTTCCCGACGATATGCCGCTGCAGACCGTCCAGCCCGAATTCTCCGTTACCCATCTCGACCCGATCGACGATGGCGTACTCGACCAGGCGATGCAGCTCGGACTCACGCCCCTGGCCTGGAGCCCGCTCGGGGGTGGCACTCTGGTGTCGGACGAGCCGGCCGGCCCCACCACGACTGCGGTGCGAGCGCTCCTGGACGAGCTGGCTCGCACGCACGACGCCACTCGTAGCCAGATCGCGCTCGCTTTCGTGCTCGCCCATCCCGCCAAAGTGATCCCGATCATCGGCACGGGGAAACCTGAGCGAATCATCGAGTCCGCCAGCGCCGCGGACGTCGCGCTGGCCAAGGACGACTGCTACCGCCTCATCGCCGCCGCCGGGAGGCATCTCCCATGACGGCGGCCGCCCTCGCCATATCCGACCAACCCGAGGTTCCCATGCCCAGTGAAGTCGCCCGGTTCTCCGCTCTGCTCGATCGCCGGGGAGCCCGTCATGCCCAGTGAGGTCGCCTGGTTCTCCGCTCTCTGTGACGACGACTACGAGTTCCTCGGCGTTCCGGACGAGTCGTTGCGCAGTTCGTGGGAGCACTGCTCCGACATCGTGCTCGGCGCCGAAGTGGCCGGCTTCGACAACGTGCTCCTTCCTTCGGGTTACGAGCTCGGCATCGACGCCACCGCCTTCGCTGCCGGAATCGCCCCGATGCTCTCCACTATGCGCTTGCTACTTGCCGTACGCTGCGGCGAGCTGTGGCCACCGCAGCTCGCCCGCCAGGTCGCCACGCTCGATCGCATGCTCGGTGGACGTCTGGCCGTGAACATCATCTCGTCTGACCTTCCGGGCTCCCCGCTGGCGAGCGCGCCCCGGTACCGCCGGACTACGGAGATCATCGAGATCCTCCGCACCGTCCTCTCCGGCCGGGCCCTCGACTTCCACGGAGAGTTCTTCGACCTCACGATCCCGGCACCACGGATCCAGCCCGTCCGCGGGGTTTGTCCGCCCCTGTACTTCGGCGGGCTTTCGGACGAGGCCAGGGAGTGCGCCGCCAAGGGCGCCGACGTCTACCTTATGTGGCCCGACACCGAGCCGACGGTGGCCGGGATCATCAGCGACATGTCGGCCCGGGCCAAGGCCCACGGACGCACGCTCCGATTCGGTTACCGCGTCCACGTCATCGTTCGGGAGACCGAGTCAGAGGCACGCGCGGCGGCCGATCGGCTCCTCTCACGTCTTGACGCGGCCACGGGAGAGGCGATCCGGGCGAAGTCGCTCGACACCCAGTCGACCGGCGTTCGCCGACAGGCCGAGTTGCGTGACGCCGCCCTGGCCAACGACGGCTACGTCGAGGAGAACCTCTGGACCGGCATCGCCCGGGCCCGGTCCGGCTGCGGTGCGGCCATCGTCGGCGACCCCGACCAGGTGCTGGCCAAGCTCCAACGCTACGAGTCCATGGGCATCGAGGCGTTCATCCTCTCGGGATACCCGCACATCGCCGAACGTGACCTCTTCGCCAAGTATGTGCTTCCCCGCCTCGACCACGCCCAGCTCACCTTCAGCTGAGAACCAGGGATCCAGGCGGCCTCGGACCTTGCGCCATCCAGATCACGGGGAGCGCTGAGAACATCCCAGACAGACGTCCGCAGCATCCCAGAACACCCCGAATCTACGATTTCGGACAATTTTCGGGGCATGCGGGATGCCGCTTGCGTTGATCTGGGATGAACCCGGAACGGTGTCGTCGACGGGGTTACCTCCGAAGGCCAGAGCCGTCGTAACTTGGCGTGCATGCGTCAACTCAAACTTGGACTCGGCACCGGCTACTGGAGTTCGGGCCCGCCCGCGGGCATCGAAGAGCAGATCCGCACGGCCGAGGAGCTCGGCTTCGAATCGATGTGGACGGCCGAGGCCTACGGCTCCGACGCGCTCACCCCTCTGGCGTGGTGGGGCGCGGCGACCAAGACGCTGAAGCTCGGCACCAGCATCATCCAGATGTCGGCCCGCACACCCACGGCTGCAGCGATGGCTGCGCTCACGCTTGATCATCTCAGCGGTGGACGGGTGATCCTCGGTATCGGCGCCAGCGGTCCGCAGGTCGTCGAGGGTTGGTACGGCCAGCCCTACCCGAGACCGTTGGAGCGGACCCGCGAATACGTCGACGTTCTCCGCCAGGTCTGGGCCCGCGAGGCGCCAGTGGCTATCGACGGCAAGCACTACCAACTCCCCTACCAAGGGGGTGCCGGCCTCGGCAAGGCCCTCAAGCCCACGGTGCATCCTCTGCGCTCGGACATCCCGATCTACCTCGGTGCCGAAGGCCCGAAGAACATCGCGCTCGCCGCCGAGATCTGCGACGGATGGCTGCCCTTGTTCTATGCGCCGTCCCATGACGAGTGGTACCGCAAGGCCCTGGCCGAGGGCTTCGCCCGACCCGGCGCCCGCCACACGGCGGAGACATTCGAGGCCGCGGCGGTCGTCACGTCGATCATCGACGACGATGTCGAGCGCGCTGCCGATCAGATCCGCCCGTTCCTTGCGCTCTACATGGGCGGCATGGGAGCACGCGGACAGAACTTCCACTTCGATGTGTTCGCCCGGATGGGCTATGAAGACGTCGCCGTGAAGGTGCAGGACCTCTACCTCGCCGGTGATAAGCGCGCTGCTATTGCGTCCGTTCCCACATCGCTGTGCGAACAGGTCGCGCTGATCGGTCCCGCCGACAAGATCCGCGACGACCTCGGCGCGTGGGAGGAGTCGTGCATCACGACCCTGCTGTTGTCAGGTCCCCCGAAGCTGCTGCGGGCGATGGCCGACATCGTGCGTCGCTGATCGGCCGCTCGCCATGCCTCCCGAACCGTTCCGCATCGACGTCGCCGAAAGTGCGCTCGTCGATCTCTCCGATCGGCTCGCCCGCACCCGCTGGCCCGACGCCGCGCCCCACAACATCGCCGACTACGGGATCGAACTCGCCTCGGTCCAACGTCTGTGCACCTACTGGCGCGACGAATTCGACTGGCGGGCGGCCGAGGCGCGCCTGAACGCGTTCGGACACGTGCGCTCCACGATCGACGGAACCGGCGTCCACGCACTCCACGCGAGGTCGCCGCACGAGTCGGCCACCCCGCTGTGCCTGATCCACGGCTGGCCTGGTTCATTCGCCGAGTTCGAACACATCGTACGTCCGCTTACGAACCCGACTGCACACGGGGCAAGCGCCGACGACGCCTTCCACGTCGTGTGCCCGTCGATCCCCGGCTACGGGTTCTCCGGAACCACGAGCGACCCGGGCTGGGACGCGAAGCGTTGCGGCGACGCGATCCACGCGCTGATGCGAGAGCTCGGTTACGAGCGCTACGGGTTGCAGGGTGGCGACTGGGGTTCGATCATCTCATCGCAGATCGCCGCACATCATGGCGACGCGATCATCGGAATGCACCTCAACATGATCATCGCATCTCCGCCGCCGGGCACCGACGCCATGACGGGACTGAACGAGCAGGAACTCGCTGCGGTTGCCGACATGGCGACCTTCCGGACCCATGAGACCGGCTACGAGCAGATCCAGGGCACCCGCCCCCAGTCCCTGTCCTACGGACTCACCGACTCCCCCGCCGGCCTGGCCGGGTGGATCCTCGAGAAGTTCCGCCAGTGGGCCGACTGCAACGGCGATCCGTTCTCGGTGTTCACGATGGACCAGCTGTGCACGAACCTCACCATCTACTGGATCACCAACACCATCGGATCCTCGATGCGCCTGTACTACGAGTCGCTGGGCCCGGGGCGACGCGCCGGCTATCCCACGTCCTCCGTTCCGACGGGCTGCGCGGTGTTTCCGAAGGAGATCTACCGGGCCCCTCGATCGTGGGCGGCAGCCCGCTACGACGTCCGGCACTGGAGTGTTTTCGACGTCGGCGGCCACTTCGCCGCGATGGAGCGACCCGACGATCTTCTCGGCGACATCCGCACGTTCTTCGCGACGGTACGGTCATGACTGCCCTTGTCGACTCCATGCGGGCGGCGATCGCCACCGATGCCGAACGGCTCGCCGCACTCGTCGAGTCCGACGGCGCCGTCGCGGTGCCGACCTGTCCGGGATGGGACGTGGCGCGGCTTGCCGGACACACTGCACGGGTCTACCGCATGGCCATCAGTGTGCTTACGAATTCGCTGCAAGGGTTCCCCGACCCCGACTCGCTGGAGAAGCCACCGCGCGAGTCCGACGCCGTACCCGACTATGTGCGCCGTGGCGCCGCCGAACTCGACGCGATTCTCGCCGGTCGCGACCCGGGCTCCGAGGCATGGAACTTCCTCAACGAACCCAAGCGCGCCTACTTCTGGTTCCGTCGCCAGGCCCATGAGACCGCCGTCCATCGATGGGACGCCGAAAACGCCGTCGGCTCGACCTGGCACGTGCCGGCAGAACTCGCGGTCGATGGCGTCGACGAATACTTCGTGATGGTCCGTGAGCGTCTGCTCGCCGCTCGGGGGATGGCATCTCTCGGTGGGTCACTCCACCTCCACGCAACAGACACCCCCGGCGAGTGGATGATCAACGTCGACGACGGCGTGATCGCCGTCTCCCACGCTCACGGCAAGGGCGATGCGGCACTCCGGGGAACGGCAAGCGACCTGTTCCTCGGCCTGTGGGGTCGGCGTGATCTGGTCGACGACGAACGATTCCAACGCTTCGGTTCGCCCGAGGTGATCGCCGCGATCGGTACGCTCGGCGGCACCTGACCGTCAGTCACGGCCGTCGAGGAGCGAGAAGCCTTCGGCGCTGGCGGCGTCACGAAGCTTCCGGTCGAAGACGGCGAAGGTATGAACGGATGGGTCCGCGGCACGCGCAGCAATCGCGCAGGCGAGCTGAACAGCGTCGTACGCGCGTAAACCATGCCGTGCAGCCTGTCCCGCAGCCGCGACAACGATCGGCTCGTCAATCGCGATCACCGCGAAGACCGACTCCGCCTCATGGTCGCCGTGGTAGTCAAATTCGAACGCGCTCACGAGAACAGCCGCATCGGACGCCGATAGTTCGCCGGATCGGGACTTACCCCACAACGCCGCGGGCACTTCCACCCGGGCGAGCGTGGCGATCACGAACGGACTCGCGCTTGCCCGGACGGCTTCATGACCGAACTCCGCGACGTAGAGCTTCACAAGCGCCGATGAATCAGCAAAAACGCTCACCGGCCGTCGGAGACGAAGTCGCTCACCAGCCGCCCGGCGGCGGCCCGCGACCCGGCACCAGCAACGGCCGAGACGGAGGGTCTGCGGCCTGACAATCGGGAGGGCGTGGTCAGCAGACCGGCGATCTGCAGGCGTTCACGAAGCCGTTCGGCAGACGTACCGGCGAGGTTCGGGTCAGTCGCGGCATCAAGAACGGAGGTCACGTACTCGTTCATCGACCTACCGACACCGGCCGCGGAGCGCTTGACACGGTCGATGAGCTCGTCGTCGGCTCGGATGGTGATCTGTGCCATGCCTGCATGATAGCAGGCATGCCTGCCTCCGCCGCGTATCGGCGCCTGACACGCCGGTGGAAACGCTTCGCTTCGCCAGCGACACCGTTGCGCGCGAGACCCGTGGTGGGTCGGAGCCCTACTCTCGGCCGTCGAGGAGTGAGACGGCCTTCTCGACCGAGCGACGGGCGCGGGTGAGGCGCTTCTCCTTGGCCCTCAGCTCGGTGATCTCGTCCTGGTCACGCGACCGCATTGCCGCCCGCAGTGTGTCCATCGCCGCGTCAGCAAGCCCGTCGGCTGCCGTCCGGAGTTGCGTGCGCACGTCGTCCAGATCAACCATGGACACCAGTGTGGCCGCTGCCGACACTGCTGCGCGCGTGCAAGCTGCGCTGTTGGTTTCGGCGAGTTCGGGGCAGTCGTTGCTCGCACAAGGCTACCAAGGCTGCGGACTAGGTGGTTCGTTGATTGGTATCGGAGTTGCTTCCGGGGCGACTGAGGTACCAACTACGTGACGCCCGAGCGGTGCGGGCCATGATGGGAGGGTGGACGGAGACGGGACAGCACGCGAGGTCGGCACCGTCACGGTGATGTTCACCGATCTGGCGGGAAGCACGGCGATGCGGGCCAGGCTCGGCGAGGAGTCGGCTGACCGGCTCCAGGGCGTCCACGACGCGCTCCTGACCGACGCGATCACGACCAACGGCGGACGCGTCGTGAAGCATCTCGGCGACGGGTTCATGGCCGCGTTCCCCAGCGCGGCGGGTGCAGTTGCCGCGGCGGTGGGGTTGCAGCAGGAGATCGACCGAGCGAACCGTCGCGGAGCAACGGAGATCATGCGGGTGCGCGTCGGCATCTCAACCGGCGACGTGACCTTCGAGCGCGGCGACTGCTTCGGGCTCCCCGTCGTGGAGGCGCAGCGTCTCGAGGCGTCGGCCGAGCCGGGCACGATCCGGTGCGCCGACATGGTCAAGCTGCTGGCCCGTGGACGCGGCAGGCACGAGTTCGTCTCGCTCGGTGAGCTCACGCTCAAGGGTCTGGCCGAGCCGCTGCCTGCCTGCGAGGTGCGGTGGACCCCGCTCGATGAGGAGGTCGCTTCGGCCAACATCGAGCTCGGTCTGCCTCCGGTGTTCGCTCACGCCGGCGGTCTGCCCTTCTCCGGACGGGAAGAGGTCTTCGAACAACTGGCCGATGCGTGGAAGCGGTGCGTAGCCGGTGGGTTCGAGACGGTGTTGCTGGCCGGTGAACCCGGCATCGGCAAGACCCGCCTCGCCCAGGAACTGGCCGCCCGTGTACACGGCGGCGCCGGTCTTGTGTTGGCCGGCCGGTGCGACGAGGACGTCGCCGTGCCGTTCCAAGCCTTCGGCGCAGCGCTCGATTGGCAGCTGAAGCAGACCACCGCCGACGCTCGTCTGGCGGCCATTGGTGACCACGGCGGTGACCTCGTGCGCCTGGTGCCCGATCTCGGCAGCCGGGTCGTCGGGCTTCCGTCAGCGCTCAAGGATGACGCCGACACCGAGCGATACCGGCTCTTCCAAGCCGTGCAGTCGTGGCTGTCGATCGGAGGACTCGAGCGTCCGCGACTCTTGGTGATCGACGACCTCCATTGGGCCGACAAGCCGACCCTCCTTCTCCTTCGTCACCTCATCACCAATCCCGTCGCCGGCTTGATGGTGTTGTGCACCTACCGCGATACCGACGTGGACCGTTCCCATCCCCTGTCGTCGATGCTGGCCGACTTCCGCCGCATGCCCGCCGTGACCCGCATCGCCGTGAGCGGATTGGCCGATGACGGTGTCCGCGACCTCCTCGTGCGCATGGGCGGTCACGACCTCGACTCGGCGGGCCTGGAGTTCGCCGCACTCGTGCACCGCGAGACGTCAGGCAATCCATTCTTCGTCGGCGAAGTGTTACGGCATCTCGCCGAGACCGGCGCTCTCGTCGAGCGGGATGGCCGGTGGACCAGCGACGTGCGTCCCGAGGAAGCCGGCATTCCCGAGGGCATCCGTGAAGTCGTCGGTCGACGACTGAGCCGACTCGGTGACGATGTCGAACAGGTCCTGCGTGCCGCCGCGGTGATCGGCTACGAGTTCGACGTCGACCTCCTCGCCGACGTCGTCGGACGAAGTGCCGACGACGTGCTCGATGCACTCGACACGGCCCGTGCTACGAGCCTCGTGATCGAAGTGGGCGTCGACCGGCACCGATTCGCCCACGCGCTCGTCCGCGAGACGCTCCACGGCGAGCTGTCGGCCAGCCGACGCGCCCGTCAGCACCGCAAGGTCGCCGAAGCCCTCGAAGCTCGCCATGCCGGTGACCTCGACACGATCGTCGCCGACCTGGCAACGCACTGGGCCGAAGCTTCGGCGGGCGGTGACCCGGGGCGGGCCATCGAGCTCGCCCGTCGGGCGGGCGCGCAGGCCAACGAGCGCGGTGCATGGGAGAACGCGATTCGGTGGTATCAGAGCGCACTCGAGCTCATGGAAGATCAGCGCGCTTATGATGTCGAGCGTCGCCACACCCTTGTCGCACTCGCCGAAGCACAGGCGGACTCGGGCGCGGTCAGCGAAGCCCGGAGATCCGTGGTCGAGGCGGCTCGTCTCGCGCTCGGCGCCAACGACGTCGAGGTCGCGTGCTCGGCCCTTACGGTGAAGACAAGGGCCAGCTTCGCATCCAACGACCCCGCCGATCCCGTGAAGGTCGCGCTCGTGCGGATTGCTTTGGACATCCCATCGATGGCTGATGCGCGCCGCGCCGACCTGCTCTCGGAACTGGCCACCGAGCTGATCTTCGAGAACGACATTCCCGGCCGTCGAGCTGCGCTCGACAGTCTGTGGACTATGGCGCCCCGCCTCGACGCCCACGACTTGGCGCGGTTGTTAGCGAACACCGGCCTTTTCGTCCAAGCTTTCGTCCGAAACCATGTCGAGTTTCTCTGCTCCCTTCTCGACGAGGCGCTCTCGGTAGCCCGCCCGAATCAGGCACGATCGCTCCACGGCAACCGCGGTCTTCTCCATTTGTTGCTGGGTAACCGCGCTGTTCATGAGGAGTCGTCTTCCTTCGTCGAGCGCTCCGTAGCGAAGGCTCCCAGCCGCGAGCAATGGTTACCGGAAATGGTGTCAACAATCATGAGGGTGGTCGATGGCGACCTCACCGGTGCCGATTCGGCCGCCCAAGAGATGACGCGTCTCCTCGAAGTGTGGGCCGTGTCAGAGGCGTCGAACTATCGGACAACCACGGCAATCATGATCGGCCGCGAGCGCAGGACCCTCGGCGACTTGTCGCGGCTGGCCGTGGCGATGGAGCACCTGGGCCCACCGTCGAGCCCTGCTCGCACGCTCGCCGCCTTCATCCGCTTCGCATCGGGCGACACCTCGGCCCCGGCCGCGGCCCTCGACCGGGTTCGGATTGGCGAGATTGCCGAGGACGCCGGATTCGCCGTCGTCGTTGCTCTCGGCAGCGAGATCGCAGCGGTCGTCGGCACCCCCGAACAACGTCGCTCGTTCGCCGCCGTGCTCGAGCCCTTTGCCGGTGTCCATCTCCTCGCCGGTGGGATCTTCTTCGGCGCTGCGGATCGCCTCCGGGCGCTGCTGCTCGACCGACTCGGCGAGCACGAGCAGGCCGACGCGCTGTTCGCTGACGCGGTCCGTCAGCACGATGAACTCCGCTCGCCCACGTGGGTCGCGCGAACCCAACTCGACTGGGCCGAGTCGCTCCTGGGGCGTGGCTCGATGGTCGAGGCTCATAGTCACCTCGATGCCGCCGCAACGGCCCTCGGCGACCTGGACCTCCCGGACAACCAACTCCGCCTCGGCGAACTCCGCGCCAAGGTCGTACACTCCGTACCGCCCAGCGGGACGCAGTGAACAACGTCGCGGCGCAAACACACCAACGGGTGACGCCCGCGTCGTATCGTGATTCCATGGACGCCTCGTCACTCGGCACCTCGTTGGCCCGAGGCATCGAAGCGGGCGAGCGAACAGGCGACTTGCTTCGTTTGGTGCGGCAGTTCATCATGGACACGGACCGGTGCGACCCAGGCGGTGTTCGCAAAAACATTGCGACGCCACCGCCGTCCACCGACGACCGCGGGTGGGACGCACTAATCGCCGGCGTCGTCGAAGACATCGCCTATCGCCATGGTGTGCCGGTCCCGGCCTGGGCCATGGAACCGGAGCGGTCAACTGCTGACCGCTGGTGGTTCGTCACGTCCGTTCCGGCGCTGCATCCAACTGCGTTCGTCGAGACCCCGGCGTCGCTGAGCAACCGAGGCGTCTTCATACGCCGAGCCTCGCTCGTCAACGTCTAATGCCATTCGAACTCGAACCGACGGAAGGTCTCGATCGAGCTGCCATCCTCGACTTGCTCGCCGACGTTGCGTCAGAGGCGGAGCGGCGAGAGGTATCGCTCTCGATCTTCTTGGTTGGCGGCGCCGCCATGGCCCTCGCGTATTCGACCTCGCGAGCAACCAAGGATCTTGACGGAGTCTTTGAGCCAAAGGCGATCGTCTACGAGATCGCGGCGAGTGTTGCCGCGAACCGGCCTGAACTCGGCCTGCCGCCTGACTGGATCAACGATGCGGCAAAGTCGTTTTTGCCCGGCGACGATCTGCAGGCTTCCACGTTGTTCGAATCTCCGGGGCTTGCCGTACGCGTAGCGTCGCCGAGGTACCTCTTCGTGATGAAGGCACTCGCCGCACGCGAAGCCGACGAAGACGACCTTCGAACCCTTTACCCGCTCTGTGGATTCGGCGGTGCCGAAGAAGCCCTGGATGTCGTAACCGCGGCATATCCGGGGCGCCTTCTCAAAGCTTCGACCCAGTACCTCGTCGAAGGAATTGCCGCCGAGTTCGCCGAGTAATCGGTCGACCCTTCGGCGTTCGCGCCGTCGTCGTTCGCAGAGTCTTTGTCGGTCGAAGTGTTGCTCTCCGAGCGACGAACTGACCAAGAATGGCACGACGCAGGGCATGACACAGCCTCGGCGACCTCGACCTCCCGGACAACCAACTCCGCCTCGGCGAACTCCGCTCCCGGCTCGCCGCCGTCATCTGACCGCGCTCACCGGTGCCGATGGTTGTGCACCCAGTCGCTCACGGGGCGACTGCGGTACCACCCTCGGCACGAAACGAGTGAGAACGCTCAGCCGACCACGGGGTGGCGAACTCGTCGGTATTCGTCGTGGGCGGCAGCGATGAGCGGCTCCACGTCACGGGGCAGCAGCACTCCGGCCTTCTCGGCGGCGCGGGCCGCAGCAGTGAAGCGCTCGATGTAGGTCGACTCGTCGTTGTAGAGCACGTCGAGCGTCGCCATGTCGAACGGAACGCACGATCCGCGAAGCAGGAGAAGGACGCCGGGTCCCAGCGGGATTGCGCTGTTCTGGGCGATCGGCACCTCCGCCTGCGGGTAACGGACCCCACCCGTCGCAATGCCATGTTGGTCACGAACGACCTCGGGTGGGTCACCGGCGAAATCGATGAGCGGCTGCGACGGGGGTGGAGCGCCACCGTCGACCCACCGGTTGAGATGGTGGAGCGCAGCGTCGTACAACGGCGTCAGGGGGATGCGGTTCATTTGCTCGAGCGCAGGAGCCGGAAGGCCGAAGTCCCGCTCGTACTTCGCAGCACGGGGCAGCGCGGCCTGGAAGGACCCGTGTGATGTTGCAGCGCACTCCCAATAGCGGAACCGGTCGGTGTCAGGCTGGCGGACACCGACACACGAAATGGCCTCGAGCTCGGAGTTGACGACCATCACGGGCACGTCGAGATCCTCGCGGATGATGTTCGTGCCACCGAGCCCGGCCCGCGGCGTGGGCGCACCGGGCTTCGGCGGCTCGTTGATGTTGATGATCCCGTCACCGACTTCGAGCGGATATCCGGCGCCGAAGTAGATCTGCAGGAAGTATCCGTCGTAGGCCCGCTCGACGGGGTGGATGGCATTGACGTAGGTGGCAAGGCGACCTGCCGATTGCGATGCCCCGAGGGCAATCACCTTGCGCACGTCGAGGCCACCGAGCGGATCGACGCCGGTGCGGTCGCGGTCCGGGCCGACGACGCGCGCGACCTGGGTGAAGATGTCGTAGGACGCGTCATCGGTGGGGATGTTCAGCGTCCCGTAGCGCTCCGGGTCCCATACAGCGAGGCCCTGGTTGTTGGTGGGAAATCCGTGGACGCCGACGTGTTGCACAGTCGCTCCCACGAAGGCGTAGCCACCTTCCAGGATCTCCGGGCTTTCGCCGCCGAAGAGCTCATAGCCCGCGGTGACGTTGTTCCAACTGACGACCACCGTGTGGTTGAAGCGTTCGGGATCGGCCGGGCGATACACGAGGATGCGCGTGCGGAAGGGCACGAGCCCGCTCAGCTCGGGCGTCCAACGTCCGTCACGGCCCCACTCCGTACCGGGCGCCTGCCGGTACGTGGTGGCGTCGCCGGTCAGGAAGAACTCCTCTTCGACGTAGCCGTGATCGGACAGGTCGACCAGCGGCCGAGCGAACGGCCACCCTTGCAGACCCCCGGTGACCGGTCCTTCGATGACGGTTCGTTTCGTTGCGCTCATTCGTGCGTTTCCCACAGTCTTTGGCGTTCAGTTCGGCCCGACGACGCTACGGCGAGACGCGCAATGACCACCAAACTTGCGGTCAGCGGCGAGACGTGCAGTCAGCGGCGAGACGTGCCGTGCAACGCCTCGTCGATGATCTCGACGGGGTGACGGACATCCACGCCGGCCGCCTGCAGCCACAGCGAACAGCCCGGATTCCCGGACACCACGCACGACGCGCCGGCCCGACCGATAGCCGCGACCTTCTGCGCGCGTATCTCTTCGGCCAGCTCGGGCTGGGTGATCTGGTAACTCCCTCCCGCTCCACAGCACCGGCCGTCATCGTCAAGCTCGACCACATCGGCGAACGGCGCGAGCGCAACCCGGACCGGGAGGTGTGCCCGCTGCACATGGCGGAGGTGGCACGGGTCCGAGACCGCCACGCGGGCCCGCGGGCGATCGGCGGGCAG
>JANLRD010000092.1:0-75010 GCA_031368215.1 Acidimicrobiia bacterium | reverse complement strand
CGTTCCGCTCGTTCGTCAGACGGAGCGAACGATGACCGATCCTGTTGCGCTTCGGGCGCGACTCGAGGCGGTGCGGGCGGACGGCGCGGCATGGGTCATCGATGAGCTGATCGATGGGTTGAGTTCCGTGGCCGCACCCCTCCGCGATGCCAGTGGTCGGGTCATCGGCGCGATTCACGTGCACGGTCCGTCGTTCCGCTTCCCCGGTGCGAAGACTGCGTCGATCACGGCGAAGGTCCGAAGCGCAGCGGAACGTATCTCCGCTGCGTTGTCATGAGCACCGACGGCGTGCTCGATCCCGTCGTTCTCCGGCGGCGTTCTCGGACGGCGCTTTGGGTCGCGGCGATTGCGATGACGGTGTTGATCGCGGGCGGGTGCGGGTCGTCGGGTGACGGGGGCTCCCCGACGGCGGACTCCCCGGTGGCGCTCGCCGGCGACACTGCGGAAACGACGAACGCCGCGGCGACGGATGCAGTTGCGACCGCCGCCGCCGATGCCGCAGTGACCGAGGCGGCGCCGACCGGAGCTCGCGTCGAGAGCGAGGCGATCGGGGACCGCCGGTTCGAGATCAACGTGCCGGCGGGGTATGACGGGTCGAAGCCCGTCGCGTTGGTGGTGGTGCTCCACGGGTATACCGGCAGTGGGACGGGAGCGAAGGAGTACTTCAAGCTCGAGGCCGAGGCGCGCAAGCGCGGGTTCCTGACCGTGTATCCCGACGGAATCGCAGACAGCTCGGGGAACCAGTTCTGGAACGCCACCGACGCATGTTGTCAGCTGACTGCGACGGAGTCGGACGACTCGGCGTTTCTGACGAAATTGATCGACCGCGTCGAAGAGAAGTTTGCCGTCGACCCGAAGCGGGTGTACTTCGCCGGACACTCGAACGGCGGGTTCATGGCGTATCGGATGGCGTGTGAACACGCCGATCGTATCGCCGCCATCGTGAGCGTCGCCGGTGCCACCTTCAACGATGTTTCCGCTTGCAAACCATCGCAACCGGTGAGTGTCCTTCAGGTGCACGGGACGAGCGATTCGGTGATCAGCTTCACCGGCGGTCTAATCCTCAACACGTCATACCCCGCCGCGTTGACCTCGGTCACTGCGTGGGCGGGATACGACGGCTGTTACGCCGGTCCCCAAGCCGATGATTTCGTGAAATCGCTCGATCTCGACGGTCGCGTCGCCGGGAACGACGCCAGCGTCACGACATTCACCGAATGCCCTCCCGGCGTTGCCGTCGAACTGTGGACGATCGAAGGGGGCTCGCACGAACCGGCACTCACCGCCGAGTTCGCGTCGAGCATCATGGACTTCCTTCTCGCCCATCCCAAACCGTGAGAGCAGTAGTCGTGAAGAACAGCACAATGACTGATATGTCCACGTATGACTTCATCATCGTCGGAGGGGGCTCGGCGGGTTGCGCGCTCGCGAATCGTTTGAGTGCTGACCCAAGCAACCGGGTTCTCGTCCTCGAGGCCGGGCGTCCCGACTACCGGTGGGACGTGTTCATCCACATGCCGGCGGCGTTCGCGTTCCCGATCGGCAGCCGGTTCTACGACTGGAAGTACGAGTCAGAGCCCGAGCCGTTCATGAACGGCCGCAAGGTGTACCACGCCCGTGGAAAGGTGCTCGGTGGATCGAGCTCGATCAACGGCATGATCTTCCAGCGGGGCAATCCGCTCGACTTCGAACGCTGGGCGGCCGACCCGGGCATGGAGACGTGGTCGTATGCGCACTGTCTTCCCTACTTCAAGAAGATGGAGAACTGCCTGGCGGCACCCGACGATTGGCATGGCACGAACGGACCCTTGGAATTGGAACGCGGTCCGGCCACGAACCCGTTGTTCGATGCGTTCTTCGAGGCCACGCGCCAGGCCGGGTTCCCTTCGACGACGGACGTGAACGGCTACCGGCAGGAGGGATTCGCACGGTTCGATCGCAACATCCGCCGCGGGCGGCGTCTCTCCGCTGCACGCGCGTATCTCCACCCGGTGCTCGGCCGGAAGAACCTCACGTTGAGTACCCGTGCGACTGCGCAGCGGATCCTCTTCGACGGCAAACGTGCCGTCGGTGTCGAGTACCGGCACGGTCGTGCTTTGAAGACCGCACACGGAGGGGAGGTCATCCTCTGCGGGGGTGCGTTCAATTCCCCTCAGCTGTTGCAGGTCTCCGGGGTCGGTCCGGCGAAGGTCCTCGAGGTCGCAGGCGTTCCCGTGCTCCACGATCTGGCCGGTGTGGGCGAGAACATGCAGGACCACCTCGAGGTCTATGTGCAGTACTCATGCACCCAGCCGGTGTCGATGCAGCGGAACCTGCAGTTGTGGCGTCGGCCCGTCATCGGGCTGCAGTGGTTGTTCCGTCGAGGGCCGGGGGCCACGAACCACTTCGAGGGCGGCGGCTTCGCCCGCTCCAATGACGAGGTGGCGTATCCGAACCTGATGTTCCATTTCCTGCCCATCGCCGTTCGCTACGACGGCACAGCTCCGGCAGGCGGCGACGGGTATCAGGTGCACGTCGGCCCGATGTACTCCGATGCCCGGGGGAGCGTCCGCATCACCTCTCCCGACGTTTCGGTGAAGCCCGAACTGCGATTCAACTATCTGTCCACCGACCAGGATCGCCGCGAGTGGGTCGAGGCGATCCGCACGGCGCGGCGGATCCTGACGCAGCCGGCGATGGCGCCGTTCAACGGGGGCGAGACCTCGCCGGGCCCGAGCGTGGAGACCGACGAGGAGATCCTGGCCTGGGTCGCCCGCGACGCCGAGACCGCCCTGCACCCGTCGTGCACCGCCCGACTCGGGCTAGACGAGATGAGCGTGCTCGACCCGGGCTCGATGCGGGTGCACGGCCTCGAGGGCATCCGGGTCGCCGACGCCTCGTCGATGCGGTACGTGACGAACGGCAACATCTACGCGCCGGTGATGATGCTCGCGGAGAAGTCGGCCGACCTCATCCTGGGCAACACCCCGCTCGCCCCTGAGCCGCTGCCGTTCTATCGGCACCCGTTTTCGGCCTGAGGCTGCCCCGGAGAGTCCGTGACCAGCGTCTAGCGTGGAGGGCCGCTGGTTGGTACGATGGTTCCGTACAGTGGAACTGTTCCACGATGCGGATCACCTTCCCCAACCTGTAGAACCCCCGGAGACGACCCCGTGAGTGACGCCGACGACGATCTCGACCTGAGTGCGCTGAACGACGAGGACCTCGTCGCCCAGATGCACGACGACCTCTACGACGGCATGGCCGCCGAGATTGCCGAAGGCACCAATCTGCTGCTCGGGCGGGGCTGGTCGGCGCAGAAGCTCCTCGACGAGGCCCTGGTCGAAGGCATGCGGATCGTCGGTATCGACTTCCGAGATGGCATCTTGTTCGTTCCCGAAGTGCTGCTCTCGGCCAACGCGATGAAGGCCGGCATGGAGATCCTCCGGCCGATTCTCGCCGCCAACGGCGACGAGCCGATCGGCAAGGTCGTGATCGGCACGGTGAAGGGCGACATCCACGACATCGGCAAGAACCTCGTGGCCATGATGCTCGAAGGTGCCGGGTTCGAAGTCGTCGACCTCGGCATCAACACCGATGTCGACAAGTACCTCAACGCGTGCGCCGAGCACCGGCCCGACATCTTGGGCATGTCGGCACTGCTCACCACCACGATGCCCTACATGAAGGTCGTCATCGACACCATGATCGAGCGGGGCATGCGTAGCGACTACATCGTGCTTGTCGGCGGCGCTCCGTTGAACGAGGAGTTCGGTGCTGCTGTCGGCGCCGATGCCTACTGCCGCGATGCTGCCGTGGCGGCGGAGATGGCCAAGGCCCTCGTGGCCAAGCGCCGCGCCGCGGCCTGAGGTTCTGCCGTGACCGAGCCGGACCCGTCGCCGCGTCGACGGGGCCGTGGTACCGAGACCGCACAGGTCATCGTCATCTCGTGGCGCGACATCCCGGCGCAGGTCAATGCCCAGAAGGGACGTGACCGCCAGCAGGTGATCCTGCCCGGCAAGTTCCAGCGCGCCATCGATCGGGCCAAACGCAAGGCCCGGATCTATACCGCCCAGGAAGACATCGCCCAGTGGAATCGGGTCAGCCGACCGTGCGGTGACGATCTCGCCGCCGAAGCACTGGCCGAAGCGGCTCGGATCGAAGCGGCGTACACCGTCGAACACCTCGGTCGGCTGGGCTTCCTCGGCGGCTGGGAGCCCGAGAACAAGCCGGCCGACGAACTCCTCGACGAGACCGACGACGAAGACGACGTGGCGGAGGAGGAAGGCGTCGACGGCGACGCCTCCGACTGGGGCACGTGGAGCACCTCGCCCGAAGAAGCCGCCCGTATGCGCGCCCAGGACGATGCAGCAACGATTTCAGGAGACCACCCACATGAGCTCTGACATTGGCGCTGCGCTGTTCCGCTTCGCTTCACGCTCGCAACACCTGTCTCGCGACCACGCCAGGAGATCGCAATGAGCAACACTGTCCTCAGTTCCGCCACCCGAGAAGTCGTCATCGGCTTCGACCGCCCGTTCGTGATGATCGGTGAACGGATCAATCCGACCGGCCGCAAGCTGCTGGCCGAAGAGATGAAGAACGGCGACTTCAGCCGGGTCGAAGCCGACGCGCTTGCCCAGGTCGCGGCCGGTGCCCACATGCTCGACGTGAACGCCGGCATTCCGCTGGCCGACGAGCCAGCGCTCCTCGCCCGCGCCGTGCAGTTGGTGCAGTCCATCACCGATGTGCCGCTGTCGATCGACTCGTCGATCATCGAGGCGCTGGCTGCCGGGTTGGCGGTCTACGTCGGCAAGCCGCTCGTCAACTCGGTCACCGGCGAAGAGGAGAACATGGAGCGGGTGCTCCCGCTCGTCGCGAAGTACGGCGCCGCTGTTGTGGCGATCTCGAACGACGAGACCGGCATCAGCATGGACCCCGATGTGCGGTTCGCCGTCGCCAAGCGGATCGTGGAGCGCGCCGCCGACTACGGGATTCCGGCCCACGATGTCGTGGTCGATCCGCTCGTCATGCCTATCGGGGCACTCGGTCAGGCCGGCCAGCAGGCGTTCACCCTGATTCGGCGGTTGCGCGAAGAGCTACGGGTCAACACCACCTGCGGTGCGTCCAACGTGAGCTTCGGGCTTCCCAATCGTCACGCCATCACGGGGACGTTCCTCTCGATGGCCATCGGCGCCGGGATGACGTCGGCCATCATGAGCCCGCTCCACGACGAAGTGCGCAACGCCGTGATGGCGGCTGACGTGCTCGCCGGCAACGACCGGGACTGCGCAGCGTGGATCCGGGCGAATCGGGATCCGAACGCCCCGGTTGGCGGCCGAGGCGAGCGCACGGGTCGTCGGCGCGGCGCCGGCGCGTCGTGATCCCTGCTCGCTGAACTGCTGATTCGTCATGGTCCGGGTCGTCTTCACCCCGTCGGGTCACCAGGGTGACCTCGACGCGGGTCTGAGCGCACTCGAGGCGGCCCGCATCCTGGGCGTCGACCTCGACACCGTGTGCGGCGGCCGCGGCATCTGTGGTCGGTGTCAGGTCGACCTCGGCATCGGCTCGTTCCCGAAGTGGGCGATGACCGTCGGCGCCGACGCGTTCAGCGAACCAGGCGAGACCGAGACGAACTATCGGGGCAAACGCCCGCTGGTTGCAGGGCGACGGCTCGGGTGCTCTGCGCGCATACTGACCGACATCGTGATCGATGTGCCGGCGGAGAGCCAGGTGCACCGCCAGGTCGTGCGGAAGAACGTCGACCTCACGGGTGTGGTCGTCGACCCGTTCGTGACGCTGGCGTTCGTGTCGCTGGTGGGCATCGACGACGGCCGCAGCGCGTCGGAGATCCTCCGCAGCGGTCTTCTCGACCTCGGCCACGACATGGTGGTCGATGCCCGGGTGTTCCCTCACCTCGTCTCGGTGATGCAAAAGGCCGGCGGGGACGTGACCGCGGCGATCCGCGACGGCGTGGTCGTCGGCATCTGGCCGGGCTTCTTCGACACCATGGTCGGTGTTGCCGTCGACGTCGGTTCCACGACGATCGCCGCGCACCTGTGCGATCTCACCACCGGCGAAGTGCTCTCCACAGCCGGACGCATGAATCCCCAGATCCGTTTCGGCGAAGACCTGATGAGTCGCGTGTCGTACGTGATGATGCACCCGGGCGGCGACGTGGAGCTGACCCGGGCGGTTCGCACCGCGCTCGATGAGCTCGTCGGTGAGCTGACGGACGATGCCGGCGTGCCGCGCGATGCCGTGTTGGAACTCGTGCTCGTCGGCAACCCGGTCATGCATCACCTGCTCCTCGGGTTCGACCCGGTTCCGCTCGGCCAGTCGCCGTTCACGCTCGCCACCAACGAACCTGTCACCGGTCCGGCGTCTGCTCTGGGTCTCGATCTGCCGTTCGCGACCTTCTACGTCGGTCCGTGCATCGCCGGACACGTCGGCGCCGACACCACGGCCGCAATGCTCGCCGAAGGTCCGCATCGGGGCGAGCAGTGGCAGCTCCTCGTCGACGTCGGAACGAACGCCGAGATCGTGCTCGGCAACAGTGAACGGCAATACGCGGCATCGAGCCCGACCGGGCCGGCTTTCGAAGGCGCGCAGCTCACGTGCGGGCAACGCGCCACCGCGGGCGCGATTGAACGTGTACGGATCGATCCGCTCACGCTCGCTCCCCGGATCCGGGTGATCGGCTCGGAGCTGTGGTCCGACGAGCCCGGTTTCGCAGACGCTGTTGCGAAAACCGGCGTGACCGGAATCTGTGGCTCGGGGATCATCGAGGTCATCGCCGAGATGTACCTGGCCGGGGTGATCGATCAAGACGGTGTCGTGGACGGCTCACTCATGGAACGCACGCCCCACGTGATCGCCGATGGTCGTACGTTCACCTATGTTCTCCACGA
The DNA here is from genome assembly GCA_031368215.1 of Acidimicrobiia bacterium. Taxonomy (GTDB): domain Bacteria; phylum Actinomycetota; class Acidimicrobiia; order Acidimicrobiales; family JANYDT01; genus JANLQX01. The sequence goes on along the minus strand of JANLRD010000092.1, from coordinate 68,123 downwards.
CGATGGTGGGCGCCGCATCGTCGTGACCCAGAACGACGTTCGGGCCATCCAGCTCGCCAAGGCCGCGCTTCGGGCGGGCATCGACCTGCTGATCGACCATGCCGGAGCGGTCGACCTCGTCGACATCCGCTTGGCCGGTGCGTTCGGTGCGCACATCGATCCCCTCCACGCAATGGTGCTTGGACTGGTACCTGACTGTCCGCTCGAAGGTGTTCGCTCAGTGGGAAACGCCGCCGGCGGGGGAGCGGTGCGTGCGCTGCTCTCCAAGGCGCTACGCAACGAACTCGAACTGGCCGCTCGGAGGGTCGTCAAGATCGAGACCGCCACCGAGCCCCGGTTTCAGGAACTGTTCGTCCACGCGATGGCGTTTCCGCATGCGGTGGCCGACACGCCGAACCTGGCGCTGCACGTGCAGCTACCCGAGCGGCGCGTGCGTGCGTCCGACGGCGGCGGTCGCCGACGTCGACCCTCCCGTGAGCCATCTGCCTCTGTCGTTGCTTCATCCGACGTTGACCAAGGAGCTATGCCATGACCAGTGCACCAACCGGTCGGAGGTCCGGAGGACGTTCAGCCCGTCAGGAGCTGCGTGCCTCGCACGCGATCGCCCGACAGCCGTTCCTCACCAGAACGATGAAGCCGTTCGAACTGGTCTCGGACGAAGGCCTTTCGCTGCTCGAACGCAACGCGGACAAGATCCTCGAGCAGGTCGGCATAACCGTGCGCGACTACCCGAGCGCGATCGAACGGTTCCGCTCCGCCGGTTGCGACATCGATGGGGACCGTGTGCGATTCCCCGACGGTCTGGCCCGTCAGCTCGTGGCCGCCACGGCGCCGCGTACGTATACGCAGCACGCCCGCAATCCCGACAACAGCGTGCAGATCGGTGGCGACGCCACGGTGTTCGCCCCCAACTACGGCTCACCGTTCGTCACCGATCTCGACCGGGGGCGTCGCTACGCCACGCTCGCGGACTTCCAGAACTTCGTGAAGCTCGCCTACATGTCGCCGAACCTGCATCACTCCGGTGGCACGGTGTGCGAACCCGTCGATGTCCCGGTCAGCAAGCGTCACCTCGACATGGTGTATTCGCACATCAAGTACTCCGACAAGGGGTTCATGGGCTCCGTCACCGCGGGTAGCCGTGCCGCCGACAGCGTGGAACTCGCCCGCATTGCCTTCGGCGGTGATCTCGCCGACCGCACGGTGATGACATCGCTCATCAACGCGTCGTCGCCGCTCGTGTGGGACGCCACGATGCTCGCTGCCGCCGAGACCTACGCCGCCGCCAACCAGGCGTGCATCATCACTCCGTTCATCCTCGCCGGCGCAATGGCGCCGACGACCTCGGCCGGTGTGGTTACGCAGACACTCGCCGAGGCCCTCGCCGGCATGGCGTTCACCCAGCTTGTCCGGCCGGGCGCGCCGGTGATCTTCGGCTCGTTCGCCTCGTCCATGTCGATGCAGACCGGTGCGCCCACCTTCGGTACCCCGGAGCCGGCGCTCGTGCTCTACACCTGTGCCGCACTGGCCCGTCGCCTCGGTGTGCCGTTCCGCAGCGGCGGCTCGCTCACGTCGTCGAAGGTGGCCGACGCCCAGGCGGCGTACGAGAGTGCGTCGACGATGATCCCGACGGTCATGGCCGGTGTGAACTTCGTGCTGCATGCCGCCGGCTGGCTCGAAGGAGGGCTCAGCATCGGCTACGAGAAGTTCGTGCTCGACGACGACCAGCTCGGCATGTTCGGCACCTTCGTGAAGGGCCTCGACATGAGCGACAACGGACTCGCGCTCGATGCGATCCTGGAGAACCCCCACGGTCAGCACTTCCTCGGTTCGGCCCACACCCTCGCGAACTTCGAGAACGCCTTCTACCGTTCCGAGACCGCCGACAACAACAGCTTTGAGCAGTGGGCCGAGGAGGGATCGCACGACTCGATCATCCGGGCCAACGCCATCTGGAAGAAACGACTCGCGTCGTACGAGCCCCCGCCGCTCGACTCCGCGATCGACGAAGAACTGCAGGCATTCATTGCTCGGCGCAAGGCCGAGCTCCCCAACGAGATCGGCTGAAAGAACCATGTCCTCCCTGCTCGACCACGCCATCATCGAGATCGTCCCGCTGAAGTCGGCGCCGGCCGCCGTGGCTGCGCTGCGCCCCGGATCGACGGTCTCGGTCACGTGCTCTCCCGCCAAGGGGATCGAGGCCACCTTGGAGCTCGCCTCGGTGGTGCTCGCCGCCGGACACACCCCGATCCCGCACCTCGCTGCCCGCATGGTTGAGGGACCGGAACACGTTGCCCGCATCGCTGCGTGGTTCCGTCGTGAAGGGGTTCGCTCGGCGTTCGTGATCGGTGGCGACCAGGAGAAGCCGTCGGGTCCGTATGCGGACGGTATCGAGTTCCTGCGCGCCTTCGCCGTCGCCGACCACGGCCTCGCGACCATCGGTTTCGCCGGCTACCCTGACGGCCACGCCATGATCGATCGGCACGTGCTCCACGAAGCGACCCACGCCAAGCAGGCCATCGTGGAGGGCGCCGGTCTCTCGTCGTTCGTAAGTACGCAGATGTGTTTCGATCCGAAGCTGATCCGTACCTGGCTCGAGGCCGAGCGGGCTGCCGGCCTGCGTTCCACGGTGCACCTGGGCATCCCCGGCGTCGTCGACCGCACCAAGCTCCTCACCATGGGTGCCCGCCTCGGCATCGGCACGTCGCTGCGCTTCTTGAAGAAGAACCGCGCCACCGTCGGACGCCTCCTTTCACCCGGCGGGTACGACCCCTCCACCCTGATCCGTCCTCTCGAAGCCGACGCCGAGCGACTCGGCATCGAGTCGATCCACCTCTTCACCTTCAACGAGGTCGAGGCCACCGAGCAGTGGCGCGAGTCGGCGCTCACTTCGCGTTGAGTTGACCCGGTTCTTGGACGGCGCGTTTGTTCGATCCAGGGCGGGATTCGGTTGTCAAGGAACGTGGTGGCCGCTGGTCGATGGTCGCTGGTCGCTGGTGTCGCGGACCGGCTCAGGGAGATTCGGGGTGTTGCCCTTCCGGTTCGATGGTCAGGTGTCGCGCGGTTTGACGGGTGTCGCACTCGTGGGACGCCCACTTTCAGTGAGTGAGCGTGACCGCCACGTTGCCTTCTCGCAGTCTGTGGCCGAATAGTGGGCGTGACGCGGTACCGAGCTTGCCGATCGATTTGCAATCGCTGATGATCCGACTCGCTTCCTCAGTGTGGCGTTTCGCTCGCAGGTCAGCCGAGAAATCGAGCCGGTATGCGGCCCGTGTTCAGACCACTGATGAGATGGGAGAGATCACGAGAATGAAGCGGCTCGGTCATCGGCACTTCAATGCTTCGGATTAGTAAGCCGTCGGAGTCCCACTCTTCGAGCACAACCACGTCGTAACGACCGGAGTTGTCCCGTCGAAGGACTGACGACTCTGTGCTCAGCGTGAAGCGACCGTGACGGATCGGCGGCAACTCACGACACCGAGCGGGATGCGTTCCACGCTGACTCGGCTTCAGCCGTCTGCTCCAATGTGGGCGCCTGCGCGAAGAAGTCGTAGATCGCCTGGTTGTCGATTTCGGTTCTGTAAGTCCCCGGTCGGTAAGCGTCGGCCCAGGGGTCCATCTCGTGCGTGATCCGAATCAGCTCGGCGCCGGTGACGTTCCCGAACCGCTGTACGACGGACTCGACACAGCCGCGTGCGACATCGTTGAGCACCGAAGCGTCGCCCTTCTTGGAGGCTCTGATCGGCTCACGACCTTCCGTGCTCTTATAGGTGACGTACACCGCATGAACCACGGGGCCGTAGTCCCAGGCCTCGATCGGCTGGTCGAACATTGGTCGACCCGTCAGGGCCAGGTACTCGCCGGCAGCAAGGAACACAAGCTTCTGCAACTTCAGAGCATCGACCTCCCCGCACTGTTCAATGATCGCCGCTGCCACATCGTGGGCTGAAGCGGCTCGTTGCGGAACACGTCGAGTGGTGATTCCCATACGTCCACAGTACCGACCCCGGTATGACAGGCAACTACCCTCGCCAATCGAGTTCGGCCGGGCGAGTTCAGCGAGCCGGCTCAGAGGAGTTGGGTCTCCAGCGCCCGTTCGGCGGCGACGTTCCCCACAACGGATGCGAGCCATGTCGGACCCTTCCTCTGGGCGACCTCGGAGTTGTCGAAACTCGGTCGCCTGACGGGAACGGACTGGCCGAGCCGAGCGAGTCGTCGGCAGTTCGGCCCCGAATCACCGAACGGCATGCTCCGAAAGGTCGGCCAGAGGATCTCCCAGACGCCGTGGTCGATGTAGAACGGCGAACTCTCGGGCAAGTCATCCCTCGGCGGGCGGACTTCCACCACGGTCGCTGCGGTCGAGGTCGAGATCAGCGTCGGTTTCCCGAGCACCATGGTGGTCATCTGCTCACTGTACGGAAGCGGATGTGACAACCGGCGAGTCGCACCTACCAGGGGTGGACCGAGCCGTCCCAGCGGAGGAACTGCCCGTTCTGGTCGGGGGTGAGTGACTCGATCGTGGCGTAGATCTGCCGAGCGGCGTCGTCGGGGTCGAGGGCCGCGTTCGGTCCGCCCATGTCGGTCCGCAGCCATCCGGGGTGCATGGTGATGACGGTGACCCCGTCGGCGGCGAATGCCTGGGCCTGCTTGGCAGTGACCATGTTGAGCGCCGCTTTCGACGCGGCGTAGGAGACGTCTCGGCTCATCGTATGGGCGATGGCGAGTGACCCGATCTGCGATGAGATGTTCACGACGGTTCCTTCGGACGCGCGCAGCTTCCCGCTGAGACGCTCCACCAGAAGTAGCGGTCCGGTGACGTTCACCCGCATCACCGCCTCGAAGTGTTCTGCCGAGATCGTAAGCGCGCCTCGGTTTGTGTCGTCGGCCCCGAATGCTCTCGCGTCGACGCCGGCACAGTTGATGACCGTGTCGACGGGCCGGTCGCCGATCGTTTCGGCGAAAGCTTCGATCGACGCGAAGTCGGCCGCATCGAAGCGCATCGCCTCGGCGCCCAGCGCTCGCAGCGCGTCGGCGGACTCAGGAGTGCGGCAACCCCCGAAGACGTGATGGCCCTCGGCGATGTACGCACGCGCAAGCGAGAGTCCGAGCCCGCGGTTGCCTCCGGTCACCACAACGTTCTTTGTCATACGACGAGGCTAGGCAACCGGCGAGACTGCCGGCGTCGAGCGCAGCGTGACAATCACTCCTCGGCGACCGGCATGAGTTCACTGGCCCGCTCGCCCATCGGGATCGTCGGGGTGTAGTCCTCATCGGAATGCTCGACGAAGGCTCGTATCCGAAGCGCCTGCAGCACCGAGGGCGCGACCCGGGCCAACGCCACGGGGAGCGCCGCCCGGATCGGCTCGACCAGGTCCGCCTGTCCCGTGACGAGGGGGGTGCAAGGAATCTTGGGCCCGCGCCCGATGACGGTGACGCCCTCGACAGCAGATGGCCGCACGTCCGACAACAGCGCAAACGTAAGTGCATCAATGATCGCGAGGTCGACCCGTCCCGCCTGCATCTCCCCAAGGCTGTCTGCGTGGGCGCCGGTGACGATCACGTCGCCGACCTGATCGACGCCACAGTCGAGAAGGGTGACCCCGAGGCTGACGCATCCGGAAAGCGAGTCGGTGTTGTTGATCGCCACCGTCGCGCCGGAGAACGAGTGGAGATCGGTGGCAGTCGGATCAGCGGCGATGCGGCGATCGGCGGAACGGGCCACCAGAAGGGATCGGTAGTACCCCGGTCCGTCGTCGACGGGAAGCGCGTAGTGGAACGTGCCGATGAGCGCGAGATGCGGACGGTAATACGCCGCGTAGGGAAACCCGCACGTCTGACTCAACAGAAGATCAGGGTGCCGCCAGTGCCTGCTGAGCGGGACTTCAGGACGAGTGAGCGTGAGAGGTGCGTCAATTCCCGAGAGTCGGAGTTCGTCGGCGATGGCTGACCAGAGCGCATCGTGGGCCGACTGCAATTCGTCGAAGTCGAACATCGGCAACGACGCAAGGAACGTCGACGCTCTCACCGATGGGTGGTTCTCGCCCACATCGGTCTCAGTCGGCGGCAAGGTGTTCCTCTCTTCCGATCGGGAACGGGGTGCCCCTGAACAGTCAGTATCGGACGATGAGGAGCGGGGCGCAACCGCCATTTTGTCAACGTTCTCTCAGGCACTTGTCACCCGAGGAATGCCAGGACCGCGTCGATGAACCCGAAGGCTTCCGGCGTGGCGAAGTGGTCGGTGTTCTTCAGTACCTTCAACGTGGCGTCGGGGAGTGCTGCGGCGAGGGCGTCGGCGGGTCCGGCGAAGTCCTTGTCGCCGATGCAGACGAGCACCTTGGCCGAGACCCGCTGGCATGACTCGCGGGTCACCGGATCGGCCGGCATCGGACGGCGCAGCGCGGCAATGAGTGCGTCGGGATCGTTGCCGGGCTGCTGGGCATAGCGCGACATGGCCTGGGCCCAATTGTCCGCTGAGTCGCCGTCGCCGCGCATCGCCGCAGCGATCGCGTCCGCCCGGCTGGGTGCCGTGGGGTCGGGGTCGAGGAGGCCATTGCCGATACCGGCGAGGACGATCTTGCGGAACCGATCGGGGTGTTGGGTGGCGGTGTGCAGCAGGGTCATGGCACCGAGGGAGAACCCAATCGCGTCGACCGGTTCGGGCGGAAGGGCATCGACGATACGGCTGCCGAGGTCCGCGTAGTCCGCGGGGTCGTGGGGCTTCGGCGCCGTCCCGTGGCCGAGGAGGTCGACCCCGATGATGTCGGTCTTGCCGATGTCGCCGAGGAGCATGTCCCAGCCGGGCGTCTGCCACGTGGTGGCATAGGAGCCACCCCAGCCATGGACGAGAAGCACTGGTCGAGCCATCGGTTGCTGCCCCTCGGTACATCGCCGCCACCGGGTCGTGGACGGTGGACGAACGCTACCGGTTCGCCCCCGCCGCCCCGCAACCCCGCCGCACATCACGCTGCTCCTGCCGCACATCACCCTCCTACTGCCGCACATCGACGACTTCGGCGCAAGAATGGGCCATAAGCGGCTGATGTGCGGCGGGAAAGGGCTGATGTGCGGCACAGAGGGCGTGATCTGCGGCGCGGCGCACGCGCAACGATGATCGCGGCGCAGGCGCAACGATGGCGCGGCGGTGGCACCAGGGAATCGGTCATCAAGATGGCACCGGCGAGCGGGCAGACTGAAGGGCATGCAGTCCGTCCGTGTCCCGCTTCCCGACGATCGGGGCTACGACGCGCTCGTCGGGGCAGGCGTCCGCCACGAGCTCGCCAAGGCACTCGCCGCCGCGGTGCCCTCGGCTCGCCGCGCTGCCATCGTCACCGAAGCTTCGCTCTCCGACGCGATCGACCTCGACGAGCTCACCACTGGCATCGAGCAGCGGGTCTTCACGATCCCTGACGGGGAGTCGACGAAGACGCTCGACACGGTGGGGCAGCTCTGCTCCTCGTTCTCCCAGTGGGGTATGACCCGCAATGACGTCGTCATCGCCGTGGGTGGCGGACGCGTGACCGACCTCGGCGGGTTCACCGCCTCGGCGTACCACCGCGGCATCGCCACGGTCTATGTGAGCACCACCCTCCTCGGCATGATCGATGCCGCCATCGGCGGCAAGACCGGCGTGAACCTGCCTGAAGGCAAGAATCTCGTGGGCGCCTACTGGCAGCCGAGAGCGGTCATCTGCGACACCGACTTCCTCGCCTCGATGCCGGCGCGGGAATACCGCAGCGGGCTCGGTGAGATGGCGAAGTACCACTTCCTCACGGACCGGCCGGGAGAGCTCGACGACCCGTCGATCGAGAACCGCGTGGCCGCGTGCATCCGCATCAAGGCGGAGGTCGTGGCATCCGATGAGCGCGAAGGCGGGCGTCGGGCGATCCTGAACTACGGGCACACGCTCGGCCATGCCATCGAGCGCGCCACAGACTTCGACGTAATGCACGGCGAGGCTGTCGCGATCGGACTCGTCTACGTTGCCGAGGTCGCCCATCGCCTCGGCCGTATCGACGCGGCTCGGCTCGCCGAGCATCGGCGCGTCGTCGGCGCCTACGACCTCGCCACCACCCTGCCGGCGGGCCTTTCGGCCCCCGAGCTGCTGATGCTGATGGGCCGCGACAAGAAGGCGCTCGACGGCGTCACGTTCGTGCTCGACGGCCCGAACGGCATCGAGTCTGTCGTCGGCGTCGACCAATCCGTGTTGCTCGATGCCCTGGAGGCGATTCGATGAGTTCCGTACGGCCGATCGTGCTGCTGCTGTCCGGCCCGAACCTCAACCTGCTCGGATTGCGTGAGCCGACCATCTACGGGACGGCAACACTCGACGATCACGTGGCCACCGCTCGCGCCATCGCCGAGGCCGCGGGATGCGATCTCGAGCACCTGCAATCCAATGACGAGGCGACCCTCGTCGACGCGGTGCAGGGTGCCCGCAATCGTTGCGCCGCCATCGTCATCAACGCCGGCGCACTGACCCACTACGCCTGGTCTCTCGCCGACGCGCTCAGCGCATTCGAAGGTGTCCGGGTCGAGCTGCACATCTCCAACACCCACGCCCGGGAGAAGTGGCGTCACACGAGCGTGATCGCGCCGGTCGTGCACGGCTCGGTGCAGGGCTTCGGTGGACACGGCTACGCGCTTGCCGTCGAAGGTGCTGTCCGTCTGCTCGGTCTTCACGGCTGAACGATCAGTCCCCGCCGTCATGACCACCGAGATCGACGCCTCCACCTCCGCATTGCTCCCGCCGCCGTCAGCGGAACACATCCGCGCGACCCTGGAAAAGGCCTGGTCGCTCGACGTGCCGCTGAGCGATCTCCCGCCAGTTTCGTCGACGGCCCGATTGTCGGCACTCCAGGCACTGATCGGCCACAACGATGCGCTCGATGCCGTGCTCGTCACCAATCTAGACAACATACGCGCGCTTAGCGGCTTCACGGGATCATCAGCGCGCCTACTGATTTCGTCAGGCAACGCGGTCCTGCTCACCGACGCCCGCTACGAGGAACGCGCCGCCGAGGAGATCGTCGCAGCCGGCGCGTCGATCGATGTCGTGGTCCGGCGCAACCAGTCGGGCCAGCAGGCGTGGCTGCGCGAACACATCGCCGCCTCGGGACATATGACGGTCGGACTCGAAGCGGCATCGCTCTCGTGGGCCGACCACGACGCCTTGGCCGCAGACGTCCCCGCGGTGAACTGGGTGGCGGTGACGAACCTCGTCGAACGGCTCCGGCGGACGAAGTCGCTCGGTGAGATCGCCCGTACGGCCCGGGCAGCGGCCATCGCCGACGCTGCGCTGGCCCAGGTGGCGCCGATGCTGAGCGAGGCGGTCACCGAGCGGGCGTTCCAGCGAGCACTCGACAGCGCCATGATCGCCCTCGGGGCCGACGCGGTGTCGTTCGACACGATCGTCGCTTCCGGGCCGAACGCCAGCCGCCCTCATCACGAGACGGGCGCTCGAGTGATCGTCGAAGGCGACGAGGTGATCTGCGATTTCGGCGCGCTGATCGACGGCTACCACTCCGACATGACCCGCACGATCTACGTCGGGGAACCGTCGAAGGCGCAGCAGCGTCACTTCGCAGTGGTGCGTGCCGCGCACGACGAGGCGGCGGCCGCGATCACGCCGGGCATCGCGTGCGTCGCTCTCGACCGGCTCGCCCGCGAGGTGTGTGAGGCCGCTGGCTGGGGCGAGCGTTTCGTCCACGGTCTCGGCCACGGCACCGGACTGGTGATCCACGAGCTCCCCTGGCTAGGGACCACGTCGCGCAACGCCATCTGCGAAGGCGATCTGGTGACCATCGAGCCCGGTGTCTACCTTCCGGGTTCGGGTGGGGTGCGGATCGAGGATCTCTACGTGGTCACCTCCGAGGGGCCGATCGCCCTGACCCGGGCGCCGGTCGACATCGTCGTCTGAGATCTCACCGTGCTCTTGCGCGGTTCTCACCCGACGCTCACGGAACTCGGGAACACTCGTTCGCCATGACAACCATCTCCAGCCCTGACGACTTCGCCGCGACCGACCCGGTCGAGGTGGCCATGACCCGACGTCGGATCCTTCACGCGGCGGGCGCGCTCGGTGCCGGCGTCTTCCTCAGCGGTCTCGCCGTCGACCGCGCCGTCGGCGCCACCACCAAGAAGGTCACGAAGAAGGCCGCTGCCGCGAACACGGCGTGCGTCCCGATCCCCACGGAGACCGAGGGTCCGTTCCCCGGTGACGGCACCAACGGCGTGAACGTGCTCACCGAGAAGGGAATTGTGCGACGCGACATCCGTCCATCATTCGGCTCGATGACCGGCTCCGCTTCCGGCGTCCCGCTCATGATCAACCTCACCGTGCGGCGAACGTCGAGCTGTGCGGCCTACCCGAACGCTGCGGTCTACATCTGGCACTGTGACGCCATCGGCCAGTACTCGCTGTATTCGATCGAGACCGAGAACTACCTCCGCGGCGTGCAGGTCGCCGATGGGAAGGGAGTCGTCTCGTTTCTCACGTCGTTTCCGGGTGCGTATCCCGGACGGTGGCCCCACATCCACTTCGAGGTCTATACCGACCTCGCTTCGGCCTCCTCGGGTCGCAACGCCATCAAGACCTCGCAGCTGGCCTTGCCCGAAGCCACGTGCAAGGCGGTCTATGCCGGGCCCGGCTACGACGTCAGCGCAGCGAACCTGGCATCGACACCGTTGGCGCGCGACAGCCAGTTCCGTGACGGCTGGGCGACCCAGATGCCGACGGTATCGGGTGACGCGAAGAAGGGCTTCAGCACGAACCTCGTGGTGAACGTCTGAACGTTGAACGTCTGAGCGCCGCCGGGTTCGGCCATCCCACATGCGTCTCGGTGGCATCCCAGAATGGGCGTTCCGGCCGGATTCTGGCCGATCTTTCGGTGGTGTGGGATGGCGTTGTCGGATGCGTGGGTGGTGTAGGCGGGTGGCCAGTTAGTCGCCGGGCGCGACGAGGACCGGCTGCAATTCGATCACCGGGACGTCGAATGCCGTCGTCGTGGTCAGCGTGGCCGGGACGAGGTTGACGTACTCGCCCGGCTCGAGGTTCGTGGTGACGCTGAGGTTCCACGTGATCGAGAGCTTCGCTGGAAAGCTTGTGCTGCCCTTCGGAGCGTTTTGGTAGGTGTGGAAGCAGCCGAGCGACTTGGCCGTGCGGGCCTGACGCTGGTTGCGGACGATCCGCCCGGGGTTGTCGCACTGCGCCCGCGGTCCGGCGATGCCCGGGTCGAAGGTCAGCATCGAAGGCGTGGCGTTGATGGTCAGGTAGTACGCACCCTGGGTCGCGGTCGGGGAGATCGTCGTCCACTGCTCGGCGGGGACCGAGAAGAAGAACGGGATGCCGACCACGCTGACGTCGTCATCGTCGGTGAGTGGCGGTGACGTGACCGGTTCCGGGTCGGGCACGTTCCCGATGGCCGAGTCGATCATCGCCCGGACGTCGGGCCGTGGCGGGGGAGGGGTGCCGGGCGGCGGTGGCGGCACGCAGGCGCCGTAGCAACCCCGGAACCCGAGGATCCCGTTGTCGCACCCATAGCGCGAGGTGACGGTGAGGTACGAACTCGCGTCGCCGAGATCGATGCACGTGACAACGACACGCCTCGCCACCTTCGTTGTCCCCCGCCCCGACGTCCCCGGGGTGTAGATGATGGGATTTAGTTTCTTGCCGTTGTAGTCCGCTCGCGATTTGGCATCGACACCGGTGGCAGTGGTGACAGTCAGGACGATGGCGACCGAAGCCGCCCAGCTCATTCGCATGCCACGCCGTCCTCAGAGTCGCGAAAGCTTCCCCAGTCTTCGACCTTCCAAGCGCTGGCAGTCCTTCGGAGAAGGCTTAGGTAGAAAGATCGCCCCAAACCGCCCAGCTCCTCCACACCAGTTGTCTGCTGAATGAAGACATTGTCATCTGCCAAGCAGACCTGGACTTCAACCAGATCGCGCGAGAGGAATCGAGTTCCGAGGAGAACAGTTTGGTCAACCGTTCCGGTGCGCAAGGCGAAGCCTTCCTTCCGCCGTCTCTCGAGAGTCCCGACCATCGCAGGTCCAGCGGGTCGGCCGGGAATAGTCAGGGCAAGGATGGCCTGAGGATCAAACTCGGGGAGAGCCTTTGTCTGCCTTTGCACTTCCTCCCACCAACCGATGGCGGCGGCCTCTGCGGCGAGGCGGTCAGCCTCGGACACGCCTGTCGGGAGGGTCACCACCTGGCGGGTGCTCGTCGGAGCGAGCGGCGTCTGGGGTGGAGTCGTCGGCGCCGCGGTTGTCGGGGCAAGCGTTGTCGGGTCAAGCACTGTGGGGGCACGCGTCGTGGGGGCCGGCGCTGAAGTCAGGGCGGACGTCGGAGTCGTTGTCAGCTGGGGCCCCGGGCCTACGGTCGTGGTCGGCGCCGCTGTGGTCTGGTCGGCTCCGCTCCCGCCGCCCCCGCAGGCGCCCAGCACCGCGGTGAGGACAGCCGCCGGTCCGAGGAGAAGGAGGAGTTTGCGCCGCGATCGCATGGGACGAGCCTTTCCGCTGGCCCGGATGGTGTCAACCGTCTCGCGCCAAACCCCGGCCTTCGGCGGACCGGCGCGCCGCTTCCAGGCATCCCAGATCCGGGGGCGCCGCATCCCAGACCGGTGGTTTTTGCGTGGTAGCGCCTCGTTTTTTGGGCATCTGGGATGCCGCTCGACGGGACCTGGGATGCAGCACCCGTGCCACCCGCTCGCGCCCGTCGGCCGTACCGGTTTCGGGAGGAGTTGGTGCGGGTCGGGGCGGATCGGCGGGCCGAGTAATCTTGGTCGGCCCGTCGGGCGGGTCGGCTCGTTCGCCGCCCCACCGAGGTGGCCGACTGATCCCTCACCTCGAATCGCCCCGCGCCCAGGAGTACACGCCATGCCTCCCGTTTCCACGTCTGATTTCAAGAACGGCATCACCCTCGACATCCCCGAGGGTCTCATGCAGATCATCGACTTCCAGCACGTCAAGCCGGGCAAGGGTGGGGCGTTCGTGCGTACCAAGCTCCGCAACGTGCGCACCGGCGCCGTCATCGACCGCACCTACACCGCGGGCGAGAAGATGGAGCAGGCGATCATCGAGAAGAACGAGATGCAGTTCCTCTACCGCGATGGCGGCAACTACGTCTTCATGGACAACCGGACCTACGACCAGATCGAAGTTGATCCGAAGAAGCTGGGCGACGCCGTGAACTACCTGAAGGAACAGGACAACGCGGTCATCAACTCCTACGACGACGAGATCGTCGGCATCGATCTGCCCGCCGCCGTCGAGTTGGTCATCACCGAGTGCGAGCCGGGCATTCAGGGAGACCGGGTGTCGGGCGCGAAGAAGCCGGCCACACTCGAAACCGGCCTGGTCATCCAGGTCCCTCTGTTCGTGAATCAGGGTGAGAAGGTCAAAGTCGACACCCGCACGGGCGATTACTTGACCCGCGTGTGAGCGCCACGCCGTCGCGGCGTCGCGACGCCCGGGAGCGGGCGATGGAACTGCTCTACGAAGCGGAAACCAAGAACGTCCCCGTCTCCACGGTCCTCGATGAGCTCCCCCTCCCGCCGGCAGAGTACGCGTCCACGCTGGCGATCGGCGCTTCCGACTCCGCCGTGCGTGCCGATGAACTCATCGGGAAGTTCGCGCGTCCCGACTGGCCCATCTCCCGCATGCCCATGCTCGACCGGATCGTGATGCGCATGGCGATTTATGAACTGCTCGACCAGCCCGACGTCGACCGCGGCATCATCTTGAACGAAGCCGTCGAGTTGGCCAAGCGCTTCTCGACCGACGACTCGCACCGCTACGTCAACGGCATGCTCACATCGATCGCGAACGAGCTCGGCCGGTAGTCGCGGACCGACCAGCAGCGGACAGCAAGCAGGGCCAACACGAGCTCGGCCGGTAGTCGCGGACCGACCAGCCGCGGACAGCAAGCAGGGCCAACACGAGTTCGGCCGGTAGTCGCGGACCGACCAGCCGCGGACAGCAAGCAGGGCGAACGAGCTCGGCCGGTAGTCGCGGACGTACCAGCCGCGGATAGCAACGGAGCGAACCGACGCGGCCCGAAGGTTCTGGGTCGGGTTTCGTGCACTGGGTCGGGATTTGTGCACCCATGCTTCGCAGCCGACCCAGTGCGTCGGAGCTGACCCGATGCGTCGGAGCTGACCCAACGAGCCAAGGAGCCGACCCAGTAGGTGCCAACGACTGGGGCTAGCCGACGGCGCTGGTGTCGGGCGGGAGCTCGAGTGAGCCGTCGGGGCGGCGGGCGAAACGGGCGGTCACGTGACCGTGGGTGGGGTCGTCGGTCGGCCAGGGCCAACCGCCGAACTGGGTCCGCTGGTAATCCTGGAAGGCTTTCTCGATGCCGGCCCGGTCGTTCATGACGAACGGCCCGTATTGCGCGACCGGCTCACCGATCGGCCGTCCCTGGAGCACGAGGAAGGTGACGGCCTCGTCGCCCGCGGTCGCTTTCACCGAACGGGTGGCGTCGAGGACGATACCCGTGCCGAGCGCAGCGCTGTGGCCGCCCAGTTCGATGCCGCCACCCTCGAACACATAGACGGTGCGGATGGTCCCTTCGGGCGCGATCGGCATCGTCCAGGAAGCCCCGGGCTCCAGGGCAACGCGCCAGATGGCCACGTTGGCGTGGGCTTTCGACGCCCACGACGCAGGTGGCGGGCTTGGCGGCACGTGCGGGCCGATCGCCCCGGCGACGACGGTGATCGTGGCCCGACGGCCATCCGCGTCGAGCTCGTAGAAGACCGGGATGTCCTCGGCCCAGAGCATGGTGAAGTGCGGATCGGCCATCTTGTCGGCCGACGGCAGGTTCATCCAGATCTGGAAGAGCTCCATATGGTTTCCCTCGTCCTCGCGCAGGAGGGGGAACATCTCGGCGTGCACGATCCCCGCGCCGGCCGTCAGCCACTGGACGTCGCCGGCGCCGTAGCGGGCCGCCGCCCGGAGCGAGTCGGCGTGGTCGACATAGCCGCGGCGGACGAAGGTGATGGTCTCAAAGCCACGGTGCGGATGTTGGGGGAAGCCGGGCACGGTGCTGCCGTGGTACATGCTCCAGCCGTCGGTGGCGGTGAAGTCGCTCCCGATCGGACGGCCTCGGAGGTGAACGGCATCGGGTCCGAGCTCACCGTTGCCGATCGGGTAGGCGTCGTCGTGGTGCACGCAGAACAGGAACGGATCGAACGTCTGCCACGGCGGGGAACCGAGCGCGAAGGTGTGCAGAACCGGCGAGGTGTCGGTTGTGTCCATCCCCAAACGCTAGGTGACCCGGCCGCTCCGTCCTGCCGCCCTGTCGTGCGGCCCTGTTCTGCCGCCTGTCCTGCCGCCAGGTCCCGTTGGTCATCGAGACCGCGTTGCGCTTGCGCCGGAACGGGCCTGATGACGAGCCGGTGCCGCGCGCAACACCGATCGTCACACCGCGGGACGGAGGTGGACCACGTCGCCGGCCGACAACACGTGGCGCTCGATGCCGGCGGCCGACGAGACCTCGATGATGAGGTGGCCCGACGCGTCGACATCGGCCGCAGTCCCGACCACCCGCCGTCCGCCGAGGTCGGCCTCGACGACGCGGCCGATCGTTGAGCACACCGACCGGTAGCGGTCGACAAACGCCGGCGGGTCGTCGGCCAGCATCGCAACGGCACGGTCGAACGCGGACAGCACTTCGGCGGTGAACGCCTCGCGCGACGGCATTGGGGCGTGGTCCGCGAGCCACGTCGGGACGGCGTCAGGTCCGAGCGCAGGGTCGAGTTCGGCCGGCCGTACCAGGTTGATGCCTATGCCGACCACGACGAATCGCCGACGTTCGCCGACGTGCGACTCGGCGAGGATGCCAGCGAGCTTCCGGTAGCCGAACGGTGCAGTCGCATCGGTGACAACGACGTCGTTCGGCCACTTGAGTGACGCGTCGACTACCAGTGAGCTGGCACGCTCGACCACCGCCATGCCCATGGCGAACGAGAGCATCGGCCAGCGTTCGATCGGCATTGCCGTGGGGTCCACCAGCACTGTCATCAGGAGGGCGGAATCAGCGGGAGCGATCCACGTGCGACCGAGCCGGCCGCGTCCCGCGGTCTGCGAGCGGGCGATCAGGACCGCTCCGTCGACGACTGCCGCACCGGCGTCGTCGTGACCGGCGATCGCCCAGGCGAGCAGCGCCCGATTGGTCGAGTCGATGGAGTCGACGACCCGAACATCGGAGAACCGCGACCCGGCGAGGGCAGCTCGCAGTGCTACACCGTCCAATCGAAGTCCCGTACGTGAGCGTGGACGTTGGTGGCGACCGTGAGCGTGAACCCGACCCTGGGGAGATCAGAAAGGTCGAGGCCTTCGACCACGATGATGTCGGCGGCGAGCATCTCCTCGACATTGGTGAAGGTCTCGTTCGTACCTGCGCAGATAATTCGCGCGCTTACCAGTGCGGTGATTGATGCTGCCGAGACGGTGAGCGGCACGCCTTCGACGCTTCGCACCAGCCAGGCGCAATCCTCGAGGTCCATGCCGTGGAGCCGGGTGAGGTCGACCGGAACCGGCTTGTCCCAGGTGGCGCACACACCCGGTGTGGCGTGGGGAAGGCGGAGTCGGCCTTCCGGAAGATGGAGGCGCACAGGGGCGTCGAGCGCGCCGAGGTCGACGAATCGAACCGTCACAGCGTGACCAGGTCGAGGAGCGGGCGGAGATCGAGATCGTCGACGGCGGGGAGGTAGATGCTCACTGCTTCCTTCTGGAGGCGTTTCCACAGATCGTCGCGGAAGAACCGGTCTCCGTTGGCGATGACGTAGTGGAGGATGAAGAACCGGTATGCCTCACGGGTGAACGCGATGTCGTCGGGCCGCAGGGGGAAGATGCGGTGATACGCGGTGAGGAACTGGATGAACCGCGGCTCGACAAGTGTGTGGGGTGAGTAGGTGAAGTGCGTCCGGTCACCCGTCGACGACGAAACACGCGACAGGAAGTAGAAGTCCATCATGCGGGGCTCGATGCGGAACCAGTCGTAGTCCCACCGGCTGTAGAGCCGGAAGTCGTCATCGCCTTCCTCGCCGGTGATGGAGAAGTTGCCGAGGTTCCAGTCGATGAGCACCGGCATTTTGGGCCAGTAGTCGTAGCGCAGGGTGTCGAGCGTGACGAGGAAGTCGTGCGTGTGCCGCGCCACCACGGCGAGTTGCGCGGCGTTCAGGACGAACCGCTTCGCCGACCGCGGGTTGGTCACGAGGTCGAGCAGGTGGATGGCGTCGGCCTTGATCGACGTGCTGGTCAGCGGGATCTTCGGGGCGATGTCGGCGCAGGCGCGGTGGAAGAGCGCGATCTCCTGGGCGAACGTCGTGATCTGGCCGTCGGTGAGGATGCGGGGGAGGGAGCGCCCTCGGGGAACCTCGTCGTAGAACACCACCCAGGTGCGGCCGTCGTAGTGGGTGAACGGCCGTCCGTCCTGGGTGAGCACATCGGCGAGGAGCCGGGCGTGGCGGGTCCCCTCCAGCAGCCGATGGCAGGCGTGCAGCCGGTCGTGGTCTTCGCAGAACAGAAAGTACGAACCGTACGACGACACCTTGGCGATCACCGCGGACCCGTCGCTCAGCGAACAGCGGTACACGTGGTTCGTCGAGACGAATGCACTCACCTCGGTGATGTCGACGATGACGCGGTCGTCGTCGTAGGCCGCCCACGCTTCGACGGCCCGCTCCGGACCGCCCGGGGTGGGATCCGTCGTGTCCGTGGGCTCCACACCAGCCAGGCTACGCGGACGGGCGCGTCGAACCGGCGCGCGTCGCCGCGTTGGGCGCGCCGGGCCGGCGTACGCGAATAGCCTGTGGGCTCGCATCCGTGAAATGAGTCCCGTGAGGCTCATACGGAGAGGAGAAAACATGGCACTCGAACCGGGGCTCGTTGCGCCCACTGGGCCCGATGGGCCCGCTCCCGTCCGTGAGCGGCGGGAGGTGCTCGACGCAGCGGGCGTCGACCGGGCCGTTCGCCGGATGGCCCACGAGACCGTCGAACGCAACGAGGGCCCCCGGGGTGTTGTGCTCGTCGGACTGATGAAGGGCGGCGTGTGGCTTGCCGAGGCTCTAGGCGCTGCGCTCGAGGCCCTCGGCAATCCGGTGCCCGTCGGGCGGATCGACGCCAGCTTCTACCGCGACGACCTTGAACTGCGAACGGTCACGCCGATGCAGAGCGTCTTCAGTTTTCCGGTGCACGACGCCATCGTGGTGCTCGTCGACGACGTGCTGTTCACGGGACGCACGGTGCGCGCCGGTCTTGACGCGCTGCGCGAGTACGGTCGCCCGAAGGCCGTGCAGTTGGCCGTTATGGTCGACCGCGGCCACCGCGAACTGCCTATCCGACCGGATTTCGTTGGCAAGAACCTGCCTACGTCGCGAACAGAATCGGTGCGGGCCACGGCCGACGGGGTGGTGCTGTCATGAAGCATCTGCTTTCGATCGAGGACCTCAGCGCCGACGAACTCGACCACATGCTCACGTTGACCGATCGCTTCGTCGAGGTCAGTCAGCGCAAGGTCCCCCGCATTCCCGCACTCCAGGGCAAGACCATCGTGTCGCTGTTCTACGAGGACTCCACTCGCACGCGGCTCAGCTTCGAAACGGCGGCGAAGCGGTTGTCGGCCGACGTGATGACCTTCTCCGTGTCGACCAGCTCGGCCAACAAGGGCGAGTCCATCCGCGACACCGTCGAGACGATCGAGGCGATGGGCATCGACGCGCTCGTGGTGCGGCACAAGGCCGCCGGTGTGCCGCTGCAGATCGCGGGATGGACACAGGCCAGCGTGGTGAACGGCGGCGACGGCTGGCATCAGCACCCGACCCAGGCGTTGCTCGACTGCTACACGATCCGTACCCGTCTCGGCAGCCTCCAGGGCCGCTCGATCGCCATCGTCGGCGACATCAAGCATTCGCGGGTGGCCCGCTCGAACGTGCAGGCGTTCACCGCGTTGGGGGCCGAGGTCACGCTCGTGGCCCCGGCGACCCTGCTCCCTCCGTCACTCGATGGCTGGCCGGTCAAGGTCGAACACGAGATCGAAGCAGTGCTGGGCCGCGTCGACGTCATCTACCTGCTCCGCATGCAGATGGAACGCACCACGGAGGCGCTGGTTCCGTCGCTGCGGGAGTACACGTCGATCTACGGCCTCACTGACGAACGATCAGCGCGCTTACGAGATGACGTTCTCGTGATGCACCCGGGCCCGATGAATCGCGGCGTCGAGATCGGCCCGTCGGTTCCCGACCGCCCCAACACTGTGATCACCCAGCAGGTCGCCAATGGCGTCGCGGTCCGTATGGCAGTGCTGTTCGAACTACTGACCGGAGAACGATCATGACCAACCCCGCGCTCGCCATCCGCGGCGGTTTCGTCCTCACCGACGGTTCGTCGCAGCCCGTTCGCGCCGATATCCTTGTGGTCGACGGTCGGATCGTTGCCATCGGCGGTTCGGTTGAAGTCCCGAGCGGGGGAGAGGTGCTCGACGCGACCGACTGCGTCGTCGGCCCCGGCCTGGTCGACCTGCACACCCACCTGCGAGAACCGGGGAACGAGGCCGCCGAGACGATCGAGACCGGGTCGCGGGCGGCGATGCTCGGCGGGTACACCGCGGTGGTCGCCATGCCGAACACGACGCCGGCGATCGACTCCGCCGCAGTGGTCGAGCAGGTGCTGCGTCTGGGTCGCTCCGCCGGATTGTGCGAAGTTCTCGTCGCGGGAGCGATCACTGTCGGTCGAGCCGGAGAGCGGCTGGCACCGATGGCCGAGATGGCTGAGCTCGGCGTGCGCATCTTCACCGACGACGGCGCGGGTGTGCAGAACAACCGGCTCATGCGCCGGGCGCTCGAATACGCGAGCTCCCTCGGCGTGACCCTCGCCCAGCACTGCGAAGACGCCGCGCTTTCCGAGGGCGGTGTGATGCACGAAGGTGCATGGTCAGCGCGCTTAGGTCTTCCCGGCCAACCATCGGAGGCTGAGGAGTTGATGGTGGCGCGTGACATCGCGCTATGCCGTCGCACCGGCACCCCGGTGCACTTCCTGCACATGTCCACCGCCGGTTCGGTGGAGTTGATCCGTCGGGCCAAGGCCGACGGGTTGCCCGTCACGGCAGAAGCCGCACCGCATCACTTCACCCTCACCGACGCCTGTCTCGCGGGCTACGACACCGTCTTCAAGGTGCATCCGCCTCTGCGCACCGACGCCGACGTCGCCGCGGTGAAGGCCGGGTTGGCCGACGGCACCATCGATGCCATCGCCACCGATCACGCCCCCCACACTCCGGAAACCAAAGAGCAGTCGATGCTCGACGCGCCGCCGGGAATGCTCGGCCTGCAGACCGCGCTGTCGTTGGCGATCACGGAACTGGACATGCCGATCGCCCGGGTCTTCTCGTTGCTCTCGAGCGGACCGGCTCGCATCGCCAAGGCCGACGACCGTCACGGTCACGTTTCCGTCGGACGCGCGGCGAACCTCTGCGTCGTCGATCCGTCGGCCACGTGGACGGTCGACCCTGCGGCGCTCGCATCGAAGGCCCGAAACACCCCATACGCCGGACGAACGCTGCACGGTGTCGTCCGCCATACGGTCTTCAACGGTCTCGCCACCGTGGTCGACTCGACCGCGCGCCGCTGAGCGTTCGTCGGGTTCCGGGGTGCTGACCGCCACCGCGCTCGCCCTCGGCGCGGCGGTACTCCACGCCGGGTGGAACCTTGCCGTCAAGCAGGCGACAGGGGACAGGTTCCTCATGCTGTGGGGGCAGTTCACGATCGCTGCGATGCTCTGCGCGCCGATCGTGTTCCTGTTCGGAGGTCTGCCCGCCCGGTCGTGGGTGTGGGTCGTCATCTCCGGGTCGGTGCACCTGCCCTACTGCATCTTCCTGGCCAAGGCCTACGACACCGGCGACTTCTCCTTCGTGTACCCGATCGCCCGGGGTGGAGGAGCGATGCTGGCGGCGGTCGGAGGCGTAGCGCTCTTGAGTGACTCGCTTCGTCCGCTCACTGCGTTCGGCATCTCCACGGTGGGTTGCGGACTCTTCCTTCTCGCCGGCTTTCGTCGATCGACGGCGCTTCGCAATGCGGTGATCGTGGCGTTCACTATCGGTGCGTATTCGCTTTCCGATGCCAAGGGCATCCGGACCAGCGGCACCCTTCGCTACGCGTTCGCCGCCCATCTCGGCACCGGCCTCACGACGACAACCTACGGTCTCGTGCGCGGCCGGGCGTCGGAGATGCGGGCGACGATGGTCGCCAACTATCGGCGCCTCACGCTCGCCGCATTGGCCTCAACCCTGACGTACTTCATGGTGCAGGTCGCGTTCCGTTCGGCACCCGTCGGCTACGTCACTGCGCTGCGCGAGTCGAGTGTGGTCCTCGCCGCGCTGATCGGCTGGAAGACGCTCGGCGAGTCCGGTGGCCGACGACGTCTGGCGGCAACCCTGGTCGTCGCCGCCGGCCTCATCGTCATGGTCGTCAGCCACTAGCCCCCACCTCCCGCGACCAAACCTCGGTGGGCCTGCAGGCTCGCTCGGGCCAGGAAACCCGGGGAAAATCGAAGCCAGCTGGCCCCAGCGAGCTAGCTGGGCCCACGGGTTTTATGGGGTGGGAGGGTCAGTGCGACGCCAGCGCAGCGGACTGCCAGCGGAGGGCGACGGCGCGGTGGGTGGCGAGGCGGTCGTCGAGGGCCGGGTGGACGAGGGAGCCGTCGCGGACCACGAAGCGTCCGTTGACGATGGTGTGCCGCGGGGCGAAGGGACCGCATCGCAGCCATCCCTCGACGGCGTCGGTATGCGCCCCTGCGAACAGCACGCCGCCGAGCGGCCACACGACCACGTCGGCCATCGCCCCCACCCGGAGTTGACCGATCTCGCCGTCACGGCCGAGGCATGACGCCCCGCCGCGCGTCGCGACCTCCAACGCGTCACGGGCGGAGAACTTGGTCGGGCCTTCACGGAGCCGTCCGAGCAGCAGAGTGTTGCGGGCCTCCATCCACAGCGACGCCGAGTCGGTCGACGCCGACCCGTCGCACCCGAGACCGACCGGCACTCCGGCGGCGCGGTAGTCCCGGACCGGGGCGATGCCTCCACCGCCGATCATGCAGTTCGACGACGGGCAGTGTGCCACCCCGGTGCCCCACCGGCCGAGGCGGGTGATCTCGTCAGCGTTGGGGTAGATGCAGTGTGCGACCCACGAGCGGTCCGTGCCCCAGCCGACCTCCTCGAATTGCTCGATGGGGCGGCGGCCGAAGGTCTCCAGGCAGAACGTGTCCTCATCGGGGTCTTCAGCGAGGTGGGTGTGAAGGCGGACGTCGAGCTTCTCCGCCAACTCCGCTGTGGCCTTCATGAGCGCGGGAGTGACGGAGAACGGCGAGCACGGTGCCAGCGCCAAGCGCACCATGGCGCCGAAGGACGGGTCATGATGCTTCTTCACCAGACGCTCCGAGTCGGCGAGGATCTCCTCGTCGGTCTGCACCACGGAGTCGGGCGGGAGTCCCCCGTCCTTCTGCGAGAGGCTCATCGAACCGCGGGTCGGGTGGAACCTGAAGCCGAGCTCGGTCGCCGCCGCGATCTCCGCCGTGATGAGGTCACCACCACCCTTTGGGTGCACGTAGAGATGGTCGGTGCTGGTGGTGCACCCGCCGAGCGCCAGCTCAGCCAGCCCGATCCATGCGCTGATATAGGCCGCTTCCTCGTCGAGCTGACTCCAAACCGGGTAGAGGGTGGTGAGCCATTGGAAGAGGGTGCCATTCGTGGCCGGAAGGTATGCGCGCGTGAGGTTCTGGTAGATGTGGTGATGGGTGTTGATGAGACCCGGGGTTACGAGGCAGCCGGCGGCGTCGATAACCGTGGCGCCGGAGGTCTCGGCCGCCGTGGGCGCGTTCTCGGGCCCGCCGATCCCGGTGATTAGGTTCGCGGTGAGGGCGATCCAACCGCCGCGTATCTCGCGACGCTGATCGTCGACGGTGGCGATGAGGTCGGCGTTTCGGATGAGCACGTCCATGGGCTCCAGCATGGCGCATCGGCGGCTCGCTCCTTCGGTTCGCCGTAGCCGACGGAAGAATTCGCACGCCGGTAACACTGCCGGGGGTGTTGGAGGGTGTAGACGGAACAGTATTGGAGATGGCCTTCACGACTTTTCCCGATCTCCTCCGCCGAGCCGCACACCGGACGCCCGACGCGACATTCCTCCGATGGAGCGACCGCGGTCGATCGCTCAGCTTCGCCGAGACCGAGGCGGCAACCGATCGGGCGGCGTCCGCCTTCTGGGACGTTGGTGTACGCCCGGGAGACCGCGTCGGCATCCTCGCCCACAACGGGCTCGACTACATCGTGGCGATGTGGGGTGCCTGGAAGATCGGGGCCATCAGCGCGCACATCAGCGTGCTCGTCGTCGACGAACTCGCGGACTACGTGCAGGCGTGCACGCCGAGTGTGCTCGTCTACACCCACGATGCCCTGCCGGCGATCGAACGTGACCGAGCGAAGATGCCGAGCATCACGACGTACTACTGCATGGACGGTCCCCAGGAGGGGGCCATCGGGTGGGCCGATGCGTTGAGCGGAGCGCCGTCGGCCACACCGGCTGTTGCCGTCGACGACACCATGGCCGCCCACCTGTCGTTCACCTCCGGCTCCACCGGCCGCCCGAAGGGTGCGGTTCTCGCCCACGGCTTCACGAGTCGCGCCGCCGCCTGCATCGCCGAGCGACTCGGTCTCGGACCGGACGACTCGTCGCTCGGAGTGACCGGGTTAGCCTCGTCGTACGGGCTCGTGGTCAACCTCCTTCCCGGAGTCCACCGCGGTATGACCGTGGGCCTTCGCAAGCAGTGGGACCCTTCCGCGGTCTGGGAAGACCTTCATGACAATCAGTGCACGTACTTTCCGGCGAACCCGCCATTCCTCACCGATCTGCTCGTGGAGTCACGCAAACGGGGAGGGGCACCTCAGGCGCTTCGGCTCGTCGCTTCCGGCGGAGCTCCCGTCGCTCCGGAACTCAAGCGCGCATACTTCGACGAACTCGGCGTTGCGTTCTGCGAGAGCTACGGACAAAGCGAGCTCGGAGGGTTCGTCGCCCTGGGCCGGCCTTCACGCCCCAGCGACGGGCGGCTCGGCGCGGTTGGCGAACCCCTTCCCGACAAGGAGGTTCGGGTGCTCGACGACCTCGGCGAGGAAGTTCCCGTCGGTCAACCGGGGGAGCTCTGCATCCGAGGCGGCTTCATGATCGGCTACTGGAACGAGCCGGAGAAGACCGCTGAGGCAACGCGTGATGGCTGGCTGCACACCGGCGACGTTGGACGGATGGACGCAGGAGGATTCGTCACCACGCTCGGCCGCGTATCGGAGCGGATCGAGTCGCCGACGGGCCCGATCTACCCCCGCCCGATCGAGGAAGCGCTGCAGCGTCATCCGTCGGTCCGCTACGCCGCGGTGATTCCAGTTGGAGGCCAACCCGCGGCCGTGGTGACACTGTGGCCCGAGGCAGAGAGCCTGGACGCTCGCGCGCTTCGGACGTTCTATGACGCCCAGCACGATGCCGACGCCCGGCTCGCAATGATCGAGATGATCACGGACATGCCGATGACCCCGACCGGCAAGCTCGACAAGATCAGCCTCCGCAAACGTTTCCCCGGCTGAGCCGGGCAAGCGCAACGGCTGCGAACTGGCTGATCGTGGGCATCGGTGACGCAAGTCGAGCGAGCGGTTGTACGTTTAGGGAGGTGAGGGTGACATGGTGACCGCGGCGTGGATCGTCTTGGCGTTGACGCTGTTCGCCGTAGAGCTCCACCACCTCGCCTTCTTTGCATTCTTCGGAGCGGTTGGAGCGCTCGCCGGAGCGGCAGTGTCGGTGTTCGCTTCCGGCGCCTATGCCGTCCAGGGACTGGCCGCCGTGTCGGTGTGTGCATTGGGGATTCTGCTCGGCCGACCGTACGTGAGCAGAGCATTCCTCCGACCACGTGGAGCCCCGGCCGCGGTCGGCGTTCACGGCGGCATCGTCGGTCAGCGTGTCGTCGTGTCCGACGAGGTGACCGAGCGTGCGGGTGGCCACGTGATGCTCGCTGGCGAGACGTGGCTGGCCCGAAGTCTTGCCGACACCACCATCGGGAAAGACGACCCAGCGGTCGTCATCTCGGTTGAAGGCACCACACTCCTCGTCTACCCGACTGAGTAGCGCCGACCCGAAAGTAGCCATCTCATGATTGCCCTCAGTTCCTCCGCATCAGCCGGACTCGCCATCACCGGGCTCGTCGTTCTCGTGGTCCTCTTCGCACTGCGACGCATGATCAACATCGTCCAGCAGGGCGAGGTCGGTGTGGTCAAGCGCCTTGGCGAGTATCGCAAGACGCATGAGCCGGGTCTCGTGATTCTGGCGCCCTTCATCGACTCGCTCCAGCGGGTGGACATCCGCGAGATCCCCCGCCCGGGCGACCGCCAAGAGGTCATCACCAAGGACAACGTCGTGGTCACGGTCAACGCCACGATCTTCACGCAAATCGTCGATGCCAAGCAGGCGCTGTTCAGCATCGCCTCGTTCGACGTCGCCATCGATGCCCTCGCCCGCACGGCCCTTCGATCGGTGATCGGCACGCTCTCCCTCGACCAGGCGCTCTCGGAACGCGAGCGGATCAACACCGACGTCCAGAACCAGATGGAAGCGGTCACCGACAAATGGGGGATCCGCATCAACCGGATCGAGATCGTCGAGATCGCTCCCCCTCCGCAGATCCTCCTGGCGCTCGCGCTGCAGAAGCAGGCCGACCAGGAAGCGCGGGCGAAGATCCTGCAGTCCGAGGGCACCCGGCAGTCGGCCATCAATGTCGCCGACGGCAACTCGCAGGCAGCCGTCAAAGCCGCCGAGGGAGAACGGCAGGCGGCGATCCTTCGAGCCGAAGGCAATCGGCAGGCGACCATCCTGGAAGCGGAGGGTCGAGCAATCGGTATCGCCAGCATCTACGGCGCCATCAAGGCCGCGGCACCGGATCCGACGCTGCTCGCGATCCTGCAACTCGATGCGCTCAGCAAGTTCGCCGACAGTGACAACACCAAGGTCGTCGTGCCCTATGAGAGCGCTGCGCTCCTGGGGGCAGCCCAGGTGCTGCGAGGCGTTCTCGGACAGGTACCTGACGGGGTGGCCGGAACCTGAGGGCCCGAGTCAGCGGGTTCGCACTCCGGCTTCGGTCAGGAGGCGGTCGACCAGGCGACACCTCTCGTCCTCGGTCATCGCCTCCACCGCGGCTGCATGCTCACCCACAGCGAACCCGCAGAGAGTCGGTTTGCCGACGACCGTCGACACGTCGACGAAGAACTCGAGCGGCTGCGGCTGTTCGCCGGTGAGCGAGAACGCCCGATGGGGCACCCAGAACGGTTCGTCGAACGTGGTGGCCACCTTGGCGATGGGCCCGCATCCGATCCGGTTCATCGACGAGACGATGGCGTCGGGGATCGGCGGATCGAACACGATGCGTCCGCTCTTGATCGGGGGGAGTGGCGTTGCGCAGATGACCGCGTCGAACTCCTCGCTCGTGCGTTCGGCGAAGTCCAATGAGACGTTGCTCTCGCCCGACCGGATGGCGACGACCCGAGAGCCAAGGGTAATAGTAAGCGCGCTGCTCAATTCTTCGAGCACGGTGTCGAGTGGTGTCGTGATGAGGTGATCGCCGCCCGGAAGCTCGTACTGCTCAGACCGTGCGACCAAGGCAAGATCATCGAGGGGAGCGGCGTAGAGGTTTTCGAACTCACCGCGCGCCCAGCACATGAGCACTGCTGCATCGAGCGCGTGCTCCGCGAGATCGGCGAGGATTGCTCGAAGGGACGGTCCCAAAGCACGGTTGTCGTTGGGCAGTGCATCGAGTCGGGTCTCCAGCTCTTGATACAACGCAGCCAAGCGGGACTCGTCGTCTTCGCCGAGCCGACCGTGACCGACGACGAAGGTCGGCGCAGGGTCCCAGTTCCACGGGGCCGCGTCGACCACGGCATGGAGCGGATGGCCGACGATGCCGTGCATCCACGCGCCACCGAGATGGATCGGTCCTCGAACCGTTCGGTCTGTCGCCGCCCGCCCGAAGGGCCGAGTGGATGATTCGAAGATCTCGACGGCCCGACCACCTTCGTGAAGCCGACCGGCGGCTGCCAGACCGGCCATGCCCGAACCGATCACGGCAATCCGCTGGAGGTCTTGCCGTCGGAGGACGGCACTGGCAGCCCGTTCGCCGCTGAACCAGGCGCCGTGAAGCGTTCCGGGCCCGGCTGACCACGTGTACTCGCCCGCCAGCCAGACCCGAGGAAGCACCTCGGTGCCGAGGGCATCGCGGTCTGACGATGTGCCACCGGGACGCAGATACGAATACGCGCCGCCGATGTCGGGGTCGCCGACCCATCGGCTGACGACGGAACGCCGCGCCGAGCGGGGATCGGTTCCCCGAGCCATCACCGTCACGTCCCGGCCGGAGGCGAGGGCAGGTGCGACAACGCGCCAGCCGAGCCGCTGGTAGTACTCGGCGTGTTCCGGGGTGAATAAGTGCACGTAGTGATCGCCGCGCTGCGCGGCGAGGCGCACCGCAGCATCGGTCAGCGCTGAGCCGATGCCACGTCCGCGTTCCGGAGGGAGGACGAGGAGGCTGGCCAGCCACGGACGTACATGTGCCCAGCCATCCAAATCGTCGGTCTCCAGAATCGACACGGATCCGACGACGGTGGCGCTCGACGGTTCACCCTCGAAGGCCACCAGGGTTCGGCTCGCGCTCCTCGGGTCGCGCATGGCGATGAGTTCACCGACGGCGATCGCGGCGTTCCAGACACCGGGGTCGTAGAGGTGACCCCATTCGACGATGTGCAGCGCCCCGAGGCGATGCGCGAGTTCGACGCCCAGAGGGTCGTCGAGTTCACCCAAGTCGACGATCGTCAGGCTCACCACGCCATTCTGATCGTCGGAAGCGGACGCAGGTCAGCGTTTGCGTTCGAACGGCTGGGCCATCGCTCGAACGGTGAATTAGAAGCGGCGGTCGGTCGTCTTCTTCTTCGGCGGTGCTTTGAAGGGCGCCTCCAACAGCGCCTCGAAGGTCGCGTCGTCGGGCTGGTTGCGCTCGTTGAGGCGCTGGAGGAACAGCTTCAGTGCGGCGCGTCCGGGAGCCACGTGGTCGCCCTTGAGGGTGGCCGAGCGGGCAAGTGCGTCCTTGGCCTTCTGGACGCGCTCCTTGCGAGCGGTCTTCTCCTCCTCGGTGCGCTCCACCTTGGGCCTGTCGGCGGCACTGCTGCCAGGTGCGGCCGAAGTGGCAACGGTCGTGAGCTTGGCGCGAATGGCCACCGGACGAATCTCCTTGTCAGGGCCTCGCACACGCGG
Organism: Acidimicrobiia bacterium; assembly: GCA_031368215.1. GTDB lineage: Bacteria > Actinomycetota > Acidimicrobiia > Acidimicrobiales > JANYDT01 > JANLQX01. The sequence goes on along the minus strand of JANLRD010000092.1, from coordinate 39,801 downwards.
GGCACAGATGAACCCGTAAAGAGTAGTCGGGTCAGCCCGGTGAACCGCTCACACTGCCGGTCGGACCGCCGAGCCCCCGAGGCGGAGTGTCCGCCAGGCGAGCACCAGCAGCGAGAGGGTCGCCACGGTGCCGACGTTGGCGAGCATGTGAAAGCCGAACGATCGCTTGATGAACCCGGAGGCGAACGCCGCCGATCCGCCGCACACGCTCATGAGGAGGTCAGCCGACCCCTGCACCATCACCCGGTCACCCTCGCGGACCGACTCCGACACAAGGGTGGATCCGCCGATCATGGCGAAGCTCCATCCGAGCCCGAGCAGGAACAGTCCGAGGAAGAGCAACGCCGGTTCGTACCCGGCGAGTGCCGAAACGATCGTGGCGGCAACGAGGATCGAAGCGCCGACCGCGATGGCCACGACCCGACCCGCGCGATCGACGAATCGACCCACCAGCGGGGCCAGGCCGAACATGCCGATGACATGGACGGCGATGACGTAGCCGGCGAGCGTGCCGGAGTGCCCGTGGTCGGCCATGTGGATCGGGGTCATGGTCATCACCGCCACCATCGACGCCTGGGCGATGATCATCGAGACGAGCCCGACCTTGGCCATGGGCGATCCGCTGATCACCCGGAGTGCCGGACGCAGCGGTGGGAGTCGGAAGCCACCAGGAGCGTTTGCGTCGACCCGCCCGGCAACGACAAGGGGATCGGGCCGTAACCGGACGACCACGTTGGTGGCCCCGATCACGAGCATCACGGCGGCAAAGACAAACGGCCCGCTGTAACCCCACAAGCCGAGGCTACGGGCAGCCCGCTCGCAGGGACCCACGAGGACCTGTGCGCTCACTGCACCGAAGGTGGAGCCGAAGAGCAACAGCGAGATCGCCTTTCCGCGGTTCGCGGTGGTCGCCAGGTCGGCAGCCGCATAGCGAGAGAGGAGGTTGGTTCCCTGTCCGACCCCGAAGAACAGCAGCGCAACGAGAAACAGGATGAACGCGCGGTTCTCCAGCGCGATGACCGTGGCTATCGCTCCGACGAAGGCGATCGCGTATCCGCGGAACAACCCCGGACGGCGGCCACGACGGGCCATCACCGCGGAAAGGGTGAGTCCGGCGACCGCGCCGCCGAGGGTCACCGCGGCGCTGGCCGACCCGGCGAACGTGTCGGCTCCGAGCATCGACTTCGCGGCACGCCCGCCGACGGTGACGGCGACCGAGTTCCCGGCGGAGCCGAGGGTCTGGCTGACCATCAGCACCCGTAGCGTCCGGCGCTGGATCGCCTCCCGAGCGGTGAGCTCGTCCGGCAATGCGGTGGTTGAGTCGGTGGACACGGTCGGCGACGCTACTGCTGACCGGCCCGTCGGTCCCGCTGCATTGCCGCCTCGGCGGGGTGCGCGACGAGAACACCGTTCGGTACTGAGCCAGTCGGGCGTATTGGAGCCTCGGCGGGGTGAACCGCTAGAACAGCACCCGTGAGCTCCTCGTCTGCCGATTTCACCCCCGCTGCTCCGGGGGCCTCGTCGCCGCTCATCGCAGCGTCGACCGTCATCCTTGTCCGCAACGCCCGCGAGGCGCAGGCCGGTCGTGTGGAGACGTTGATGCTGCAGCGGGTCGGCCGCGGCGCGTTCGCCGGTATGTGGGTGTTCCCGGGCGGCAAGGTCGATCCCGACGACCGGGTGCCGATCGCCGACATCGACCTCGCCCACGAACTCGCTGCGGCCCGACGCGCCGCCGTCCGCGAGGCGCAGGAGGAGACCGGGTTGGTCGTCGACCCCACGGCCATGGCCGCGCTGTCGCATTGGATGCCGCCCCCGACCGAGGCCCGACGGTTCTCCACGTGGTTCTTTGTCGCACCGGCGCCCAGCGGCGACGTGGAACTCGCTCTGGAGGAGGCGACCGCACACCAGTGGGTCACCCCGGAGGACGCGCTCGCCCGCAACGCCGAGGGCTCGCTCCCGCTGGCCCCGCCCACGTGGACGACGCTGCATCACATCTCCCATGCCCACGACGTCGATGATCTACTGCGTCGGCTCCGTTTGCATACGCCGCCGCGAATGCATACCCGCGTCATCTCCACCGATCCGCTCACGCTGGCCTGGGCCGGCGACATGGCCTACGAGCACGCCGACGATGCAGTCGACATCGCCGCCCCCGGGCCGCGGCACCGCCTCGTGCTCGACCGGGCTGGCTGGCACCTCGAACACTCCTGAGCTGAGCCGTACGTCGCAGCTACGTTCGACGCAGTCCCTCGTCGTGCACATGGTGGGGTTTGCTGAACTCGATCTTCAGAGCTGATGCCACGCCGCTGACCTCACGTGCCGAGCCGCCGGCGCTCTCCTCAGGTGACGGTATCGCTCAGGCGATTCGCAACGGTCTGGAGCAGTAGCCATCCGAGATGTGGCGAGCGCTCGACGCAATCCTTGAGATTCGCCTGTTCGAGCACCAGGTACTCAAGCGGTGTGAGGGCTTGCACCGAGGCCGTGCGCGGGCGGTGGAGGAGCAGGCCGAGCTCACCGACGATGTCCCCGGGCCCAAGCGCCGCCAACCGCCGCCCCTTGCTGCGTACGACCGCCTCACCGCCGATGATGACGTACGCCTCTCGTGCCGGCGACCCTTCCCTGATGAGGAACTGATCCGGCTCGATCATCTCCTCACGCGTGTTCCGAGCGATGTTTCGCAGGTCGCGCTTGGACCATCCTTCGAACAGCGCCAGCCCGGCGAGACGGTCTACCCGGTCGTCCAGCTTGAGCCGGCGTGCGGACCGCGCTCGGCCCGGGTCGGGGAACGGTGGGAGCATCTCGTTCATCAGTTACCGCCTGGTTCGGACATCCACGGATCGTTGACGGCAGGTTCATGCGGCCCCGGCCGAGATCGAGGAGTCTCCCTCGTGATGCCTCCTACCGCAACATCCACCCGGTCGAACATAGGTCCGAGCGCTGGCTCGCTGCTGGCCCGTACCACTCCGGCCCAGGGGAGTCTCGAGCAACTTCGACTACCTCACGAAGGTGCGAGCGCCTCGACGAGCTCCGCTGCAGAGGAGGGATTGGTCGGATCGGGGTTGGCGGCAAGAAGGATGTTGGTGACGCCCGCGTCGAGATACGCGCGCATACGGGTCTGGATCGTGGCGAGGTCGCCCCAGTTGAGGTAGGCGTCGACGAGGCGGTCGCTGCCGCGGTCGCTCCAGTCGTCGGCGTCGAACCCCGCGCGCGCCCATACCCGTTGGTACGCGGGTAACGGGAGGTAGATGCGGAGAGCTCGACGGCCGGCTCTTCGGGCGGCGTCGGGGTTCGTTGTCAGGCACGCGGGAAGGACGAGGTTGAGGGTCTTGTCGGGCCCGAGAATGGCGCGGGCCTCACGACAGCCATCCGGTGTCTGCATGTAGATCATCGCTCCGTCGGCCAGTTCGGCAGCGACGGCCATCATCTTGGGCCCGTGGGCGGCGAGGTAGACCGGCACCGGCGGCGCATCGGTGGGGGTGTGGATTGGGAGCTCGCCGCGCATCGCTGTCAGATAGGCACGCGTCTTGTCGATCGGGTTCTCCCAGGCAACGCCGCGCATCTGCGCGGCCACGGGATGCGATACGCCGAGACCTTGCAGGAAACGTCCGCCGGAGAACTCCGAGAGGGTTCGGGCAGCCTGCACGGTGGCGATTGCGTCCCGACCGTAGATGTGGGCGATGCCGGTGGCCACCTTGATCGTCTCGGTGTGGGCGAGGAGGTGGCCCGCGGTCACGTAGACCTCGCGTCCGAACACGTCGGTCACCCACATCGACTCATAGCCGAGTGACTCGAGACGCCTCGCGTGGGCGACGAGCTCGACGGGCTTCATGGAATCGGCGGCGGTCATGACGCCGTAAACGAGTGACATCGGTGGGTCCTTGGTGGGGCGATCGGCGAAGCGACAGGTGTCGGTCGGTGTTCAGCTGCTGGCTGGTGTGGTGGTGTTGTGGAGGTTGCGGTCGAACAGGTCGAACAGGGCGCGCCAGTGGCGCGCCTCGGCCGTTGCATCGTGTGCGGGACGATCGCTGAACGCGAAGCCGTGGTGGGTTCCCCAGTAGCGCTCCAGACGCCCACGGACACGGGATGCCTGCATGGCCGCCTCGAATCGGTCGACCATGTCGAGCGGCACCCATTCGTCATGTTCTGCGCACGCGACGTAGAGCTCACCGCTGATGTCCCCGAGTCGCAGGTGCGGTGATCCTTTGGTGTCGGTGATGAGGCGCGCCCCGTAGAACGAGGCGGCAGCCCGAACGCGTTCACCCAAACCCGCGGCGAGACAGATGGCAAACGGTCCGCTCATGCAGTAGCCGACGCAACCCACGAGCGTCGGGTCGGCCGCCGGCTCCGTGGCGGCGACGTCGAGCATCGCAACTGCGTCGCGCTCCACCATCCGGGCGCCGATGCCGTGCATCAGCTCACTCATGCGCGCATACGATTCGCGGCTCAAGAAGTCGAGCTCGAAGGCTGGGGTGGACCGGTAGTAGAGGTTGGGCAGCATCACGTAGTAGCCGCCCTCCGCGATCGTGCGGGCCATGGCGTGGAGCAGCGGGCGCTTACCGGGTGCGTCCATGAGGAAGAGCACCACCGGATGCGCATGACCGTCATCCGGGTGGACGACGAACGTGGTCATCGATCCGTCCTCGGTCCGGATCTCGATGTCGCGCTCGATCATTTCCTCACCCTATTGACGATTCGACATCAATGTCGAATTGACGTACGGTGAGCCGGTGAGGTCGAACGGAGCGATGACCGCCGGGATGCACCTCCCGCAAGCCGGCCCGGCCGCGTCCGGCGAGGCCATGACCCGTGCCGCGGTCCTGGCCGAGGAATTGGGCTTCGCCGACGTCTGGGTGAGCGACCATCTCGTCGTGCCCACGGGCGCCCCATACCCGCCGTCCGCGTACATCTTCGAGCCACTGACCGCGCTCACCTGGGTGGCCGCGTCGACTCGCCGAGTCGGTCTCGGCACCACGGTCCTCGTGTTGCCGATGCGCAACCCGCTCGTTGTCGCCAAGTCGGTTGCGTCGATCGATCAACTGAGCGGCGGTCGCATGATCCTCGGCACCGCCGCTGGTTGGCTGGAAGCCGAGTTCGATGCGTTAGGGGTGCCGTTCGCCGAGCGAGGGGCGCGCACGGACGAAGCAATCGAGATGCTGCGGACAATGTGGACACAGGACCACATCACCGCCGAGTACCCGGTGCACGGCGCCCGGTTCGTCTCCATCCGCGCCAAACCCCAACCGGTCGGGCATCTCCCCATCTGGATAGGCGGCCATGCGGACGTGGCACTTGCCCGTGCCGTGCGTGTCGGGGACGGGTGGCACGGCGGCTTCCTCACGCCTGAGCAAACCGCCCCACGAGTACGTCGTATGCGCGCTGAACGTCCCGAGGCGTCGTTCGCGATCTCGATGCGCACCCGGTGGGACGCTTTGGAAGACGACCACGACATGATCCTCGCCGAGATCGACCACTACCGCGAAGTGGGTGTGACGCACCTTGTGCCGGAACCACGACAGCGCACTCTCGACGCGTACCTTCGTTCGATCGAGGGACTCGCCGAACTGATGGTGCGCGCCGACGTCTCGATGGTGCGCTGATGGCCCCCCGGAAGATCGTGGCCTCCCGGAAGATCGTGGACGCTCAGAAGACGGCGGCCCCGCGGGAGACGACCCGTGGGGGATGGATCCCGACTGGCACATCAGCCGACCGGCGCGCGACCGTCGTGGCCGCGCCCGGGGTGAAGGCCACCCGAACCCGCGAGCGGCTGCTCGACGCCGCGCGTGTCGTCTTTGCCCGCCACGGTTACCTCGATACGACCGTCGAGCACATCATCACCGAGGCGGGTGTGTCGCGGGGCAGCTTCTACACGTACTTCGAATCGAAGACCGAGCTCTTCCGCCATCTCGCGTCGAACATCGATCGCAGCGTCGAGCGCAACGTCGTCGGCTTCGACCGGCCTCATGGCGGTGACCCGATTGCCAACCTGGCGACGTCCACGCGGAACTACCTCGCCGTCGTACGTGAGAACGCCGACCTGTATCGACTGGTCGATCAGGTGGCCGCGTCGGACGACGAGGTCCGCAAAGCGCGCCTCGTCTCGCATCAGAAGCACGTGAGCCGAGTGGCCGCGTCGATCCGTCGGTGGCAAACGCGCGGCTGGGCTGACCCTGCCGTTGATGTCGAGACCACCGCAGCGGTACTGGTGTCGATGCTCTCGGCCACCGCCCGCTGGATGTATGTGGACGGAGACGCCATGGATGACGAGCGCGCCGCAACTACCCTTACCTCCCTCTGGTCTGCGGCTTGTGGGCTCGCCCGTCCCGGAGAGGAAGCACGATGATCGCCGCCGACGAGATACGCGCCGAGGTTCGGGCATGGCTTCGCTACGACTGGGACCCCGACGTCGGATTGCGCGAATGGCGTGAGCGCCTCGTGGACGCACGATGGGCGGTGCCGTCGTGGCCGACGCGCTGGCATGGGCGGGGTCTGCCGAGCTGGGCCGATCGCGTCGTCGCCGACGAGATTCGGTCCCACGGCGCCGTCGGTACGCCATTGGGAGGAGGCACGACGCTCGCCGCTCCTACGGTGCTCGAACACGGAAGCGATGAGTTGCGGGATCGCGTGCTGCGGCCGACCCTCACCGGTGAACTGCGGTGGTGCCAGTTGTTCAGCGAGCCCGGCGCCGGGTCAGATCTGGCCGGGCTGTCGACCAGCGCGGTCCTCGACGGCGACGAGTGGGTCGTCAACGGGCAGAAGGTGTGGACGACCAGCGCCCATCACGCCGATGTCGCCATGCTGCTCGCCCGCACCGATCACGCGGTGCCGAAACACGACGGACTCTCGTACTTCGTGCTGCCGATGCATCAGGCTGGGGTCGAGGTGCGGCCGATCCGTCAGATGAACCGGCATGCGTCGTTCAACGAGGTGTTCCTCACCGACGCCCGCATCCCTGCCGCCAACCTCGTCGGGGCCCTCGGTGATGGCTGGCGCATCGCCCGCACGACCCTCTCGCACGAGCGTTCCTTCGCCACCCTCCGGCCGCAGCGATATGCGAACGTAGGGTCTGCCGGACGCACCATCGCCGAGGCGGACGCCGAAGCGGCCGAGCACTTCGCCACCTACGTCTGGTACCCACAGCGCGCGGGGCGAGCCGATCTGGTGATTGAACGTGCCCGGATGAGGGCACTCAGCGATGACCCGATCGTGCGTCAGGAGATCGCGCGGCTGCTCTCGTTCGTCCGAGCGAACGAATGGACCGCAGCGCGTGCCGCGGCGGCGCGTGCCATGGGTCGTCCACCGGGCCCCGAGGGTTCGCTCGGCAAGCTCGCGGCGTCTGAGGTCGCTCGCCGTTCGGCCCGCGTGCACTCGCTCATCAGCGGCGCGTCCGCGATGCTCACCACCGGGAGCGACCCACTCGACACCGTGATCGCCGAGGTCCTGCTGTCGACCCCCGCGCAGTCGATCGCCGGCGGCACCGACGAGATCCAGCGCAACATCATCGGCGAGAAGATCCTCGGCCTCCCGCGCGAGCCGACGGTTCGATAGACCGCGAAGGCGACACATCGCTGTGGGCCGGGAGAGCGCAGAAAACCCCGTCAATCCTGGCCCGAGATAGCCAGCTGGCCCACGATCCCGGGGGTCGAGGGGCAACGCTTGGGGGCGTCAGGCGTGGCGGTACTTGTTCGCCGCGGCAAGGGCGCGGCTCATCTCCAGCTTGGAGTCGCGCTCGGCCAAGGCCTGACGCTTGTCGTAGCGCTTCCGGCCCCGGGCGATGGCGAGTTCCACCTTCGCCTTCCCGTTCGTGAAGTAGATGCTGAGCGGGATGAGCGAGAGCCCGTCCTTGTCGGTGGCCTCGGCCAGGTCGGCGATCTCACGCTTGTTGAGCAACAGCTTGCGGGTGCGCTTCGGGTCGTGGGCGCCGAACCCGACGGCGTAGGAGTACGGCGAGATCTGGATGCCGTGGAGGTACACCTGGCCGCGGTCGACCCGGGCGAACGCGTCGATCATCTGGACCTGGGCGTCACGCAGCGACTTGACCTCGCTGCCGTAGAGGACGATCCCGCACTCGTAGGTGTCGATGATCTCGTATTCATGACGCGCCTTCCGGTTGGACGCGACAACCTTCTTCGCTCCACCTGTTGCCCCCGCTTCGGGCCCCTTGATCTTCCCTTTTCCGGCCATGACCGGTCTATCTTCTCGCACTCGGTGGGCGCGGCGGCACAACGCTGAGTGCGTACAGTTCTCGGGCGTGAGCTTGCTGTTGACCTCCGAGGTGCTCGACGAGATGATCGTCCATGCACTGGACGGCTACCCCCTCGAGGCGTGTGGCCTCCTCGTTGGGACCAGCACGGAGGACGGGAACACCAGGGTGGTGCGGTTGGTGCGGTCGGCGAACCTGGCTGCGTCAGCACTCGTCTACACGATCGACCCCAAGGTGCATCTCCGAGCCGAGCGAGACGCCGACGATGAAGGTCTGGCCGTCATCGGGGTGATGCACAGCCACACCCACACCGACCCGTTCCCGTCGCCCACCGACGTGTCGTCGGCGCCCGACCCCACCTGGCAGTACGTCATCGTGAGCCTGCGCGACTCCTCACCGGCGCTGCGCAGCTATCGCATCGTGGACGGAATCGTCACCGAGGAACCGGTCGTGGTCGACGAGTGACCTCGAGCACGACGGGTGCCCACGTGGCGTGGAGATTCCCTACCGGTTCAGTCGGGAATTAGACTGGGCGAAGCCCGGTTGGACCGGGTGTCATCCCGACCGGTCTCCGAGGTTCTCTCCACATGTCTGATGTCATCGAAACCACCGCCGCTCCCACGGTGAGCATCCGGATCCCGATGATCCTGCGTCCCCACGTCGGCGGTGCCAGCAAGGTCCAGGCGACCGGCGCCACGCTCGGCGCCCTGTTCGACGATCTGACCACCCGGTTCCCGGGCATCGCCGGTCAGGTCCTCACCGTCGACGGCACGCTCCACAAGTTCGTCAACGTCTACGTGAACGACGACGATGTCCGCTACCTGGGCAAACTCGACGCCCCGATCAAGGCGGGCGACGAAGTGACGATCCTGCCGGCCGTCGCCGGCGGGTCGGTCTAGTCCCGACGGGTCGACCCGATGACCGTCTTCCACAGCGTCCTCGACCTGATCGGCAACACGCCGATCGTCGACGTCTCCGCACTGAGCCCGAACCCCCGAGTGCGGATCCTGGCCAAGCTCGAGGGCCAGAATCCGGGCGGTTCGGTCAAAGACCGCATTGCGCTCTCCATGATTGAGCAGGCCGAGAAGGACGGACGTCTCGTTCCGGGGTCGATCCTCATCGAGCCGTCGTCGGGCAACACCGGCATCGGTCTGGCCATGGTGTGCGGGCAGCGCGGCTATCACATCAAGATCGTGCTGCCCACGAACGTCACCCCGGAGCGGCGTCAGATGCTCGAGGCCTTCGGGGCGGAGATCATCGATTCGCCCGGGTCGGAGGGGTCCAACGGTGCCGTCAAACTCGCCCGTGAATTGGCCGAGCAGCATCCCGAATGGGTGTTCCTGTATCAGTACGCGAACCCGGCGAACCCGCAGGCCCACTTCGAGGGAACGGGTCCCGAGATCCTCGCTGATGTTCCCGACATCACCCACTTCATTGCCGGCCTCGGGACCAGCGGCACCCTGATCGGTGTCGGTTCGTTCCTGAAGAAGATGAAGCCGGATGTGCAGATCTGGGCGGTCGAGCCGCCGAGCGGCGAGATGGTCGACGGACTGCGCAACCTCGACGACGGCTACATCCCGCCGATCTTCACCGACAACAACGGCTTCGAGCTCCTCGACCGCAAGAAGGTCATCGGCCCTCGGGAGTCCCTCGAGGCGACCCGCCGGATGGTGCGCGAGTGCGGCGTCTTCGCCGGCATCTCGTCCGGGGCGATCATGGCGGCGGCCATCAAATGCGCCGCCGAGATCGACGAAGGGGTCATCGTCACCATCGTCTGCGACGCCGGGTGGAAGTACCTCTCCACCGGCGCCTACTCCGACGACCTCGATCTCGTCACCGAACGCGCCAAGAAAGTCATTTACTTCTGAGTTCGTTGGGAGAGAGGTTGCCCCCATCGTTAGGGGCAGAACACCTCCCAACGACGATGGGAGGTGTTTTGCCCCCGTTTACGGGGGCAACCTCTCTCCTAATGGAACGACCCGGTTTGGTGCCGGGCATCCTCTAGCCTCGACGGCCGTGTTCACCGCGCGTAGCTATGACCGTTCTCCTGCCGACCCCCGACCGGTCAGCTTTGTGCGCGACTACACCGAGTTCGCCGCCGGGTCGGTGCTCGTGACGTTCGGACGGACCCGGGTGCTGTGCACCGCCTCGATCGACGAGGACGTGCCTCGCTGGATGAAGAACAGTGGCAAGGGCTGGGTCACCGCCGAATACTCGATGCTCCCCGGCGCCACCCCCGAGCGCAACAACCGTGAGGCGGCCAAGGGCAAACAGTCGGGACGAACCCAGGAGATCCAACGTCTCATCGGACGTGCGCTGCGTGGGGTCACGGACATGCGTGCCCTCGGCGAGCGCCAGATAGTGCTTGACTGCGACGTCCTCCAGGCCGACGGCGGCACACGCACCGCGAGCATCTGCGGCGCCTATGTTGCGCTCCATGATGCCTGCACTCGCCTGGTCCAGAGCGGCGCGATCAAGACCCATCCACTGGTCACCTCCTGTGCGGCGATCTCCGTCGGCATGGTTCGCGGTACGCCCTTGTGCGACCTCGACTACAGCGAAGATTCGACCGCCGAGGTCGACATGAACGTGGTCATGACGGGCGACGGCCGCTTCGCCGAAGTGCAGGGCACTGCGGAGGGCAAGACCTTTACCCGGGCCGAGCTCGATGCGCTGATGAACCTGGCCGAAGGCGGGATCACCGTGATCAGCGCGCTCCAGGCCGAGGTGCTCGCCACGCCACCGTCGCCGAGGGCGTGACGGTGGCCGACCGCCGTCCGTTCGATTGTCGTCGGGTCATTGCCGGAGCGCTCCTTGCCGCGCTGGCTTTCACCGGCTGTACGAGTTCGAGTGCCGAAACGAGGCCTGCGCCGGTGAGCGACACCGACGTCGCGGCGTCGACCGTCTTGGCGGCGGCTACCACGCTCGCCGTGCCAACCACCACGCTCGCCCCCACCACGACATCATCGACCACCACCACAACGATTGCTCCCGTCAGCACGATTCCCCACGGGGCCGGGCCGATCCTCACGACGGTCGATGGGTCGGCTGTCGATCCGGATGCCGCGGAAACCGCGCGTGCGATCTACGACGCGGCGATCGTGCGTGACTACGCAGCGATCAAGGCGATCATCGGCAAACGGCGGTTCCGGTGGGGCTTTGTCGGGCAGCGGCGCCCAGCGGATCAGTGGCAGAAGGAATTCGACGAAGGCGGCGCCGACGCGCTCGCCCGGATGGTCGCGCTCCTCGACCTCGCTCCCACCGTGGACAAGCGGGGCAACACCGTGTGGCCGTATCTGGCCGCCAAGGATCCGGCCGAGTGGAACGAGCAGGATCTGTTGGTCCTCGCCACGCTCGGCTTCCGGCCCGAGGACATCGAGGCCACACGGTTCAAAGGCGTCTACAAGGACTACCGGCTGATCATCGGCCCCGACGGGATCTGGGCCGCGTTCGGTGTCGGCTACTGAGCACGGCACACGATGACACTGCGCCTTGTCATCGCGACTGCGAACCCATCGAAGGTCGCCGAGATCAGCGCCATCTTCGGTCGTTCGCTCGACATCGAGCTGCTTCCTCGACCCGACAACTTCCCCGACATCGTGGAGGATGCTGACTCTCTCGTCGAGAACGCCCGTCTCAAGGCCCGCGCGCTGTGCGAGGCAACCGGGATTGCCGCCGTGGCCGACGACACCGGTCTGTTCGTCGACGCGCTCGACGGCCTCCCTGGTGTCCACTCCGCGAGGTACAGCGGCGACGGAGCCACGGCCGAGTCGAACAGCGTCAAGCTGCTGGCGGAACTTGATCGATGTGACGCGCGCTCTCCGGAGGAACGTTCGGCGGCGTTTCGCACGATCGCCATGGTCTCGTTCCCCGACGGCACAGACCTGTGGGCTGAAGGGGTGACCCCGGGCACGATCGTGACGGCGGCACGCGGAACGAACGGGTTCGGCTACGACCCGCTGTTCGCCCCGGACGATTCGTCCGTGGCCCCGGGCGTCACGTTCGGGGAGCTCGACGCCCAGACGAAGAACCGCATCTCCCACCGCGCCCGGGCCTTCGTCGCCCTTGCGGAACTGCTGCGTAACCTTCCGGTGCGGTAAGCGCGCCTACCAACTGCGCCTACCAACTGCGCCTACCAACCGCGCAGGTCGACGGGCCAGACATCGACGACGTCCGTCGCTCCATCGTCGATCGACGCGATCACGTGGTACCGCTCGTGGTACGCAACCGTCGGATCGCAGTGAGCCGGGATCAGTCTCACCCTGTCGCCCGCCTTCACGGCGGCGAGAGGACCATCGGGGTGGGGTGCAAAGGTGACGTGCTCGTCCGAGCACAGCCAGACGTCGGCATGGGGGAGTGACGGATTGCCGTGGTCCATGCCGAAGGCCTTGAGCCCAGCATCGGCAACGGCGTAGGGACGTCTGCCCGTGCGGTTGGTGCTCACCACCGTCGCCTCGACGAACAGCGCCTGACGGAATCCCTGTGAGAGCGTTGCGTACTGCGAATCCATGAGCACATACGATCCCGCCTGGATCTCGTTGGCGTGGTGGTTGGCGAGATGGGTGCCGGTCCCACCCGAGGAGATCAGTTGCCCGCCCACCTCCCGGTGTGCGGCGAGAAGAACTGCCATCGCAGCGTCTACGCGTGACTGCTTCTCGGAATCATCGACCATCATGAGGTGTCCCTCGTACCCCATCACGCCGCGCACGACGAGACCGAGTGAGCGGGCGAGTTCGGCCAACGGTCCGGACTCGTCGACAGAACAGCCGCAACGAAGGAGCCCGACGTTGATGTCGATCACCACCTCCCGAACGCCGCCCGACGCTGCGGCGCGGACCGTCGTTTCGGAGTCGACGGCAACGGTGATCCGTGCTCCAGTCGCGGCCACGGCGCCGAGTCGTCGGGCATCGACGACTTCGTTGGCGAGCAGCAGGTCATGGCCGAGGCCGGCCACCGCCATGCCTTCGACCTCACGGATCGTTGCGCACGTGAACCCGAGGTGCCCGGCCTCCGCCTGCCGGAGTGCCACTGCGGTGCTCTTGTGGGCTTTGACGTGCGGCCGAAGCCGCGGCCCTGGGTGTCGGGTCGCCATCAGAGCGATGTTGTGGGTGAACGCGCTGTGGTCGAGCAGCAATGCCGGTGTTGTCAGGTCCGTAGTGCGCACGAACGGACCGTAGCCTGACATGATGCCGCTGTCCGACGACGCTCTCGAACGCGCCATCAACCACGCCGATCTCGACGCACTCACCGAGACCGTTGACTCGCTCTGTCTCGACGAACGCTTCGACGAGATCGTCGCGCTCCGCCATCGTTGCCGGGCCGCGCTCGCTCGCGGACTCCAACTGTGGCCTGTGGCCGCGTACTGCGACTACCGCCTCGCGCTCGACGCGCCCGACGCTCGCGCTCTCACCGGTCTCGGTGAATTGAGCGAGCGGTTCATGCTCGGACCCTTCGCGGAAGTGTTGGCCAGCACGCATACCTTCTCGTCGCTTTCGGACGCTCTGCCGATCAGCCCCGACAGCGCGGCGTTTGCCCACGAACGCGTTCTGCGCGGTGAAACGTTGACCGACGACCCCGTGGCCCGCCGCCTGCCCGACGTGCTCGGCGTTCCCCTCATGCTGCATCACTGGGAACCGTCATATGCCCTCGCCGAGTACCGACCGGACCGTGTTCGATGTGACCCGCCGACGACGCTTCGCCGGTGGTCCACCGCCTCGTTGACGACTGCGCCGAGAATCGTCGACCGGGCGGTGGAAGGTGCGCTCCGGGACCTGGTCGCGCCATGGCTCACGGGGTCGAACGGGCGGGTGGAGGTGGCAGCGGTCGAAGGAACGGCTCACGACGCGGTCGGTGCGCTCGGTCTTCGGCATGCCTCGTTCGCCGAGGTCGCCATGCCCGACGCCGTTGCGTTCATGGCATGGGCGGCGTCCACCGGCGGGGCCAATGGACGGCGTCGAGGAGCGGCGACCGGGCGAATGCGGGCGTGGTGGGCCCTACGCGCCCTTACCGGCCTCGACGAGGACGAGGTGCATCCCGACGAACTCGGCGAGGCTGGCGAGGAACTGCGCTTCTTCTCGTGGAACGACGGCTCGCCGGAGACCGGGTGGTCGCTGCGCGTTGCTGTTGAAGACCGTGAGGACGGTCTCGCTTGGGCAATCGCTGCGGTCGACGCCGCCTGACTGCCGGCGCTGCAACCGACGGAAGGACCGGGTAGGGGTCCCTACTTCTGGAGCCGATCCATCAGCGCGGGAAGTTCGCAGAACGAAGAAAGCTCCCAGAACGATGCGCCGTCCACGTTGCGAGGATGCGAGCCGAGGGCGCTCTCGTGAACAGTCTCGTGCGCCCAGGTGAACTGGTAGGGGATGTGGACACCGACCGCGCCCAACTCAACAGCGGGAAGCACATCGGACTTCACCGAGTTGCCCACCATCACGAACTCATCAGCGCGCAGATCATGTCGGCGCAGAACCCCAGCGTAGGTCGCCACGTCTTTCTCCCGGACAACTTCGACGCTGCGGAACCATCGATAGATCTCGCTCTCCTCCACCTTGCGGTGTTGGTGGTGCAGGTCACCCTTGGTGATCACGATGAGCGGGTGGGAGGACGCGAGTTCCTCAAGGGTGTCGGCTACCCCCGGCAGGAGGTGCGCCGGGCGCTGCAGCATCTCTTTGCCCCGTTCGAGCAGGATGGCAAGATCGGAGGAGCTGATCTCGCCGTCGGAGAGGGTCATTGCGGCCTCGATCATCGAGAGCGTGAAGCTCTTCACGCCATAGCCGAACAGCGCGAGGTTGCTGGTTTCGGTGCGGAGCAGCTCCGCCCGCGCGACCTCCGGACTCACCCAAGCGCTGACGAGATCGGCAAACGCATCTTCGGTCGCGGCGAAATGATCCTCGTTGTGCCACAGCGTGTCGTCGGCGTCGATGCCGATGGCCGCAATCTTCATCCACCGATTGTCGGCCATCGCCGATGAGAAGATGAGGATGAATACGTCGACGAGTCGGTCGGGCGTCGCCGAGGCCGATCGGGGTCCGAGGCGAAGCGAGCCCCTCAGCCCTGACGAGCGGCCCTGGCGGCCAGTTCCTGGGGTCCGTTCGACGGGTAGCCGTGACCTGAGCGGACGACGGTTGCCCACGACGCAAGGATCGAGGTGACGGTCGGCGCATCGTCGCCCAGCGCCCGCATGAACGGGGCGGTTTGGTCGTCCGTGGTCTGCTCGATCCTCTCGCGGAGTTCCCGTCCTGCCGCAGTCATCGACGTTTGGTCGACCAATCTGGCGACCCGTAGCCGCTCCAAACCCTCGTCGAGTTGGTCGTCCGTCCAGGCCCTCGTGCGCACGTACGACTTGAACGGCAGGCCCCAGTAGCGCTCCGTCAACAGGCCGATCTCGACGGCGTCGAGCCCGGCGGAGATCCACGCGGCAGTGTGGGAGTCCCCGCGGAACTCGCGCAGCGCGTCGCCGGAGGAGAACACCCGTCCGAGGGCGTCGCTCGGCACCGGCACGCTGATTGTGCCGGCGAACAGCGGCCGTCCTTCCGGGCGGCATGCCTCGACCGCCCGGGCCAGCGCGGTGGCAACGATGCGGGTTCCGTCGGGTTCGGGACCCAGAAGCCGTCGGAGGTGCGCGACGGCACCGTCATGGCGGGCCTCACGGATCGTCGCGGCGTCGGTCTTCGTCCAACCGAAGGCGACAGACGCGATCACGGCTTCCGGGTTGAAGACCCCGAATGCCGATGCGACCAGCCGACCGGAGACCTGCCCGAGGAGAGATCCACGGCTCGTGAAATACGCCGGGCCATCGGGCAGCGCCACGCCGTTCATGACCCGTGCCGATGGAGCGAAGCCCAGCGCGGTGTAGTTCGTGTGGCATTCCGGCGAGAAGTAGACCTGCCCGATCACGGGCTCCAACGCGCCCGACAGTGCCCGTGAGGCGGCGCGGAGGGCTTCGGACGCAACAGAGGGCATGACGCAGAGTGTGGCCGCCCCCGCCATTCTGCGGCAACCCGTTGGCACGACGCGATGCTCTCGACCGGCGGACGACGCTTTGGACCGGCCGGCGAGTTCGCCACAGGTTCCCGCGTGTGGTCAACCGGCCCAGGTGCGCGTTCTTCTTGCTCAGCCGTCAAGCGAGCTGTGCGGCTGCTTCCCGGTCTGCGGCCACGGCATCGAGGGAGGCATACTCGTCGCCGGTGTCGGCCCAGTGCTCGTATTCGATGACGCCCATTTCGGTCCATTTCTGGCGCAGCCAACCGTCGCCGGCATCGAGGAGCCCGAGCTTGCGGCAGTTCGGGACGATCTTGGAGAACAGGAGCTTCTGGAAGTCCTTGTACTCGTTGGGGATCTCGAGCTGGATCTTCACCATCTTGCGCACATCGACGCCCATCCGCTCCCATACCTCCTGCTGGAGGAAGCGGTCGCGCATCCGGATGCCGGCTTCGAACGCGAACTCCTGACGCTCGCGGATCTCCGCGGCGCCCATGCCGTCGTAGGCCTCTTTCAGCGAGATGACGCCGAACGCGACGTGTCGGGCCTCGTCGCTCATGACGTAGCGCAGCAACTGTTTGAGGAGCGGCTCCTCGATGAGCAACTGCATGAACCCGAACGCGGCGAGGGCGAGGCCCTCGACCATGATCTGCATGCCGAGGTACGTCATGTCCCAGCGGCTGTCGCGGATGATGTCGTTGAGCAGGGCCTCGAGGTGGGCATTGATCGGGTACGTGCCGCTGAGCTTGGTCAGCAGGTACTTGGCGAACACCTCGACGTGGCGAGCTTCATCGACGACCTGCGTGGCGGCAAACAGCTTGGCGTCGTACCACGGGACGGTCTCGGTGATGCGGGCCGTGCAGATCAGCGCGCCCTGCTCGCCGTGCAGGAACTGCGAGAGCCTCCAGCGCTGCCCTTCCATGGCGAGTTCGGTCCACTGCTTGTCGGTCCACCCCTTGAACAGGCCTTCCTCCTGGGCCCGGTCACGGATCCAACCGTCGCCCGGCGCCACGGTGAGCAGTTGGCGCGCCGTCTTCTCCTCGTCGACATCGATCGACCAGTCGAGGTCCTTCTCGCCGTCCCACTGGCTGCCCTTGGCCTTCTCGTAGAGCTTGTTGAGGGCGGGGCGCTCAGCCTTGCGGTAGTCCCACGTGAACAGCGCGTCGTAGTGCGACTGCACCGAGCTGAGCTCGGCTTCCATGTCCCGGTTCGTCAGCGCCATGATCGACTCGACATCGTTCACATCGCCGCGGAGGCGCTCCCGATCGGTGAGATACGTTTCGACGTCGAGGGCCATCGCAGCCTCTTTCGGGGGAAGAAAACCGAGTGTTTGCTCAGGTTAGTCTGCCTGGGTGACCTGGATCACGTCAACAGCCTTGTGGGTTGGCCATCGGCCCCTCTCGCGTCGACCTTGACAGCACCTGGCACTCTGGAAGGGTGAGCTCCGAGCCCCCGGTGCGTCGACACCCTGGCACCGCCACGCCCGTAGGCGGAGGGATCAATGGTTCGCTGCGACGACGACCTCGTCAGGCGAGGGCCCAGGAGCGGGTGGAGCGGATCCTCGATGCCGCCGAGCAGGTGTTCGCCGAGGTGGGCTTCGGCGCCGCCACGACGAACCAGATCGCCCTGCAGGCGGGGACGAGCATCGGTTCGCTGTACGAGTTCTTCCCCAACAAAGAAGCGCTCGCCCGATCCTTGGCGGATCGGTACGTAGCCCAGATCGCGCCGGTCTACGAGACGCTTCTCGTCGACGAGCCGACGCTGTTGGGCGCGGAGCTGGTCATCGGCATCATCGAGTCCTTCGACCGATATTTCCGCGAGCACCCCGGCGCCGTTCCGCTGCTCAACGGCCGTCTCACGTCAGCGGAACTCCTCGCCGCCGGCGAGCAACTCCAGGCGGCCATGGTCTCCGGGATCGACCGCCTCCTCGCCGTACGGCGCCCCGACGTGCAGGCCGAGCACCGGGTGACCGTCGCCGCCATCATCGCCGACGTGATCAGGTCGATGCTGGTGATGGCTGACTCCGTGCCGCTCAGCCGGCGAAGGGTGATCGTCCGCGAGACCGAGCGGATGATCATCGGCTACCTGACCGAGACGCTCGGGGAACCGCCCGCCGAGTTGGTCGCCAAGACGCGACGTCAGCCGAGTGCCGCAGCCAGGAGCTCGAAGACCTGATCTCCACAAAGTGCCCGCAGTTCGGGTTCGAGCACCTGCCATGCAGGCCGCGTGCCAACGTTCGACGGATCTTGACGTGAGGCGTCCCCGTCCCCGAAGCCTTCGGTGCACCACCACTGCAGCGGATCGCCGTCGGCGCCGAAATCGAGACGCTCCCAGCGTCGGACGGTGGTTGTGCGGCGATCGTTGCTGAAGTCCTCGTCGATCCGCAGAGGCAGTTGCCAGCACACGTTGGGCTTGCGGTGGAGAGCATTGATGCCATCGTTGATCGCCCGGGAATGGAGCGCGCACCCTGGACGGGTGGAAAATCCTGGCCGATTGAGGAATATGCAGGCTCCGTCGACGACCCGGGTGAATATTTCCCCATTCGGCTTTCGTTTCCACCAGTTCTTCCGTTTGGCGTAACGGGCGTACTGCCAGTCATCCTCGGTGAGTTCTTTGGCGGCATTGGCTACAACGCCGAAGTCCTCGGCGTCGGTTATCCCTGCGCCGTAGGTGCAGCAACCGTCGAAGCGACTCGGGTCCTGGGTCGGATGGATGCCACGACAACCAGAACCGAACGAGCACCGCCAGGCGCTTCGGAGGAAGGCACCGTCGAAGCGCCAGAGGCGCTCATCGTCGGGGACCAGGACCCATTTCGCCTGCAGAACGACTGGAACGGCGGTCATTCCCGTCGCTCGAGCACCTTGAGGCCGAGGCACAGCACGCAGGCGCCGACGAAGGCGACGAAGGCCGATCCGAGGTTGAAGCGGAGAATCGGCTTTGAACCCACGAACGAGAACAGCGCACCTCCGATGAACGCGCCGATGATGCCAACCACCATCGAGAACAGACATCCGCGCTTTTGGAATCCCGTGACGGTTTGTGCAAAAGATCCCGCAATGAGTCCAAGAATGACCCAACCCAATATGTTCATGAGTAGTCGTTTCCTCTTGCTGGTAGGATTGGTGCTATGTCCGACACTACGCAATCCGCTGATCTCGCAGAGCAAGCCGTACGTCGGTACCTGGAGTTCCTAGCCGATCCCTCGTCGGCCGTTGACGGTGCCCGTGTGGCCGAGCTGGAGACGGCCCTTGCGTCGTCGCACGACGTCATTGCCAAGTTGAAGCTCCACGGGGAACTCGAACGGGCCCGGCAGGGTGACATCGCCGAACTCCGTTCGGCCTTCGCCCGCCATGCGCGTGCCTGGGCACAGCGCAACGACGTCAGCGTCGAGGCGTTCCGCGCACTCGGCGTCAGCGACATCGCCCTCGCCGAGTCCGGCTTCGACCTCGGCAGAAGCGTCGCGAGCCGGGCCAGGAGCGCCCCGGTGGCACGAGCCGCCCGCGCCCAACGATCGAGCAACGTCTCGGCGAAGACGATCCGCGAGGCCATCCTCGGCCGCTCCGGGACCTTCACGCTGGCCCGGGTGATGGCCGAGGCCGGTGGGTCGCCCGGCACGATTCGCAAGGTTGTCGACGAACTCGAAGCCAGCGGTCTCGTCCACAACGAGGGTGCCGACCCGCACCATTCCGGGCGCGGCCGCTCACCGCATCTCTTTCGCGTGCTCTAGAGGCGTCGCCGCCGTCGCCATGTCCGCACCGGTCGGACCTCGCGGCATCGTTCCCCGGTTGGACGCGCCTCCTCCTGTGGCACGACGACAGCTCGACCGATGCCCCGTACGCTGGGGCGATGCGAAGGTGGATGTGCCGGCACGAGACCCTCGTCGACGCAGCCATCGCCGCAGCGTTCATCGCCGCCGCGCTCATCGTCGTTCGTAGGGTGCACGTTTCGGCCGACACCAGACCCCCGAACGGATGGAACGACGTCCTGCTCGTGGCCGTGCTGGGTCCAATCGCGCTGCGACGGCGCTACCCGATCGGCGCCTACATCGTCACGGCCGTCGCGGCCGTCGCGCTGTGGTCCATGAACAGCATCGACGGAGGGAGCGCCGTCGGCGGAGTCTTCGTCACCTACGGCCTCGGTTTCTACGCCGACCGCAAGCGGGCTCTTCGGGTCTTCATCGTTGCCGCCACTGGTCTTTCGGCCGCCGCTGTGCTCCTGGCCTTGATCTACGACACCGAAGGACGGTGGTTCCAGTGCGTGTCGCGCATCGCTGTCGTGCTCGGGCCGTACTTCTTCGGCGACGCCAAGCGCACTCGCAACGATCTCGTCGACTCACTGCGCGAACGGGCACTGCGAGCCGAGGAGGACCGTGCCCGCGAAGCGAGCCAGACCGTTGCCGATGAGCGTGCCCGGATAGCCCATGAACTGCACGATGTAGTCGCCCACTCGCTGAGTGTGATGGTGGTGCAGGCCACTGCCGGGGAACGCCTCATCGCCCGCGATCCCGCACGGGCGGCGGAGTCGATTGCCAGCGTCGCCGAAACGGGGCGGGAGGCTCTCGCCGAAATGCGCCGGATCCTCGGCGTGCTCGACAATCGGCCCGAGAGCGAACACGGTACGAACGAACTCGTCCCGCAACCGGGGCTGAATGACATCGATGCGTTGATCGAACGCTGTCGCGGCGCGGGAATGCAGATCGATGTGCACCGCAGCGGAGCCGATGTGTCGCTCGGCGCCGGGGTGGAGCTGGCCATCTACCGGATCATCCAGGAAGCGCTCACCAATGTTCTCAAGCACGCCGGAACCGCCCGCGTGAAGCTGCAGCTGCAGCTGGATGACCCCGTGGTCATCGAAGTGGCCGATGACGGTCTCGGCCTTGCCGCTCCGAAATCGCCCGACGGCCGCGGGCGAGGTGTCATCGGCATGCGCGCCCGTGTCGAGTCGGTCGGGGGCGAGTTTCACGCCGGTCCACGTCCGGGAGGCGGTTTCGTCGTCCGGGCGGTGGTCCCGCTGAGCACTCATGCCGTGCGGGAAGCCTCGGCGTCGAGCGGATCGGCCCGCCCATGACGGCGGTCATCCGTGTCGTGGTCGTCGACGATCAACGCCTGGTCCGCACCGGCTTCGCCGCGATCCTTTCGACCGAGGAGGGCATCGAAGTCGTCGGCGAAGCGTCGAATGGCGAAGAAGCACTTGCGTTGGTCGATCGGACGCGGCCCGACGTCGTGCTCATGGACATTCGCATGCCGGTCATGGACGGGGTAGAGGCGACCACGCGCCTTGCCGGTCCCACGGTGGCGCGCCCGACGAAGGTGCTCATCCTGACCACGTTCGACATCGACGAACTCGTCCACAAAGCCCTGCAGGCGGGCGCGTCCGGCTTCCTGCTCAAGGACGCCCCGCCGGAGGAGTTGGTTCGCGCGATACGGGTGATTGCGGCGGGCGAAGCTCTGCTCGCTCCTTCGGTGACCCGTCGGCTGCTCGACACGTTCGCCGGGCAGCGTGCGGCGAACGATACATCGCCGATCGCACGCGAAGCCGTGGCCCGCCTCACCGATCGCGAACGCGAAGTCCTTCTGCACATGGCGCGAGGCCTCTCCAACAGCGAAGTGGCCACGGCCATGTTCCTCGGCGAGACGACGGTGAAGACCTATGTGGGTCGCATCCTCTCGAAACTCGCGGCGCGCGACCGGGTGCAGGCGGTCGTGACGGCGTTCGACGCCGGTCTCGTCGTCCCCGGGAAGGACTGAGACCGACCTGGGGTCCGCCCAGGAGACGATGCCGAATCCGCCTCGGGCAAGACGACGGAAAGGGCGGCGTTGCTCACGATGGAGACATCAACGGCGCAACCGCCATCAAGAGTCTCGGAGTCTCACCATGTCACTTGCCACACTCCCAACGTCGTCTTCCACCCTTCCCACCAACCCCCCGGAAGTCGCCGTGCAGGCGATCAACGCCACGAAGATCCACGGTCGGGGTGACACGGAGGTCCGGGCACTCGACGGCGTGAACGTCGCATTCCAGCGCGGCGAGCTCACGGCCATCATGGGGCCATCCGGTTCGGGCAAGTCGACCCTCATGCACTGCCTGGCCGGGCTCGACACCCTGAGCGATGGCGAAGTGTTCCTGGGCGACGCCGCCGTCGGGTCGCTGTCGGAGAGGGCGCTGACGGCGTTGCGTCGTGACCGCATCGGGTTCGTGTTCCAGGCCTTCAATCTGATCCCGACGCTGAGCGCGATCGAGAACATCACGCTGCCGCTCGACCTGGCCGGCCGGACCGCCGACAAGGCGTGGCTGCAGCGGGTGATCGCCACGGTCGGTCTCGAGGACCGGTTGACGCATCGTCCGAGTGAACTCTCCGGCGGCCAGCAGCAGCGGGTCGCCGTCGCCCGCGCGTTGGCGGCCCGGCCCGACGTGGTGTTTGCCGATGAACCGACCGGAAACCTCGACAGTCGTGCCGGCAGCGAAGTGCTGAGCTTTCTCCGCTGGGCGGTGCGTGAGCACGGCCAGACGATCATCATGGTCACCCACGACCCGGTTGCCGCGTCGTACGCCGACCGCGTCGTGTTCCTCGCCGACGGCCATCTCGTGGACGAGCTCCGCGACCCGACCGCAGAAGTCGTGCTGAGCCGCATGGCTCGCCTCGGAAAGTGAGCGCCGACATGACTGCCGTCTCCACCACCATTGCTCCGGCATCGCCCGGCCGCGCCGGTCGATCTGTCCTTCGCCTCGTGCGGAAGAACCTCGCCGCAACGAAGCTGCGCCTTGTCCTCACCGCCCTGTCCATCGTCCTGGGCGTCAGCTTCGTCACCTCGTCGTTCGTGCTCGCCGATGGACTTCGGGCCAGCTTCCGCACACTCAGCGGTTCGATCAACGAGGGCACCGACCTGTCGCTACGCTCGATCGACGGACTCGGTGAGCCCCAGCCGATCAGCGATGCATTGATTGCCAAGGTCAAGGCCGTTCCTGGTGTTGCCGCAGTTGCCGGCCAACTCCAGACCGACGGTGTACAGCCGGTGAAGGCGAACGGTGATCCGGTGGCCGCCCAGGGCCCACCGCAGTTCGGGTTCGCCTGGATACCTGATACGAAACTCAATGCGTTCACGATCGTGAAAGGTCGTGAGCCGCGCTCTGGCGCCGAGTTCACCCTCGACCTCGACAGTGCCGCGAAGAACGACTTCGTCGTGGGCAGGTCCTACGACGTCCTGACGCCGACGGGCCGCCACCGTGCGGGTCTCGTGGGACTCGTCCGGTTCGGACCGGAGAACGCAACCCTCGGTGCGACGCTTACGCAGTTCCCGCTGGCGACAGCCCAGCAGTGGCTCGGTCTACCCGGCAAGGTCCGCGTGGTCGATGTCCGCGTCGAGGGCCGGGAGAACGTCGCCCGGGTGCAGCAGGCCATCAAGTCCTTCGCGCCAGCCGGCACCGAAGTGGTGAACCAGCGGACGCTGACGAAGGAGACCGAGGACGAGTACATCACGAACGTGAATCTGATCGGGAACGTGCTGCTCGGCTTCGCCATCGTCTCGCTGTTCGTGTCGAGCTTCATCATCGCCAACACGTTCGCGATCGTGGTGGGGCAGCGGACGCGGGAGCTCGCGTTGCTACGCGCGCTTGGTGGTTCTCGCACCCAGGTACGTCGGATGGTTCTGGGCGAGGCCGCGGTCGTCGGTCTCGGCGCGTCACTCGCCGGCATCGGTGTCGGCGTGCTGGTAACCATCGGCCTGCGCGCCGCATTCAGTGGCCTTGGCATCACCCTGCCAGACGCCGACCTCGTCGTGTCCCCTCGCACGTGGGTGATCGGGCTGCTGCTCGGGCTCGGTGTGACAATGCTCGCCGCCATTCGTCCGGCGATGCGTGCGGCGAAGGTTGCGCCGGTCACCGCCATGTCCGCCAGTGTCGCCGGCGCCGAATCGGCGGTTTCGCCTCGATCTGCGGGCGTCGGTCTCGGTGTGGTCGGGGCTGGAGTGGCCCTCATTGCGTTCGGCCAGCAGCAGTCAGGTGCCGCTGAACTGCTTGGCGTGGGCATCGGTGTGGTCGCGCTCGTCGGGGGAGTGCTCCGTCTCGCGCCTCTGCTCGTCCGACCGGTGTTGCGGGTGGTCGGCGCACCGGTTCGCCGCCTGCTCGGTCACAGCGGCAAGCTCGCTTCGGTCAACTCGATGCGCAACCCTCGCCGAACGGCGAACACGGGAGCAGCGCTGATGATCGGTCTATCGGTCGTCGCCGGCTCGTTGGTCATCGGCGAGTCGATCAAGGCCCATCTCTCCAAGGCCGTGGCGAGCACCGTTGCGGCCGACGTCCTGATCACCTCGAAGACGGACACCGGCGTTCCGCTGGTCCTGAACGATTCCATGCGGGCCACGGGAGCGTTCGCTGCAATCGGTGAGATCCGACCCGGTGAAGTTCGCCTCGACGGCAACAAGACGGCTGTCCAAGGGATGGCCTTCTCGACGTCGTCGCGGCTCTTCAACCTCGACCTTGCCGAAGGCCGTTTGAGCAGCGACCGCAACACCATCGCCCTCTCGGTCAACAAGGCCGAACGTCTCGGGGTAGGTATCGGCGACACCGTCGAAACGGAGTTCCCGATTGGCGCAGCACGCCCGTTGAAGGTGACGGCGATCTATCGCGCCGACACCCTCCTCGGTGACGCCGTGTTGGACCTGGCGAACTGGGATCAGGTCTCGACAGCATCGACGGCCAACGTCATCGCCGGCAGGTTCCTGCCGCCGGTGGGTGCCGCGCAGCGGTCCAAGGCGCTGACCGGACTCGCCGACGCCCTTCCGCAGATGAACGTGGAGACCGGTGACCAGTTCACCGAACGCATCAGCGGACGGGTCGATCAGCTGCTGGCGGTGGTCAACCTCATGGTCGTGCTGACGATCATCATCGCATTGCTCGGCATCACCAACACCCTCGCCCTCGCCGTGATCGAGCGGACGCGGGAGCTCGGTCTGCTCCGGGCGGTCGGCATGAGCCGTCGGGCGATGCGCCGCACCGTCAGGTGGGAAGCAGCGCTCATAGCTGCCTTCGGCGCGCTCCTCGGTGTCGGCCTCGGCCTCGTCCTCGGCTGGATCGGCGTCCAGGCTCTTCCCGACAACATCGCAACGGCCATGAACGTGCCGGCGGGTTCGCTCGCCGTGCTCACGATGGCTGCCGTTGCGGCGGCGATCCTGGCGGCACAGTTCCCGGCCCGCCGCGCCGCTCGCCTCGACGTGTTGAAGGCAATCGCACTGTAACCCTCTCGGGTCCGTGAGGTGTCGGGTTCCGCCGCGAATGGGCGGCGACAGGCACGACCCCACTACGTTCGGCCCATGACGATTCCGCAATCCGTTGATGACCTCACGCCGGCGTGGCTGACCGTGGCGCTGGCCGCGTTGCTGGGTGGTGGCTCCGTGACCGGTGTCCGGGCCGACGACATCGGCACCGGTGTCGGCGTGTTCGGCATCATCGCCCGACTCCACCTCACGTACGAAGGTGCGCCAGCCACGGCGCCGGCCACGGTGATCGCGAAGCTGCCAACGGGCGCGGAGGCGAATCGCAACGTCGGGATGGCCCTTGGCCTCTATGCGCGGGAGAACAATTTCTACGACACCATCGCCCACAGCGTTCCATTCCCCGTTCCGGCCTGTCACGTGTCGCTCAGCAACCATGACACCGGCGAGTTCCTGCTCATCATGGAGGACCTCGGCCACCTGGAGGCCGGCGACCAGCTCGCCGGCATCACGCCGGACCGGGCCGCCAGCATCATCGATGCGCTTGCCGGGTTCCACGCGGAGTGGTGGGAAGCGCCCGCCCTCGATGAGCTCGGTTGGCTGCCGCTGCAGAACGATCCGGTCTACCTCGCCGCCGTACCTCCGATCGTGACCGCCGGCCTCGCTGCGTTACCCGCGCTTGTGGCCGACCTACCCGAAGGGTCGCTCGAGTTGGGGGCGCGTCTCGACGCGAGCTTCGTGAGCATCATCCACAAGTGCGCGGCCGGCCCGCGCACCCTCGTCCACGGCGACGCCCGCCTCGACAATCTCTTCTTCACTCCGGGCACCAACGACTTCACGCTGATCGACTGGCAGCTGTCACTGCGGTGTCGCGGCGTCTACGACGTCGTCTGGCTGCTGGCCACGTCGATGGACGTCGAGGTGCAGAACGAGCACGCCGAGTCCCTGTTGGTCCGCTATCAGGCGGCTCTCGAACGCCACGGCGTGACGTGGCCGATGGCCGAGCTCCGGGTGGCCGCGGCGGAACAGGCGGCCTATCTACTGAGCGGTCCGCTGTCGTTGATCGGCACGTTCGACTTCTCCGAGGCCGGCGACGGACGTGCGGCGCAGCTCACCCGCAAATGGGTCGCCCGCGGTTTCAACCTTGCCCTGCTCTACGGCGTCGGGGACGTGCTCTGACGATCGGTCGACAAGTCAGTCGCGGTCCTGCCACGTGCACACGCAGGCCTCGTTGCCTTCGGGGTCGGCGAGGACCCAGAACGCGCGGGCGTACGCATCGGTGAGCAACCGTCCGCCGGCGTCGATGGCGCGGGCGATCATGGCCTCAGCTTCATCGTGGGGAACGCGGATGTCGACGTGAATGCGACTGCGCTGTGGACGAGGCGCGTCCATCTGCTGGAACCACAGCGCCGGCCCGCGGTGCCCCGGGTCGACCAGCGCATCCACCGGGTCTCCGACATTCGCCGGCGGCTCCTCCACATAGCCGAGGAGGGCCTTCCAGAACGGCAGCACCAAGGGGATGTCCATCGCGTCGATGGCGATCTCGACGGTGGCAACCCTCGACGGATCTCCCGTGAGGTTCGTGGTCGAGGCGAACTCGTCGATGGCCGACGCGAGTGACGCGTCGCGTCGCGTCAGGCCGTTGGCGTCGTGGCTGGTGATCGACACCCGCACGGTGCCGGGGTGGCGGAGATCGAGATCAGGATGGTGGTCGGCCTCGTCGGCCAACGCGGCGATCTGGCGCACGAACTCGGCGGCAGCGCTGAAGGTGCCGCAGGCGAAATCCGTGCTGATCGTGTGGTTGATCACCCGCCAGTTGGGAAGGTCGTACCGACGGTTGAATTCCGATCGAGGGATACGAGTCGCCATGTGGCCCATCGTATCGACCACTCGCATGACGTACGGCTCCAGCTTCGAGAGAAGTCGCTCCCGGGGGAGATCTTCGACTTCTAGTCGGAGCAGTGCAACGCGCGCATACGGTTACAAGGTGGCGTAGGGCGCCATGTCCATCTTGGCGTAGCGCCGCCCGACGTCGCGAAGGGTTTGCGCGTTCCAGTATGGATCACCCGGTTTCGGAAATCCGAACAGGTCGCGCTCGCGAACGGTGGCGCGCTCCATCAGCTCCACCCAGTGCGGACTGTTCGCCGTATTCGGCCACGACATCTTCCCCGCCCAGGAAGGGCCGCGGACCTGGAAGTCGGTGAGCATGGCGAAGCGCGAGCGACCGGGAGCACCGAAGTTCGAACCGCGGTGGTACACGTCGGTGCGGTACATGAACAGCGTGCCCGCGGGACCGGTCACGCTGACCTCGACATCGGCGAATCGTCCCTTGGTCAGCGAGAATCCGAACTCGCCAAGGGACTCGTCGGGAACCATCGAAATGTTGCGGGTGTGCTCCAGGGACACGACCTTTGTGGGACCGTCGAGCTCAGTGACGTCGGAGAGGAGGAGGAAGGTGGTGAGCTGGCGCCCGACGCCGTCATCTCGGGGCACCACGATGGAGTGATTGCCGAAGTCGCGGTGATGTGTCTGGTCGTAGTCCACGGCGCCCGAGTACTTCGCCCACACCTCGACCTTGTAGAGCTCGAGTTCTGCCGAACCGAGAAATTGCTCTGCGGCATCGACGAGGTCGGGATGCGTCGCCAGACGGTTCAGTTCCCACCCCGGGAACGGGAAGAGCTTCAGCCCGGCGAACTGGCCCTTGGCGAGATGAGCGAAGGCTGACGGGTCAGCGAAGAACTGCTCGGGTCGGGGGAACGTGCGCCAGAGCTGATCCTGCGCGGCGGCGAGCTCGTCCGCGCCGAGGAATCCCTCGACGACGGTGAACCCCTGCGTGTGTAGCTCCTCGAGACAGACATCGCTCACTCGCATGGCGCCACGGTAGGGGACGGCCTTGACTCTGTCGATGCGTGCGTACGCGCGTTCTCAGGGAACCGGCGGTGACGCGAAGAGATCCCCGAGCGCATGATCGGGATGCGCCGGGAACGATTCGGGCGCATCGATCCACATGCGCAGGAGATGGCGTCGCCGACCCAGCTCGGACCAGTCGGTGTAGTCCGTCCGCGCATGCAGCACCGAGCGGTTGTGGAGCACGAGGGTCTGGCCGGGACGGAGAACGAAGCGCAGGGTGAGGTCGTCGTCGAACGAGCATGCTTCGAACAGGTCGAGGGCTGCGATCTGCTCGGGGCTCAGGGGTGCGGCGAGCGCGTCGGCGGCGAGCTCGATGAAGGGTCGATACAGCACGCAGCTCAGCTTCCCGCCGTGCGAAGCCAGAACGGGCCGCGGTCGCGGCGATGGTCCGGCCACGGCAGCGCCGTCCTGGCCGGCGATGCGCCAGTCGGGGAACGGACGCATCAGTTCGTCAACGAGGGTCGGGTTGATCGTCGCCATGCGATGCGCGATCGAGGCCACGCTGACGAGACTGCTTCCACCGCCCGACTTCGCCGTTTGCAGGCAATGCAGCACGATGAGCGTCGGCGGGTCGGAATGGGGCTTGAGCTCACCGCCCGAGCGGTAGCCGCGATCGTCACCGCTCTCCACGTCGGAGAAGTCCTTCACATCCTCGACGAGCTCGCGTCGTGGCGACTGGAAGACGGGCGTGCCGAGCGCACGACCGAACGACTCGAGCTCGCCGCGTCGATCGTCGACGGCGGGATCGGTCAGAGCGCTCGGCGCTGATTCGACGATCGCGAAGCCGAACCGCTTCACCAGACCGTTGGCTTTCGACGCGATGGCGGCGGAAAGCGCCGCCGTGATGGTTACTTCCGACAGGCGATCGGCGATCGATGCGTCCCACTGTCTGCTCGACGGTTCGGCGTCGGTTCGTTTCACCGAATCGGTCTAGCAAAGATCGTCGGGCGTGCCCTTGCCCAGTTCCTCACGGGATCGTCGTCGATGTCGTCGTGGTGCTGGATGTCGTCGTGGTCGTCGTGGTTGTCGTGCTCGTCGTGGTTGACGTCGTCGTTGTCGTGCTTGTGGTGCTCGTGGTGGTGGACGTCGTGGTGGGCGGTGCGGTCGTTGTCGTGGTCGTCGTGGTCGACGGTCTCGTCGTGGACGTCGTGGTGGTACTGGTGGACGTGGTTGGTCGAGTGGTCGACGTCGTGGTGTTCGGCCGTGTCGTTGTCGTCGTCGTCGCCGGCATTGTGGTTGTCGTCGCCGGAGCAGTCGTAGTGGTGGTCCGGGGCAGCGGAGGAATCGTCTTGGGGGCCACGGGCTCGATCGCGGACCTCGGCATCGGCGTGAGCGCGCCTCGGCACGACGTCGCTGCGCAGGTCACGGTGAACGAGATGCCGCCGCGAAGCGAGAAGGCAGTCCGGCTCGGTTCGCCTCCGACGGTGGGGGAAGTGCGCGAGCGGACAGGCTGTGACGAAAGGAAGCGTCCGGGGTAGAGCGCGAACTCGTCCGACGTGTTCGCCCCCGATCCGAACACCCGGCGGCCGTCGATGTCGAGACGACCATCGCTGCAGCGCCGCAGTCCCTTGGACCTCCACGTGACCTTGCAGTCCGGTGCTTCGTAGGCAACGGACACCGCCTTCGTGATGAGGGCACGTCGATCGCCCACTGGTGTCTCCGTCGAAGTCCAGAGGCTCACGACGGTGGGGCCGGCGGCGACAAGGAGGAAGTCCTCCGACTCGCCAACCGGTGAGGTTGTGTCGAAGGTCGACTCACGCCATGCGGCGATTGCGTCAGGCCCGGAATCGGACTGCATGCTGATCGGCTGACGCTCGAATCGGAAGGTCCCTGTCTCGACGGCGAAGGTTGCAGCAGCGCACTCGTTGAGCCGTTCGACGAGCCGGTCCCGTGAACGCAGCGCGGTCAGTTCGTCGCGGAACACGTCGATGCGTTCGATCACGCTCTGCCCGGCCGGGCCGAGGAAGCCGACGCGTTCGGTGCGAACGGGCGCGCCCATCGCCGGCTGCAGGTGGCGGCAGTCGAACGGTGCGGCTGCAGCATTGACTGGCCGGGTCGTCCAGCCGTCGGGCATCTCGTTGAGGGCGAGCATCCGTCCGCTCGAGTCCGACGTGACCGCGAGCGGGAGCCGGTTGACCGGGGGCTTGGACCTACGTCGGGACGGTGTCGTAGGGGCGCCGGTGGTCGGAACGGTGGGAGTGGCGCTGATCGACGTGGACATCGTCGGCGAGGTCGTTGTTCTCGCAATCACCGGCTCCGGCGCGATCGTTGTCGATGTGGCCTTGTTGAGCAGCGACGAGGTCGCCGATGCCGCGCCGCTTGGCGTCATGGTGGCGAACGATCCCGCGACGGCAACGGTCCCGGTGATCACGGCCAAGACCAGTGATCGCCGGTGACGGTCGTTTCGGCAAGCCATGGCAGTTCCCGGGTCGATACTCGAACGTACGTGGACCGACGCGGTCCTTCTCGTCTCCACATCGGCCGAGGAATGGCAGATCTGACCAGTCGGGCCCGACCCGGTGCGGCCGATGAACGTACGCGCGCTGCCTGCGTCGTCAGGGTCGTTGTCGAAACGGAGAATTCGCTCCGACGATCTGGTTCACGATCCGAGCATGCCGCCGTCGATGGCGAGGGCGTGACCGGTGGTGAACGACGATGCGTCCGAGCACAGCCACAGAACTGCAGCGGCGATTTCGTCGGGTCGCCCGAAACGTCCAAGTGGGCTAAGGCGACGCGCACTGTCCTCGGCATCGCGACCGCGACGTTCCATCGCGTTTCGCAACATCGGCGTGTCGATCGCGCCCGGGCAGATCGCGTTGACGCGGATGCCCCGACGCGCGTAGTCGAACGCCGCGCTGCGGGTGAGGCCGAGCACCGCGTGTTTGCTCGCGGTGTACGCGGGTTGGTCGTGCTGGGGTCGGAAGGCGTTGGTCGACGCGATGTTCACGATCGATCTGCCGGTGCCACCCTCGACTGCGAGCATCGCCCGCAGCTGATGCTTCATGCAGGAGAAGACGCCGCGGGTGTTGACGTTCATCATTCGATCGAAGTCATCGTCGGAGCAGTCAGCGAGCGAAACCGTTTCGAACTCGATCGCTGCGGCGTTGACGGCGTAGTCGAGCTTGCCGAACCGCTCGACCGCTGCGTCCACCAGCGCCGAGACCTGAGCCGCGTCACTGACGTCGGCGCGGTGAAACGCAACAGCGGCGTCGAGGTCGGCGAGATCGGCAATCAATGCCTTGCCGGCAGCGTCGGAAGTGTCGCTCGCCATGACGTGTGCTCCGGCGTGGGCCAGCGCTGCTGTGATCGCGCGTCCCATGCCGCCCGTCGCGCCGGTCACGATCGCGGTCTTGCCGGTGAAGTCGTAAGCGGGAGTTGTCATGGTCGACGGTCCTTTTGGGGTTGGTGCCGATTCGGACTCCGTAGCGGCAATTCCTCCCCACGCTGTCAGGAGAAGCGCGTGGCGTCCAACCCCGGTGCGGTTGGAGAGCCACGTCGAGGGCTGCCCGATCGCCGTTATCGTGGAGATCGCACTCGACCGGGCTTGTTAGCGTTGATGACATGGTGGTGACGCAGATTCAGCAAGTTGAGCGATGCGAAGTGTGTGGCTTTGTCTGGGACACCACAGACGTCGCCGAGTTGCCCAAACGCCTTATGGTCGCGGTCGCGCAGGCTGGCCAGTTCCTTTCGCGCGACGGCGAGATGGCCCGGCTTCGGACGGATCCCGAGGTCTGGTCGATGACCGAGTACGGCTGTCACATGCGCGACGTCTTGATCAACCTCCGGGATCGGATCGTGCTCGGTCTGGTCGAGGACAACCCGATCCCGAAGTCGATGTTCCCGACGGCACGGGTCGATCTCGGGATCTACGACAACGACGATCCGAACAGGCTCGCCGATGAGCTTCGCCTAACCGCGGATCTGTTCAGCCGAACGATATGCGCGCTTACTCCGACACAACTCGCGAGGCCCATCCACTACGGATGGCCGCGACCCGAAACCCGGTCTCTTGCCTGGGTCGCGGCGCAAGCGCTCCACGAGATCGAGCACCATACGAGTGACCTCGCCGCACTCGCCGAAGCTCAGTCCACGCTGTCCACCCGAGCCGAGGCGGAACGCGTACCTGCGTCGCTCGGAGGTGATCCTTCGAACGTTGGCGATCCGACCCTCACGCTTTCCGTACTCCTCTGGGCCAAGGACTCGTGCGCTGATGATCTCCACCGCTACGAAGATGCGGTCCTCGAGCTCGTGACCGAGCACGGAGCCAGGGTCGTCGTTCGACTGCGCCTGCCTCAGGTGGACGGTCAACCGGATGAGTTGCAGGTCCTGCAATTTGCTGACCGGTCAGCGTTCGACCACTACCTCAGCGACCCTCGGCGCACCGCCAAACACGAGGAACGCGATCGCGTCGTCGCCCGCACGGAAGTGACAGAGGCCGTGCCCCTTTCGTAGTGAATGGGCGTGCGGCGGGGTGGCGAAACGCCATCGGGGCGGCGCCCGAAGCTGACGCCTGAACGCCCCGCTCGGCCGACACCTCCACCGAGACACGCTCACCCCTCCCGGGGCGATCCGGGTACTGCGACCAAGCCTGGCCGGTCACGTCAGCAAGGGGGATGACCTGCTCAAAGCACTTGTGCGAGCGACAGGACTTGAACTTGCACGTCTTTCGACACCAGGACCCCAAACCCTCATTTGCCGTTTTTCTGGTGTTATCGGGTGGCGGGAAATGTCGTCTGAGCTGGGGGTAGCTCGCGTGAGTGTTGGCGGGTGACGGCGAGTTTCGGCCTGTTTTGCGCAGTTCCGTTAGCAATCCGTTAGCAAATTCGGGTCAAATGGCCGACAGAGGTGGAGACACTCGAAGGGTCATGTGCCTCGGTTACTCGATGCTGGGGGGATGGAGGAGACCCCGTCCCAAAGGGCGGCGACCGGGACTGCCCAGACGCGCTCGCTGAGGCGTGCGGTGAGCGGACCCGTGTGGAAAAGGACACCGCAGTGGAACCGATCGCCGAGGCGATCTCGGAGGAACGTCAGGCCGCGGGCGTCGTGTGGGTTGACAGTTCGGGCGGACTTCACTTCGATAGCAACCACGCTGCCGTCGGGGCGTTCGATGAGGATGTCGACTTCGACCCCCGAGCGATCGCGGAATTGGGCGAACGTGAGCGCTTCGTCGATGGTGGTCGCCTGCCGTGTCAGTTCGGTGACCACGAACGATTCGAGGAACGCGCCGCCCATCGCAGTGGTGGCAAGGCGTTGTGCTGAGAGCGATAGGACACCGGCAGCGAGCCCAGTGTCGGTGACGTGGACCTTCGCTCGGTGCCCGGCCTTGGCGGAGACACCAACGGTCCAGCCCGGCAGCTCGGTCGTCAGGTATAGGCGCTCCAGAAGTCTTCGGTACGACGCCGTGGTTGGCTGTGAGATGTCCAGCGCTTGTGACAGTTCGGTGTTGATCGCCGTAGACGAGGTCCGTTGGGCGATGAGCCGGTAGAGCCGCGAAAGTGCACCGGAGTGGCGGATGTCGATGAGGTTGGGCAGGTCGCGATCGGTCACGGTTGCGAGGTAGCTTGCGAATCAGCGGGTTCGTTGCGTGGACGTGGCGCGCCGGAGGGCCGCTGGATAGCCCCCGGCCGTCACCACCTCGAAGACATCGCTCCGTTCGAGCGTCGTGCGGAAGTTGCGCGGTTCACCTTCGGTAAGGAGTTCCGCCAACCACCGATGCTTCGCACCGAGGAACTCGGCGGCGGCGAGCGGCATGAGCGAGAGTCGATGTGCGCGACCGGTGAGCGTCTCGGTCCCCGGCGGCAAGAGGAACGAACTCACCGACCCGGCGAGCAGGAACCTCCCCGGTCCGCCTTGGCGATCGACGACGCGCTTCACGTAGGAGAGCACCTCTGGTGCGCGATGGAACTCGTCGATAGCGACGAGGCCTGGCGATGCCACTGCGGAGCCGACATCCTCGCGAACGAGCCGAAGCACGCTGTGGTCGTCGAGGTCGAGTACGAGTGCGTTGCGCCGTTGGGCAATCGAGCGCAGCAGCGTGGACTTGCCGGATCCTCGCGGGCCTTCGAGCAGGATCGCCGGCTCTTCGTCGAGCAA
The DNA here is from genome assembly GCA_031368215.1 of Acidimicrobiia bacterium. GTDB lineage: Bacteria > Actinomycetota > Acidimicrobiia > Acidimicrobiales > JANYDT01 > JANLQX01. The sequence continues at coordinate 5,409 of JANLRD010000092.1, read as the reverse complement.
TCCGTCGATGTACGGATCAGCCCACCGGTCCACGTGCTCGATCGTCGAGATCACGCTTGCACCCAATCGCAAACCGACGAATCGTCCAACTACTACTTGGATAATCGTCCCACCACTCCTTGCATGATCGTCCTAATTCCACTTGCATGATCGTCCATGGCCTGGCTTGCCGCCGACGTCCTCGAGTCGGACGAGGAGCTCGAGGCGTTTCTCGCACACCTGCGGGAGTCCCGGGCGTCTGGCTGATGGTGCGGCAGTGGCGATGTGGGGTCAGCGCCGGAAGGGAAGCGGCTCGCGCCGAGGCTCGCGCTGAGTTGTAGATCCGTAGCTACTCGCTTGCGGAGTTGCGCCGCCACCTCTCGATCACCCAGGAGGACCTCGCCGCGGCACTCGACGTGAACCAGCCCGCGGTGTAGAAGCTCGAACGTGCAGTCGACATGTCACTCAGCCGACTTCGCAACGCCGTCGAAGCGTTGGGCGGCGAGCTTGAAGTCGGCGTCCGCATCGACGGCGTCCTCTTCCCGCTTCAGCTACTCGAACGAGAGTCGGCCTGACATGCCACGGACGATCCAAGAGATCCTTGACCATCAGGACGAGCTCGCCGACAAGTTCGAGAACTTCGATCCCGACCTCGGCCACGAGCGTCCGATTGAGAATCAGCAGAGCGAATTCGACAGCGACGGACGTTTCGTCGAGTGACACCGTCCGCCGCTCACTGCGTGATTGATACTCGGTGGGCGTTGCCGTTCTCCGGGGAGCCGGGGCGAGATCTTGGTCCGTCCGGCAGGGTTGGTTGAGGGTGCTTGCCGCCGCCCACGGTGACAACTATGGTTGTCGCGGTGGAGATTCTCGTGAGTGCCCGCAAGCACGGAATCTCCGACGACGACATCCGCCACGCCTACGAAAACGTCATCGCTTCCATGGTGGTCCCCGACTAGCCGAACTTCGCCATGCGTGATCGGCCCCGACCAGTCCGCATAACTCCTCGAAGTCGGCATCTTTTCCGACGACGACAACGACTACGTCATTCACGCAATGCCCGCCAGACCCAAATACCTAACGGTGATCCGACCGAACCGAGGCGACCCATCAAGACCAGTAGGCAGAACCAAAGAGACCTGACCAGCGCCGAGGCCGACGCGATCGTCGCGGCATTCGATGACCACGCCGACGATGACCACACGGTCGCCGACTCAACGACCCTTCGAGAGTTGCGCGCTGCTGCGGCGGCGCGCCGTGAGGCAGACGCCCAAATCGAGGCGGCAGCTCTGGCTGCACACCGAGCCGGCTTATCGTGGGGAACGATCGGTGTGCAGCTGGGCATGACCCGTCAAGGCGCTCGCCAACGCTTTGAGCGCCTCGTCAATCACTGACGCCGACCCAGCTTCAACCTGTTGGTCCGCCGTGTCGCCCACGCCGATCGGTAAGAACGGGCGCTCCCCGTCCCCGTTGAGACGGGTTCGCGGACCGGTTGATGCCGTTGTTGTGAGATGCCGGTGTCATCATGGCGCCCATAGTGCAGCGACAGGAAGTGCGGTGAGTCGGTCGCCGAGGCTGAGGGTTTGCTCGCCGAGGTAGAGCACGAAGCCATGAACGAACGATTCGCCAAGGCGGTCGCGAAAAGCTGCGAGGTGGCGTGCGTCGGCTGGAGTGATTGTGGCCGATCCTTTGGCCTCGATACCCACGATGCGTTGACCCGGCGCGACGATAAGCGCGTCGATCTCCGATCCTGCCCGATCACGAAAATGGTGCAGTCGCACGTCGGTCTCGGACCATGTCCGTTGCTTGGCAAGTTCATTCACCACGAAAGTCTCGAAGAGTTGCCCGAACAACGGAGATCGAATGTCAGTGAGCGACGCAACGTCGGCTCCAAGTACTGCCGAGGCGAGACCGGTATCGACGGCGTATCGCTTCGGGTGGCGTTTCGCTTTCGTCGTGGCGCTCGACGCCCACGCCGGGAGCTCGTGGACGACCATGAGGTTGCGCAGCAACTCGACGTGCTGAGCGACAGTGGTGGGGTGGAGGCCAGCGTCGGCGGCAATAGCCGAGGCGTTGGCCTCGTGAGCCGACCGGGCAATGACGAGGTCGAGTACCCGACGGAACTCAGACAGTTTGCGCACTTCACCAACGTCGTCGATGACGTCTTTCGTGGCGATCGTGGCGAGATAGGAGCGGAACCAGTTCGTGCGGGCGCGTGCCGTCATCGTGCGCGGCTCGGGAAATCCTCCGGTCACGATGAGCTCGGCGATGTCGGCCCGCGAAGTTCTTGGGAGCTTGCGATGAAGAAACGGCTTGGACGACGTGAACACCCGATCGATGAACTGGTCGCCGGCGTGAAGCTCGGCTGCTTCGCCGACTGACAGGGGCCACAGTTCGACAACACCGACGCGCCCGGCGAGCGAGTCGGCGACCTTCTTCGACGTGAGAAAGCTGGTCGACCCGGCGAGAACCAGTTGTCCACGCGTTCGGTCTCGGTCGAGACGCATCTTTGCCGCCAACAGGAATCCATCGCCACCGCGCTGGAACTCGTCGACCGCGCTCGGCGCCGGGAGCTGCTCGACATAGGTGGTCGGGTCGAGCTCCGCCGCCGTGAGCTCGGCGCGGTCATCGAAGGTCCGAATCGTCAGGGCGGGACTCAGGTTGCGCCGAGTGCGACCGCGGGCGAGCTGTCCGACCAGGGTGGTCTTGCCACTTTGGCGCGGTCCGCTGATGACGACTGCCCGGAACTCGCGCAGGTAGTCCTCGACGACCTCAAGACTGCGACGGGCGACGTCCATGCCCTGACTCTAACCATGAAATACCCAGGTTGTAAACACGAAATGTCTAACTGCTACTAGATAAATGACCGTGGTTCATCGAGTACGTCAGCGCCTGGGCATCGGCTTGCGGCGTCGGATGACAGATCGCGCCGGCCAGTCGCCCTCCTTCCGGGTTCATGCGTGACCATTTTGGACGCTCCTGCGCCAGGTCGTTTGGGCCCTTGACTGATCGCACTCCCGGCGGCACCGCTCCGATCGCCAGAGGTTGATCACCGACGCGAGGGAACGAGGGATGCAACGGGCGATGGTTGAGCCCCTGACAGACAGGCTCCCGCACAAACGATCCGGACCAGAATCGTTCGAGGGTTCTGTGCATCCGGCTGCTTCCGCTCACCGGCGCGGAGAATCTCCGAAGAGACCTGGTCACGAGCTTGTGCGGGTGACAGGAATCGAACCTGCACGTCTTTCGACACCAGGACCTAAAGCCTCATTTGCCGTTTTTCTGGTGTTGTCGGGTGACGGGAAATGGTGTCTGAGCTGGGGTTCCGCTCGCGGGAGTGTTGGCTGGTGACGGCCTGTTTCGGCCTGTTTTGCGCAGTTCCGTTAGCAATCCGTTAGCAAGTTCGGGTCAATGGCCGGGGCTCGTTGTGCTCATCCGGGCGACTCGCCCGGTCATCCTTGCCGACGGTACGATCGTTGTCGACGACATGGCCTCCGATCCTGCTCCCGCCCCGCTGCGTTCAACTCGTGTAGTGACGATCGAGGACCTTGCCGCGGCCCAGGGCGTGAAGCCGATGGAGTCGACCGAGGAGTGGGCGGCCGACATCTTCGAGTCGGACGAGGAACTCGACGCGTTTCTCGCGCACCTGCGGGAGTCCCGGGCGTCTGGCTGATAGTGCGGCAGTGGCGAAGCCTTTGGGGTCAGCGCCGGAAGGGAAGCGGTTCGATGTCGTAGAGGCCATGTCCTCAGCTTCTCTCACCATCTCCTGCAGGACCTTGCCAATGCGTTCGCGTTCGGCGCAGTGGAAAACCTCGACACTGAGGCTGTCGACGAAGTCGTGGTCGCTTGCGCACGCCGTGATCTCGCCCGAGGTGAGCAGGCGACGAACTGACTCGACGCGCATGTTCAGCGTCCTCGCCGCTTCTTCGTGACTGAACACCCGCCCATGTTCGCACCGGGACTCTCCGGTCACTCGAGTCATTCCTTGCCAGGAATTGAGGTCCGGTCACGGGGAACGGGTACCCGGCCTGGCCGGTGAAATAGAGGTCACCCGATCACGTTTGCCGCGGTGGGGCTTCTTCCCGGGAGTGCTATGCCGCGGCTGAGGGACTTTTTCGGTCGTGGCTATGGTCAGCAGACGATTGCGACGACTGTTCCGGAACCTCCTTGACCGAGAGATCCGTATCCGTCGGTTCGCACGACGACGATTTGTGTGCGGTCGCCGGTGATGCTTGAGCCGCTCTTGGTGATGCTGCTCGTGGCGATCGTGCCCATGTAGCTAGGTACGTTCGCCGGGGGTGCGCCGCTGTTGCCGGGGCTGGCCGAGAACGAGCCGCCGCAGGCGGGTGGCGTCCCGGGGGCGGTGATGAAGCCCTTGAACGCAGGCGGTGCGCCGCTGCTTAGCGGGTTGGCGGACGTCCATTGGGCTCCGAAGAAGGTCACTTGTGACCCGATTGCTGATCGGCTCGTGCTGATAGCGAAGGCGCCTTTTGTGGGGAAGGCATAGATGATTGCGGCTTGTGTTGTTGACGAGGCGAGGTAGTAAGCGTCTTGCGCGAAGTTGGCGGTTATGACGGTGGGCCCGAGGGGCTGGGCGACTGGGCTGATGTTGCAGGTGGCGAGTCCACTGGCATCGGTGAGCGCGGTGCATGTCTGGGCTGAAGTGCCGGTACCCAACGTGAACACGACGACACGACCGGCAAGGACCGGGTAAGGGGTCGAATCGTTTTCGGTGAGCACTGCGGAGGCATGAAGGGTGTCGCCGTTGAGGATGACCGTGTCACCGTTGTAGGCGAGGGCGGTCTGCTCCCGCGTGACGGTGAACGGTGTGGTGGTGTTGCTGGGTTGGTAGTTGGTGTCGCCGGCGAATGAAGCGGTCGCGGTGGTGGCGCCGGCGGGGTCTTCGACCCGGATCGTGCACTGCGCCAGACCTGCGGTGTTCGTGGTCGTGTTGCAGGTTTGTGTGCCAACGGTGAGCTTCACGGGTTCGGGCGTCGCGACGGGGGTTCCGTCGTCGGTACGGGTGAGTGTTGCCGAAGCCGTGACGGGGTCGTGGTAGTCGCCGGTGGTGGCGCCGTTGTAGGTGAGTGTCGTGCGGGCGCGTTCGATGGTCTGAGTCAACGACGACGAGCTTGTTAGGTAGTTGGCGTTGGCTGGTTCATAGACCGTGGTGATGGTGTGGGGGCCGACGCTCAAGCTGGAGGTGGTGATCTGCGCCTGCCCGGTCGGGTCGAGTGACGGTGCGCCTAGGTCGGCTCCGTTGTCGCGGATGCGGACGGCGCCGGTCGGGGTGCCGGCGCCAGGGGAGTTCGTCGTCACGTTCACGGTGAAGGTCACAGCTACACCGACCTCGGCCGGGTTCTTCGACGATCCCACCGTGGTGGTCGTCGAAGCTGGGTTTACCTGTTGGCCGCCAGCGAGCGTGGCGTC